>NZ_JAHOPC010000001.1:739117-740730 GCF_019038615.1 Paenarthrobacter aromaticivorans
CCGTACTAACACCAGGACACAACCAGCAAGGCCATGCCAAAAAACATTTGATTTGTTGATATTCCACCCATGAGCACCCACCGCAGAACAAACGCCTGCGCAATGGGCAACACTGACAACCACCACCACCCCATGCAGGGCAACAGCAAGTTGTTAGCAGCTCCTTAGAAAGGAGGTGATCCAGCCGCACCTTCCGGTACGGCTACCTTGTTACGACTTAGTCCCAATCGCCGGTCCCACCTTCGACGGCTCCCCCCACAAGGGTTAGGCCACCGGCTTCGGGTGTTACCAACTTTCGTGACTTGACGGGCGGTGTGTACAAGGCCCGGGAACGTATTCACCGCAGCGTTGCTGATCTGCGATTACTAGCGACTCCGACTTCATGGGGTCGAGTTGCAGACCCCAATCCGAACTGAGACCGGCTTTTTGGGATTAGCTCCACCTCACAGTATCGCAACCCTTTGTACCGGCCATTGTAGCATGCGTGAAGCCCAAGACATAAGGGGCATGATGATTTGACGTCGTCCCCACCTTCCTCCGAGTTGACCCCGGCAGTCTCCTATGAGTCCCCGGCCGAACCGCTGGCAACATAGAACGAGGGTTGCGCTCGTTGCGGGACTTAACCCAACATCTCACGACACGAGCTGACGACAACCATGCACCACCTGTAAACCGACCGCAAGCGGGGCACCTGTTTCCAGGTCTTTCCGGTTCATGTCAAGCCTTGGTAAGGTTCTTCGCGTTGCATCGAATTAATCCGCATGCTCCGCCGCTTGTGCGGGCCCCCGTCAATTCCTTTGAGTTTTAGCCTTGCGGCCGTACTCCCCAGGCGGGGCACTTAATGCGTTAGCTACGGCGCGGAAAACGTGGAATGTCCCCCACACCTAGTGCCCAACGTTTACGGCATGGACTACCAGGGTATCTAATCCTGTTCGCTCCCCATGCTTTCGCTCCTCAGCGTCAGTTACAGCCCAGAGACCTGCCTTCGCCATCGGTGTTCCTCCTGATATCTGCGCATTTCACCGCTACACCAGGAATTCCAGTCTCCCCTACTGCACTCTAGTCTGCCCGTACCCACTGCAGAACCGGAGTTGAGCCCCGGTCTTTCACAGCAGACGCGACAAACCGCCTACGAGCTCTTTACGCCCAATAATTCCGGATAACGCTTGCGCCCTACGTATTACCGCGGCTGCTGGCACGTAGTTAGCCGGCGCTTCTTCTGCAGGTACCGTCACTTTCGCTTCTTCCCTACTGAAAGAGGTTTACAACCCGAAGGCCGTCATCCCTCACGCGGCGTCGCTGCATCAGGCTTTCGCCCATTGTGCAATATTCCCCACTGCTGCCTCCCGTAGGAGTCTGGGCCGTGTCTCAGTCCCAGTGTGGCCGGTCACCCTCTCAGGCCGGCTACCCGTCGTCGCCTTGGTAGGCCATTACCCCACCAACAAGCTGATAGGCCGCGAGTCCATCCAAAACCACAAAAGCTTTCCACCACCATGACATGCGCCAGATGGTCATATCCGGTATTAGACCCAGTTTCCCAGGCTTATCCCAGAGTCAAGGGCAGGTTACTCACGTGTTACTCACCCGTTCGCCACTAATCCCCCCAGCAAGCT
>NZ_JAHOPC010000010.1:0-196774 GCF_019038615.1 Paenarthrobacter aromaticivorans
AGGCAAAATCCGAGGTCAACACCGCCTTAGGGGAGGTGCAGCAGGCGTTTCCCACATCCTCACGATGTGCAGGAACAGCACTTAGAGTCATTACTACACGACATAACGTCCATTATCGGCGTTAAAGTAGGACGAGTAGAAGTAGATGAGATAACTCGTCCAAACCTGTCACGCAGCGTTTTCCCACGTCAGCTTCGGGTGTGCTTGCTGATATGCCCTGCTTCCTCGAGCAAATCCCCGTCCGGCCCTGATTCGATGACCGTCTGGAACATTAGACCAATTTTTTCGTCCAGGGAGAGTCGAGCTAGGAGGTCTTCGGTGCGCTCTTCAGGCGTCAGACGCGGGTCTTCGAAGGGCTCCATACTTCCGTTTCCATTTAGGTCGCGGTACCGAGTTCCGTCCGGTGATGTTGAAAGATTCAAGTCGGCCATACGACCCTTCTCTGGAAGATGAGGTGCTTGCGCTCCTCGCCGCCGTGCAACTGTGACATGGCTTACTCTACGATGAAAGTAGAACGGTTGCTACATTTTATAGACCGTGAGTACCCACCCCAGTAGTTGATGTCGAGAAGATCGATCGACTGGTGGCTGATTTCAAGCTCGCCGGATTGAACGAAACTCCAGTCCGTGAATTTTCGGGTGTCGGTGAGAAGGACGGCAGGAGCTGTCGGAGGTGGTGTTTTTTATGGTGCGAAGTCGGGGCAAATGAGTCGCTCCGAAGCGGTGCGCAAGTCGTCGGCCTGCCTCTGGGACCCGTAAGCGGCTGCGGGGTCCGTTTCGGAGAGCGCCCATGGTTGATGCGGCCTCGTCTGCCCTCAGGGCGCGTCGATGACGACTTCGGGCACCTCAACTGTCGATGCAGCTTCGATCGTGGCACTGGAGGAGCCGAGCATGAGAGTCACAAGTCCTGCCTCCACGCCGCGGCGTCCGTCCTCCCAGGTATAGGCGAGCCTGCAAAGGGGCGCGGAGAGCCGGACCGTCGCGGTGGCTCCGGGTTCAAGCTCGATCCGCGTGAAATCGAGCAGCTGCCGGACCGGGCGGACGACTGATGCGGCTTCGTCTCGTGCATAGAGTTGCGGTATCGCGGTTCCGGCGCGCGTGCCGGTGTTCTGGATGACGGCCTCAACAGCCAGGTGGTCTCCGGTGAGGCTGGCGTGCTGCAGGGACATCTCGAACGTGGTGAAGCTGAGGCCGTGTCCAAATGGATAAAGGGGGGTGCTGTCAGGTAAGTCGGTATATCCGTAGCGGGGCAAAGTGGGGTGGTCGTAGCCGCTGCCGATCGGGTGGCCGTGGTACATGGGGATTTGCCCCGCCGAACGCGGGAACGTAGACGGCGTGCGTCCGCTGGGATGGATCCGGCCGAAGAGCACGTTGGCGATCGTCTCACCCGCCATGGGTCCGAGGAGAGGTGCCAGGACGACGGCGGCCGATGCTTCGTGCACCCGTTCCAGGATCAGGGGGCGTCCCGAGATAACTACCGTAATGACTGGTTTGCCTGCCATGCTCAGTGCGGCGACCAACTCTGCTTGGTCGCCGGGCAGCTCGGGCCGTGCGACGGTTCTCCCCTCCCCCGCAGTGTGGTTACCGAACCAACCAGTCCGTTCCCCAACGACCGCTATCACGACATCTGCATCCTTAACTGCCGCGGCCACGTCCTCGGCAATGAAGCCACCGTCCGTTGTAATGCTTCCGAAGTCATGAAACTCAACGTGACCGTCGAGCGTGCGTAGTGCCTCAAGCACCGTCTTCGCCTCGGGGTGAAGACGGCGCGCTCCCTCCTCGAAACGAGGTTCGACCCCTGGCAGCCGGGTCTGGAACATGTCAGGCAACACGTCGGGGGAGGCATCGATTCCAGGTACATTTCCGGCGATAATTTCTGCCACGGCAACAGGCATTTCACCATCAGATACGGATGTGTATGCCCCGAAGTGGATGCGAAGTTCCGTCGCTGCAGGCCCGACGACGGCAATCCGGTGGCTGCCTGGACTAAGAGGCAGGACGCCGTCATTTGCCAGCAAGGTAACGGACTGGGCCGCTACCTCCCGGGCAAGGCGTGCGGCTTCGCTATCGCTGACTGGCTGCAGGTCGTGTGGGACGCTCGGCGGAGACATGGCGGGAATGAGGCCGAGCCGGTGCTTGACCCTGAGAACATTGAGGACGGCGAGGTCCAGGACTTCTTCAGAGAACGTTCCGTCCTCAATGAGCGGCCGGAGGCCGGCAGTCATCGATGCGCTTGGCAGCTCGACGTCGATACCGGCCGTGAGTGCCTGACCCGCCGCATGCCCTGCCGTGGCCGCCGTGAGGTAAGTGGTGAGCAACATGGAAATGGCACCGTCGCTGACTACAAGCCCGTCGAAGCCCAGCTGCCCGCGCAGCAGTTCCCGGAACAGCCATGTATTGCTGGCCGCGGGGATGCCGTCGACGTCGTTGTATGAGTTCATGACTATGGATAGGCCTGCCTCGGCAATGGACCTCCGGAAAGGCTCAGCATGGACATCGACGAGCTCGCGCCTGCCTAGCTGTGTGGTTGCCTGGTTCAGGGCGGCCAGTGAAACCCCGTAGGCGAGGAAATGCTTCGCAGTTGCAAGCACCCCGCTCCGAGCGTCACCGCCTTGAATTCCGCGGATGAAGCCGATGCCCATCTGGGCGACAAGCTCGGCGTCTTCTCCGTAGGTCTCGTGAATCCTGCCCCACCGGATGTCCCTTGCCAAATCAAGAAGCGGCGAGAATAGGAGATGGATGCCTACTTCGCGGCTCTGGCGGGCCGCAACCCGCCCACGGTCCGGGGAACGTTCGGGTTCCAGCTCGCCGCCTGTCCCCACGCCGTCGTGAATTGATGCCCCTGCGGGTGGACCAGACCGCCGATGCCCTCTGCGTGAACGAGTGCCCCGATCCCAAACGGAGACACCCCACGCGCGGCTTCCTGAAACCGGCCCACTTCGCTACGCAGTTTATTGATGTCGGGAGTGAGCTGCCCACCCAGCGACAGGTGACCCACACCATGAGGTCGCACCTCAGTAACACGCTGGACGTCGTAAACGACGTCCCCGGTGGGGTGCGTACCGGCAGATCCGGCGGCCAACATATCCATTGGTACTATCCCCTGGATCTGACCAATCTTCTGATCAAGGTCCATTCGGGAGAGGATGCTGCGAAGGTTTGTCATGATCTCATTCTCGTAAGGGCGGCTTCCTGCCACCGCGGCTCCTTGCCTAGGTCAATTTGCGGATGAAGCGCAGCGAATGCCGACGGCTGTGTACTCGGTCCGCGCTATCTCGGCGAAGAGATGGGTCGTTTCTGGCTCATCGATCGTGGACAGCCCCAACCGTTTGGGCCACTTGAGAGAATGGACCCGCCGAAAATTCGACGCCGCATTCTCGGCGCATGGCATGGGCCGGGTGAAATGGTGACGGGGGTCCCGTGAGGGGACTGACGGCGCGGTACCCCGTGCCGTCAGGTGAAGTTGAAAGGACCAAGTCGGCCATGGGAACCCTTTACTGGAGGATGCGGAGCGTGCGCTCCTCGCCGTCGCGCAGCTGTGACACGGCTTACTCTACGACGAAAGTAAAACGGTTGCTACATTTTGTGACTCAAGGTGGAACGGGCCGAGGCAATTGAGCCTGCAGCCCGCGCCAAGCTGCGCGCGCTGCGGAGCCGAGTCGGCTACAGCTCACTAGTGCGGTGCGACTGCGCCCCTGCTGGTTGTGATTCTGCGGCAGCGAAACCGGACGTATTAAAATTGTTGCATGCGTCACAATTTGGCTTTACCCTTTTGAAGACCGAAGCACATCTCGGCTTGTGGGCTACTTTGCCAGGGCTGGAACGGCAGCGCTGCCCCAACCCGGCTCAGCACCTGTCAAGCGTATGAATGGGTGGCCCCTACTTAGGGGTCGTCATCACGAGTGTTCAAGAGCGGCTTTGGTAGCCAACTACTCGAAGGAAATCGCCATTGAAGTCGAAAAGATCTTTAGCTGTGCTCGCGACGATCAGTCTTGGATTGACGATGTCAGCGTTTACCACCCAGACCGCAACCGCATCCACGATGCCAAGCCCGATCTCGGCCGAGCTCCCCGCCGGAGGGGGCGCTGGCATTGGCTCTCTCCGCGAAGAGGCAGCCAAGGCTGGCCTCATCATAGGATCCGGTGCCATTAAAGGTATGACGACAGACGACGGACGGCCACCGAACTATCTCGCGGAACCACAGTTCGCTCAGGTTCTCGCGGCGCAGTTCAACAGTCTGTCCCCAGAGAATGACATGAAATGGCAGTTCGTTGAGCCTGCAGAAGGCGTCTTCGATTTCGAGGGCCTTGACCGGCTGGCCGCCTTCGGTGAAGCCCACCACATGCAGGTCAAAGGCCATGGACTCATCTCGGGCTGCTGCAATCCCGACTACCTCACAGCCAAGATCAACAATCCGGGGTTGTTCCGCGCTGCTATGGTCAAGCACTTCAACAAAATCATGAAGCGGTACAAAGGCAAGATGGACCGATGGGACGTCGTGACCGAGGCGCTAGAGACCATGGGTGGGGGCCTTCAACACAACGACTTCTACAAAGCCCTCGGTCCGGACTACATCGCCGAAGCTTTCAAGATCGCGCATAACGCAGACCCGAAGGCAAAGCTGTTCCTCAACGAAAACTTGGTGGAGTCTCTCCCCGGGAAGCGGCAGGAACTATACGACCTCGTATCGGGCCTGGTTGCGGCAGGGGTGCCCATTAATGGTGTCGCATTGCAGATGCACGAGACAATCCAAGGACCGCCGCCTGGGGTCATAACGGAGATGACAAACTTCTTCCATTCCAAGGGTCTTGAGGTGTCCATCGCGGAGCTGGACGTACACACGCTTGATTCCGTGACTCAGGCTCAGATTTATGGCGACGTTGTCACGGAGGCGCTTAACGCGGGAATTAAGGAGATCAGTGTCTGGGGTTTCACGGACAAGCACCTTTACACCTGGCTCCCAGGTGCCAAGCCTCTGATGTTCGACGAGAACTACAACCCTAAGCCGGCGTACTTCGCAGTCCGAGATGCTTTGCGGAATTTCGTTGCCAAAACTCCGGCGACGCAGCCTGTCGCCGTGCCGAGTAAGGGCCAATCCAAACGGCACTTCGTAACATCGGACTAGGGCTATAGCCGCTTGGAACTATTCAGACGTTCGATCGGTCTGGCCCGTTCAGCGGCTCTGATCTGGCACCCTGGATCGGGTGCCCGGAACCTTTCGCTCCGGGCGCCCGGTGCAGTTCGCTGTTGTGCCCGACTTCTACGGCACCGGAGTGAGGGCCGCCGGTGAACAGCGCCGGGGCATGTGGGGTTCTCCTTGGGCCCGCCCGCTGTCACTGAACAGCATCTCGGAAGCCCCTGTGCTCGTGGAACTGCGACCGTTCTCCTACTGCTGGCAGATTCTTCGATGGCGGCCAGGACCCGTTGGACCTGGAGGCCTTCTTCAAATGAAGGAGCGGGCCACAAGGACCTTTTTGCTCGAAAGCCTGCACATCGAAGACGCTGGCTGGATTCCGCCAAGCGCTGGAATGGGCCTTGCCCATGACTGCGTAGCCGATGGCTGCCACGCCAAGCGGGCGGGCCGCCGTTAGGACCGGCGTGCGGGGGCGGTTACGACGCGTTCCTGCGTGCTTCCGCTACCTGTGCTGGTTCGTGTTGTTGCGGCTTCGTTGGAGCTCAGTTAGTTTTCAACAGCTTCCGGCATTTTCCAGTTGAAAAAGGCTTGCATTGCGGTGTTCATGTCGTGGGATGGATCTATGAGCCATTGCAGTTGTATTCCATCCCATGTCGCGATGAGCAATCTGCTAAGCATCTGGGGGTCACGATCCTCATGTATGCGCCCCTGTTGCTGGTCGAAGGCGAATGCTTGAGTGAGGTCTTCAATTTTGCGCCGGTATCGGGTGACGAACCAGTCGTGGGCGGCGTGTGTAGGAGCTGAGGATTCTGCCGCAAGGATGGCAAAGAGGCGCAGCAGTTCGGGCCGCTCGAGGCTTGATTGAACCCGCTCCAGGGTCGCGGCGACGACGCCTCGTTCAGTGCAGGCGGCATCGAAATCAAACTCCTGGTTGCCGTTTGTCGTTTGATCGGCCCGTTCGAGAACTGCTTCGAGGAGTTCGTACTTGGTGCCGAAGTGGTGCACGATGCTGGTCAAGCTTAGATCCAGCTGTCGTGCAATGTCGCGCAGCGAACCCCCGGTGTACCCATGGGTGGCGAACACAGTCGTGGCGGCATCGAGGATGTCACTGGCGCGCTGCGCGGATTTGGCGTAGGGGCCGCGAACGCGGGAAGGCTTGGGATCTGTCATACCGGTGACCATAGTGGACCTCTTCGTCTCTGTCTTTTTACCCTGCTGATAATTCCTCTAAGGAAAATGTAGCAGGTGTACCAATTTCAGTGTACTGTCTCACTAGCAAACGGTGACTCTCAGGCGAGCCCGTCATGTTCAACAAGGAGGTCGGCATGAATAAAACAGCACTAATCAGCAGGCGGGGAGTCCTCGCTGCCGCGGCGATTGCCGCAGTTATCCCGCTCGTAGCGGGTTGCACCGCCGGCGGCGGAAATACCGCATCCGGACCCACAACAATCACCGTGATGGCGGGCGCTCAGGACCTTACTCCTGAGCTGATCGCGGACTTCGAGTCGAAGAACCCGAACATCAAGGTCAACCACATCCTGACTGACCCTGCCCGCCTCAACACGATGCTCGCGGCTGGTAATCCGCCCGACATCGCTACAGGTGGTGCAGTGGGCAGCGCCAACATTAATGCACGCGGGCTGGCTACTGACCTGACACCGTTCTTGGAGAAGAGCACGGTGTTGAAGGAAGACGATCTCCAGCCTGTCAACGACAGTTTCCGGTGGGATGGCAAGCAGAGCGGCAAGGGTCCGCTCTATGGCATCGTCAAGGACTGGAGTGGAGACAATACGCTCTGGTACAACACGGCCCTGTTTGATAAAGCCGGCGTTGCACACCTGAGTGAGACCGAACCAGTGACCTATGACCAACTCCTGACGATCGCTAAGCAATTGACGGTCAAGGACGGCGGCACGACCGCGGTCCATGGGCTCGGTGTGGAGTGGGGTTGGAGCTTGTACGGCCCTATTTCGGCCATGATCATGCAGCAGGGCGGGAAGTTGTACAACGATGACCTGACCAAGATCGATTTCAACTCCGCTGAAGCGAAGCGTGCTATCCAGTGGTACGTCGATTTCGGCAAGGCCGGGGTCGGCCCGACTTCCCTGAATCCTCTGCCCGATCTGGCGGACTTCTCCACATTCGCGGCCGGACGAATGGCGATCTCGCAGGACGGGTACTGGTTCGGCGGAAACTTCGCCGCTCCCGATGCGATTAAGACCATCAAGATGGCACCCGCTCCTGTCATGGGCGACACCCCAGTTGTCCCTTCTTACTCCGGTCAGGGCTGGTGGATGCCTGAGCAGGCGAAGAACAAGGACGCAGCATGGAAGTTGATGGAGTACTTCATGGCCGGCCCGCCCGCCGAGACGCGGGCCAAGAGCGGTTGGGGCTTGCCCGCGCTGAAGTCCCTGTCCGAGAAGCTGCCGCAGGATCTTCCGTACCAGCAGAACGCTTACAAGGTCGCGCAGAACGAACTTAAGCACTCCGTAGTGCTGCCGGATTCGCCCTACATCACTACCGATCTGGTCAACACCACGATCGATAAGTATCTGCAGCAAGCGATCAAGGGGGAACTGACCGTCGAGAAGGCCTGCGCCTCGATCACCGATGAGATCAATAAAGTCCTTGAGCAGGGCAAAGAGCAGATTGGCTAACAGCAATCATGGCACGTAAGTGGACCCGATACCCGAAGCGAACGTTTTATGCGTTCGTCGGGCCCTGGGCAATAGGTTTCTTGCTGCTGACCGCAGCACCCATGGTTTACGGGTTCCTCGTGAGCCTGACGAACTTCGATGGAAGCTCGCCCCGGTGGAAGTGGGTGGGCCTGCGTAACTACATCGAACTGTTCAGTGACGGTGACGCGTGGTCGGCACTCTTAAGGACACTGGCGTTTACCGCCATTGTCGTGCCGATCAGCGTCGCCGCCTCGCTGGGCTTGGCTGTCTTGATCAACGGACGGCTGAAAGCAGTAGGGCTGTGGCGCACAGTCTTCTTCCTGCCTTCGGTCGTACCGGTTGTCGCGATGGCCATCATGTGGAAGCTCGTCTTCAATCGGGACTCCGGAATTCTCAACGCGGTTTTAGGCGTCGCAGGAATTGAACCAATCTCCTGGCTGGTTGACCCGATGGCCTTTTACGCGCTGATTATCTTGATGTTGTGGGGAGTCGGCGGCGGCATGGTCATTATGCTTGCCGCGCTGCAGGGTGTACCGGCAGAGCTGGAGGAAGCGGCCATCGTCGACGGCGCCGGACGCTGGAACATTTTCCGGCACGTGACCGTGCCCATGGTCTCCCCGGTCCTGTTCTTCCAAGTCGTTACCGGAGTCATTGCATCCCTGCAGATACTCGTTCAGCCCCTGCTGCTGACGCCCGCAAGCGGGCTCGCCGGCGCCGGCAACGTGCCCACAAGCAACCGCCTCTACATGGTGCAGGTCTACCAGGAGTTCTTCCTCGGCAATCGTTTCGGCTACGGCTCAGCCATGCTGTGGGTCTTCTTCATCGTCATCCTTGCTCTCACCGTGGTCCTGATGCGATCAAGCCGAACGTGGGTTCATTCCGAAGTTGACGCCGAGTCCGAACGCGAAGGAGCCACCCGATGACCGTCACCAAGCCCGCCCCGTTCGCCCCTGCGAAAACCACCCCCCAGCGCAGGAGCGCCACGGGAACAAGCAAACGCCGGCAAGTCATCACCTACGTCCTCCTTCTCATCCTCGGAGTATTCTTCGTCGGCCCGTTCCTGTGGCTGGTTCTGGCGGCGCTCAAGACTCCTGCGGAGTGGGGCTCCCTGCCCATCCGGCTCCTGCCCGATCAAGCTCAATGGTCTAATTTCGTTGACGCCCTCACCCAGATGGACTTCCTCGGATACGCCAGAAACTCATTGTTCCTGGCGACCATATTCTCGGTCCTTATCACGTTGTCCAGCGCCCTGGTGGGGTTCGGATTCGCCCGGCTGAAGGCACCAGGAAAGGGCGTACTTTTCCTGATTCTCCTGTCCACGATGATGATCCCGCAGATCCTGACCCTGCTGCCGACGTACGTGTTGTTCTCCCAAATCGGACTCGTCAATACCTACTGGCCGTGGGTTCTGTGGGGACTGGCTTCGTCGCCCTATTTCGTGTTCCTGTTCCGTCAGTTTTTCGCGACCCTTCCACGCGAGCTTGAGGACGCGGCGATTATTGACGGCGCCGGGTGGGGAAGAATCTTCTTCACCATTTTCCTTCCCCTGTCCCGACCAGTGTTGATCACATCATTCCTGCTGTCCTTCACCGGCAGCTGGGGAGACTACATCGGCCCTGCCCTGCTCCTGGACCTCGACCACACAACACTCGCCGTGGCAATCACGGCCTGGTATCAGGACCCAGCCGGCAACGTCATTCCGACTGTCCAAGCAGCTGCAGCGGTCCTGTATATCGTGCCCGTCCTGCTGATTTTCTTCTTCTCGCAGCGCTACTTCGTGAGGTCCTCTGTGGGCTCGGGAATCAAGGGCTGACGCACTCCGCGCCCAACACGGCCAAGAAGCAGCTCCCAGTCGAGATCTACCGAGCATACTCACCTTTCATTTCTGTACATCCGTCCTCTAAGGAGAAACCACCCATGACCTCAGCACCGTCCGTTCAGCTCTACACCGTGAGGGACGCGGTCTCTGAAGACCTGTCCGGCGCCCTTGCCCGGCTTGCCAAGATCGGCTGCACCAAGGTAGAGCCGTACGCTTTCGCAGACCGCACCAACGAGCTCGCAAAGGCGATGGCCGACGCCGGAGTCACTGCCCCGTCCGGCCACGCTTCCGTCATCGATGCAGCCGACCCGAATCGCGTTTTCGACGCTGCTGCCCAGTTGGGGATCGGAACGGTCATCGACCCGTTCGTGCCGAGCGAGCGGTGGCAGACCGCCGATGACGCCTACCGGATCGCCGAGCGCGTGAACGAACTCCAGGCCCTGGCAGCTGAGCGGAACCTCCAGTTCGGTTACCACAACCACCAGTGGGAGTTCGCCAACAAAGTAGACGGCCGACCCGTCTACTCGTTCTTCGTCGACCGGCTCGAAAGCGACGTCGTCCTCGAACTGGACACGTTCTGGTCCACAGTTGGCGGCATGGACACCCCCGCGCTGCTTCGCTCCCTGGGCTCACGGGTGCAGTTCCTCCACGTCAAGGACGGAACTGTCGGCGGCGACATCGCCACTTCGCTGCCCAGCAGCGAGAGCGCTCTCGATGTGCCGGACGCTCTCGCGGCCGCCTTCAAGCGTCAGACTCCCGCAGGCCAGGGCGACGTGGGCGTCCTTGAGATCCTTGCCGCGGCACCGCACGCAACACGCGTCGTGGAATTTGACGACTACGCCTTGGACATCTTCGACGGTGTCGCAGCGTCCCTGGCATGGCTGAAGGAGAACGACAAGTGAGCACTTCAGGACCCGTAGGGGTCGGCGTCATCGGCGCCGGCGTCATTTCCAACACGTACCTTGAAAACATGACCAGTTTCCCGGACTTGCGGGTGCTGTTCGTCGCCGACCTCGATACGGACAGGGCCCGTGCGCAGGCGGAGGCCTATGGGGTTCCCGGGCATGGCACTGTGGAGGATCTGCTCGGGATCGATGAAATCGAGATCGTCGTGAACCTCACGATCCCGGCGGTGCATGTCGAAATCGACCAGCAGATTATCGCTTCCGGCAAGAGCGTGTGGAGCGAGAAACCCCTGGCCCTGGACAGAACTGCGGCCAGGCAGCTTCTGGAAGACGCCCGGGCAGCCGGGGTCAGAGTGGCTTGCGCCCCCGACACAGTCCTCGGGGCGGGCATCCAGTCCGCCATGCGCGCCATCGCCCGCGGCGACATCGGAGAGCCCCTCACCGCCACAACAATGTTCCATGTCCCAGGCCCGGAATTGTGGCATCCCAACCCGGACTTCCTGTTCGCGAAAGGAGCCGGTCCACTGCTCGACATGGGGCCCTACTACGTCACCACACTCGTCCACGCCCTCGGCCCGGTCGAGCGCGTGACCGCGGTGTCGTCCCGATCACATGGTGAACGCACCATCGGCAGCGGCCCCCGAATGGGTGAGCGATTCCCCGTGGAGGTGCCAACCCACCACGCGGCACTGATCAGTTTCGAATCGGGGCAGTCCGCGCAGACAACCTTCAGCTTCCAGAACGCACTCGCGCGCAACGGCATGGTGGAGATCAGCGGCACCGAAGGCACTCTGGTGCTTCCCGACCCGAACACCTTCGAAGGCGCGAGCACATTGTGGCGCTTCGGCGAGGAAAGCCCCACAACACTGCCGGCGACAGGAAATCACTACGGCCGCGGCTCAGGTGTGCTTGACCTGGCCCGGGCCCTTCGGGGTGGGCCCACAGAGACAGCAAGCGGTGAGCTGGCCGCGCACGTCCTGGACACGCTTCTCGCCATTGCAGATGCCGCCGAACAGGGTGAATCGATTAGTGTGGCATCCTCGGTGGACAAGCCGAAACCGCTGCCCGAAGCGTGGGACCCCGCACAACCAACACTGCGACAAGACGTCCGAAGCCTCGGGTAACGCCGGGCGGACTGGAACCCAGCGATAAAGACGGCGCTATTGCCACCTCCGGGGCGGCATCCATCATTCGTCCTGCACGGTCCGGCACCGTGCAGGACGAAGGCAACAGCAACTGTCCGATCGGCACCCAAGAGACAAAGGGAATGCGTGCCGGAATCTTTCTTCCGGGAGTTCCCCTCCTGATCGGCTCATCCGAAACGGGCGAAAAGCCCGAAGGTTTGAAGTTCAAAAGCCCGACGGTCATCCTGACCGCGATTCGGGACCTGCATCACCCTGTGGAGAGGACGCAGCTTCCCTGCATCCGCTCCACCCCGAATACAGTAATGAGTGGCCAAGCTAATGAGGAGTTTCGATGTGGTTCAGGCAGAGCCCGGAGTTCAGCTGCCCGATCTGGAGGGTCCATGGTTCGGGCTCCCCGTGGAATCTGCGATAGAACCGGACAGCGTTGCTACATCCATGCGCTTTCGTACCCAACTCCAGATGGACTCATGCAGCGATGCCCCCGCAGTGCTGTACGTCTGCGCGGATTCCCGCTACCGGTTAAGCGTCAACCAGGAACTTGTTGCCGTCGGTCCCGCGAAAGCCTCGGGATCAACTTGGTTCGCTGACGCTGTTGACGTCGGCCCCCATCTTCGCCCGGGCATCAACACCATCGGGATCGATGTGGTGTCCTACACTACGTCCGCCCTCGGGAACTCGTCCGTCCCGCGCATGGGCAGGCCCGGACTATTGGTCAGAGGCTCCATCGGGGAAACCGATTGTTCCAAACCCGCAGTATGGAAGTGCCAGCCGGTTGCAGGACGCCAATTCCATCAGGGCCACTACACCCTCTTCCTGGGCATCCAGGAAACCGTGGATGGCGAGAGTAGCGGGGATGCCTGGCTCCAGCCCGGATTCAACGACTCGCAATGGCAACAACCAGTCCTGAACGAACAATGGCCACTGGCTTTCGTCCCGCGGCCAACTCTCGCCCATCGGCCAATTCCTCAACTTACGCTCGACCCGACACCAGTAGCCGCCATCAGCACAACCTCCAACGACGCGTTTGAGTGGGGACAGCTCCTGCGCGGGGAGTCTCTTCAGATACCGGCCGGAACCGACGTCAGCGTCGACCTGGATGCCGGCGTCCTGATGACCGCATTCCTGTCGGCAGCCTTTGAAGGAGGCCCCGGAACCCGTATCGAAATCACCGCTGCGGAATGCTACGAAGAAACCCCAATTCAAAGCCCCTGGCTGCGGCGCAAAAATGACCGGACGGATCACATAATCGGCGATCTCTATGGTGACGCGGACAGCTACACTGTCTCCGGCGACGGAACAAAGGAACAGCCCGAACGGTATTCCCCGTACTGGTTCAGGACATTCCGTTTCATCCGGCTTCGCATCATCACCGCGGAAACGCCCGTACGGATCCACCCATTGACGCTGACACAAACGCATTACCCCTTAGAAATCAGCGGAACCTTCGCGTCATCATCGGCTCTTGACCGGATCCTGTGGGACGTCAGCCTCAGAACCCTGCTCAACTGCATGCATGAAACATTCGAAGACTGCCCATACTACGAGCAGTTGCAGTACGCCATGGACACCCGTTCCCAGGCTCTCTTTTCGCTCTACCTGTCCACCGATGACCGGCTAATTAGACGGGCCATCGAAGACTTTGCGGCCTCAGGCGACCCCATGGGGCTGACGGAAAGCCGGGCGCCCAGTGTTGAACCGCAATTCATTCCCGGCTTCTCGCTCTACTGGATCCAGATGGTCGCCGACCATGTCGCCCACGTCGGCGACCGGTCCTTCACCGAACGATTCATGGGCAGAATCGATGCCGTTCTTCGCCAATTCGATGACTGGGTATCCGCCGACGGCTTCGTGATCTCCCCTGCCGACGATGGACCTGTCTGGAATTTTGTCGACTGGACCGATGCATGGCGATCGACCATGGGCGTCCCCGACCTCGGACCGCGCCGAGCCAACACCATCACCACCTTCATGTACATCAATGCGCTTCGCGCCGCAGCTTCCATCGTCCAGTTCTGCGGCAATAGTGCAATTGCCCGCGAATACCTCTCCCGGGCCCAAGCCATCGCGGATTGCATAGGCACCAGCACCGCGTGGGACGAAACCAAGCGGTACTTCCGCGACACCGACAGGGGGCGTCCGCAGAGCGTGCACGCCCAAGTATGGGCGGTGATCTCCGGTGTCGTCAGCGGTGCTCAAGCATCGGACCTTCTACGCCGGGCCACAGCAGACGAAGAGCTGGCACCCTGCTCTTACGCAGCCGCCGTTGACCTTTTCGACGCTCTCCGCCAAGCCGGCGTCGATGACTGCATCAACTGGAAACCGTGGGAGGACATGTTGGCTGCGAATCTCACTACCTGGGCAGAGGACACAGTTAGCCTTCGCAGTGACTGCCATGCTTGGGGAAGCGTGCCCCTGCAACATTTCCCCCGCTACATCCTGGGGATCAGCCCCGCAGCGCCAGGCTTCGCCGCCGCCACGATCGATCCTGCACCGAGCGAGCTCGAGTGGGCCAAGGGTACCGTTCCCACCCCCCAGGGTCCCATCACGGTCCACTGGACGCGGCTTGATGACGAGATACGACTAGTCACGGTGACCGCGCCCGCAGGAGTGGAATTAAGGCCGGCCGAGGCAGCCGCGGATAAAGCTGAAGTTATCAACGCCGAGCAGCGGACCCTGACCTTCACTCTTCGAACCAATCTGCTGAACGCATGACAATCCAATTCGTGGAAATCCATAACGGACAACAACATTGCCGTTGTTGTCAGGAAATTCGCACCTATGCCCGATTCCAAGCTCGAAACTCGCGGTGGGCACTCTCCTGTGGAGTGGAGCTTCGACGATGACACCCTTTTCATCGCAGGAATGTGTACGCCTGCCCGGATGTACGCGGAGATTGATCTAGCTGCACCGCTGTGCGGGGGAGAAAGTCGTGAGTAAAAAGGCCTCAGGAAACGCCGTGGTCAAAGCCGAAGTCGCGACCGAAACGGCACCCGCGGCCCCGGTCCCAAGAGTGCAGTTGATGATCGGGTTCGCCTATCGCCGGGTCCCGGCCCTTGGCCGCGCAAAAGTCCTCATATGTAAAGGCCTAATCGGCGCCATCCGGCACGTCCGGGTCGCCTTGGTGAATGACTGGCTAACTGACGAATCCGTATCCACGGCCGGGTGGCTCGGCAAAGAAGCAGCAGGATCCGGTGCCCTGAGCGAGATCGCCTGCCACGCCATTGACCTGATCCAGCACCTTACGGGTCAGTTTGTCACCGAGGCCACTGGTTTGCTTCGGACATCCGTAATGCACGATGGCACCATGTGGGCGACCTTGGGCCTTTGCATGGCTTTCAGTGCGAAAGCTACTCTCCGTGATGCCCTCAGTGGCAGGGGAAGAAGTCCTATCAGCGTAGCCGACCCTGATCTTGCCATTTTATCGCGCCTTCGGGCATCACATCCCGGGGTGTGGCGATCTGACTAACCGAACCGGTGACCCTCGCCACCAATTCCAATACTTCGTCCAAAGACACCTTACGTAGCAACCGCAACGGCTCACTGATTCGGAAGTTCATCGATTACTCCTATCAGACGCCTCGATCCGCAGGATACCGGAGGCTGGGCCACCACCACCACCTTTTCACGCGTCACCTGAACGTTGAGCCATAGTGTTTCTAGATCGGGTCCGGCACTGGGCATCCAAGCGGCCCGACGAAGTAGCAATCAAATGCGGTTCGACGTGGCTTTCATGGGAAGGCCTTCACCAGGCTGCTGGTGAGTACCTGTCCAGCTTCAACGGAACTACCATTCTTGAGGCCTCTAACTCAGTGACTTTTGCCGCAAAATTTGTCGCCGCCTCCAACGGGCCAGGCAGATGCGCCGTGCTGGACTCCATGTGGCCGCAAAAAACTACGTGAGGACATAACGACTCGCATTCGAACCCTCGACATCTTTGGAGGGTATGACAACGGGATCGCCGTGCCGGGCAAGCCCAAGTCAATAGGGGCGCAGGCGCCGGCATTGACCGGGTGAAATGATCCACGTCGATGTGAAGAAGCTCGGCAGGATCCCGGACGGTGGAGGCCACCGCAGCTTGGGGCGGGTGGCCGGGCAGGCCAATGCCCGTGCCCGGAATCTAGCTGAAGGTACCCGCGAGAACCGGGGATTGCTTCGTGGGTACACGTTCATCCACCACACCAGGGATGAACACTCCCGCTACGTCTACTCCGAGATCCGCTCCGACGAGACCAAGGAAACCAACGCCATCGCCGTATTCGCCGCCCGCGGCGTCAAGATCCAACGGGTGCACACCGATAACGGCTCCTGCTACCGGTCGGAGACTTTTGCCCAGGTCCTGACAGACGCCGGTATCCGACACAAACCACCAAACCCTACCGACCAAAAACCAACGGCAAAGTCGAACGCTTCAACCGCATGCTTACACCCGGCCCTACACCGCAGAAGCCGAACGGCAGGCCTGTCACTCCGATTTCATCAAGCACTACAATCACATCAGGCCACACCGCGCTCAAAGGCGCCTCACCAGCCAGCCGCGTCAACAAGCTACCGGTTAGTACAACGAGACCGCTTCCCTGATCCGGAACGTCAAAGTCCGGGCTTCCGGGCGAAGGGCATGGTCAGGCCAGACGTCCGGTCCGCACGCCCTGGACCCGAGGCCGTGCTGTGCCGCATCCAGGTACAGGAAGCTGCCTTGGCTTGCCGGCAACTCGTGTGGGTGTGCGGCCGCGGAGATTTCCTGGGCTGTGTGCCTGGAAAGCGTGAAGCCCGGCAACCGGCCACGGGAGTCCGGGAAAGCGTCGAGCTGCAACCAAGGACTGCCGGAGTTCTGCAGCTCCAGTGACCTTACGGCAGTGCGGTGGCCCGACTCCTGCGGTTTGGCGTACGGAACTGCGAGCTCGTCGACGCCTGCCGAATACCGGCCAACCAGCGCCGCATCCATGCTGTCGGGGTAGGACTCGCGGGGACCCGTGCCGAACCACGACGCGCCATCGACGGAGCCAGGAAGATCCAAGCGGACGCCGACCCGTGGCCAGATGATGTCCCAGCCGGTGCTCGGTACCATGTCCACGCGAAGCCACAGCTCACCCCCAGACAGTTGCCAGTTCTCCTCCACGGAGACCCAATGGGCGGTGTCGGCTGCGGCGTAGCGGGTATGGATGACGACCCCTGAATCGTCGGCAGCCACCTTTTCCACCCGGGCCGTGAGCCGGTCCAGGCCAGCGGCACGCCAGATGGTTTCCATGGACGGGGCCGGAACGCCGTCGCCGTTGTTGAGCCACGGATCAGCGAGGTCGTAGCTGCCGCGTCCGGCGCCGGAGTCGTTGTCCGTGGGGGCTCGCCACAACTCCAGGCGGGGGCCGGACACTGGCAACCCCGCCAAGGAAACCAGCCGTCCCTCTGCGAACCGGGCAGGGCCCAGCGATACGGTGGGCCCCACTCTGTCAGTGCCACGTCCGGTAGATGCCAGGGGTCGAGGGGCTGCCGTGTGGGGACGTGCGCCTGCCAGTTCCAGCTGTGCCGCCGAGACCACGTGGCCGGCCTCAGCCCAGGCAGTGTCCTTGCGGAGGAGCGCCTCCACGGTCAGCCAGGCTTCACCGCTTCCCGTCACCTGCAAGGCAGGCAGTTCCACCCGGGCAGTGTCACCAGCCCTGAGCGGAGCGCCTGTGGAATCAACAACATCGAGCTCTCCGGACATGCCAAGCACGCCATCCACCTCGGTTCGCCAGTGAAGCACCACGTCGGACGCGTCGGCGGTGTGCCGGAAGTTGGCGACCGAGACGAAGCGGCGCGTCTCGCCGTCGTGCATCTCGGTGGAGAAGCCCAAGCGGAGCGGGGCGACGATCTGCTTGTACTCGAAGAGGCCCGGGCTGGGAGTCGAGTCCGAGAGGACCATCCCATCCATCACGAAGTTGCCGTCGTGCACCACCTCACCGAAATCCCCGCCGTAGGCGAAGAACTCTGTGCCATCGGCGGTGGTGGTCCGGATGCCGTGATCCCGCCACTCCCAGACGAAGCCGCCGTGCAGCCGCGGATAACGGTCCACCAAGGCTTCGTATTGGTCGATGGCGCCCGGGCCGTTGCCCATAGCGTGCACGTACTCGCACAGGATGAACGGCTTGGTGCGTTGCCGTGCCGACTCCGCAGCGGAGCAGCCAAGCAGGAGGGAGCCTGCGTCATCCCTGCCGATCGCCGCTGTTTCCGGCACCGACGAGTACATCCGCGAGTACACGTCGGTATAGGCGCCCGTGTAGTCACCTTCGTAGTGGACCGGACGGCCGGCATCGCGGGCATGGGTCCACGCAGACATCGCAGCGAGATTGGAGCCAGTACCGGACTCGTTGCCCAGCGACCACATGACGATAGAGGGATGGTTCTTGTCCCGCTCCACCGTGCGCTCCATGCGGTCCACGTACGCCTCACGCCAGACGGGGTCGTCGCTGGGGTTGCCCACCCAGCTGTGCCGCTCGAAACCGTGGGTCTCAAGGTCGCACTCCAGGATCACCCAGAAGCCCAGCTCGTCCGCGATGTCCAGCAATCGGGGGTGCGGCGGGTAGTGGCTGGTGCGGATCGCGTTGATGTTGAACTGCTTCATCATGGCCAGGTCCGCGCGGGCGAAGTCCTCGTCGAACACCCGGCCCCGGTCCGGATGCGTCTCATGCCTGTTCACGCCGTGGAACACCACGCGCCGGCCGTTCACCAGGAACCGGTCACCGCGGATCTCCACGGTGCGGAAGCCCAGCCGCAACGAAACAGTCTCGCCTTCGCTGGCCACCGTCGCGGAGTAAAGGCGCGGAACCTCCGCGGACCAAGGCACGACGGCGGGAATCGCCACCGGGGCGACGTCGGCAGCGGAGTTCCAGACGACGTCGACGTCCAGTTCGGGGACGGACAGACGAACCGGGTAGGCGGCCTCGCTTGCCGTGATTTCCGGATCAATAGACCCGGCGCCGGCGGTGAAGGACGTCCGCAACCAGACGTCGTCGAGACCCTTCCGGGGCCGGGCCTGCAGCGTCACATCGCGGAAGATGCCGGGCATCCACCACTGGTCCTGGTCCTCGACGTAACTGGATGCCGACCACTGGTGGACACGGACGGCTACGACATTCAGGCCCTCGCGGACGGTGCCGGTGACGTCGAATTCCTGGGCCAGGCGGCTACCCGTACCCACACCGATCTCGGTTCCGTTGAGCCACACCTTGTAGCGGGACTCGACGCCGTCGAAACGGAGTACTGTCCTGTCTGCCTTGTTCCAATCCGCCGGGAGTTCGAACGTCCGGCGATAGTCGCCTGTAGGGTTTTCGTCCGGAACATGCGGTGGCTCGGTGGGGAACGGAAACTGGACGTTGGTGTAGATGGGCCGCCCGTAGGCGCCGTCGGCCTCTAAGACCCAGTGCGCGGGAACCGGAATCCGGTCCCAGCCGGAATCGTCCAGGTTCTCTTCGGCAACTCCCTCAACTGCTTCGCCCGCAGGCAGGACGCCGCGTCCGCCGGGGGTCCCGGGGGCACCGGGCAGCAGGCGGAACCGCCACTTGCCGTTCAATGAAAGAGCGGGCGCATCGCTGTGCAACCAACTCCTCGCGGGGAGGCGGTTCCCCGTGCCCGGCCCTGGATCTGTGATGTAGCCGGCAGTTGGGTAGATGGTCATTTACTTGACGGCTCCTTCTGTCAGTCCACCGCGCCAGAAGCGCTGCAGGACAATCATGGCGATGCTGAAGGGAAAGATGGAAAGCAGCACCCCGCCGGTGGTCAGTTCGTAGAATCCGGGCGGGCGGTCCACTTGGCTGAGCCAGGTGTTCGGGCCCAGGGTGATGTACCGGACTGTGCGTCGAGTTGGTACCGGGCTCGACTTTACCGGAAACACTACAAGTGGGAAAAGACATTGTTTCCGCTAACAAAAATCTCGTGAATTCCTTGTTTCCGGTAACATCTTCGCGTAACGTACCTCACAGATCCTTCGAGCACGACAACGGAGTACACGTCTCAATGAACCTTCGCCCTGAACTATACGAACCGACCGGACTGCTGTTCGGCGTCGCGTACTACCCCGAATACCACCTCTCTGACCGGTTGCACCTGGACCTTGATTTGATGCGTGACGCGGGCATTAATGTCATCCGCGTCGGCGAATCTGTCTGGTCAACATGGGAACCCCGTGACGGCGAGTTTGATCTGGAGTGGCTGGCCCCGGTCCTTGATGCAGCCCACGACCGCAGCATCAGGGTCATCCTCGGAACCCCCACCTACGCTGTGCCGCCGTGGCTCCAGGCCTCGTACCCGGAAGTCGCGGGGCAGCGGCGCTCCGGCCAACCTATTCCGTGGGGTGCGCGGCAGGAAGTCGATTACACCCATCCGGGCTTCCTCTTCCACGCCGAGCGGGTCATCCGCGCTGTAATTGGCCGCTATGCCAGCCACCCTGCTGTCATAGGATTCCAGGTCGACAACGAACCCGGTCTTGAGATATTCCACAACCATGGTGTTTTCGTGCGCTTCGTGCGCTGGCTCAAGGCCAGGTACCAAGACGTCGAGACCCTCAACCGGGAATGGGGTCTGACGTACTGGTCCCACCGCATCAACGACTGGTCCGAGTTGTGGCGGCCGGATGGAAACACCTTCCCTCAGTACGATTTGGCGTGGCGGCGGTTCCAGGCGGAGCTGACCACCAACTTCATTTCCTGGCAGGCAGGACTGGTCAGCGAATCCGCCCTTCCCGGGCAGTTCGTCACCACTTGTCTTCAGTACCCGCGCCGTGCTCTGGATGACCAGCAGTTGTTCTCGAACCTCAACATCGGCGCCGGCAACCCGTACTACGGCATGCAGGATCATCTGGACGCGTCCAGGGATCTGCAACAGCCGAATTACTGGACCACCACGGGCGTAGCAGGGCTGTTCCGCCAAGCGGACCGGATGTTTTCCTCCAAGCAGGCACGCTACCTCGTCACGGAAACCAACGCCCAGTCCATCGGCACAGCCGACCAGAACTTTCCGTCCTACCCGGGGCAACTGAAACAGTCTGCCTTCGTACTGATTTCCCGCGGAGCTGCCATGATCGAGTACTGGCACTGGCACACACTCCCTTACGGCACCGAGACGTACTGGGGAGGGGTTTTGCCCCACAGCCTGAAACCGGGCAGGGTATATGCCGAAGTGTCCGAAATCGGCGCCGAGCTCAAGCACATCGGCCAAGCAATCGATGGCTACGAACCGGATGCCGACGTAGCGATCCTGTGGTCGAATCCGAGCCGCTACGCGATGCAGTACATGCCACCTCTTCACCATGAGGGTGTCCCGGATGAGGAATCATACGAGCGCATCGTCGATGCCTTTCACAGGGGTGTCATTGACGGCGGACGCCAAGCCAGAATCCTCCATCTCAGCCAATCCCACGGGCTTGGCGCAGCCGAGCTGGCCCGCAAATTCCCGATTCTTGTTGCGGCTGGCGTCTACATCACGACAGATGATGACCTGAACCTCCTATGCGACTATGTCAAAGAAGGTGGGCACCTCATCATCGGGCCACGCACCGCCTACGCCGACGAAGAGGCCCGCGCCAGGGTAGCAGTCGCCCCGGATCGACTCCACGACCTCGCGGGGGCTTGGTACGAGGAGTACTCGAACCTGGATGGGCCCGTACGTGTCATCGCCGGCCCCAACGGGCTGGCCCTGGACGAAACGGCTTCGGGAGAGGCCTGGATTGACGGACTGAGATCCGAAGGCGCAAGCGTCCTCGCCCAGTACGACCATCCGAGGTTCGGCGATTTCCCCGCCATCACCACGATGTCCCAGGGCATTGGCCGGGTAACCATGGTCGGCTGCGTTCCTTCTCCGGGACTCGCCCGGGGAATCATCGCCTGGGCGGCACCGACTCCCGTCGCTACGGAACTTGCCGGGGAGGTCAAGCTGCCCCTGTATGTGTCCTCGGGCACGGTGGCCGAAGGGGGCCGTGCATGGTTCGTTTTCAACTGGGGATGGGACAAGCAGGAGATCACCTTGGCCCTGCCCGTCCTCGATCCTGTCTCGGGCATCAGCCACGAGGCGGGCACAATTCTCTCACTTGACGCGTGGGGCACCAGCACATTCGTCAGCCGGTGAGTATCCGGATCATTGATCCACCACCAACCAAAGAAAGAGCCACGATGAAGAAGGCGTCAAAAACAGCGGCGGCCATGGCCGTGCTGGCCGGTATTACCGGATTCATGATCACCGGCTGCTCCCCAGCTGGCACATCCCCGGCACAGTCAGCCACGGCCATGTCACAGGCAGACTTCGACAAGGCCATGAGCACCCCGACCAAACTCACGTTCTGGACCTGGCTTCCGGACGTCCAGAACGAAGTAGCCCTGTTTGAGAAAAAGTACCCCCAAATCGACGTCACGGTCGAGAACGTCGGACAGGGCGGGGAGCACTACCAAAAGGTTCGCACTGCCCTGCAGTCCGGCGACGGTGCCCCTGACGTGATCCAGCTTGAATACCAGTACATTCCCTCATTCAACCTCACGAACTCCCTGCTGAACCTCCGTCCTTACGGGGCTGACAGCATCGCCGGCGATTACGTGGATTGGGCTTGGAAGCAAGTCTCGAACGACAAGGGCGTGTGGGCCGTTCCGCAGGACGTCGGACCGATGGGCAACCTTTACCGGACCGACATCCTGGAAAAGGCGGGCATCACCAAAGCACCGGCAACCTATCAGGAGTACGCCGCCGACGCGAAGGCCGTGAAAGAAAAGACCGGCTCCTACATCTCGAACCTCCCGACCAACGACCCCGCTCAGGTGATCGGGCTCTTGTGGCAGGCGGGCGTCAAGCCGTTCAGCTATGACGGAGATAAAACCGTAGGCATCAACGTCAACAGCGACGAGGCCAAAAAGGTGCTCGCCTACTGGCAGGACCTGATCCAGAAGGATCTTGTCTCAGTAGACGCAGACTTCAACGACCAGTACTACCAAGGTTTGGCCAGCGACAAGTACGCCGGCTGGCTGACCGCAGCCTGGGCGCCGATCTTCCTGCAGGGCACAGTTGAAAACACCGCCGGAAAATGGGCCGCAGCCCCGCTGCCGCAGTGGAGCGCCGGGGAGCAGGTCTCCGGAAACTGGGGAGGCTCCTCTGACGCCGTGCTGAAGACCACGAAGAACCCGATCGCCGCAGCCGAACTGGCCAAGTTCATCAACCACGATGAAGAATCCACTAAGATGTTCGCGACCAAGCAGTTCCTGTTCCCCGCCGCGAAGAGCGTGCTGGAGGACCCCTCCTACACTGACCAGAAGGTCGCATTCTTCGGCGGCCAGCAGGTCAACAAGCTGTTCGGGCAGATCTCAAACACCGTCGACACCGACTTCCAGTGGCTTCCCTTTACCGAATACGCCTACTCGCAGTTCAATGAAATTGTCGGCACGTCCATCGGGGCCAAGGGCGACCTGAACGCCGCCCTGGACAAATGGCAGGAAACGCTCGTCTCCTACGCCAAGGACCAAGGCTTCACCGTCAAGTAACACCCGGCCGGGAAGCGGGACCCTGTCACGCTTCCCGGTCTCCCAAATCAGCCCCAAACCAGAGGATTCCAGTGGCAAGCGACACCATCATCCCGGCCACCCGGAACGCAGGCTCCACAGTCCGGCGGTCCACATCCGGCCGCCGCACCCAGGTCACAGCGGCCTACCTGTTCGTTCTCCCGTTCTTCATTGTGTTCATCGCGATGCTCGTCATCCCCCTCGGCTACGCCGGGTACCTGAGCCTGTTCAAGAGCCAACTCATCGGCGGGCTTTCCTTCGCCGGACTCTCCAACTACGTCCAGGCCATCACCGATCCCGAATTCCTTGCCGGGATCGGCCGGATGGGCATCTTCCTACTCGTGCAGGTTCCCATCATGCTGGGTATCGCGCTTTTCCTCGCCCTCGCCCTGGACAGCGGGAGGGCCCGGGGCTCGAAGGCCCTGCGTCTGCTCTACTTTGTGCCGTACGCCGTTCCGGGTGTTGTGGCCACGCTCATGTGGGGTTACCTGTACGGCCCGGATTTCGGCCCCTTCGCGCAACTGTTCCATACCTTCGGCCTCGACGCGCCCAACTTCCTGGGCCAGCAATCCATCCTCGGTTCGATGATGAACATCGTCACCTGGGAATTCGTCGGCTACAACATGATCATCATGTACGCTGCGCTGCGAGGAATCCCCGGAGAACTCTACGAAGCCGCAGAAATCGACGGGGCCAGTCAATTCCGAATTGCCTGGAACATCAAGATCCCCGCCATCCGACCGGCCATCATCTTGACCGTAATTTTCTCCATCATTGGCACGTTCCAGCTGTTCAACGAACCCAGCCTGCTGGACGCCATAGCACCCAACGCCGTCACGAACGGCTTCACCCCGAACTTCTACGCCTACAACCTGGCGTTCGTCAACCAAGACGTCAACTATGCTGCCGCGATCGCATTCCTTCTTGGCATCGTCATCGCCATTGTCTCGTACGTCGTTCAGGTGCAGACCCAGCGAGGCGAACGTCGGCAGCGAAAGGCCAGCAAATGACCACCATGCACATCACATCAGGCACCACCAACGAACCCGCGCCCCCGGCGACACTGGCACCCCGCAAAAGGCTCCGTCCCCGGGAAAGCCAGCGCAGTACGCTCCTCACGGTGCTGCTGTGGCTGTGCGCCCTGTACTTTATCCTGCCCCTGTTCTGGTTGATCGTTGCCAGCACCAAGTCCAACACGGATTTGTTCTCCACCTTCGGGCTTTGGTTCGGCAAGAGCTTTGAACTCTGGAACAACCTCGTCTCCGTCTTCACGGTACGGGACGGGCTGTTCCTGCAATGGGTCATCAACACAGTGCTCTACGCAAGTGTCAGCGCCGTCATCGCCTCCATCCTGGCAACAGCAGCCGGATACGCTTTCGCGAAATATCAATTCCCCGGCGATAAACTTCTCTTCAGCATCATTCTCGGTGCAATCATGATCCCACTAACCGCCCTGGCGCTGCCCACCTACCTGCTCTTCAACACGGCGGGACTCACGAACACCCCCTGGTCCGTCATCCTGCCCTCACTCGTCAGCCCCTTTGGTGTCTACCTCATGCGCGTCTACGCCGCCGACGCAATCTCGGACTCATTGATCGAAGCAGCCCGGGTGGACGGGGCTGGTGAATTCCGGATCTTCTGGCAGGTTGGCTTCAGGCTACTGGGACCCGGTGTCGTCACAGTCTTCCTCTTCGCGCTCGTCGCTACCTGGAACAACTACTTCCTCCCCCTCATCATGCTCAACAGCTCATCCCTGTACCCACTCACCGTCGGACTCGCCCAGCAACAGGCTGCCAGCGCAGCCGGAGGCGGAGCACAAGCACTCTTCTCCACAGTCATCACCGGCTCACTGGTCAGCATCGTGCCCCTGATCATCGCCTTCCTGGTCCTCCAGCGCTACTGGCAAGCCGGCCTCACCACAGGTGGCGTCAAAGAATAGAAAGGAACACCCATGATGACTGTTCACACCACCATCGATATACACGTCACCGACCCCAGTGCGTTGGACGAACAACTTGAGAGTGCCCACCAATCGCTCCAGGCTCTGGCTCAGCACACCCGCACGAACGGAATCCTCGTCACCCGCCACGCTCCAGGGAGATACACCGCGCAACTGTCTGATCAAGTCCCATACGGAACCACACAACAACAAATCCTCTGAAACCCGAACTTGAGTTTCGTGAATCCCTTACCGGACTCGGTACCGCCAGCCGCTGGCGCCACAATGAAGACGGCGGCTGGCCACTCATGTCGCTTTGTGAAGGCCGAACAGCTTCCTTGGCGTGCATCGGTGTCGAAACTAGGTGCCACAGCCCCAGCTGAAGAACCAGCTCCAACCCAAGCCGTCAAATGATCGCGCTCTCCCCCGATTCCAAGAACCGCCGCGTCACCATTAAGGACGTTGCCCGAAAAGGTGGTGTGTCAACACAGACTGTTACCCGGGCGATAAACGACATGCCGGGCATTAACATTCGCACCAAAGATCGGATCCGCAAGCTCGCCGAAGAACTTGGCTACACACCGAGCCGCTTTGCCAAAGGGCTTGTCCAAGGAGCCGGGAGTTGCGTCGGCATGGTGGTGCCCGAACTAACAAACCCCTATTTCCACGCCGTGGTTTCCAGCGTTGTCCACCACGCAACCCAGCGAGGCTGGCAAATCACGCTCAACGAGTATCCTTCCGATGCAGACAATATGATGCTGGCAATCGAGCAAATCGCAGCACAGGTTGACGCCGTTATCGGATGGTCTGGCAGCGGACTCGCGGCCTGCCAAAGGGTTCTGGGAAGGCGCCCGCTGGTCCTCTTGGACCCGGAGTACCCCGGCGCCGCCGGAGAAGTGTCCTTTGACTATGTCCACGCGGCTCAGCTCACGCTGAATCACCTCATCAGCCAGGGGCGAACGAGAATTTCCTACCTCGATTCCTCTCCCCCGCAGGGCTTGTCTGTCCGTGCACAAGCGTTCGCCCGGCAAGCAGGAGAACTTGGTCTTCCTCTAACGTTCCTCAGTGCCGAAGGCTCAGCGAAAGGCGCACGAACGGCGGTGTCCTCCCTCACGGAAACGAATCTTCTTCCGGATGCCCTCATCGCTTTCAACGACGTCACGGCCATTGGTGCAATAAAAGCCCTCGCGGCGGCCGGTAGATCGGTTCCACGAGAGTGCTCTGTCATCGGAATGGACGGCATAGCTATAGGTGAGTTGTTGACGCCGGAACTCACCACAGTATCCATCGATTTCAACGAGATTGGCGCAACAACAGTTCAACTTGTCGAGGACCTCCTTGACGGAAAAGTCCCACCCGGTGCCATGGAAGCCAAACGAACCCTGAAATATCACATGGTTCTCCGCCAATCAAGCTGAATAACCGGTCCTGCCGGTGGACCCGTGCGACACTGGATCGGCCCAGCCCGCTGGGCAGTCCATATGTCGGGGCATCAGCAATGTGCGGTCGCCACCGGAGGATAGTGGCTGCGCGTTAGCGTTTTGCCGGGCCTGTCGATTTCCGAACGATCAGACTTGACGGGAGGCTTGTGCTGTGCGGCAGCACACGGTGCTCTATCCGGGCCAGGAGCTGTTCGACCGCGATGCGGCCTTGGGTCGCGAAGTCAACCCTGAGCGTGGTCAACGGCGGCGCGAAGTAGGCTGCTTCAGGGATGTCATCAATGCCGGTAACGCTGACGTCGTCGGGAATTCGGTAGCCGCGTTCAGTCAGCGCAAGGATTACACCTAACGCCATTTGGTCGTTTCCAGCCACAATAGCGGTAACCGTGATTGGACCCGACAATCCCATGATGGCGTCGTAACCGGACTTGGCCGACCAATCCCCATTGAGGACACCTTGGGAGCTCATCCCACAGTCCGCAGCTGCCCGCTCGTAAGCCCGAACGCGATTGCGTGCCGCGGAATAAGTCGTGGGTCCGGCGATATGCAGCACTCGCTCGTGACCCAGGCCTGCGAGGTGCCCCACCAATGCGGGCAGCCCCACAGAAGAGAGTTCAGAGGGGTGCCCTCCGCGCGCGTCATCGGTCTCGGCAGCTACGTATGCCGGTACTCGGAAGTCGGCAGCTTCGAAGGCCTGAGTCATCTCGTCAGTGGATGAAAGCGCCAGCACACCGGCTAGATCGTGCTGCATAATCAACTCCAGAGCTTCGTTAATCGCTTCACGGTTGCTCATGTCGAGTGTCACGATGTCCAGCAAATACCCTGCCTGACGGGCGGCAAGACTGGCCCCCTGCGCAATTTTGCTGGGGCCGACTTGGTCAATTTCATGCGTCAAAGCACCAATACGGTGGGATCGGCCGGTCGTCAATGAGCGGGCAGCAAGGTTCGGCCTGTAGTCCAGTTCTTGGAGTGCCTTGATGACCCTGTCACGGGTTTCTGGACGTATTCCTTCGTAGCCCCTGAGGAAACGGCTCACCGTCTGATGTGACACGCCGGCAAAGCGGGCCACATCGTAGATTGTTGCCGGCCTGGCCGGATCGAGGCCGGGTTCATCCAGGTCTTTGGGCAAATCCAACTCCATGCGTAACCCCCAGAAAGATCTGACCCTTCCGGGCCTACGAGCCGAAACCTCGGATCCAGCGTACCGTAACCAGTTTACCGGAAACATCACGCCGAATGGGACGCCACGCCTCCAATGACACAAAAGTCTCCAGACTCTTGTTTCCGGTAACACCGTCTTGTAACGTTCCTCACAGTCCTTCATGGTGACAACGAAACACAGGTCTCCATGAATGCATTCCGGCCTTCCCGACTCGATTGAACTGCCGATCGTTGCCGTGTACAACGGCGCCCGGAATTCCTGAAATCAGTGAATACCCAGGTCGGGGCTAAACACTTGCCACCAACCCCAAAGGAGGGGCTATGAAGGAAAGAAGACTGGTGAAGGCTCTAGGAGTCTTCGTGGCCGCGGCATCACTTTTATCGCTGCCCGCGATCAGTGCTCAGGCCTATGCGCCCGAGGGTGGCGTCATGTACCAGGTGCCGGCGGATCAGCCCTGCCTCAAGGGTCGCGGAAACTGCGCAATTTACGTGAAGTCGGCCCAGTTGCCGGGCGGGCGACTCGTAGCAACTTTCGAGAAATCGACCGTCGTGACGGCATCGCAGGGAGCTACGGGACAGACCCTCCCACTTTATAAGAGCGATGACCAGGGAACATCATGGCAGCCTCTCTCAGAGGTGAAAGCACCGGCTTACCTTTCCAGCGACCCGCAGTTCGCGAAGTACACCAGCAACTGGGCAAGCCCCTACCTTTACACGCTGCCGCAGGACGTTGGAAACCTCCAAGCAGGCACATTGCTCCTCGCCAGCACAGTGACCGGGGAGGACGCCTACTACAAAGAGCACAAGGCTGCCGACTCTAACTGGGTGCCGACAAATGACGGCGACCGAAAAGACATGGCCCTCGCTCTCTACTCAAGCACCGATGGCGGGCTAACTTGGAACGTCCTGAACGTCATCGCGACGGCTGGATGGCAGGGCGGCAGCGCTGGTGCCACCGGAACGAACATAGCCACTGAGAACACGACCCGGCAGGTCGACCCCATTTGGGAGCCGTTCCTGATGGTGCATGGTGGGAAGCTCGTCGCCTACTACTCGGACGAGAATGACTACCTCGGTTTTGACCCGGTCACCGGTGTGCCCACTCCAGATCCAAACAACGCGACGGCCCCGGACTCGGAGGGCCAGATCCTGGTCCACAAAACCTGGGACGGCACCAGCGCTTCCTGGAGCTCTCCGGTGGTCGACGTCTCGGGGTCCACACAGAACATGGGTAACGGCAAGACCGAAATCGGCGGCGGCCGCCCGGGCATGACCACGATCGCCCAGACCACCGACGGCAAATGGTTACTGACCTACGAATACTGGGGCGGCGGAACCAACGTCAAGTTCAAAATCGCCGATGATCCGTTGAACTTCCGCTCTGCCAGTGATTTCGACGGGGAAGAAATCACCGGCCTGCCCCTGGATACCGGTTCCCACGCTCTGGCACAAGGCGGCAGTCCGGTGCTCATCACCCTTCCCGACGGGCGCATCGTTTACAACGCTGCGAGCAGCGGAAATGTGTGGGTAAATAACAGCGGGCGCAGCGACGGCGCCTGGACGGAGTACCAGACACCGGTCGGAGCCGGATATACCCGGAACCTTCAGTACGTCAACGGCACCGGACGGCTCGTCATCCTGCAGGCAAGCTGGGGCGGCCCTGGCAGCCAAGCCGCCATCCGCTACGGTGAGGTGGACCTCGGAAATTCCGTCGGCACTTACTACCGGATCGTAAACCGCAAAACCGACCAGGTGATGGGCACAGGTAACAACACCAACGATGCCAATATAGGTAACGCGGATGTTCCCGACGTCGTCCTTGAACCGACCGGAACGGCGCAGAATCCGGATACACAGTACTGGCATGTGGTGACCAAGACTGACGGCAACGAGACGCTGCTGAATAAATCGGGCGGCCGCGAAGCATCCATCTGGACGGGAAGCGCGACAGCCGGGCAGCGCATCGGACAATGGGTGGATAACAAGGCCTCTGGGAGCTGGAACCTCATCGACAACGGCAACGGCTACTACCGTTTCCAGGCAATTAAGAACACGAACGTCTACCTGACCGGCTCCACTGCCGGCGCACCGCTGACACTCCAGAACCCTGCGACCGATGGTTCTCAGGACTGGCAGCTCATTGCCGAGCAGCAACCACAGGCCAAGACAATCATCGGCGCGCAATCCGGGAAATGCCTGGATCTAAAGTCCTTCGCCCCCCAGGATGGCGCAATCGTCGACATCTACACTTGCAACGGCGGTACGAACCAGAAGTGGACTCTCGACGCCTCAGGCCAACTCGTCAACGCCGCGTCCGGGAAATGCCTCGACGTCAACGGGCATTCTGTTACCGATGGGGCCGTCGTTCAGCAGTGGTCCTGCACCGGCGGAACGAACCAGAAATGGAGCTACAGTCCTTTGACCCGGCAGCTCATCGGGCAGCAGTCCGGCAAATGCCTCGACGTCAAAGAAGGAAGCACAACGAACGGATCCCCGGTGGTGATCTGGACTTGCAACGGCCAGACCAACCAGAAATGGACCATCAGGTAGGAAGTCCTGAATATGTAGATCCGTTCGCCGATTGGTCTGGGAACACCAGTGGGCGAGGCACTACAACAGTGCCTCGCCCACCCGTCTAGGCTTGGGGATCAAGGTTGCCGCTGGCCGGTTCTTCGGTTATGGCACGAAGGCGGGTGGCCATGTACTGCCGGCCTGGTAGATCAATGCTGAACCTACCGTCATAAGTTCCGGGGAGCTTGACCAACTCCAGATTCCAGGGATTTGCTCGACTATTTCCGAGCTATGCAACCGGGTCCATTTTCACTGCAACCTGTCATGGTGGGTTCTAAGAACAACATGAGGCACTGTCAGTAAGGCTTTCTGGACTTACTCGGACACCAGGGCGCTGCCCCGACTTGTATGAGCCGTACCTTCAGGGGACTTCAGGCTCCCCCGAAGGGAGCTGCATTGGGAAATCCGATGTAGTTGAGGCACTATGACCGGTTCCGCCTACTTCGGTAGGTCTAGGGCCGGTCTCAACTTTCTCTGAGCAGGAGGCTCAGTTGCCCGCATCCGTCAAAGCGGACAAGACCTACGACGAGCAGGTCGACCTCCTGGCCTCCCGGGGCATGGGCATCGGGGTCAGGGACGCTGCGATCAACCAGCTGCAGTACATCAATTATCACCGTCTCAGCTGGTACTGGTATTCATTCAGGCAACAGGGATCTTCAGGCCGTGAAGACAGCTATTACGCCGTACTACCTTCACCGACGTCGTGAGGCTGTATAGCTTTGATGCGAGTCTCAGAACAGCAACATTCGCCTCTTTAACGCCGCTCGAGCTGGCATTGAGGGGCCTGCTCGGACATGCACTTGGGACGATCGACGAATGTGCCCATCTCAAGCCAGCGCTGCTGGGACCGCGGGCCGACCAAGACACCTCTTATGCCACCTGGATACAGCGGTATAAAAGGGTCTCGCTGATTCGAAGGAAGACTTCGTCATACACCACCACGCAAAGTACGGCGGAACTCTCTCCGTTTGGGCGGCAGTGGAAATCCTTGACTGGGGCGCACCCACGTACCTGTACGGTTTCTCCCCGCGGCAGACACAGGACGGCATCGCGGACAAGTTCGGCCCATCCCGGCAACCGCAGACCCAGCCGGAGGATTATTAATGAGGCAACAATCCCCCTTCGCGGAGGTTATTTACGAGTCATCGCACAGGCCCTGTTGCCTCACGTCAATAGGTCCGGGAAGTCTGCTTCGTTGCCTCATGTGAAAAGGTCCGGTTCAGGGGCTTGTTGAACCAGGTGTTGGTTTTGTAGTCCCTGGCCGGTGCTTTTGCTTTGGCGAGGGTTTCGAGTTCGCCGGTGAGGGCGAGGATCTGCCGGGATAAAGCGGCGGGTTTGATTCGTTTGAACTGGGCGTTCATGCCGATAACGGCTCTTTTCCGGACTCCGGGGTGCGCTGCGGCGCGTTGGTGTGGGGTGAGGGCGTGGTCGTGCTTCTTCACGACTTTCGCGCCATGACGGGTTTTCGAAAGGAGCTTCTGTTGGGGCAGCAGGTAGTTCGTGAAGAGCGCATCGAGGTCCCAGATCTCGTTGAGCTTGGCAAGTTCCGCCGGGGTGTCGTACCGGTAGTACCCAACGAGCTCACGGACCCGGGCCCAGTTCTTTTGCTCCACGTGCGCGCCGTCATTCTTGTTCCCGGGTCTGGAGCGGGTGAACGTGATCTGCTGGGCGTGGCAGTACTCGAGCAAGTAGTCGTTGATGAATTCGGTGCCGTTGTCCGAATCAATCCCCACGATAGGAAACGGAAAGCGTCCCATCGCGTGCTGCAGGGCCTCGAACACCCACTTCTGGGCCTTGTTCGGCACAGTCCGGTTCACGGTCCAGCCTGTGGCGATATCGGTGACCGTCAGCGTGTAGCAGAACTGTCCGGACGCCACACCGCCTTCATGGCCGACCAGATCGATCTCCACGAAACCCGGGACCGCGTCGTCCCACTCGGCCCAGGTCCGGATCGGGATCTGTGACTTCAACAGCGAGCCCGGCTTGGTATGGGACCGGCCCCGCAGCACCAACTTCGCCCGTTCCGGCGCCAGTTTCCGGTCGATGGTCGAGGCGCTCATCCGCATCAACAGTTCGGCTTCCTCATCATCCAAGGACAGCTCACCATCGCGCCGAAGCATCGGAACCAGAACCGGCAGCATCGGTGCCAGGCGTTTGCCGGCCGGTGCCCGCAGAACGGCCCAGCACACCACCAACGCCTCCACGATCCGCGGACCATACACCGGCACCGGAGCCGGCCTGGCCCGCACGGGTCGCAGCTCCAAAGCCCTCCGCAACGCACGACGGGCATAATCCCGGTTCCACCCCGTCAACTCGACCAACTCATCGAGGATCCGAACCTTCTCCGCACGCGTCCCCCGAGCATAGGCACGCGCTTTGATCAGAGTGACCGCCTTACGCTGGCTCATCGTCAAACCCATCCCTCAAGGATGTCCGCACCCGCCCCAACCGGACCTTTTCCAATGAGGCAACGTATCCACCCCCGCGGACCTTTTCCATGAGTCAACGCGCAGGCTGGTGCCCGTGCGACGACGAGCGTAGCCTCAGAAATACTGACGACGAGGCATCCGATCCACGGTGACCGAGGGAATCCGTGAATGTCCACTCTGATGTCGATCCTCAAAGGAGCCGCAATGGCTGGGTGGAATGCTGACACGGCGGCCGGAGCATTGGGCGCGGCCGTCACACTGGTGGAAGGATCCAACTTCTGCATCTCGCTACCCAATGGGGACATAGTTCCCGGCCTTCCGCATGGGGTTTTCTACGAAGACACACGCATCCTGTCTTGTTGGAAGCTCTCGGTGAACGGACAGCCCGTGGAGGCACTTGCCTCGGACGTCAAACAGCCTCACCGGGTTCTCATTGTGGGTCGAGTACCACGCCGGGACGGGAGGGCAGACAGCCCGCTGGTCGTGGAACGACTACGGGAAGTGGACACTGGCATCACCGAGCAGATCACCGTCCGGAATTATTCTGGGCTGCCCGCGGACTGTGTCATCGCGCTGGAGGTTGAGTCGGATTTTGCGGACCTCTTCGAAGTCAAGGAGGCGCGCGTGCAGCGCACCTGGCAGGAAACCCGGCAAGTGGAGGCCCACTCGCTGATCATCCGGGCAACATGGCAGGACATTACCAAGGGCGTCAATATCGACGGCGGCCCCGCCGCACTGGTGACGCCCGACGCCGTGACGTACAGGACGACCGTTCCACCCCACGGTCACTGGAACGCGCAGCTTAGGGTGGCGCCCTGGGGCGTGGAAGACACCCAGCCCCGTGCACACTCCGGCAAGGACGCCCTTTCGCCAAGCGACCGCCGGCGGCAGGAGTGGGTGGCCAAAATCCCCTTGGTACACATGGGCAATCGGTCCATCGAACGAACGCTGCGGCGCAGCTACGAAGATTTGGGGGCATTGCGGATCGAGGACCCAAAGCATCCCGAGCGCGTGGTAGTTGCTGCAGGGGCGCCGTGGTTCATGGCACTCTTCGGGCGGGACTCTCTCTGGGCCTCGACAATGGCGCTTCCGGTTGATCCCTCCTTGGCACTGGGTACTTTGCAAACGCTAGCGGACCTGCAAGGCAGTGTCGTAGATCCCCTGAGCGAGGAAGAACCCGGAAAGATCCTCCACGAGGTACGCCTGGACGTATCCAGTGGCCTTGCCCTTGGCGGAAAGTCGGCATACTACGGGAGCGTCGATGCTACGCCGCTATTCCTGATGGTATTGGGCGAAGTCAGTCGATGGGGTTTCGCTAAAGAGACCATCGCTGCCCTGCAGCCCCACGCGGACCGCGCCATGGACTGGATCTGGAATTACGGCGACAGGGATGGAGACGGCTTTATCGAATACGCCCGCCTCAACGATAGGGGCCTCATCAACCAAGGATGGAAAGACTCATGGGACGGTATCAACTTCGCCGACGGAACCCTGGCCGAAGCCCCAATAGCGCTGAGCGAAGTGCAGGGCTATGTTTACAGCGCATGTTTAGCGTCGGCTTGGATGGCGCATGAGGCAGGCGCCGAGGCTAAAGCGGTCCAACTCCGTGACCGTGCTGTACGCCTGAAGCAGCAGTTCAATGAACGGTTTTGGCTGCCGGACAAAGGCTATTTCGCAATCGCCCTGGATCGCTACAAGCGTCCGGTCGATGCCTGCGCCTCCAACATGGGACACTGTCTGGCCACCGGCATTATCGACGACGACAAGGCACCCAGCGTAGTAGAGCACCTGATGTCCGATCGAATGTTCAGCGGCTGGGGAGTGCGTACCTTGGCTGACGACATGGACGCCTATAACCCCGTCAGCTACCACAACGGATCTGTCTGGCCGCATGACAACGCCATTATCCAGGTAGGCCTTATGCGGTATGGCTTCGTGGAGGAAGCACAGCGTATCTCGACGGCATTGCTGGAGGCCGCAGAGTTCTCCGATGGCCGGCTGCCTGAATTGTTCTGTGGCTTCAGTCGGGAGGCGTTCTCAGCTCCCGTGCCCTACCCCACTGCCTGCTCGCCACAGGCGTGGGCCGCCACTGCACCCATCATGCTGGTGTCCACTCTCATGCGCTACGATCCCGATGTATCCCAGGGCGGCATCTGGATGGACCCTGTCCTTCCAGAAAGTTACGGCGATTTGCACATCGCCAACGCGCCGATCGGTGAGGGCAGGATCAATATCAACATTTCCGGCTCCACGGTTTCCGTAGACGGGCTGCCGGAGGGAATGGTCTTCCACCGCGGATACCTGCCATGGGTAGGCGATCTCATGGAAGGCGGCCCGGACCGGGGCTTATAGGCGACTTCGAATCAGTCGATCTTCTGCCGGTCAAGCCGCGCATAGATGTCGGGCCGCTTTGTCCGCAGGAAGAAGGCGTAGACGATGCCGCCGATGAACAGTGCGAAAGTGAAGCTCATGAAAATGGCCGTCATAACCGTTGAACCCCCAATGAGCTCCGGGTAGTTGGCGATTGCCAGGTAGGTGATGGCACCAAGGAATAGCACGCTGATGATGGGTGCGATGACCGTCTTCCAGATTGATTCCGGAGCGAAGCCACGGCGGCGGATGAAGTACACCAGGACGGCGAAGCTGGTGATGAACATCAGGAACAGAACAGCGAAGGTGCCGCTGCCACTGGCTATGGGATACAAGGCTTCCGGTGCAACACCTAAAACCGTGAAGAGCACGGTGGCCACAGCCCAAATGAGGCCCACGGCCAACGCCGAGACGTACGGCGACTTGTGCTTCGGATGGACCCTGCCCAGCAACCTGGGCAGCGCGTGGTCTGAAGCGAGGGCGAAGCTGTACCTGACTGCGATGTTCTGGATGGACAGCATGCACGCGAGCACCAATGTGATGAGCAGGATGACGGCGATATCGGCAAAGATCCTGCCCACAAGGCCGACGAGCGCGTCATTGAAGAGATTCACCGTGTTGTTCTCCGCCTCGGCCTGGATCTTGTCCGGCCCAAAGAACGCAATGAAGGCCCACGCTGCCACCGCATAGAAAATACCGATGCCCACGACTGCAAGGTAGGTGGCCCGTGAGATGGTCTTGTCCGGGTTCTTGACCTCATCCCGGTAAATGACTGTTGCTTCGAATCCGAAGAAGTTACCGACGGCGAAAAGCAGTGCCAGGCCCAGGGTTGCGTCAGTGATGGAGCGCAGGGCGAATCCGGCGCTCTGGACTGCCTCGAGTCCGTTGGCCGAGAACGAAACGACATCGAACACGACGATGATTGCCACTTCAAGCATCATGACGATAGTGAGGAGCTTGGCCGACAAGTCGATGCGGTTGTACGCCAGCACGGTGGTTACGGCCGTAATGGCCAGCGCATACCAGCACCACGGGATGTCCGGCCCGCCGAGGGTATTAACCACAAACCCCTGAAGCGTCACCCCGAAGAATGATGGCGCGAAAAAGCCGATAAAGATATAGCCAAACAGCGCGAGGAAGGCGCCACCAAGACCTACCGGCTTGCCCAGGCCCGCCGTGACAAAGGAGTAGAAACCGCCAGGACCTTGGACACTGCGGCTCATCTTGACGAATCCCACGGAGAAGATCAGCAGCATGAGCGTTACCAGCAGATAGATGGCAGGCGCTGTCTGCCCGCTGAACATCAGCAGGACCGGAAGGGTCCCGGCCACCGTGGCCAAGGGTGACGAGAAGGCCAGCACGTTCATGACGAGTTCTCCGACTCCCATGTTGCCGCTCAGCCGGTTTTGACTTGTCTGACGCGCCGCCTATGGTGCGTCAAGGGTGGTGTTATTCATGTAATCCTCATCACCGAATATTGAGTTCTTAATCACACTATCGACGGGGCGCAGACAGGTGGTGTGCTATGTTGGAACAGCGCCGGCTACGCGTCGGCGCGGGTTCCGGCGCCGACTTCAAGCAAGGAACGGGACAGGGCCACCCCGTGGTCCACCACGCTTTCAAGCTGCGCCTGGCTGCCATCCCATGCAGACCAACGCGCGGCACCGTCCAGCAGCGTAAAAATAGCCTGGATGGTTTGCCGCGTGACGGCGAGTCCCATTTCTTCGGCCGCAGCGGCGTACATCTCTTGGTGCAGGCTCTGCCAAAAGGCCAGCTCTTCACGCAGTCCTTGACCAAGGAACCCCGCCACCCTGTCCGAGGCAACCAGTAGGTTCCAGAGGTCCGCCTCGGGCTGGCTTAATTGCTGGGTGACGTGGAAACGGACAAGGGCTGCCCAGTAGTCACCCGCGCACGGGGTTTCCTGCACCGCTTTGAGAAGGTCGCGGGCGAATCCGTGGGTGAACCAGAGGAGCGATTCGGCCACGATCTGCTCCCTGCCCTGCGGAAAAGTCGAATAGAGGCTTGGCGCCTTCAGCCCAAGTTCGCGGCCCAGCGTACGCATGCTCACTGAGTTGTAACCGTTGGTGGCGGCCAACCGGAGGAAAGCTACGAGGATCCGCTTTCTGGCGGGCGTCTGTGCCGACCAGTCGCGTTTGGACAGGAATTCCCGTACAGCAGCGTTCGCCTGCTCACGCGGAGATGGACTCATTTCATCCTCAAGAAGGGTCGTAACGGAACGAGTCTAACTAACAGTCGTTAGGTTGAAAAGACCTCAGCCACACAGAGTCGCCTCTCCCGATAAGACAGTCAGCAAAAGACTCCTTGACCCGGCCCACCACGAGATCGTCCGTGTACCCATCGCAGCTGGTGAGAGTGACGCCAAGCGCGGAGAGTGTGAGGGAACCGTGGGGCACGGCTTTGATCCGCCGCCCGGCGTAGGCCATTTGGTGCCAGTCCCTCCCCCAGGGAACCTCGATCAGGGCAGAGGCCGCAGGCGCTGCGAAGGACCTGACGGTGTGTTTGGTCCGGCAAAGCCTCCTGATCAACGTTCGCGCCGGCATATCGAGCAGCAGGCAGGCTGTCGCCAGGTCCGGACCTGCAGCACCGCCAAATGCCACGGGCAACACGTAGCTGGATGGGGAGTCCTCCCACGTCCCGTGCGCGGTTTGGGACGAAGCCCCCATGCCCGCCAATCCAAGACTGGCCAACTCTGCCTCCTGCCGTGAAAGGAAGCGGGCCGTAGCGCTTGGACCAGTGCCAGGAACAAACGCTACGGACCGCGGCTTGGGGGCTAGGCGCCCGGTGTTGGCCACGGCGAGGCATCGCGGATGTCGCGGCCATCTGCCATGTCCTGGAGGAGTCGGTGAACGAGTTTCCCCGAGCGCTTCAGCTGAAGGTCGGTCCGTTCGCCAAGATTGGTTTCGTTGAAGTGTGCCGATGCCCGCAACCATTCGACGTGCCGTCCTTGTGCGAGCTTCCTGTTCATCATCGAGATCAACTCTCAAAAGTAATAGGGCTATTGGGTCCCTTCAAGCATCCGTCCCGGGCAACCGCTGTAACCGTGTCAGTTTGAGACACGGGTTAACCCTCTATACTGATTCCCACGGCGAAGATGAAGACGCCACTCGCAGCGACCAGAAAAACGGCGGCCCCCAAGGGAACCGCATGGACCCCGCGGAAGCTCGCCGTTGCCCTCACTTGACGGGACGGTCCGGAAATATGCCAGCCCGCCAAGCGCAATCCGGCCGCGACCAGGATGAGGAAAATCCCGAGGTACGCCACCTAGTTCTCCGTCCATCGGGCACTGTGCGGATCCAAGGCAATGGCCAGGTGCTTACTGGAGCGTTCCGGATCGATCTGCGAGACCTGCATGGCGCAACTGAACCCGTCGGTGAGGACGAGACCCGCACCACTATCGAGCGCCGGGACAATGGAGTGTTCCGCCACCTTCATGGACGTGTCGAAGTGCTCGGCCTCAAAACCAAAGTTTCCGGCTACTCCACAGCACGACGACGATTCGACGAGGTTCGGCACTCCCCACGCCTCCAGGACGCGTTTCTGGGCACCCGAACCGAAGACTGCATGCTCGTGGCAATGGGTTTGCAGGACAGCGGTGTTGGGCGGAACGGCGGACGGCTTCCAGCCACGCTTGATAGCCTCATCGACAGCCACGGAGAACGAGCGGACCCGGGCAGCCACGCGCGCGGCTGCCGCACCGCCCACCATCTTGGGACCTTCGTCCCGGATAGCCACAGCACAGCTCGGTTCCAGCACCACGATATCGCGGTCCGAGCCGTCGTCGAGCCGGCTGATCAACTTGGCCAGCCGCCGTCGTGCTCCATCGCGCTGTCCCGTGGAGATCCATGTCAGCCCGCAACAGGCGTCGGGCGTGCAGCCCACGGAGACGCCCGAATCGCGGAGCACGCGGGCCGCGGCCGGGACTACTTCGGGCCGGAAGGCGCGCGTGAAGCTGTCGATGAACAGCAGGACATCGGCATTGTCCGCGAACTGCGCCTCCCTCACCCGCCGCTCTATGCGGCCAGACCGTGCAAAGGCCGGGAGTCGGCGTCGGGCGCTGACGCCCAGCTTCTCGCCCACCCAACGGAATGGACCGAAACTGGTCCCCACGTTGGCTAAGGGGGCTATGCGAGTCAAAAGCGGCAGCCACCGCGGCAACCAACCAATGGAGTAGTGCGTGAAGGGCCGGATTTTGCCGCGGTAGTGCTCATCCACCAGCTGTGACTTGGCCTCTGCGATGTCCACGCCCGTAGGGCAATCGGCCGAGCAGGCTTTGCAGGACAGGCAAAGATCCAAGGCTTCCCGGACCTCCGGACTCGACCAGCCGTCGTGGCTGGTGCCCTTGGTGCGGGTGAGTTCCTGCAGGACCCTTGCCCGGCCACGCGTGGAGTCCTTCTCGTCCTTGGTGGCACGGTAGCTGGGACACATGAAGCCGCCCGCGGTTGCCCGGCAGCGCCCAACCCCGATGCACGCGTGGGTATTGCCGACGAACGGGCTCACCACCGGAAGCAGACTGCGGCCAGCTGAAGAAGGCACGACGTCGGCACCCGGCATAGCGGCGGGCTCACCGTGCGCAGGACCTGGCTGGGGCGCGCCGTCAAGAGCCAGCGAAGCAGCGAAGGGCTCGGGGTCCACGATGATTCCAGGGTTGAGGACTCCGGCAGGATCCCAGAGGTTTTTGAACGCTCTAAAGATGTCCAGCATCGAGGGCGAATACATCACGTCCAGCAGTTCGCTGCGGGCCCGGCCGTCGCCATGTTCCCCCGAAAGCGAGCCGTCGTGGGCCACCACGAGTGCCGCTGCTTCGCGGGTGAAGTTCTCGAAAGCCTCCCGGCCTGGGTCGCTTCGGAGGTCGTAGTCCAGGCGCATGTGCACGCAACCCGCGCCGAAATGCCCGTACATAAAGGCCGTATAGCCATACTTCTCCACGAGAGGGAGCAGTTCCGAGAGGTAGTCGGCTAAACGCTCGGGAGCGACGGCGGAATCCTCCCATCCGGGCCAGGTCTGGACTCCGTCGATCCTGCGCGAGGAAAGACCCGCGCCGTCTTCCCGGACCCGCCAGAGTTTGGCGCGCTCCCGGGGCTCCGTAACAAGTGTGTGGTCCACAACCCGGCCGTCGGCTCTGAGTTTCGCCAGCAGCTGTCCGCAATCGGAGGCCGCCTGTTCCATAGTGTCCCCGGGGAACTCAACCATCACGAAGGCCTTGCCCTGCGGGAGGGAGTCGACGCTGGCGGCACCCCGTCGGTGGCGCATGATGTCCACGATCGACGCATCCAGCCCCTCGATGGCACTCGGCTTGGCAGCGAGAATGGTCATAACATCACGGGCCGAGTCGATGGTATTTGCATAGCCAAGGCAGAGGAGGGCCGTGGTCCGGGGCTTCGGGACCAGTCCCACTTTTGCCCGCACCACCAGGGCGCACGTGCCTTCGCTGCCTGCCAGGGCTCCGGCGATATCCAGGCCGTTTTCGGGTAGGAGGTGTCCCAGGTGGTAGCCGGAAACCTGTCGGGGAATGTTTCCCAGTTCTACCCGCAGCGGGGCGAGGTTGGCTTGGGCAAGTTCCTTCAAGCCCGCCAGCAGTTCGCTGGCCCGGGCGACGGAGTGCTGCTCACCTGCGTCAGCGGCCCGCAGGAAGTCCCGTCCTGCATGCAGGTGGGCACCATCGGCCGTGACGAGTTCCAGTTCCTGCACATGCTGCGTCATTCGTCCGTAGGCCACCGAGTGGTTGCCGCACGCGTCGTTGCCAATGGAGCCGCCGATTGTGGCCCGCGTCATGGACGAAGGGTCCGGAGCAAAAGTCAGCTCATCGCCGGTGGCCTTCTCGACGTAGGAGCGCAGCTCTCCAAGGATCACGCCGGCGTCCACCCAGACCGAGGCATTGCCGCCGTCGACCTCTCCTACGGTGGTCAGGCCTCGCGAGAGGTCGATCACCAACGATTGACCGATCGCGTTGCCTGCCATGGACGTTCCGCCGCCCCGCGGGGTGATGGGAACGCCGGAAGCCGAACATTCGCGCACCACTTTCCTGAGGTCGTCGACGGTGGCCGGAAAGACGACGGCGGCAGGTCGGACACGGTAGTTGGACGCATCGTAGGAGTACTCGGAGAGCCGTCGCGGAGAGTTATCCACCTCGATGCCTTGCCCGCGCAACGCGGCCAGCAGCTGCTCAACTTTCGTGTCTCCGTCGTCACCATGGGGCATGTTCGCCTTCTCCAATTCGTAGTGGTCCGCTGGAAGTTTAGGCAGGTGGTTACCCTGCCGGAGTGTGCCAAAACAGAACGGGCACAGTGGAGGGATCCACTGTGCCCGTTACTGAGTCCGTGTCCGGAGGAGAGTTACTTCAGGAACTCGGACAGGTTGTCCTTGGTGATGAGCGTGAACGGCAGCGTGTAGCGGTTGTCCACGTTTGCGCCGTTCAGGAAGTCGGTCACTACCTCAACGGCTTTGACGCCTTGACCCGCGGAGTCCTGGCGGACCGTTGCGGACATGGTGCCCGCCTTGATGTCCTGGAACGCGGGATCGGTACCGTCGACGCCAACCACTGCCTTGAACTCCGCGGTGCGTCCCGCATCGGCAATGGCGGAAGCCGCACCGATGGCCATTTCGTCGTTGTTGGCCACAACCGCGTCAATCTGGCCGGACGGGAAGCGCTGAAGGGTGTCCTCCATGTTGCGCTTGGCGTCATCCCGGCTGCCCTTGGCCTGGAATTCGGCCACGATCTTGAAGTTCTTATTGATGGTCTTGTCGAAGCCGGACTTGCGGCGGTCGGTCCACGATGCACCGTAGATGCCTGCGGCAAATACGAGGTTGCCGCCGTTGGGCATCAATTTGTTGAGGTATTCGGCCTGCATCTGGCCGGCCACGGTGTCGTCCACGCCGATGTAGCTCTTGTAGCCGACGTCCGATCCGTCGGCGAACTCGGTGGACAGGATGAACAGCGGGATGTTGGCCGCAATGACCCTCTTTGCCGCGTTCTGGCTGGCATCGCCGTCCAGAGGCTGCATGATGACGGCGTCCACCTGACGGGTGAGGAGGTCCTCAACCTGGTTCAGTTCGCTGCCAACATCTTTCTTGGAGTCGGTGATGTTGAGCTTGACGCCCTTTTCCTCCGCCGTCTTCTTCATGGCGTCGGTCATGTGGGCCAGGTCCGGGTCTTGCAGGTCAAGGACCACAACGCCGATGTTGTAGGTCTTGGCTGCTCCGCCGCTGCTGGTTGCATTGCTGCTTCCTGCGCAGCCGGTGAGGGTGAGTGCTCCTGCAGCCATCATGGCGACCGCCGTGGCGATTTTACGTCGCATACCCATGGTTGTTCCTTTCGGTGGTTTTGTCTGTGCGTTGGGAGATTTGTTTGTGATGCTGTTGGTCTTATTGGTTAGTCGGACTTCCAGCGGTTCAGGAGAACGGCGAGGACCAGGATGATTCCCTGGACGCCTTGCTGGAAGTAGGAGGAAACGCCCATCAGGTTCATGCCGTTCATCACCACGCCCAGCAGGAGCACGCCGATGACGGTCCCGCGGATGGTGCCGACGCCGCCAAAGAGGCTCGTTCCGCCAATCACGACGGCGGCAATCACCTGAAGTTCGTAGCCGGTACCGGCCACTGGGGCCGCGCCGTCGAGCCTGGCTGTGAGGACGAGACCGCCCAGGGCGGCGGTGACGCCACCGATGAGGTAGACGGTGAAGAGGACGCGGCTGGTGGAGATGCCGACCTTCTTGGCTGATTCCTCGTTGCCCCCTACGGCGTAGACGTGGGAACCGAACTTGGTGCGGCTCAGCACGAATTCGCAGATGATGGCTGCCACCAGAAAGATGATCACGGGAACCGGGATGGGGCCAAAGAAACCGGATCCCAGCCACTCGGCCGGTCCGCTGAGGCCCGAGACAACCTGCCCGTCAGTGATCACCAGTGCCGCCGTACGGGCTATGGCCATGGTGGCCAACGTGGCCAGGAAGGGAAGGATGGCTCCCCAAACCACCATTGCCGCGCTGAGGAAGCCAACCAGGAGGCCGACGCCCAAGCCGACGATCAGCGGAAGCCAGAAGGCGCCTCCACTGGCAGGGGCAAGCAGGGCGAACGTCATGCCGGCCAGACCAACAACGGAGCCCACAGACAGGTCGATGCCTGCCGTGATCATGATGAAGGTCATTCCCAGCGCGATCAGTCCAATGATGGATGATTGCCTGACGACGTTCACGATGTTGTTCAGGGTGAGGAAGTTCGGTGCCGCCGCGGCGAGGAAGACGAGGATCACCACGAACAGGATGATGATTCCGTAATCGCCAATGAATCGCTTGACCTTGGTGGCGGTCAGGCCTTCCTTGAGGTCGGCTGGCCCCAGCTTGGTCTTGATGTTGTCCATGGTGATGCTCATGAGTCGCTCCCGGTGGTAGTACCGCGCGCGGCCAGTGCATCCACGGTTTCCATTGCTGATGTGCTTCCGATTTTGCGGCGCTCCTCCGGGATGCCACTGCCGGTGTCGACGTAGTCGTCCAAGGTGCCGTGCGAAATCAGGTGGGCCACTTGGGCTTCGGAGACATCTCCCACGCGGAAACGTCCCACTACCTGCCCCTGGCGCATGACGGCGAAGCGGTCCGCGACGGCGAAGGCTTCGTCGAGGCGGTGGGTGATGATGATGACCGCGATGCCCAGGTCCTTGAGCCGCTGGGTTACCTCGATGAGCTTGTCCACCTTGGCCACCGACAGGTTTGCGGTGGGCTCGTCCATGATGATCAAGCGGGCATCGAAGGCCAATGCCCGGCCGATCGCCACGGCCTGCCGCTGGCCGCCCGAGAGTCGCTTGACCTTCAGCCGCGGGTTGATGGGGATGTCCAGGCGTTCCAGCACGCGCTTGGTTTCCGCTTCCATCTTCTTCCTGTCGATGATCCTCAGCAGGGGACCCAGGATGTTCTTCTGGGGCTCGCGGCCCAGGAAGATATTGGTCCGGACATCGAGATTGTCGGCCAGGGCGAAGTCCTGGTAGACCATCTCGACACCCTGGTCCCGGGATGCAGATGGCGTGGGAAACTCGGTCCGCTTCCCGTCCAACTCAATCGAGCCGCGGTCAGGCTGGTAAACGCCCGTTAGCACTTTCATGAGCGTTGACTTGCCGGCGGCGTTGTCTCCAAGAAGTGCGAAGGTTTCGCCGGGCATGACATCGATGCTGACTCCGCGCAAAGCGGACACCGCCCCGAATGTCTTGTGTATGTCCTTGAGGGCGACAAGTGGAGCTGTCGCCGGTGGTGCGTCGGTCATCTCATCCTCGTTTGATAGGGCCATGCAAATGAACCGGTGAAACACCTTTGACAGTTGGCCCATCAAACTACGTTGTTTGACTTTGCAGACTTGGGGTATTTCCAAGGAAGCCCCGCAGCTGCGTGACCTTTGCCACACTGTTTCACTTACTTGAACTTTGGCGGATCGGAGAATGCGGCAGATGTGCCAATTTGAAACACCGCGTTGCCTTGAATTGTTGCCGCGGGAAACAATTCACTTTCCTTAAAGGGCAAAGCCCGGTTTGGGCACGGATTGTTGCGAAAGAATCCGTGCCCAAACCGGGCAGTTCAGGGGTCAGGCCGCGAGGTCTACGGCTATCGCGGCACCGGTCCGGGCGGACTTCGCCGCAGCATCAGCGAGGATCAGAGCCGCACGGCCGTCCTCGAAGCCAGGACTCCGCGAGGGAAGCCCGCGGACAGCGCGCAGGAACTCTGCCACCTCAAGCCGGTACGCCTCCGCATAGCGCTCCAGAAAGAAGCTCTGGTACGGCCCCATCCCCTCCACCGTCCTGGCACCCCAGTGCCGGACCAGGCTGTCGTTCTTGTTGGCCACCTGAAGCAAGCCCGCGGATCCGAAGGCCTCGATGCGCTGGTCATAGCCATACACGGAATGCCGCGAGTTGAGGATGGTCACGAGTTCATCCTTGGACCCCCGAAGCGTGACCACAATCGAATCGAAGTCATCGGCCTCGCGGATCGCGTCGCTGAAGACGTTCGCGCCCCTGGCCGATACCTCCACGATGTCCGGGATGAAGTAGCGGGCCGTGTCCAAGTCGTGGATAGTCATGTCCCGGAAGATCCCACCGGACTGCGGCAGGTACGCTGCGGGAGGCTCCCCCGGGTCCCGACTGGTGATGACCAACTGTTCCAAGGCACCGATCTCGCCGGCCCCCACACGCCGCCTGAGTTCCACGAAGTGCCTGTCGAAGCGCTTGTTGAAGCCCAAAGCAATCGGGACATCCGCAGCAGCCGCCTTGGCCCGGAGCGCATCGACCCGCCCAATCTCCAGGTCGATGGGCTTCTCGCACAGCACTGGGATGCCAGCGTCGATCGACTGTCCGATCAGGTCCACATGGGTGGCCGTTGGCGAAGCCACAATTACGGCATCGACTTCCCCGGAAGCAAACACTTCCCCGGGATCGTCACTCACGCGGCCTCCGAACTCGGCGGCTGTTCGCTTGGCACCCTCAATGAAGGGATCGCACACCCAGGCCAACGTTGCTTCTTCCAGTGTCGCCAAGCTCATGGCATGCACTTGACCGATCCTGCCGGTCCCGAACAGGCCAACCCTTATCTGTTGCGTCATTGCAGTTCTCCAGATGTTGAAATGTCTATTGCTCGATTTTTTGCCGGCCCAAGCGTGCATAAACTTCCGGACGCTTTGAACGCAGGACGTATGCGTAGACAATTCCGCCAATGAACAGGGCGAAAGTGAAGGTCATGAAAATAGCCGTCATAAGGGCGGAACCGCCGATCAGTTCCGGATAATTCGCAATAGCCAAGTAGGTGATCAAGCCGAGGAAGATCACGCTGACGATCGGTGCCACGATCGTCTTCCACACCGATTCCGGGGCGAAACTGCGGCGGCGTACAAAGTAGACCAGCACAGCAAAGCTCGTGATGAACATCAACAGCAGGACCGAGAAAGTACCGCTTCCGCTCGCGATCGGATAGAGGGCCTCGGGAGCAACGCCCAGCAAGGTGAACACCACGGTGGCCACCGCCCAGAGGAGCCCCACTCCCATTGCTGAAACATAGGGGGACTTGTGGCGAGGGTGCACCCGGCCCAGGGCCTTCGGAAGCGCCCCATCAGCGGCAAGCGAGAAGCTGTACCGCGCAGCGATGTTCTGGATGGACAGCATGGAAGCCAGGATGGACGTGATGAGCAGGACAACCCCGACGTCCGCGAAGATCTTGCCAACCAACACGGTTGCGCCGTCGTTGAACAGGTTTACCGTGTTGGCTTTGGCCTCTTCCTGGACGTTGTCAGCACCAAGGAACGCTGTATAGGCCCAGGCAGCCACCGCGTAGAATAAGCCGATGCCGACCACTGCCAGGTAGGTTGCCCGGGGAATCGTCCGGTCCGGATTCTTAACCTCGTCGCGGTAGATGACCGTTGCTTCGAAACCGAAGAAGTTGCCAACTGCAAACAGCAGCGCAAGGCCCAATCCGGCGTCGGTTATCCAAGGCATGGAGAAGCCGACGCCTTGGGACACATCACCTGAGGCAAACGCCGCAACATCGAAGATGATGACCACGGTGGACTCGAGCAGCATGACCACCGTCAGCACCTTCGCGGAAAGGTCGATCCGGTTGTAGGCCAGGAGTGTTGTGATGGCAATGATGCCCAGTCCGTACCAGTACCACGGGATATCCGGGCCACCGAGGGTATTGACCACGAAGCTCTGCAGCGTCAGGGCGAACAGTGACGGCGCAAAGAAGCCGATGAAGATGTATCCCACGAGCGCCAGGAGGGCACCACCCAAGCCCGCAGGCTTGCCGAGACCGGCCGTGACGAAGGAGTAGAAGCCGCCGGGAGCTTCGACACTCCTGCTCATCTTGACGAATCCCACCGAGAAGATCAGGAGCATCAGCGTCACTAGGAGGTAGATCCCCGGAGCGGTGTGGCCGCTGAAGAGGAGCATCACGGGCAGGGTGCCCGCGACTGTGGTCAGCGGGGAGGAAAAGGCGAGCACGTTCATCACGAGCTCGCCCACCCCCATATTTCCGCTGAGCTTGTTTTCCTGGGTCTGGGTAGGCGTTATCGGCTTGCCTTTTATTGAGCTAGACATGTAATCCTCGTCACGAAATTTAGAGTGCTGAATCACACTACCGACGCGGATTGTGGGAGTACTGTACCAGCTTGAGACAGCCCTTTTGGAGCAGTTCCGCCGAGCTTTTTCAGGTCCACGACGTCGCCCAGCGGCTGTCCTGTCTTCCACTGCTGCAGGTTCTTTGCAAAGCAGTCCACCACACGTCCGCGCCACCCGATCAGGTCACCGGAGGCATGGGGCGAAACCAGGATGTTGCTGCGGCTCCACAGCGGATTTTCGGCCGCCAAAGGTTCGTTCTCGAAAACGTCCAAGGCTGCCGCACCCAAGTGACCTGCGTCGATCGCATCGAGGAGGTCCTGCTCCACCACCACGGCCCCGCGGCCTACGTTGACCAAGCGGGCACCGGCACGCATCTTGTCGAAGCGGGTGGCGTTGAACAGGCCGCGGGTCTCCTCCGTGAGGGGGACAGTCAGCACCACGTCCTGGGCCTCTCCAAGGAGCGTATCCAGCTCGTCGAAGGAGGCGATGGCGCCCAACTCCTTATCCTCGCGGGCAGTCCGGCCCACCACTGAGACGTCCATGCCCGCTGCGCGCAGCAGCAGCACGGTTTCGCGCCCCACGGGGCCCGGGCCGACCACCAGCACCTTGCGGCCCAGCAACGGCTCGGTCTCACGGTGCTGCCATGTCCGCGCCTGCTGCAGCTCGATCGTTCGGCGGAGGTCCTTAGTAAACATCAGCAGCACGCCCAGGACCCACTCAGCGATGGGACGCTCGCATACCCCACGGGAGTTGCTGACCACGATGTCGCTGTTGATGATCTCCTCGGTCATGAGGCTGTCGACGCCGATGCTGGAAGTGTGGATCCAGCGGAGGCCGCCGGGGCCCACTTCGCGCAGGAGCTTGGTCCGGAAATCGTTGAGGAACAGGATCTCCGTTCCCGGGAGCGCCGCCCGGAACTCGTCTGCCGTCCGGACCACCACCACCTCCGCTTCGGCATCCAGACGTTCCACGGGAGGTACCGGGCGGCCCTCCTGGACTATTGCAATTACCTTGGGTCGTGACACATTTTCTCCTTTCAAGGGGCGCTCCCGCAGGAGCGCCCCTAAAACACGTGCTTGGTATCGGCGGCGGCCTACCAGCCGCCCTGCCAACCGCTCATCAGTCCGTACGGCAGACGCTGCGGCTCTTCATCCGGCAGGCCCTTGAGGAAGTCGAAGTCGCAGCCCTCATGTGCCTGGTTGACGTGGTCGATGAACAAGCGTCCGTAGCCGCGTCGGTATTTCGGCTCGGGGAGCTTGAGGTCGGCCAGTCGGGCCTCGATCTCTTCGGCAGGGACGTCCAGGTCGAGCCGCTGATTTTCGACGTCGAGCACTATCGGATCGCCGTCGCGGACAATGGCCAGCGGGCCGCCCACCGCAGCCTCCGGCGAAACATGCAGGACTGTGGTACCGAAGGCCGTGCCACTCATTCGCGCATCGGAGATCCGGACAATGTCCCGGATGCCCCGGCGCAGCAGCCTTTCCGGAATGGGAAGCATGCCCCACTCGGGCATACCGGGGGCTCCTACGGGCCCGCTGTTGCGCAAGACCAGTACGGAGTCTTCCGTGATATCCAGATCTGGATCATCAATCCTGCGGCCGAGGTCGTAAATGTCCTCGAACACCACCGCCGAACCCTTGTGCTGCAGCAGGTCCTTGGACGCTGCGCTTCTCTTGATCACGGCACCATTGGGTGCCAAGGATCCACGGACGACGGCGATGCCACCTGATGCGTCGAAGGGTGCTTCGAGCGTGCTGACTACAACGCCGTCCGGCTCCGGGGCGTTGATGTAGCCATGTTCAAGGGACTCACCCGTGACGGTGATGGCGTCCTTGTTCAGGAGTGGTGCTAGCTCCTTAAGTACCGTGGAGATGCCACCTACCTGGAACAGCTGCTGCACCAAGTACTCACCCGATGGGCGGACATTGACGATGCGAGGCGTGCGCTGCGAGATTTCGTGGAACCGGTCCAACGGCAGCTCGTAACCGACGCGCCTCGCCAGCGCCAGGAGATGCACGACGGCATTGGTGGAACCACCTACAGCCATCAAGAGCGTGATGGCGTTGTCAAAGGCCTCTTTGGTCAGTATTTCGCTGGGTTTTGGCCCCTGCGTCAGGGCCATTTCCACTGCTCTGCGTCCTGTGGCTTCGGCTGCTTGGGCGCGGCGCGCGTCCACTGCAGGGATTGAGGCAGTACCCGGCAGGCACATTCCGAGGGCTTCGACGAGGGATGTCATGGTGGAGGCGGTGCCCATCTCGCTGCAGTGTCCGGCAGAAGGTTTCGCGGCGGATTCAAGCTCGTCGAAGTCCGCCTCGGTGATCTTTCCTGCACGCAACTCATCTGCGTACTTCCAGGTGTCAGTGCCAACGCCGAGCTGTTTCCCCCGGAAATGGGCGGGTTCCTGGGGTCCGCCCGTAAGCATGATGGTGGGAACATCCGCACTGGCGGCACCCATAAGCTGCGCCGGGACGGTTTTGTCACAGCCGCCCAGAAGCACGATTGCATCCAGCGGGTAGGCGCGGATGGACTCTTCAACGTCCATGGCCATCAGGTTCCGGAACTGCATGGCAGAGGGCTTCATCAGGCTCTCGCCCAAGGAGATCGTAGGGAATTCCAGCGGCAGCCCGCCGGCCATGAGAACTCCGCGCTTCACGGCGTCGGCCAGAAGTTTGAAGTGGATGTTGCAGTTGACCAGTTCGGACCAGGAGTTTGCGATGCCGATAACTGGCTTGTCTTTGAGGGCGAAGCGTGAGAAGCCTTCAGCCTGGATGGCAGTGCGGTGTACGAATCCCGTGAGGTCGTGTGGGCCGAACCATCGTGCGCTGCGGAGGTCGTTGTAATTCGACTCGGACATATCTTTAAGGCTCCTTGGCTCGTTGTCTTTTTGAGGTCTTGGGTGTTGCAGCTACGCGGCGGAAGTGCCGCCGTCGAACGCCATGCTGGTGCCGGTGGCGAAGGTGCCGTCAACCGCCAGGAAGTAGATAGCCGCTGCCACTTCCTCCGGGTCCGCGAGCCGGCTAAGCGGCACGGTGCTTTCCTTCTGGTGCAGGGCCAGGACCGGGTCCGGTTCGGCTTCCAGCCCCGAGCGCAGCATTGGCGTATCAATCGGGCCAGGGCAGACGGCGTTGACGCGGACGTCCGGCGCCAACTCCAGGGCAAGCGCCCTGGTGAGGCCAACAACGCCGGCCTTCGCTGCGCAATAGTGGGCCAACCCCGGAACGCCCATGGCCGCGAGGTCCGAGGCAACGTTGACGATTGCCCCTCCCCCGGCTCTGCGCATATGCAGGCCCGCTTCACGGGCAACGTAGAACGTGCCGGAGAGGTTGGTATCCAGCACCTCGCGCCAGCGGTGCTCGTCCAGGTCCTCCAGGGGCGCATAACCGGCAACCCCGGCAGCGTTGACCGCCACGTCGAGGCCACCGAGGGAATGGATCGCTCCCCGGACGCCGTTCCGGACTGATTCGGCGTCGGCGACGTCGGCAACCACCTGGTGCGCAACGCCGTCGATCTCATCCGCGACCCGTTGCAGCTCTCCGGCGCGGCGCCCCATGAGGGCCATCCGCGCACCCCGCGCTGCGAAGAGTTTTGCGGTCGCTTCTCCGACGCCGGACGTTGCGCCCGTGACGAGCACCCGCAGGGTTTCCGTCCGAATTCGTTTGTTGCGGTCCATCATCGTCGACGGGCTCCTCTTTGTTGGCGTTGCTGGCCTAGTACGTTCTACTCAAACAGCCGTAGGCCTTCGGGGGATGTCTCAGATTGAGACACAACGCACACACCCTGCCTTCATAGGCTGATGCGCAGATGCCGCCTCTCTGTGCGGCACAGCACCGCCGGAGAGCGGCAACAATTAAGGAGTCCACTTTGGAAGACCAGAACCGCATTGGCGTTGGCCTCATCTCGGTGGGTTGGATGGGGCGCCTGCATTCCCGCGCCTACCTCGCCACCAAGCAGTTCTTCCCTGAACTGCCGCGCCACCCCGAGCTTGTGATCGCAGCAGACCCCGATGACGCCGGCCGTCACCACGCCGAGGACGCGCTCGGCTACAAGGAAACGGCTACCGACTACCGCAAGGTGCTCGAGAACCCGGACGTGGACGTCGTCTCGATCTGTTCCCCGAACTTCCTGCACCACGAAATTGCGTTGGCTACCATCGAGGCCGGCAAGCATTTCTGGATCGAGAAGCCCATGGGTCGCAGTGCCCAGGAATCCCGCGAAATTGCCCAGGGCGCAGAAGCGGCTGGGCTGATCACCTCGGTGGGCTTCAATTACCGGCATGCGCCTGCGGTGGCGGAAGCCCGGCGGCTTATCCGCTCCGGCGCGCTGGGCAAGGTGACCAACGTGCAGATCCGCCTGCTCACCGGTTACGCCTCGGACCCCACGCAGGTGTTCACGTGGCGTTACGAGCAGGCTCGGGCCGGTTCGGGAGTCCTGGGCGATGTCCTGAGCCACGGCTTCGACCTGGCGCAGTTCCTGGTTGGCCGGATTACCTCGCTGAATGCCGTCACGGAAACCTTCATCAAGGACCGCCCGCTGCCCGCCGGCAACTCCTCCAACTCCTTCGACATGGGCAAGGCCTCGGACGTGACCCGCGAAGTGGAGAACGAGGACTATACCGCCATGCTGGCCCGTTTTGAAGGCGGCGCGATCGGCATGTTCGAATCCACCCGTGTAGCCATTGGCCCGCACGCCGAATACATCATCGAGGTGTATGGCACGGAGGGCTCGCTGCGCTGGAACTTCGAACGGATGAACCAGTTGGAACTCGCCACGGACCGCAGTGGATACCGGACCATCATGACCCCGCCGTCCTACGGCGAATTCGGGCGCTTCCAGCCGGGTCCCGGTCCGGGCATTGGCTTCAACGACCTCAAGACCATCGAGGCCGCGCTCTTCCTGCGGTCCGTGGCCGAAGGCAAGCAGCTCGGCCCCTCGGTGGCTGACGGGTGGTCGGCATCCGAACTGGTGGATGCCTCGCTGAAGAGCGCCGGTTCCGGTGACTGGGTGGAGATTCCGGAAGTCTCCGGAAACACGACCTACGGAGCCTAAGCCCCTGGGACACAGAAGGAGGCCGGATCACCCATGATCCGGCCTCCTTCTGTTGTGCTGAAATCTACTTGGCGAAGCGGAACAGCTTCTTGTTGGCGAACTCCAACATGCCCACCTTGCCAAGTTCGCGGCCGTAACCGGACTTCTTGACGCCACCGAACGGGACGTCCGCACCGCTGAGGTCGTAGGCACCCACGAAGACCATACCGACGTCGAGCTGGTTGCCGACGCGCTCGGCGCGGTCGACGTCGTCGCAAATCACCACGGATCCAAGGCCATATGGTGAGGAGTTCGCGAGCTTAATCGCTTCCTCGTCGCTGCTGACCTTGTAGAGCTGCGCAACAGGACCGAACAGTTCCTCGCTGTAGACGTCCATGGACGGGGTGATGCTGGTGATCACCGTCGGGGTGAACACGTTGCCCTTTGGCTCATTGTTGCCCACCAGGATTTCGGCGCCCTGGTCCAGCGCACCCTGCACCTGGGAAGCCAGGAACTTAGTGGCTGAATCGGAGGACATCGGGCCAAAATCGCCGTTCTCGTAGGACTGGCCGGCGATGGCCGCCTTGAACTTCTCCGAGAACTCGTCGAAGTACTTGTCCAGCACCACGATCCTCTTGGAACCGTTGCACGACTGGCCCGTGTTGCCCATGCGGCCCATCACGGCCTTCTTCACCGCGAGGTCCACGTCGTTGGTATCAAGCACCAGGAACACGTCGGCTCCACCAAGCTCCAGCACGCACTTCTTCAGCGCACGCCCGGCCTGCTCAGCCACGATCGCTCCCACCTGCTCGGAGCCGGTCAGCGAGACACCCTGCACACGGTCATCGGCAATGATGTCCGAGATCTGCTGATGGGTGGCGAACAGGTTGACGTAGGCACCCTCCGGGAAGCCCGCATCGCGGAAGAGTTCCTCCAGGGCGAGCGCCGATTCCGGGCACTGGCTGGCGTGGCGGACGATCACCGTGTTGCCCAGGATGATGTTGGGGATCGCGAACCGTGCCACCTGGTAGTACGGGTAGTTCCACGGCATGATTCCCAGGATCACGCCGAGGCCCTGGTAGCGGAAGAAGCTCCGGAGCCCGTCGGCTACCTCGAGTTGCTCATCGGCAAGCCATTCTTCGGCGTGCTCAGCGAAAGCAGCTGCGATGGAGCCAGAGAACTCAGCTTCGCCTATGGCCTGCTGCAGCGGCTTGCCCATCTCACGGTTGATGATGGCGGCCAGTTTGTCCTTGCGCTCAACGAAAAGGTCCGCGAGGCGCTTGGCCAAGGCCGCGCGTTCGGCCACCGTGGTGGTGCGGGACCACTCCTGGTAGGTTTTCTGGGCTGCGCCGAGCCCGGCCTCGACTTCTGCGTCGGTGGCGGCCGGGTACTCGGCGTGGATGGTTCCGGTAGCCGGATCAGTAACGGCAAATGCGCTCATGATGAATGCTCCTTTGTTACGAAAATCAGAAAGAACGGGTAAGCCCGTAAGACGACGGGCGGGACCGCTGCATAGCGGTCCCGCCCAGTGCGCTTAGCGCGTTTCAGGTGCGGTGGTGGCAGCGTAGAAGCGCTGACGCTCACGGCCCTTGAGGTGCTTGGCGATACCCTCCTGGGTGGCGGGTCGCTCCGAAGTCATCGGAGCTCCAACGTCCCAGAAGGCGCCATTGCCGGAAAGGTAGCGCCACGGCTCAACGCGGGCCACGATCACGGCAGGACCTTCAGTTTCCTTCGCTTCGGTGAGGGCGGCTGAGAACTCTTCGATCGTCGTCGTGGACCATGCAGCACAGCCCATGCTGGCCGCGTTGGCGGCGATGTCGAAGTCGAGGATCGCTCCGTCCAGTCGGCCGGACTCTTTGCTGCGTTCTCGGTATTGGGTGCCGAATTCGCGGCCCGGACCACCCTTGGCAACCTGGAGGGGCCAGATGCACTGGTGTCCGCGGTTGTCGATCACGATCGTGATGATCTTCTTGCGTTCCTGGACAGCAGTGACCAGTTCGGTGGGCTGCATGAAGTAGGTGCCGTCACCGATCAGGACATATACCTCGCCCGGCGCTTCGGGACGGGCCAAACGGTAGCCGAGGCCAGCCGGGATCTCATGGCCCATGCAGGAGTTGGCGTATTCAAAGTGAATTTCGGTGCCGTTGGAGGGATCCCACGCCTTGTGGATGCCTTCAACCACGCCGCCGGAGCCCAAAATCAGGGCGTCGTCACTGGTGGTGCGCTTGTTGAGTACGTCGATCACCTGGGCCTGGCTCATCAGTTCGCCGGCGAAATCCTGGAGGTCGTGCTTGCGCACCTCCAGCGTGGCCTTGCGGGCATCCGCGATGTCGCTGCGGAACTCGTCCGACGTCGAGTATCCGACGGCGGCAAGGCGCTCGCGCAGGGCGGACAGGTTCAGCTTGGCGTCGCCGATCACGGGGAACGAGCCCATCTTGTGGGCGTCGAACGAACCCACGTTGAGGTTCACGAACTTCACGTCCGGGTTCTGGAAGAGCGAGTGGGAAGCGGTGATGAAGTCCTGCAGGCGTGAACCCACGGTCACCACCACATCGGCGCCATCTGCGATCTCATTGGCACCCACGGTTCCGGTCACACCCAGCGCACCAAGGTTGAGGTCGGTGATGGGTCCGCTGCCCTTGCCTGCGTAGGTCTCTGACACCGGGATGCCGAACTCCGCGCTGAAGCGTGCCAGTTCGTCCTGTGCCTTGGAGTAGCGGACGCCGCCACCGGAGATCAGCAGGGGACGCTTGGCGTTGCGGATAATTTCGGTGGCGTCGCGGAGCTCGTCCTCAACCGCCGGGCGACGGCGGATGTGCCAGACGCGCGGGGTGAAGAAGGACTCCGGGAAGTCGAATTCGGCGCCTTGGATGTCCTGCGGAAGGCAAACCACCACGGCACCGGTTTCCACCGGGTCGGTGAGGACGCGCATGGCCTCCGGGAGCGTGGACAGCAACTGGGCGGGGTGGGTGATTCGGTCGAAGTAGCGGCTGACGGGACGGAAGCAGTCGTTGGCGGAGACATCGCGCTCAACGGGGTGCTCGATCTGCTGCAACACGGGGTCGCCGAACCGGTTGTTGATGATGTCCGCGGGGAACAGCAACACGGGGAGGCGGTTGGTGGTGGCCGTGGCGGCACCGGAGACCATATTGGTGGATCCCGGACCTGCTGATGCGGTGCAGGCCAGCGTGGCGGCACGGTTGGAAGCCTTCGCGAAACCAATGGCCGCGTGGACCATGGATTGCTCGTTCTTACCCTGGTAGTGCGGGAAGTCCACGCCGTATTCGTCGATGCCTTGAGCCAGGCCAACGGAGTTGCCATGCCCGAAGATGCCGTACATGCCGGCGATCAGACGCCGTTTTTCACCATCGAGTTCGCTGTACTGGACCTGCAAATACTCAACGATCGCTTGTGCGACAGTGCGGCGGCGGACGGCCTTTTTATCGGCTGCGATATTGACCTCGGTGCCGATATCAGCAGCGGCTGTGCTAGTCATGCGTTCTCCTAAATTCGTAGGTGCGTCGGCATTTGCAAACCGATTCGCCCGAACATCAGGTTTTCACCATTGGGAAGCAAAGTTGTGTCCCAGTTTGGGACGCGACCCATGTGCCGGACACGCAAACAACAGCAGCCGACGGCGGCACGCAAGTACCGCCGTCGGCTGCTGTTTGGTGGTTGTCTTAGTCGAAGCGGTATGGCTCCTGCGGGCCCACGGAGGGCAGCGGCCGGGGACGCTCACAGGTGCTTTCGATTTCGATGTGCTTGCCCTGCTCCGAGGATGCCTCGAAGGCGAGGAGGACCTCCAGCACGTGGTAGGCGAAGTCGCCGCCCGTCCGGGGTTCCAGACCGTTCCGGATGGCGTAACCGAACTCGGCCAGGCCGATGCCGCGGTAGGCGTCGTCACGGTGAGTGATGGGCGTTTCCCGCCAATCGCCGCCGCCGGGAGGCGTCATGTCCAGCGCGAGGTCACCCGGCTCGCCGCGGCGCAGCACGGGAGCGCCGGAGAAGTGATCCGGGTTGGGCGCGGCCAGGGAGCCGCCGGTGCCGTAGATCTCCAGGTGCGGCAGATTGTGGTTCCAGATGTCCCAGCTGACGATCACGGTGGCAGCAGCGCCGGACTCGAAGTCGAGGGTGCCCGTGACGTGTGTGGGTGTCTGGATCCGGATGACTTCACCCTCTTTGCCCGGGTGGGGACGGGTCTCGGACGAACGCGGCGTGGTCGCGGATACCCGCTTCACCGGGCCGAAGAAGTTCACCAGGTTGGTGATCAGGTATGGTCCGATGTCCAGCATGGGGCCCGCGCCGGGGCTGTAGAAAGGGTCCACGTTCGGGTGCCAGTGCTCATAGCCCCTGCACGCGAAGGAAGCGAAGGCTGCCACCGGCTCGCCGATCCAGCCGTCGTCGATGAGCTTGCGGCTGGTCTGCATGCCGGAACCGAGGAACGTGGTGGGCGCGGAACCTACTTTGACGCCGGCTTCCCTTGCTGCGTCCAGGATCTGCTTCGCCTCTTCAAGGGAAGTTGCGAAGGGTTTCTCGGAGAGGACGTGCTTGCCGGCCGCGATCGCCTGGAGGGTGACCGGTGCATGGAGCTTGGGCGGCGTGAGGTTGAGGACCAACTCCACGTCCTGATCTGCCAGCAGTTCGTCGGGTGTGAGGGCTTTGGGAACGTCGTACTCGGCAGCACGCTTCCTGACAGCCTCGGGGTTCACATCCGCGAGCGCCACGATGTTGACGTCGGGGTGGACGCCGATCTTGTCCAGGTATTGGTTGAGGACGTTTCCGACGCCGATGATGCCGACTCGAATGGGTTCCATGTGAATCTCCGTTTATTGGTGGTTGGAACATCCCGGGGCGAGGAATATACCTCGCCCCGGGATGGGTTGCGATAGCCGGTGGCTAGCTGGCCTGGCGTTCCTGGCGGGCCTTGGCCGTGGCTGCCTCGTCCACTGCGCCGTCAGTGATGACCACGCCGTAGTTGGCGGCTGCTGCCTCGAGGGTGACGCGGGACTCGCGGTAGTCGTCGAGGACTGCCAGGACGTCGCGTTCCAGCGGGTCGCCGTAGCCGCCACCGCCGGGGGTGATGGAGACGACTTTCTCTCCCGATTGCAGGTCGTAGCGGCCTACCACGGGGATTTCGCGGCGTTGGCCGGTCTTGAGGTCTTCCACCCAGGCAGAGGGTTCGGCGCCGTCGTGGCCGCCGCGGACACCCTTGGGAGGGTTGATCTTGCCTTCGATGCCGTAGGTGAGGGTGACACTCTCGCCGCGGGGCTCCATGGTGACGCGTGTTGCGAGTCCGCCGCGCTGGCGGCCGGCTCCGCCGGTGTCGGCTACCAGGGTGCGTTCGTGGACAAGGATCGGGTAGCGCTGCTCGTCCACTTCCACGCTGTCGTGGTACAGGAGGGCCCCGCACACGGGTCGCTGGTAGGTGGGCCACCCGTCAACGTACGGGGTGGCCGGACCACCGACGCCGCCTACGAGGATCTGGTTGACGTAGGGGTTGCCGTTGCGTTCGTCCGTGCCGGAGATGACCGACTTGGCCGGTGCTTGGCCGGCCGCGCCCTCGGCGGTGCCGTAACCGTCGTCGATCTGGGAGAAAGCGGCCTGGACGATGTTGACCACGCGGTCCGCGAGGTTGGTGGTGCCCGACGAGCAGGAGTAGGGGTGCTTGGGAACACCCACGGCGCAGCCATCACGCAGCAGCACCTCCACGCGGCGGAAGGTTCCGGCGTTGCTCGGCAGATTCTCCGGGATGCCGGAAAGGATGCCGGCCAGTGCGGCGCCGGTGGCCGTTGCCTTAGTCAGGTTCAGGCCGTTCGGGAGGTTGTCCGGATTGTCGCGCAGGTCAATGACGATCTTGCCCTGTTTAGGCTTGACCTCGAGGGTTGCCTGCAGTTGCACGCCATCGGGGCCGGTGCCGGGGAAGGGATCGTGGGCTGAGGTGCCGTGGAGGACGTACTCGGGCAGCTTCTCGATCGCGCTGGCGGTCAGGCGTTCGGAGTAGTCGAACCAGGCGTCCACGAAGTCCACCAGGTCATCCACGCCGAACTTTTCTGCGAGCTCGTGGATGCGGCGCTCGGCGATGCGCGAGGCTCCGACGGAAGCGAGGTAGTCGCCGTACCACTGGTCGGGAACGCGGATGCGGGAGCGGCACATGCGGATGATGTCGTCGATGTCCGTGTAGTCGCGCTGGATCCGCACGCAGGGGAAGATGAGCGCGCCTTCCTCGTAGACGTCCCGCGCGGTAGCGAAGAACGTGGTGGGAAGCGAGTTGCCGCAATCTGCCTGGTGGGCTTTGGTGACGGCCGTGAACAGGTGCCGTCCGTGGACGAATATCGGAACCAGGATCACATGGTCTGCGGCGTGCGAGTTTCCCATGTAGGGGTCGTTATGGAGAAACGCGTCGCCTTCGCGGATGTCTTTGTGCAGTTCCACCATGTCCTCGCCCAGCGGGCCGGCACCGAAGACGTGCACGGGCACACCTTCGGCGGCAGCGAGCAACTGGTTGTCCGCGGTCAGCACGGCACAGGAGAAGTCGCGGGCCGTGTTGATGACGGATGAGCGGGCGGAGCGGAGTAGGCCGCTGGTCATCTCGCGGACAATGCCGTCGAATGCGTTGGCAAGGACCGAGAGCTTTACGGGATCGAATTCGCGGGTCACGGTTACGCCTCCTTACGGGTGAGGTAGATGTTGGATCGTTCATCGAGCGTGGCGTCCCACTCCGGCGGCACGACGATGGTGGTGGTGGGCTGGTCGATGACGGCCGGTCCCACGACCTTGTCGCGTGGGGCGAGCGTCACGCCGCGGTAGCGCTGGGTGCTGAAGGGTTCGCCGCCAAAAACAATGCTGTCCGTGCGGTGGATTTCCGCGGTGCGGCTGAGTTCGCTTTCGGACTTGGTGTGCTCCGACCGGGGGATTTCCACGCGGACACCCCAGGTGATGATCTCAACGCGACTGTCCGGATCGTGGGTGCCGTTGCGGCGGTCGTGCTCCTCGTGGAAGGCGCGCTCGATGATGCCTGCCGCATCGCCGGAGGTGTCCGGGGCGGCGTCGAGGTAAACGCGGAGGTCCCAGGCCTGCCCGGGGTAACGGGCGTCCACGAAGTAAGTGACCTTGGGTGCTTCGCCCACGCCGTCGAAACGCTTGATGAAGACTTCAGCCTTGCCTGTCAGGTCCTCCACTGCGCGGGAGGCCGAACCGGCGTCAAAACTGCGGGTGTCATTGTGCAGCGGCGAGAGGAACTCGGTAGCGATCGGTGCGCGATGGGCGCCGTAGGCGGCCAGGACGCCGGCGGTCGCCGGGATCAAGACGGTTTCGGCTTCCAGGAGCCTGCCGATGATCGCTGCGACCATGGCGCCTGCGCCACCTCCAGCAACAATGAGCGCACCCCGGGGGTCAACGCCCTGTTCGAGAGCAGACTGGCGGATGGCGGTAGCCATGTGGTTGGCGGAGACATCCAGGATGGCTTGGGCGGCCTGCAGGGTGTCCATCTTCAAGGGACCGGCAATGCGGGTGTCGATGGCCTTGATGGCGGCCTCACGGTTCAAGGTGAAACCACCTTCAAAGCCCTCTGTGTCGAGATAGCCAAGGGCCACGCAGGCGTCGGTGACAGTCGGCTCTTCGCCGCCGCGGCCGTAGGCTGCCGGGCCGGGGGTGCTGCGCGCACTCTGCGGGCCTACGCGAAGGAGGCCACCGCCGTCGATCCAGGCAATGCTGCCGCCACCGGCGCCGATGCTCGAGACTGCCACGGAGGACAGGCCAGTGAGGTGCCCGACGAACGGCTCGCCCAGCCAGGCTTCACGGGTGTGGCGGACCACGCCGTTCTCGACCAGGGACACATCGAAGGTGGTGCCGCCCATGTCGCAGACAACCACTGTGTCGTGGTCCGGAGCCGCCGCCGCGCCAACCAGCGGAGCCATGGACGGGCCGGAGTTCAGCAGCAGTACCGGGCGGTCCAGGACATCGGCGACGTCGAGGACGGCACCCTCGGAGGTAACCACCAGCAGGTCGCCGGCGAAGCCGTACTTCTGGAGGTCGGAGCGGAGCTTGCCCAGGTGGTCGGCCATCAATGGCTTCAGGGAAGCATCGATCGAGGCTGCCGAGGAGCGGCGGTATTCACGGATGGTGGGGTTTGCCGCGTTGGAGAGCGTGTACGGAACGCCGGGCAGGATCTCCTGGATCAGCTCGGCAACGCGCTTCTCGTGGGCGTCGTTGATGATCGACCACAGGAAAGAGACGGCCACAGCTTCAATGCCCTGTTCCTTGAAGGAACCCAGGACTTCCCGTACCTGCTCTTCGTCCAGCGCCACCAGGATGTCGCCCTCGGAGGAGATGCGTTCAGTGATCTGGAAGGTCAGGTGGCGGGGAATGTAGGGCGGCGGGTACGCGGCTTTCGAATCGAAAGCATCACGACGGCCACCTTCGCGGAGCAAAAGGGTGTCGGCGAAACCGTCCGTGGTCAGCAACGCCGTCTTGGCAACCTTGCCGGTGAGCACTGCGTTGGTGGCGTGGGTAGTGCCGTAGACAATAACGTCTGCGTTGCGCAGCACGTCGTCGCCGCTCCAGCCAACGGACTCGGCAGCACGGCGGACCGACGCTTCGAATCCGGTGAACACGCGGTCGTAGGTGGTCAGCGCCTTGCCGACCGCCATGTCGCCGCTGTTGGAACCGACCACGACGTCGGTAAAGGTACCGCCGGTGTCGACGGCAATGCGGTACCGGGCCTCACCTGGTTGTGTCTGTACTTCACTCATGGGTCTTCATTACTTTCGTAGGGCTTGCAAGGGATTAGAGCTGGGGTTTGCCAACGGTGTTACGGAGGAGTCCAACCTTGTCGATCTCGACTTCCACCGTGTCTCCCGGTTCCAGCCAGACAGGCGGGTTCCGCTTGGCACCGATGCCCTGCGGGGTTCCCGTGGCAATGACGTCGCCGGGTTCCAGGGTGAGGAAGCTTGAGAGGTAGGAAGCGATCCGGGCGATGGGGAAGATCTGGTAGCTGGTGTTGGAGCGCTGCACTTCGATGCCGTTCACGCGGGTGGCGAGGTCCAGGTTCTGGGGATCGCCCACTTCGTCCAAGGTGACCAGGGCAGGGCCCCACGGGGTTGACCCGTCGACGGCCTTGCCTGCCAGCCACTGCGTACCGCGGTACTGCAGGTCCCGGGCGGTGACATCGTTCAGCGGTGCAAGCGCGGCAACGTAGTTCAATGCTTCTTCTTCGGTGACCTCGCTGGCCTTGCGCCCGATCACCACAGCGAGTTCACCTTCAAAGTCGAGGTTCTCGCTGACCTTCGCACCGCCGATCTCGTCCTCGGGACCAACCATGGTGGAGGAGAACTTGGCGAAGACGTCCGGGTACTCCGGTAACGCGCGGCCGGTCTCGGCAACGTGGTCCTTGTAGTTCAGGCCGATGCAGAGCACCTTGGAGGGATTGGGAACAGGTGTTGTCAGCCGGATATCGGCCCGGGCACCCACATGGGCTTCCGGGTCCTGCCCGGCCAGTGCGCTGACCTCGGCCGAGATGGCCTCAAGCCGGTCGCCGTAGAGTTCCAGGAATTCCCGGACGGAGGTGGTGGCTCCGTGCACTGCCTGGCTGGAACCCTGCAGCAGCAGTTCCAGGTCATAGACGGTGTCATCGATCAGGACGCCGCCGCGGATACCGGATACGTGTTCGTAGGAAACGATCTTCATGGTTAGTTTGCGCCTTCCGTGGTGGGAGCGTCCAAGGCGACCGCCAGTACGGCGTCGGCCAGGCGATCAGCGATGTCGTCGACCACCTTTTCGTCCATAGGCGTGGACAGGGACAGCAGGTTGGCCGGAGAACCCAGCAGTCCGCGCTCGTAGGAGGCCCACCACAGCTTGTGCTGGGTGTGCTCGTCCACCTTCTCCGCTCCGGCCGGAACCGCGCGGAGGAGCGAGCCGCTGCCACGGATCTCCCAGCCGGCGTCGACCACCCTGGAGTTCACAGTTTCGCGGGCGTTGTCGCCCAACTGGTTCAGGCGCTTGACCTCATCGTCGGTGTAGAGGCGAAGGGCCACGGAACCGGCGGCCATGCTGACCGGGTTGCCGGAGAACGTGCCGCCGTGGGGCAGGCTGCCCGGGCGGGTGGGGTCCACCTCCGCCATGAGCTCGGCTTTGCCGCATACTGCTCCGACGGGGAATCCGCCGCCAATGAGCTTGCCCGTGGTCAGCAGGTCCGGAGAAACCCCGTATTCGCCGCTGAAGCCGTTGTAGCCGAGGCGGAGGCTGATGACCTCGTCGATGATCAGCACAATGCCGTAACGGGTGGCGAGTTCCCTGGCGGTCCGGACGAATTCCTTGGTGATGGTGAGGAGGCCGGCACGGTTGGGCAGCAGGTCCAGGATGATGGCGGCGTATGCGTCTGGGGCGGCTTCAACCGCCTGGCGCAGGAATTCGATGTCGTTCAGCGGCACCGCTGTGACGTCGTCGATCACGCCACGGGTGACGCCGCGCTGGTAGGACGGTCCGCCGGGAACCAGGGCAACCTCCGACGTTCCGTGGTAACCGCCTTTGGTGACGATGACGCGCTCACGGCCGGTGCTGGCGCGGGCGATGCGGATCGCGGACATGACGGCTTCGGTGCCGGAGTTCGCGAACCGGACCTGGTCCAGCTCGGGAAGGCGGCCGAGCAGGAGTTCGGCGAGTTCCCATTCGTAGAGGTTCGGGATACCCCAGCTGGCGCCGGTGGTGAGGGCCTTGGTTGCGGCTTCGGTGATTTCCGGGTGGGCGTTGCCGTGGATCAGGGAGGTGAAGTTGTTGTTCGCGTCGATCAGTTCACGGCCGCGGTCGTCCCACACCTTGTAGCCCTCGCCCTTGATGGCGTAGGGGCTCGGAGCGCCGGTGTAGTAGGTTGACCGGCCGTAGCCGCCAGGCAGCAGCGGGAAGCCGCGCGGCCCACGGCGCAGGTGCGGATCCTCGGCAGGGTTCTGCAATGCAGCCAGGTCTTCCAAATGGTTGGTGGTAGCCAAGTCGGGTTTCTCCAGTCTTTTCAGTTCAGAAGTCTTTTCAGTTCACGACATCGATGAGCGGCTGGCCGGTCAGCGCGAGGCGTACCCGCTCTACGGCACCGTCCTGCAGGGCACCCGTTGACCGGTTGGAACGCCAGGCGATGTGCGGCGTGAGGACGGCGTTGGGTGCCGTGCGCAGGGGGTGATCAGCGCCGAGCGGCTCCTGGGCGAAGGTGTCGATTCCGGCGCCTGCGATGTGACCCGAGGTCAGCGCCGAGGCGAGCGCGGCTTCATCGATGAGGCCGCCGCGGGACACGTTGACGATCACTGTGCCTTTGCGCATTTTCGCGAGGACGTCGGTGGAGATGAGGTTTGCGGTCTCGTCGTTCAGCGGCAGATGGAGGGAGACGACATCGGAATTCTCGAGGATGTCTTGCAGCCCGGTCATCTCAACGAAGCTCTCCGTGACGAAGGGATCGTAGGCGCGGACCCGGGCTCCTACTGCCGAGTACATGCGGGCCACGTGCTGGCCGATGCGGCCCATACCCAGGACGCCGACTTCGAGCTCGGAGAGGACAGGGGTGTCGTAGCCGATGGTTCCGGCCCAGCCGAGGTTGTCGATCGCGGCGTTTCCGGCGGGCAGGCGGCGGGCCAGTGCCAGGCCCATCGCGAAGGCATGGGAGGCGACTTCCTCCGACGCCGTGCCGGGAACGATCGAGACCGGGATGCCCGCTTCGGTGGCCGCGGCGACGTCGATGTTGTCGTAGCCGATTCCGTACCTGATCACTGCCCGGCACTTGCCCATCAGCGGGAAGTCGGCGGCAGTGAGCTTGGCGTAGGGCGTGATCATCACAATGTCGGCTTCGGGAAGCCCTTCACGGAAGGCGTCGGTGTCTGCCGCGGGGTTGAGCGTGTATCCGAACTCCTCCGCGAGCGCGTGCTCACGGTCCAGGTCCGGGAAATGGTGGGGGGCCACAAGAATGGTTCCCTGGGCATCGCGGGTCATAGTCAGTTGTCCTGTTCGTGTTCGTACCCTCGGTCGCTGCCAGACACTCCTTGGGACGGGTGCCGGTGTCGGGTGATTTCCAGTACAACGCGATATCGGGGCGGCCATCCGTGCCATATCGAGACACCGGGGGGACACTGTCGCACGCTGTTGTGCCGGCTGTGCGTTCGCCGCCGGGCAGCACAAGCGGCCACTCGCCGTCGGGCCTTTCGCCGCCGGGCAGCGCGGAGCAGCCGGGCCCCCTTTGGAGGTCGGCTGCTGCTCCTGCGTGGCGTCAGAGGTCGAAGCCGCGGCTGCGGAAGTAGTCCATGCGCCGGTACAGCGTGGAGCGCCCGATCTGCAGCGTTTCAGCGGCCAGGCTGCGGTTGCCCTTGGCCTCCTGCAGGGCCGTGCGCAACTCGCTGAGTTCTGCATCCTCGAGGCGGGATAGCCTGCCCTTCGTCAGGACACGGTGGAATCCCTGGGGCAGGTCGTCAACTGTCACCTCGGCACCCTCCGCACGTTCGACGGCGTTGGAAACCACGGCCCGCAGCTGGTCGATGTTCCGTGGCCAGTCGGCATGGGTGAGGGTGGTGATGAGCCTGCGGGACAAGCGCCGCTCCCCCCGCTCCCCTGCGATGGCGTTGGCCAGTTGGGGGATGTCTTCGCGCCTGTTGCGCAGGGGCGCCACGGAGACCTCAAGGACATCGAAGGCCTCCGAAAGCAGGAGGGTGGCATCCGTGGGGCGGGTGACGGTGAAGATCAGCTTGGTGGTGGCGTTGTTGCGGAGGTTGCGGGCAATCTCACTGGCTTCGTTCTGGGATAGTTCATCGGCGTGTTCAACGATCAGCGTCGCGGGAAGCTCGGTGGCCACCCGGTGCACGACATCCCTGAAGTTGGCATTCCTGAGGTCTCCGTTGCGGGCATCCACAACCATCTGCCCACCACGCAGGGATGCTATGGCACCGGCAAGCCGCAGTTTTCCGCTGCCGAGTTCACCGATCATCACCACGGACCTGTCCTGGTCCACGGCTTTCCGCGCCAGGTTGAGTGTGCGTTTGAACTCTGTGCTGGTGCCATCCACGTAGTTCAGCAACCGTTCAGCGGTCCCTTGCGGTGCCAATTCCAGGGTTATTGCCGCGTTTGCGGAAGCGTTCGCCCGCTCCTTGGCGGGCGCATGCGGCCGGACCACCACAATTGCTCCGACGTTGGCCGCCGAAAGCGTTACCGGTGATATTTCCAGCGTGGAACGCCCCGGCCCCTGCAGCATGACTTCGCAGTTCATGTCGCGGCCGGAAGCCATGACCGCTTTGGCGTAGCCGAAGACGATCGAGAAATCGCTGTCCACCAGCGTCGCCGTCGCCGAAGCGTTCTGGAGCGAGTTTTTACCGTCGACGGCGATGACGGCCCGGTTGCCCCTGCGGCGCGAGATTCTGAGGTATTCGCTGAGAAGTGCCCGCTCCTTGGATGAGGTCCGGACCTCGATGTCCCTCTCAATGCGGGAAGCAACTCCCTCCAACATGAGCAGGGTGGATGACGGTTCCAGCGTGCTGACCCGGTTTGCCGGGAGAGTCAGCCCAATGACAGCCCGTACACGGTTATGGAATGGGTCGCGGACCAAGGAGGCAAAGCACCAGTTGCCGCGCATGTCCTCCCGGAAGTGTTCCTCCGGTGCCAGCCAGACTCCACGCCCTTCTTCCAGTGCCAAGCCTTCGCCATTGCTGCCACAGCTCTCCTCCAGCAGGGAGTACCCGGCAGGGAACCCGTCATCTCGCAAAAAGTTGGCCTTGACCAGGACACCGTTGGGGGCGGTGATGTTGACGTAGCCCCCCAGGTCGGCGGCCACGTCGTCCAGTTTCTGCAGGTGCGGGCCGGCCGCTGCGATCGTGTACTCGTCTACCCGGCCTTCGTCGTAGAACCCGCGGTCGGCGAAGGCATCAACGCCCGCAGCACGGCTCCGGTACCACGAGCGGGCGACCATGGGACGGATCCCACTAAGGTCGGCATGGGGTTGCATCAGGAAAAGCTCGCGGACGCGGTTGGTTTCACGTGGGGTTTCATTCGGCCACGGTGACAATAGTTCTGCAGACATTGGGGCAGGTTCTCCCTGGTATGTGCGGGTCAGGATGCCAGTGCCGGGCCGGTGCCGCCGCCTGGTCTGATCTTTCGTGGGCGCCGCCGCGGCAGCTTGGGACGGAATGCCTGCCGTGCGCTCCAGTTCTCATTCAGTGACGCGTTGTCCTCCAGCGCCCGTGCGCCGATGTACGCGGCAACCATTCCGGAAAGTCCGCTTCCGAGAATGACGTTGTTGTTCCGAGCAGCCCCCAGGCTCATGTTTTCGGTGACCATTGTTTGCTCTTCCCTCGGACCATCCGGGTTGGTGGGTGCATGTGCTCCGCGCCACTTTCAGAGTACCTAACTAACAGACGTTAGGGAAGTGCCAGGCGAAATTTACCTAACGACTGTTAGGATGGCGGATTATGAGCGTGACGTTGTACGAAGCCGCCTCCCGCGCCTTCGAATCGCAACTGAAGGAATGGAACTGGACGGGCCAGAAGGCGGCCCGCCAGAACATCCTTGAGGCCTTCCTGCAGCTCGCCATCGCCAACGGTTTCAACTCCGTCTCGATGCGGACCATCGCAAACGCCGTCAACATCAAGCCGCCCAGCCTCTACTCGCACTTCCCTGACGGCAGGGACGAGATCGTTGCCGAATCGCTCCGCTGGCATTTCCACCGTTTTGGCGTTGCGCTGCTCGAAGCGGTGGCTCCGGCCGGCAATGCGGAAGAGTTCTGGGACGCCATGGTCAGGCTTCACTTCACGCGGCAGATACGGCTCCCCGAGAGCAACCTCTGGGATTTGCTCGTGGCCACCGACAGGATGGCGGAAGTCCTGCCCAAGGACCTCCGCGCACAAGTGGACGAATGGGTTGCACTCCACGAGCAGATGTATGAGGCGGCGGCCCGTGAAATGGGGTGTGCCGATCCCGCGGAACACGTGAAGGTGGTTGTCACCCTCCTCGAGGGTGCCTCGCGCTGGGCCCCCCGCGACTGCACCGACGCCGAGCTTGAAGAGTTGGCGGACCGCGCCGTCACCCTGTCCCGGGCGATTTTGGCCGTCGACTTCGGCTCAGGAACACAATAGGCGACGGTGGTCAATCACCCTCGAGCATGGGCCGGCGTCTCGCCGAGCCGGCCCGCCCCTCTTCCAACGTGGCCCAGAGTGGCACAGCGCGGCAAGAGTCCCTCCCCATACTCTTCCTACTACAACAGCACTGAAAGTAGACCGGACCCGCCCGGCCAGTGAGCAACGTTGACTGCTGCCTTGGCGAACTTGGGAGAACTGATGAACAGCTACTATCCACTTGCCCTCTTGCTTGCGCGGCAGGAACAAGCCACCTTGAGCAAGCACCTTGCACACAGCGCCCTCCCCACGGCACCTACCCTTCCTGACGGGAAGCAGCAATTACGACGGCGATGGCTGGCGTTGCGGGGACGGGTTGCTACCCGCCTTCATCGCATCGCGTGGGCCATTGAGCCCTTGCGCCACTAGCTCCAGACAAATGGGGCTACCAAGCTTGTGATGACAATCTTTGACCTCACGATTCTTGCCCATCACACCTTCAAGACGTGATGCTCGGCGGCTGTTCTAAGAAGCTCGGTCACGGGTTCTATTCCTCCAGATAATGAGTATCACAGCCGCTGCGCTGACCGCGGCGCCGAGCATTGCAGGCGACACACTGTCGCTGCCGGTGGCGTCCCGGAAAAGGCCGTTACTGTAAGGGCTTACAAAGCCGGCAATGTTACCTACGGAGTTAATTAATGCGATTCCGCTCGCGGCTGCTGCGCCATCCGCAGCGTCAGCGTGGACAACGGCCACGACCCCGAAAATTTGCCCTGGTTGGCTACGATGATGCCGGACCAGTGCACATCGCCGAACTGGCAAGAACGGTCGGACGACCACTCTCCTCATCCCACCCTACCCAGGGGCCCTGAGCGCCTACGGATGCCTCATCGCCGATGCCAAGTACGACTAGGTCAGCAGCCTCAACATCAACGTTGAAGGCGCCGAGCTAAGCCAGAAGGTCCAAGACATCCTGAGCCAGCACGCTTCCGAGGGCACAAGACTGCTCACCTCCGACGGATTCACGTCCGAAACCATCGCCGTGGAACACTTCGCCGACATGAGTTTCAGTAAACAGCGCTACACGCTGCGCATCCCGCTCGGGGACCGGCAGCACGGCTGGACCTCCAACGGGCTCGCCGATGCCTTCCTGCGCGAACACGCCAAATCCTACGACGGCAGGCACCCGGCACGAAACATTAAGTTGATCAACCTGCGAACCGTCACTACCGGACGACGATCCCTTCCGTCACTGGCACCAACCCAGACCAAAAACACGCATCAGCAAAGCAAACGGGGCATCAACTTCACCGGCGAAGCACAAATGGTCGATGTCCTGTCACGGGACTCCCTGGTACCCGGTCAATCACTTGAAGGACCCCTCGTGATCGAACAAATCGATACCACCATCATCCTGCCCCCGGTAACCCGGTCCACCGTCCATGACATCGGTTCGATCATCGTGGAGGTGGCACGATCAGCCGCACCGACGTTGATCCGCTCTCCTTGGCCGTGATCCGCGAACGTCTCGAACAGATCGCCGATGAGATGAACACAGTCTTCGAACGAATGGCATTCTCCCCCGTCCTTTCGGACGCATGGGATCGCGCCGACCGAATCTACTCCGCTACGGACGGATCCATGATCGTCCAAGGCATCCGGGGTCTGCCCATCTTCGTGGGCACCATGCAGTATATGCTCGCCAGCGTCCTGAACATCGCGAAGGAACCAAGGCCATGGGATACCTGCCTCGTCAACGACCCCTTTGCCGGCGGAACCCACATCATGGACACCAAGCTCGTCAGGCCCTACTTCTACAAGCGATACTGCAAACCAATTCCCGGCTGCCCGACGACATCATGGACGATGTCCAAGCCACTGCACTGCGGGTCGGCGATGAACGCCTCACGGAGCTGCTCGACGAATACGGACCAGAACTCGTCTCCAATGTCACTGACCTCCTCCGGGAATGCTCTGCCCTCCAATGCGCAGCTATATCCGTAACACTCCGGATGGCTCGTACAGCTTCACCGAGCGGATGGACAACGACGGCATCAACGACGCCCTCCTGGACGTAGCGGTCCGCCTCACCATCAGCGGCGACGAAATGACCATCAATTTCAGCGAGTCCTCCCCACCGTGCGAAGGACCATGAACTCCGTCTACGCGGCCACCGTCTTCAGCGCCATCGTGGCCATAAAGCACGTCTTCCCCGACATCCCCATCAACTCGGGGATTTTCGAGCCCCTGTCCTTCATCATCCCAGAGTCCGTCTTCCTCAACGCCAAGCCACCGCGAACGCCAAGCCACCGCGCCCCGTCGCAGGCTGCGCAGCTGAAACCAGCCAACGCATCATCACAGCCGTTATGGGGGCCCTCGCTGGTGCATTGCCGGACCGCGTCCCGGCCGGGTCCTCCGCCACCTCCAACAATCTCTCCATCGGAGGCGTCGACGAGGACGGCGAGCAGTTCGTCATGTACACCTTCCTTGGTGGCGGATATGGCGGATACCAATCGGGCGATGGTTTGTCCAACGGCTGCTCCCTGATGAGCATCGGCCTGATCCAGTCGGTTGAAACGCTGGAACAGCGCTACCCCATCCTCGTACGCCAATACTCCCTCAGGGACGAATCCGCCGGTGCTAGCACATTCCGGGGCGGACTCGGCGTCGACTTCGAGTTTGAATACCTCGGCAAGCACGGCCGCGCCAGCCTGCTCTGCGGCCAATCCAAGACAGCACCCGTCGGCCGCATGGGCGGCCAACCCGGTGCGGCATCCGCCCCCTGGTTCCGGCTGCGGGAAAGAAGATCACTCTTCCCATGGTCAGCAAGGGCGAAAACGTCACAATCACCCAGGGCGACCTTATCTGCATTCTCACCCCGGGCGGGTGGCTACGGGGACCCGGCGCAACGATCCAAACAGGCGATCGCGCCTACTGAACCTGTCGCTCAATGGCACGTGGGTCATCGAGTCGCCAGCTGCAGATCATCTCTGCCTCCTATATGAAGGACTCTTTGTAAGCTGCCCCAAGAGCGAAGGCTCCTGCCCATGCGAGTAGCAGGGTTGGTCAAGTCACCCCTACATCCATATTTAACGTTCATTAAGCTATGTCATCACCCGGTGCTACGGTAATCTTTTAGGTCTGAGAGGATGCTCCCCCTTGGCGGTTCATCCGGGAAGTGCGCACTTGCAGAAAGTCTTTCACTCTCGTCAGGTGCGGTTACCGAACTGGGCTGAGGGGCCATTGGCTCTTGCAGTGCCTCAATCAAGGTGGATATATTTCACTAGCTTTATAGTCATTCAACGCTCCACGCCATTGATCCCGAGAAGGTGGCTACGTCACTGGCGGTGACCGCGCCCCTTTCCCAAGTGCAAGTTAGGAACGCTCATGAACAGCCAGCGAGACGGACTAGACCAGGAGGTCAGGGCTCCCCTCGAACTCCTTCTGCAATCACTCCCCGGCGGAATCAATGCCATCACCGATCTCGCAGAACGCCGGCGCGTCGATGCGAAGATGGTCGCGGAGATGACCCAAGAGATCGTAGCTGCACAAACCTGCTCGACCGAAGATCTGATGGTGGAAAGGTCTTCGGACGGCGGCCTCGTCCCAGTGAGAATCTATCGTCCAGAGAATTACGTCAAGGGCTCCGCGGCCATCTTTTTCATACATGGTGGCGGCATGACGTTGGGCAACTTGGACTACGAGCACGGCTTAGCCGTCAAACTCTGCGAGGAGCTCGGCATCCTCGTCGTGTCCACGGGCTATCGCAAAGCCCCCGAGCATCCCCATCCTGCTCAGCTGGAGGACTGCTATTCCTCGCTCTCATGGATGGCGTCCAATGCAACGACCCTAGGATTCGATCCCAGGAGACTGGCCGTATACGGGGGCAGCGCTGGAGGAAATTTGGCCTTGTCGACATCCCTCAAGGCGCGGGACATGAAGTACCCTCAGATCGCGTACACGATGGCTCCTTATCCTATGGTTGATCATAGAAATGCTCTGCCGTCGACATTCGAAGTTACTGAGATAGGTGTGTGGGACCGCAGAACAAACATCGAGGCCTGGAGCTGGTTCCTCGGTCACCAGGAACCAGACGGATACGCCGCACCACTCCACGCCGTCAGCCTCACGGGATTGCCCCCTACTTTCATTGACGTAGGAACGCACGACTTGTTTCGAGATGAAGACATCGCGCTGGTTCAGCGGCTTATAGCGGCCGGCGTACCTACAGAGCTCCACGTGTACCCCGGCGCCTACCATGCTGCAGAGCTTTTCGCTCCAGAAGCTGCGTTGTCCCAGAAAATCTGGACAACGCGGCTGCGCGCGCTACGCGAGGCCCTCAAACTCTGACCCCGGGCAGCCAAACGGTTGGATAAACCAGTCCGGGCTGCACGCGTCACGGCCAATGACGAGGCCTATCCTCCAAAAACGGATTGAATACATCGAACCATGCCAATGTGGGGCGGGGTGGATGCGGTGCAGGCGGAATCTGTCTGTGACCGAGTCGTTGCCGATGACGACTTCACATAAGCGAGCGATGCTGCCGGATGTATCTTTCTACGGGGACGCAAGGACCTACGCCCCGAGTACGCTGCTGTCCAGCACTATGCCTTCGGCGCCTGACACACATCCCTTGGAGCGCGTGGGCATGTCGAACCAGGCTCTTGCATTGGCGGTGAACGGAGGCCCAACAGGCTTTGTGGGAGACGCTTTCCAAGTCCGGGACGGCGTCTCATCGGGAGGTCCGGAGGGCCCAGGTTTTGCTGATGGCCGCCGAAGGCTTGGCCAGCGAGTGGATCGCGAGGGTGGTTGGTGTGAGTCCGGCGACTGTGCGTTCGTGGCGGGCGCGCTTCGCCGGGTCTCGCCCATCTGGGTGAGGTCTGTCCGTGGCGGGAGGCAAGTCCGTCATCCTGCAGTCAAGGTTTGACGAGATCGTTGAGCTGACGCGAAATTCCTGGCCTGAGGGGCAGACGCGCTGGTCGGTGCGGCCATAGCGGCGAAGGTCGGAGTGTCGCCGGCCCAAGTCTAGCGTATCTGGGCCGCGCGGTGCCTGAAGCCACATCTGGTGGACTCATTCAAGCTCTCCAACGACCCACGTCTTGAAGAGCAGCTCATCGACGTCGTCGGTCTCTATTTGAAGCCGCCGCAAAAGGCGGTGGTGCGCTAGGGGAGCCAGGCACAGAGCGACGACATCAGTGACCTTCGCGACGAGGTCCGGATCAGTGGAGAATTTGAACGCCCCGGCCCGCCAGGGTTGCACCTCGTATTCCCGCCAGGCCCGGGCCACCGTGGCGTTGGCGTTCCCAAGACCCAGATGCGCGCCGGCAGCCGCGGGGACCAGTGCGTCACCCCGTACTTCTTCGGGGGCGTCAGCAGTGTGGCGGCCACAACGTCCCGTGGTTCGTCCTGCGCGCGCCCGGGACGGTCGTGGTCATGCAGACCCTCACTCACCGCGGACTCGTAACGGTTACGCCACCCGATGGCCGTGGTGCGGGTAGTCCCGATCCTTTCGGCAGTCACGGTGTTCGACAGACCTTCCGCGGCCAGTATCGCGATCCGCGCCCGCTGCGCGGGCCTGCCCGACCGGAGGTAGACCGGGACAAGCGCAGAAGCTCCTCAAAATCACCTTCACGAAGACCCAGGGCAGCAGCAAGACGGCTGTCCATAACCAATCTTCCCAAACGCCCAAGTGTCTAACTATTAACGACACACGACACTAGTGTTTTCCCGGGATAGAGCCAGTGGGCGTCCTCGTTACTGAGTTTGACGACCTCAGTCAGGTATACGAGTTCTTCGAAGGTTGTTTTCGCTTCGGCGTGGCTCCCAAGCAGGGAATTCTTTCATCAACTGACGCCCTAGATCGAACGCCGATGAGATATAAGGTAAAACCTTATATCTCATCGGATGAGTCATTTCCGCCCTATCCCCTGCTCCGGTCGTGATCGGCGGAATCGCCGCGGAGTCCTGCGGTGTTTGGGGAAGCTGTCAGCCCCGCGGAGATCCGCTGCGACGTGGGGCGATGTCTGGACGCGGATAACGGCGTGAGGACCGTCTCTTACCTGCGGTTTTGCCTTGATGGTTGGCGCGAGAAGTCTTGGCCGGCATCGCAGAACCCGCCGCTCACCCTGGGCCGTGAAGACAGGCAGGAACTGATGTTCGTAGGACGGCTGGGTGGAAAACCAGGAATTCAGCACGCCCACATCCGAATCCCCGATGCCATCTTCCGAACCTTATGAAGGGCCGACGATCTTCGTCCGGCCCACGCGGTTCCGGCTGGCGGTCAGAGCCTGGAACACTGGCAGTGCTCTACTTTGCGGTCACGACCAACCTTAACAGGCTGTGGCCCTGCAACCCCTCGGAGGCAATCCGACGCACGGTCGCCTCCATGCCGTTATGGCTCTGGCCCGCATCCTTTGCATGCGCCCCCAGCACCTGGACAGGGGTTCTGTGGGACTTCAATATCACGGCGGGCCGATGGAACGCCTTCACCAATTGTCTGTTGACTTTGTCGCGACCGCACTTCACTCACAGATTGGCTGCGAGCGGTAGCCCAGGACGCAGTGGTGGGCCTTGCCCTCGGTTCATTTTGGGAAGGGGGTGTCTCCACCAATTTCCTGAAGGTGGACGAAATTGGCGACCTCGCCTAACCAACCCTTCTCGGGATCTCCCGTGAGCCACGAGTGAAGGCCCCGGTAGACGAGAAAATCAGGGTGTCTATCAAAGGGCAGGTCACAGCTCCGACGACAGAAAACGCTATAGTCATCGTGAGTTCAAACCTAGATCTACGCTCATTAGTGCGCGCGTGATTGCGACACCCTGAGTGACGCAGGAATTCATCGCATCCTGCTTCCCATTCCACGTACACCACTCACCAGCGGCGCTTAAGACTTTGACGACCACCTTCACAAACTTCCCCACGTCATCGAAGCGGTAGCCGAGCTCGAAAGCAGCTGCTGCGTACATTCGTTCGTACAATCCGTACCCCTCGAAGTACTCCACGAGCATTTGGGGTGGCAGGAAACCAGCAACGCGGTCAGCCGCTATCAGGACGTCCCACAAGTCGTGTTCCGGTGCCGCCAACTGACGCTCAAGGTGTACACGTACTAGGCTTCTCCAGTAGGTTTCGGCGTCTGCTGCGTGTTCTATCGCCTGGAGCACGGCTGAAGCGAATTTGTAAAAATGCCAACGAAAGGCTTCGGTGGCGATCTCGTCAACTCCCCCAGGAAATCGCCTCAGAAGGATGCTTGGCCTTACGCCAAGTTGATGAGCGAGGCTCCGCACGGAGAGGCTCCTGTAACTCTTAGTGCACGCCTCGGACACAAATGTCTCCAGTAGCTGGCATCCCTCGTCCGATAAACACGACCAGTTGAACTTTTCAAGGTATAGACGCATCTCAGATGAGGCCGTCAACATTGGTGAGGCAGCCGCCCGGAAGTCAGGATAGTTACCCGGTCCTAACCCAGCGACATCAAATTGACTCATTTCCATGTCCGCCTTGCCTCTCCCCCTTATGGGATTATTGTTGGTCGCGGCCATGTGGGGCCGCGGGACGGACGGCGTGCCCCCGAAGGTTCTGATATCACGAGGGGTCGTCAAAGCTCCGTCGTTGCCGGCCAAGGGTTTGTATGAAGCAAGCCTCATTGCCCCTTGCTGATGTTGCGCGCTGCCCGCGTGTCCAAGTAGACGTGGCAGCAGGGTGACTACCTGGCAGCTGAGCGAACGCTGACCTATTTCCGGAACCTTCATGAACGGCTCACGCTTCTATTGCCTCAGTAAGCGTGCACCGCTGAGAGGTGGAGGAAGATGTGTCTTCGGGGACGCCGACGCCGCAAGTGGGTCGGGCTCGCCGGCCCACTTAGTCGCTTATTTCATGGAGGGGCCGGCCAAGTTCAGAGCAGAGTCGGACTACCCTCTGCGTCAAGGTTAAGGGCGCGACGCGTAGGGCATAGAACCTCGTCGACCATCTTCGATCCGACAGCTGCGCCTCCGGGCCCAAGAACTCTGAGGCATGGCACGCCCAGGATACAGGCTTGCCGATGGGCCATCGTCTTCCTCTTCGCAGGTACCAGCGATGCGCTTCAAAGAGCTCTGACGTAACTGGCCCATTGATCGCTTTCTTCACGGAGGGGTTACTTTTCGGCAAGGCGATTGAACCTCGGTGGAACCAGTAGCTGTGTTCACGCACTGGTCCCACCGGTGGCTTCTGCAATGTTGCCGTAGGCAGCTACTGGTTGGGCAGGCTGCTGCCATCGAGTGCGTGCGTTGGTTCTAACTGGTCAGCGTTCTGCGTGGCGGCTTTACCAGCGGGGCTGTGATCAGAGTGACCGAGGCCGGCGTACAGGTGCGGCTTGACAAACCGAAAATAGAGGGTAAGGGCGATGCCGGCAAGGAAGGTCGTGGCCAAAATCAGTGCCAGGCCGATGTTCTCCCCCGGAGCTCCTCCCACGATGAGTTCGAAGTGGAGGAGCGCGAAAACCACTGTGAAGGCGAAAGCCAGCAACGAAACCAGGGGAGCGATGATGACCTTGAAGGCGTTTTCTCCCGAGAGCTTTGCCTTGGTGCGGAACCAAACAATCACGGACAGGCTGACAGCGCCCATCAGGAAAATGATCCCAACCGAACCCAACCCAGAAAGTTGCCCATATACCTTAGCGCTGTCGGTCCCGGCCAGGATTAGAAACAGAATTACGAGGCCGGCGGCGACCCCCACCGCAGTTGAGGCCCGGTGGGGCGAGTGGTGGCGCACGTGGATTTTCGACAAGTAAACCGGTAAGGCCCTGTCGTACGCCAGGTTGTAGACATAACGGGCCACGACGTTGTGGATGGAGATCAGCGCCGCAACGAGTGAAGTAATGACGAAGATAAATGCGAGCTCTGTGAAGACGGGGGCGACGAACGCGCCGATAGCGTCAGGAAACATTGCTGCGGGAGCATTGGTTGCCACTTCTTGCGCCTTCGATCCGTATGCCGACGTCAAGGCGTAGGCCGAAATGATGTAGAGAACGCCCACGAACAGGACAGCTCCGTACGTTGCTCGCGGGATTGTCTTATTGGGTGTGCGCACTTCGTCTCTGAAGAGCGCGGTGGCCTCAAAGCCCATGAACACCAAGATACAAAAAAGCATCGTGACCGGAACGTCGCCGCCCATGAGGGCTCCGGGCGTGAAAGGTGTGGCGGAGAGCCCCTCCGCGCCTCCCTTCGCAAGCACGAACACATTGAAGATCATTACAAGGATGACTTCGCCGACCATGGCGATGGAGAGAATCTTTGCAGAAACCTCGATGTGGAAGTAACCTAACGTGCTCACAATGGCCCAGCCAGCGATGGCCCAAGCCCACCAAGGAATATCCGGGCCGTTGAGGGTGGTGACCAGCCCTGACACGCAAAGTCCCAGAAAGGCGTAACTCCCAACGAGAACAGCTATGTAGGAGACGATGGCCAAGTAGGCGGAGCCGAGTCCGGCCCCCTTGCCGAGCCCCGCGGTGATGAAAGAGTAGAAAGCCCCAGGTTTAGGCAGGTGCTTGGTCATGGCGATATAGCCGACGGAAAAGACCAGCAGAAGGATGGTCACAAGAACGAAGGCAAAAGTAGCGCCTTCGCCGCCGAAGAGGATCGTGAACGGGATGAATCCGGTGACGACAGCCATTGGTGCGGAGAAGGCCAGGACGGTCAACGTCAGAGACGAAGCGCTCATCTTTCCCGTCAGTCTGGGAGTGTTGCCTGCTTCCTTTGCTAGTCCTAGGGACCCGCTGGATGCTGCGTTGGGCCCGTTGAATGCTTCTTCATGGCCCTGCGGTTGGGGTAATGCGCTCATAGGAGTATGTCCTTTGCTCACAAGCGAGCGAGTGGAGAGGGATTTAACGGTTGTAAAACTAGGCGCCTCAATAAATGTAACTACGGTCACGTGGGCCTTGGCAAGAGTTTGGCCGCATATTTCTGGATGTCTTGATGGTGGGATCGCCTGTTTTGCGGGGATTTGCTGACGTTGCGCACTGTGGAGGGTGGCCTTGCTGTGGACGTCGATTGAACGAACGTTAGAGCCTTGGTCCTCTGAAGGGCGGCAGAACTTAACGGCTGTTAGGTAGGACCTCGACGGGCGACTGCTTCCCTCAGCTCGATCGGGGGCCTTGGCAGAACTGGCAAAGGCTGTGTTGAACCTCGCTACGAGCGAGAACCGTGGTGCCTTCTTGCGGCGGTCGAGAACGTTCCCCGGCCGTTCACCTGTTCAATCCGTGTCGGCCCAGGAACGCCTACCACGTCCGCGCACAAGGTAGGGACGTCCAAGGGTTCGCCCCACTTGGGCGTGTCCTTTGAAGAAACGGAGAGGAGGCCAAAGTTGTTTTTCCAGATGTACTGGTGCCACGCATCGATTTGCATTTGTGCCGGAATGGTTTCCTGGTTCCACGCCGCGGTCTGTATGGAGTGTTCCACGGCGACAAGAGCCTTCATCGTGCCCGGCCGGGAGGAGACACTGCGGTATCTGGCAGCGAGGTAGGTGCCTTTGGTGCGGGAGACTGCAAGCGCTGCGATGCCTAGGGCGGCTTTGAGGTATTTGTTGCCTGGTCGTGTGTGGGATGACTTGACGCGTCCCGCGGATTCTTTGGGGCCGCGAGTTTGCCTGCCGTTGAGAAGACGCTCATGTCCGCGCCGGTTTCCTCGATGAGAACGTCGGCGACCAGAGCAGAGACCCCAGGGATGGCGCAGAGGGCGTCGCGGGCCTGCCGGAACGGTTGCATCAGCCGTTCAATGGCCTCCGTCAGGGTTTTGACCCGGCGGGAGCGTGCATCGATCTGTTCCAGATAAAGTCTGGTCATCAATACGTGGTGGTCGCCGAACCTGCCGTTCAGGGCTGCCGCCAGTTCAGGGATCCACTGCCTGAGCTTGCCCTGCATGGGCTGCCAGGATGTGAGGATCGCGTTGGCCGCCAACCAGGTCCTCGAGTATTTCCCTGGAGGAAACTCCCGTCAGGCTTGAGACGACGGCGGAAAGCTTGATTGCCGAACTCTCCAAGAACTTTTCCAGCCGCTGAATTTCGCGTGTGCGGTCTCGGACGGTGATGGCTCGTGCCCGAGTTAGGTCACGAAGGTCGCGGATAGGCGGTGGGGGTACGAACGAGGGTCGCAGGAGCCCATGAAGGGGCGAGTTGAGCCAACCATGCGGCGTCCGAGACGTCTGCTTTTCGTCCGGGATGTTGCGGGCGTTTTTGGCATTTGACCAACAGAACCGGCAGCGTGTTCTCGAGCACGTAGTAGAACGGCTTCCAGTAGTCACCCGTTGCTTGCACGGCCACAGTCGTGACGTTTTGCCGCTCTAGAAAGTTACGCAGGTCCAGTATTCGTCCGCAGTTGAAGCCCATGTGCTGACCGTAGAGCTGAATTGGCCCTCATTGGCGGACGGCAGGCGCACGCAGACTTTGGCGTCCCGCTTTGAGATGTCGATTCCGACGGCCCGGTCGTGGATGATGTTGTTCCTCCCGCACTATCTTGACGTGATAGCGGTGCCCGGTATGGGGAGGACAGGATGACAGATTTGGAATCTAATACTCGTGCTCGCAGCAAAAGTCCAGGGTTCCTGTGGGTCCTCCGCGCCACGCTAAGCAGCGGGCCGAAATTCGGCACCATTGACACATCAGCATCAACCACAACGGACAATCCCATCATGCGCGCGGTTCGCTTGCGGGGCCAGCAAAGTATGCAGCACCCGGGGACATTTTCGGTCCTCACGGAGCGGCGCGGCCGCTGGCTCGCTGGGCATTCAACCCGGAACAGGACCACGAGCCTTGATCGAGCCTACCGGGGTCGCGGCCGACGCTGCCACCATCCTCTTTAGAATCTGCCCGACTACCGTGTCATCTCCCCCACCGTCACCGCCGGCCGGCGGCAGGTCATCGTCGAAACCGATGAATTGCCGGGCTGCGGTGTCATCGCCTCCCGGCGGAAAGAGCGCCGCTTCCAACGGCTCCGCGATGGTCCCGTCGCCGGGCCGGTGGACGTGCTCTGGTCCAAGTACCGCTGGTACTGCGAAGAACCGGCGTGCGACCGGCTGTCGTTCTTCGAATCCACCCCACAGGTCCCGCGCCCTGTCCGGTCCACGAGCCGGCTTCGGGACCAGCTTGTGGACGCCGTCATCACCTCCGGCAGGGCAGTCTCTGAGACATCCCTTTGCTGGCTCTTCGTGGTTGGTGGGGAATTGAGTTCGTGTCGTTGAAGACAAGGGGGCCCGTGGCCCTGCTGGGATGAGTGTGTCTAGCATTCAACCTGGAAGGAACACGGGCCTTGATCGAGCCTACCGGGGTCGCAGCCGACGCTGCCACCATCCTCTTTAGAATCTGCCCGACTACCGCGTCATCTCCCCCACCGTCACCGCCGGCCGGCGGCAGGTCATCGTCGAAACTGACGAGCTGCCGGGCTGCCCGGGCTGCGGCGTCATCGCTTCCCGGCGGAAGGAACGGCGCTTCCAACGGCTCCGCGATATTCCTGTTGCCGGCCCGGTGGAGGTGCTCTGGTCCAAGTACCGCTGGTACTGCGACGAACGGGCCTGCGACCGGCTCTCGTTCTTTGAATCCACCCCACAGGTACCGCGCCGTGCCCGCTCGACGAGCCGGCTGCGGGACCAGCTCGTGGACGCGGTCATCCGCTCCGGCAGGGCCGTGTTGGAGACAGCTGCCGGGTTCGCGGTGAGCTGGTGGATGGTCCCGCGCAGCCGTCACCGAGGCGTACCTGCTGAAACTGCCCGACGTGGACAACCTCAGCCCACGGATCCTCGGCATTGACGAGCACCGCTTCCGGTCCGTGCGCTATTTCCAGGACCCCGTCAACCAAGTCCTGGACGCGCTTCGAGCCGTGGATGACTACGATCGTGGATCTGGACACCGGGCAGGTCCTTGGCGTGGTCGACGGGCGGGACCATAAGGGCGTCGGGAACTGGCTGTTCGCCCGACCGTTGGAGTGGCAACTGGCAGTGCAGGTCGTCGCGATCGATCCCTCCGCGGCGTTCCGGAAGGCGCTGCGGATGTGGCTGTCCCGCACCGCTGTCGCGGTCGATCACTTCCACCTGATCTCGCTGGCCAACCAGGCGATGACCGAGACCCGGCAGAACCTCTCCCAGCAGGTCAAGGGCCGTCGCGGCAGGGCCATCGATAAGGCTTGGGCGCACCGGATGCTCCTGCTGCGCGGTGGCAACAATCTCCGCTGCCGGGCCGTCCTTCGGCTCGAGGAAGTCTTCGCCGCCGATGATCCGACCGGCACCCTCCAGGCAGTCTGGAAGGTCAAGGAACAACTCCGCGCTCTGCTGCGGACCAGCTCCCTGGAGGATGCCGCCGCAGCCAGGGAGGTCCTCGAAGAACTCGTCAAGACAGCGGCGCGACCTGAGACAAACAGGCTCTACCGCACGGTCTGCCGATGGTGGAAAGAGATCGAGGTGCTCATCGTCACCGGCGCCACGACAGGCAAAGTCGAGGCCAACAACACCGCCATCAAGAACATCAAGCGAACCGCACGCGGGTACCGCAATGCAGCAAACTACAGATCCGTTATCCTCTTGAGAAGTGCCGTCCGGACGGCGGCATGACGCTCATTCCAGGGACCCATTTCCCCACGAACCGTGAAGAGCCCCTTTGCTTCGCTGTGTCCTGTGGATGGTCCGTGCCGCCGCCGCCGAGGCGTACCTGCTGAAGCTGCCTGACGTGGACGCGCTCAGCCCGCGGATGCTGGGCATTGATGAGCACCGTTTCCGGTCAGTTCGCTACTTCCAAGAGCCGGGAACGAAGACCTGGACACGCTTCGAGCCATGGATGACAACGATCGTGTATTTGGACACCGGACAGGTCCTTGGCGGCATGGTGGACGGGCGTGACCACAAGGGCATCGGGGACTGGCCATTTGCCCGGCCCCTGGAGTGGCGGATGTGGCTTCCCCGCACGGCGCCCGCCGTTGACCACTTCCACCTGATCTCACTGGCCAACCAGGCCATGACCGAGACCCGGCAGAAACTCTACCAGCAGGTCAAGGGCCGCCGCGGCAGGGCAATCGACCAGGCCTGGGCGCGCCGGATGCTCCTGTTGTGCGGCGGCGATACGCTCTGCTGCCGGGCCGCGCTCCGACTCGAGGAAGTCTTCGCCGTCGACGATCCGACAGGCACCCTCCAGGCCGTCTGGAAGGTCAGGGAACAGCTCAGGCACCTTCTCGCACCAGCTCCCTGGAGGATGCCGCCGCAGCCAAAGACATTCTCGAAGAACTCGTTAAGGCAGTGGCACGACCTGAGACGAACAGGCTCTACCGCACTGCCTGCAGATGGTGGAAAGAGATCGAGGTGCTCATCGTCACCGCCGCAACTACCGGCAAGATCGAGGCCAACAACACCGCGATCAAAAACATCAAACGCACCGCCAGTGGGTACCGCATCGCCGCCAACTACAAATCGGTTATCACTCTTGAGAAGTGCCGTCCGGACAGCGGCATGACGCTCATCCGAGAAATCCATTTACCCACGAACCGTGAAGAGCCGGTTTCCTTCGCTATAAAGCATGCTTCCACTGCCATGAGTAGAGATTCACTCTTCCTATGGTGCCCCGCTCCGTCCGAATGAAAGTGTGTAATGCCAAAAATTGCGGCAGGTCCAACATTGGAGAGCGCGCCCTCATTGCGCTCAAGTGAGCTTTTACCTCTTTTGGGTGCAAAATTCGAAGAGCATTATGCGGTGGAAGCTGCTGCCATCCGGTCAAAAAGAGGTTCGGTCACTCTCCGCGCAGATGCCTCTCATTTTAATCGCCGAAGTTTAACGGACGTAAAGTGACCACAACTTTGCTGCATCCCGAACCTGATCGAGCCGAGTGCGAGGCTTCCTACCGATGGTGCTGAGCACACGGTGGGGTTCATCAACATTCAACCTCTTTGCATCGCTGCAAGTCTTAGTTGTCTTGACTACTACCTTACCGACCATTAATCTTGGTGGTGACCGTCTATCGGCGGTACTAGAAATCCACAAAAGCCGTTCCGGTAGCAAGTTCTTCGGCAAAATTCAGCTAATGGAAAAGGTGAGTACTTTCTTGTGCTTGCTCTTGTAAGTTCTTGGCTCAAGGCCCGCAGTTCGGATAAAGTGATTACTCGCTAATGGTTGGTAAGTAAGAAGAAGAGATGAGACATTTGACTATTTATCAAAATGCGCATATTGCCTTTGACAGCATTCCCTCATCGGGCCTGTTGGAACCGCCTGCTGCAACACCTCTCAGTGGAAAAATTGAGACGTGGACATATGAATTGTTCGCCCAGGCAAACCGAGGATCCTCAGTCGGTTTTTGGAAAGCCGAAGTCGGACGATCCCATTGGACCTTTGAGGATTATAACGAAGTCATCTACGTCCTTGCCGGGCGCCTGGTCGTCACTCAGGAAGGTGGTGAGTCGGTCCGGCTGGGCCCGGGAGACGTTGCTGTGTTTCCAGTGGGGTGGAAAGGTGAGTGGGACGTTCAAGAAGAGCTAAAAAAGTTTTACGTCGTGTATTCGTAGGGATGTGGGGTCGGGCTAGGGGGCAGGACCCTGCAGTTCTGAAGTTGCGCGCCCACTGCTGTGCGGGCAAGGGTCTCTCGCTGCAGTCTGCGCTTTCGGCCGGTCCAAAATGTGGACCGGCCGACGGTTTTAGTGCGCTGGTGTTCCGGCGGTCACGGCGCCGTCAATGACATGCTCGGCGCCGCTGATATAACTGGACTCGGCCGAAAGCAAGAACAGAACCAGCTTTGAGATGTCAGACGGGAGCGCATACCGGCCCAACGGTATCTGATCGTGGGTGGTCACAGCGCCGCTGGAAGCTACCGCTCCCGCTATCATGTCTGTCATCGTGTCGCCAGGATGCACCGAGTTCACCCTGATGCCATATTGTGCCAGTTCCAAGGCTGCGGCTTTGGTCATCCCCCTCACCGCCCATTTAGAGGCGACGTAGGCGAAACAATCCGTGAAGCCTGTCATCCCAGCAGTGGAGGAGATATTCACGATTGAACCGCCTCCTGCTGAACGCATCGCCTTCACGGCAGCCTTCATCCCGAGGAAAACGCCTAGTTGATTTACGGCAATTGTCCGTTGCCACTGTTCAGGGGTCGTTGTTTCAACCCGCCCTTCGAGCAGGATACCAGCGTTGTTAACGAGTCCGCCAAGTTGACCAAAACGATCTTGCGCGTGAGAGACCGCCCGTTCCCAACTGGTTTCTTGAGTCACATCAAGATGGATGAACGAAGCAGCGCTGCCGAGTGAATCGGCAAGGTCTTGCCCTTCTTTTTCCAGTACATCCGCGAGAACCACCTGCCCGCCTTGTTCGATCACCTCACGGGCGATCGCTGCACCCATGCCACGTGCACCACCTGACACCAGAACCGGCATGCCCGCTAGGCGGCTCCGTTCTCCGAGTAGTTTGGCGGGCTGGGTACGCAGGCCGGTGCTATCAGTTGTGGCTGACACAGGATCCGCCGATTGCTTTTCTGGTATCTGGTGCATGCTTCGTGGAATCACTTTCTGGCAGAGTCTTCCGTTTGTTGTTGTCGCGATGGCTAGGAGGCCGGCCTACAGCACACAGGATTGAGCGGCAGCCCGGTGGGGCTGCCGCTCAACGGTTTACGGCATGGCTGAGGTCCGAGGAGCATCTTGTGCAGCGAGAACTCCGAGGAACATCTCCCATTCCACCGTTGCTAGGGCCGGCGGATCTAATCACTGACCGAGAGGAATCATCGACTCCGGGAGTGTCTCCATGACAAACAGATTTGAAGTGAGTCCCCCGTCTACAACCAGGTTCTGTCCAGTGATTGCCGACGCTTCATCCGAGGCAAGGAATGTTACTGCTGCAGCTATCTCTTCGGGTTCGATAAGCCGGCGGATAGGCACCCGGGTGAAATCGTTAAGCATGTGATCCAGCACGTTCGGTGTTGACGTTTTATGCACCATGTCGGTGTTGACGAACCCAGGTGCCACGCAGTTAACCCTGACACCGAATTGCGCAAGCTCGATCGTCATCGTTCGCGCCATGCTCACTACCGCAGCTTTGGTGGCTGAATAAGCAGTTACAGGGCCATCAGCACCAAGGGCGTCGATTGAAGAAATGTGAATTATCGAACCACTTCGATTAGATACCATGCTCCTTGCGACGGCCTGTGACATGAGGAACGTTCCCACAACGTTGATGTCAAAATTCCGGCGGACGGTGGCTGCGTCCACCTCCAAAAATGGCGGTTCGTCAAACACTGCTGCGTTGTTCACCAGGATGTCGATGCGGCTCCACCGGTCCAGTGCTTCAGTAGTCAGTCGTTGAACGTCTTGCTCTGACGAAATGTCTGCGGAAAGGGCCCATGCACGTCCGCCGGCTTCCTCAATTAATTCGACAGTTTCACTGAGTGGTCCAAGCGCGCGGCCAACGACAAGTACCTCAGCTCCCTCTGCCGCGAGCTTCTGTGCGATCGACTGGCCAATGCCTCGACCGGCACCGGTTACGATGGCGTGCTGGCCTTCCAGTCGTCGGTAATTGAGCTGTTTCATTTCGTGTCTCCTTAATCCTTGCCCGGTGGTGTAGCCGGGATTAGCTGTACGGCCGAGGGCGGGGGTGGACGTCTTCAGGCGGCCGGGCTGGACCGAACAGCTCACAGGTAACAACCAACTTGTATTGGTATGAACTGAATCACCATTAAGGAGAACCGTCAAGACATTTCTGTAGCTTTACGCCCGATATTGCCATGCGGAAGGGGTAGGGGCGATAATCAACCACACAGCCCGGTGACCGCTCGGCGCCTCACCTAATTAACGTTTCGTAAGGTGCTACTGAGCAGCCCCTAACAAGGAGAAAGCATGTCCACAGAATCTTCCCTCCACCTCCTGCACGAGTATCACGCAGCCTGGGAACGCGGCGACCAAGAAGCTGGAATCGCTTTTTTTGCCGAAAATGTAGTAGTTCACATGGGCGGAAACGGCCCGCTGTCCGGTGACTATCACGGCCGTGAAGCCTTCGCCCGCGATTGGATAGGCCGCGTTGCCGCCTACACAGACACCTGGGATGTCGGGGGGCAGAACGAGGTCCTGCTGGCCGGTGATGATGGCGTACTGCTGATGGTTCACGAAGTCTGGACAAAGGGCGACGAAAGTGTTGCCACGGACCGACTTGGCCTGTACAAGTTCGAGGGTGGACAGATTATCGAATGCTGGTTCAGCGACATGAACCAGCACGAAGTTGAAAGCTTCTTCGGCAACCTCGACTAGGTCCCGCCCGCAGCGCTCTCACCTTTGGGCCAGCGGGGCAGCGTCAGGGCCCGTTGCCGGCGGGCTCAGATTCTGCAAGCCCGCCCTTCTACAGGAGAGCCCACTTGCAGGCCGTCGCCCGGATCGCATGCGCTCACGTTGCCCATGCGCAGGTGCTTGCGGGCATGTCCGACCTGGTCTCGAAGGCCGGGACTGGCGGTCGGTCACTTTCAGACGGAAAGTGAACGCCCCTACCCGCTGCTGCCTATACGACTCAAATTCCCGCGCGAATACGTCAAGTCACGACGGGGACGACGAATGACTCTAGCGCGCGGCTGGTCGGCCATACCTGGCTGCATCCACAGCGCGTTGGCACCGCTACCTCCGTCGGCAGCAGGCTCGCTCGCCCATCCTGGACGAGCTTCGAATGCCGCCGAGATCAGACCAATGCAGGCGTACCTTAGCGCGTGCCGGTCAGGACGGGGCACCATGTGTCACTGTCGTCTCGACTGGTCTGCGAGCGACGGTGCCTCGCATCGCCATGTGGGTGAGCAGTCTGCATCGTTTCGATTTTCAGCGGTGACATCCATGCAGCGGTGCCGACCGGACGGTTTCTGGCACTATCCGCTTGCAGGAGGCTCGCAGGTGCCAATTTTCCGCCCGCGACCTCGTTTCTCGGCTCGGGGTGAACAGGCGCCTATCGATTCGTCACGAAGCGCGTTCGCGCCTTAGCGTCTGGTGCATCGGACGCCAGCCATCTTTATGGGCCTGCTTGATATTGCGGGTGTAAGTCTGTTCATCGTGCCCACCGCGACCTCGAAGTTCATACCGAGGAAGAGAAATGGGGGACGCAGCGCCCAATGCAGGGCCCGCAGCTTCTGTTTCAAACGGGGGCCGGCCTCCTTGTCCAGTGCGGAGAGGCAGTGGCACAGATGCTGTCGAGTTTGCATGTTCCGCGCTATTGACCGAGTGAAGCTTTCCCGCAACCAGAACAAGCATTCTGGAAGGGGAAGCTACCGGAGGCCGCACCCCACGCCGCCGACGAGGACAAGGCAAGTCAGCGCCTCACCCGGTTGCCCCACACCTGCTATTCAGGAGGAACGTTCCCGGATCTCCTTATTTAACGTTAAGCTGGTTGGAAAGCAGCTCTAGAGCTGCCAATTAGTGTTTCAGCCGCGAGAAGAAGAGAACTTACATGGTTACGAGTCGAACAGCACCCAGGACTGGCCGCAAAGGCAAGGCTCCCGCAGTCAACAGCGACTCAATCAGCCGTGAGCGGGTCATGAAAGTGGCGCTGCACAAGTTTTTGCAGCATGGGTACGCCGGAACAAGCATGAAAGCCCTGGCCCAGGAGCTGGGTGTCTCTGCCCCCGCGATTTACTGGTACTTCCCTTCAAAGGACGATCTTTACGTCTCAGTGCTGGACGCTTCAATGAAGGATTTTCTTGCACATGTGCACGACTCGATTACTGACGAGGAACCGGTGACGAAACTGGGTCAGATCGTTCGTGCTCACGTCACCTGGCAGCTTCAGCAGTTAGGTGCTGCCCGCGCTTTTGACCTAACGATGACGTACAAGGGCGAGTCCCATGATCTTCCAAGCGAACGCCTTGAACCGGTCTTCAAGATGCAACGAGCTTATGTGCAAGAAGTGGCTGAGGTCCTTCAGCGCGGAAAGGACCGGGGTGTCATGCGGGTGGATGATGTCAGAACAGCCTCCTTCGCCATCATCACACTGTGCGACTATGTTTTTACGTGGTTCGATCCCCAGGGAGAAATGTCTGTTGCGGCGGTTGCCAACCGCTACGAAAGTCTCGTAAGGAACATGGTCGGGGCCTCTGCATATGCTAACTCGTTAGAAGTTGTTTAGCTTCACTCCAGCCGGCACGATGTCCCATTCCCAGGAGGGGAAGCTCGTGCCAGGGGCCAGGGGCCAGGGGCCAGGGACCCTTGTCCCTATGGGGAGCTTACTGCGCTTGGGCGCTCTAAGACCTCAGACGGATGAGGCCACCAAGACCTCGTGCGGCCGGGCTTCTGACGCTCGCCCGCAAGCAAACGCGAGCGTCAGAAGCCCGGCCGCCCCTAGTTTATGGCCGAAGGATCACGCGCGGGGCGCGAGGGTCCGCATCGCCAGGCCCTTGAAATGGGCAGCGACGGCACGCCGGTCGATCTTGCCGCTGGCCGTCCTCGGCATGGGGTTGAGGATTTCAATCCGTTCCGGGACCGCGTAGTCCGGAAGAAACGGCCGTAGAGCTTCACGGGCTGCGATTGGATCAAAAGTCTCACCGGGCCGCTCCTCGACTGCCGCCCAAACCCGATTTTGCATTATTGGATCAGGAACACCGAATACGCAACTCTGGCCTACTGCTTGAATGCTTGCCAGGAGACCTTCCACATGGGCGGGAAGCACCTTTTCGCCGCCGCGGTTGATCACGTCATCGACGCGGCCTTCAATGTAATACAAACCGTCATCCAGTCTTGCAAGGTCGCCGGTACGGAGCCAGCCATCGTGAATTTTGGAAGCGGTGAGTTCGGGCTGACGCCAGTAACCCTGCATGATTGTGGGGCCCTTAACCCACAACTCCCCCACATCTCCTGGTGCGACATCAGCGTTGTCATCACCGACGATACGAATGGTCGTCCCTGGCACAGCGAAGCCCACAGACTCCCCGAAGTCCCGGGCATATTCCGGGGTGAGGAAGGAAACGGCGGATCCGTACTCGGTCATTCCATAGCCGTGAAAGGGCCGAATCCGGGGCCAGCGCTCCAATAATTCCTGAATCCATGGCGCCGGCATCGGCGATCCCCCATATAGCAGGGTGCGAAGGGGCGCCAAGGCGGTATCAGCTCCATCAGCAAGCATAATGAGCCGGATGACGCTCGGTACCGCCGCCAAGTAGGTCACGGGCCGGGCCAATAGGGCCTCAACCGCCGCTACCCTGCTGAACTTGTGCAGCAGGTCGGTGCGGGCACCCAGCAGCAGCATGTGTCCCAGCTGATCGACAAAACCGGTGTTATGGAACATCGGCACGACGACAAGAGTCGAGTCCGAGTTATCAGTGTCCAGGACGCGAACGAAGGCCCAGGAGGCCTCAGCTAATGCCCTCTGGGTTAGGGTTGCTCCCTTTGGCTTCCCCGTTGTTCCGGACGTAAAACTGACAAGTGCTGGTGATTTTGCGTCAAGAGAAGGGACCGTCGCATGGACTGTGCTCTCGTTGTTCTCGCTCAAAGCTCTGACCCTTTGCGCAGGCAAGCGGGCCACAATATCCCGATGTTCCTCGTCCGCCAACACCAGTACAGCTCCCAGCAGATCTACCTGATCTGCGAACTGCGCAGGGTTCAACCTGTTGTTCGCCGGAGCGATGACCGCTCCCATCGAAAGAACGGCCAGATAATGAACAACCCAGGCAAGTGTATTGTGCCCAACAATCACGACACGATCACCGGGCCCGACGCCCTGTTCTGCCAGCCATCCAGCACAGCGAGAAACTCTTCTCGACAGGTCGGCATAGGTAAGCTCGTCCGACGCGGCAGTCAGGGCAAGGGCGTGTGGGGTGCTTGCAGCCCAATGGGCAAGCGCTGCCGAAAGCGTTGGGAAAGGCAATGGCCTATCGTCAGGGTGCTGTTTCATAGAGCGCGTACTCCTTTGTAGCTAGCGCCGCGTTTGGCGGGATCGATGAGTACACCACCAATGGCGGCGAGCAGGAATTGCCGCGCCTTTGGTCATCAGGCCTTCCGACCCAAGGTACTTAATTAACATGCATTCAATTATGGGATTGCCCACGAGTCTTTCGTCAAGGGTGCTCGCAGCAAGACTTGCGCTGCATCTGACGCTGGAGGCGTTCGCGACGAAGCGTCAGATGCTTGGTTGGGCACCTCCCGCTTCGACAGGTCATCCTTGCGTTCACGCTAGAATCTGCGGGAGTCAAGCGGTTGAGCCGTCATACCGCAGAACCTCCATGGGGCGGTCTTAGGCTGCGCTGTCTGGCTTTACCTGACTGCAGTAAGGGCGGTCAGAAGGTCACGTATCCGGACGTGTTCAAGAACCTCGCCGTTGCGCGTTCGATAGGCCGTCATGCCGCCACCTCCTGCTGAAACTTGGCGGAGCGACGCAAAAAAGTCGGCTGGATGGAGAACTTCTGGGGACACCACCCCGGGCCCGGGCACGCGCCCCTGGAGGGCTACAAGCGCTCCGGCCGCTGCGGGTGTGCCGGTCGCGTCTTCCTGGCTCATTTTGCCGCCCGATAGGAAAGCGATGCCTTCGGAACCAACTCGCACATCAACGATCAGTCCGGCTCCGACCGGTTCGCGGTCCGCGTGCTGGACGCGGGCCGTCTCGAAAATGGCGTGCATGGCCGCCGTCCTGTTTTCGTTCCCGGGTAGCCGCGAAATGACCCAGCCAAGGTGAGTGAAGTCTTCGGGAATCAGCCCCCCCTGATTCGTGGCCTCAGTAACACGCGTGAATCTGGGAAGGGTGATGACTTCAGGATGGCTCAGCGTCACCACGAGCTGCTCCCCGATAGGTTCAGGGAATTTCACTCGGGACGGGTGGAGGTCCTCCCAAGCGGGGGTACCTCCGGCCTCGGCGATGGCGGTACTGAAGGAGTGAGCGAAGTGGGGTACTACTGCGCCGACCATGTCGCTTGCGTCGACGCACCACGTGATGGATGCGCTGGCCTCACCGGGTGGCAGCGAGTCAAGCGCGAGACGGACGAGAACGTTGGTCGTCCCGGGGGCCGAACCCATTCCTATGAGTGCAGTCACTCCTGCGTCTTTGGCTGCCACGTCCCGCTGCAGCAGCAGTTCGGTAGCGTCGGCATCATCGCAGATGTCCACGTAGTTGGTTCCTGCTGCAATCGCTGCGTCAAGGATCACAGGGCCCAAGGTGTAGTAGGGGCCTGTGCAGTTGACAACGAGGTCAGCGTCAGACAGAACCTCGTGCAATTTGGCGGAGTCTGCCAACAGGTCAAACTCCAATTGATGCACTTCTTGGTTTCCAGCGTCGATGACCGCTTCCGCACGGAACTTGCGGTCACAGCAAATCAGCCGTAGTTCCGTCGAGGACCGGCCTAAACCACGGATCAATCCTGACGCCTGCGCGCCACCGGCCCCAAGCACCACCACTGTTGGCTTGCTCATTGTCCGTACCTCTTTCATTCTTCGTTGAATAGTCCTGTTTTTGCTGTGCTGTCTGTGCAGCGGAGTGCCTATCGTGTCGGTTGCCCGCGTATATGTGCTGGCGGCCGTGTCGTTTCGGACGACACTGTCCGGCTGCCGGTTCGGGGGCGATGCGCCGCCGGCCGGCAACCGGATCGCTGTTTTCGATCAGTTGGCAGCTGCCATTTCGGCGCGGCGACGAGACGTGGCGGCTTCATCGACAGCAAGACCGTTGTCAGTGGTCACGATCTCGACGCCGTAGACGGTCTTGGCGTGTTCTGCGGTCTCCCAGAGCTCAAGGACGTCTGTCAGGACCAGGCTTGGGTCCCGCTCCAGCGGTGAGCCATATCCACCGCCAGATGCATCAAATCCGTGGATTGTCTCGCCCGGGTTCAGGACGACGGTTGCGGTGTTTGCGAGCTTCTCACGGGAGCCATCGGCCTTCTCCAGCCAAGCTTCGGCAGTCCTGCCATGCAAGCCGCCGGCCACGCCCTTGGAGGGGTTGTCCTGGCCGTCGCAGGGATAGATGACAGTGATTGGGTCGGCCTTGGGGGTGTAGGCGAGCTCGAAAGAGGGGCCTCCGCGGAACTTGCCGGCTCCCCCGGTGTCGGCCACGAGTCGGAGATGCTTGTAGAGGATGGGCATCTTGACTTCGTCGACCTCCACCGAGTCCCGGTACATCAGTCCGCTGACACAGGGAACCCCGTAGGTGACCCACCCATCGGCGTGTGCGCTGCCCGGACCGCCGTTGGCGGTGACACAGACCTGGTTCACGAAGGTTTCACCGCTGCGCCTGTCCGTCCCTGACAGCACTGCGTAACCTACGCCCACGCCAACGGCGCCTTCGGCGACCCCGTATGGCTCGCCCAACTGTGCGAAGGCGGCTCCAACGCAGTTGATCAGCCGGTCGGTGACGTTCGTGGTCGCGACCGAGCAGCTGTGCGGGAAAAGAGGTTTTCCTACAGCGGAGCCTTCGTTCATGTCGATAACTACCCGCCTGAACGCACCGGAGTTCTTTGGGATCCGTAGCGGGATCGCATTGAAGATTCCGCTGAAGACTGCGGCGCGGGTGGTTGCCTCCGTTAGGTTGAGACCACAGTCGACGTTAGGGCCGTTGTGGGTCAGGTCAACGTGGATCAGCCCTTCCCCGGGTTTGATCTCAATCCTGGCATCGATTTCCAGTCCGTCGGGAAGATACGGCAGGAAGGCGTCGTGCCGGCCGGTGTTGTGCAGCTTGGCGGCCGGCAGGTTTTCGATCGCTTTGGTCATCATTTTTTCGCTGTAGTCCAGCCAGTCGCGCATGAACTTTTTGACCGTCTCGATGCCGTACTTGGCGACGAGTTCCTTCAGACGGCGCTCGGCAATACGTGCAGCACCCACAGATGCTAGATAATCTCCGTACCATTGCGAGGGGACCCTGATGCGGTTTTGGCACATACGGATGACATCATCGACATTCTCGTAGTCGGACTGTACCTTCACCGTGGGGAAGATCAGTGCGCCTTCTTCATAAACATCCTTGGCTGCAGCGTGGTAGGTAGTCGGGATCGAGTTGCCGATATCGGCCTGGTGGGCTTTCGTCACGGCCGTAAACAAGTGCTCACCATCGACGAAAACCGGAACAAGGATGGTGTGGTCAGCGGCGTGGGAGTTGCCGACATACGGGTTGTTGTCGAGGTAGGCGTCCCCCTCGCGCAGCTGGGGGTGAGCGGCCCGCAGAGCCTGGGCCTGGAGTTGGGCTCCGAAAACGTGAACGGGAATCCCCTCCGCTGCTGCCAGCAGCTCATCCTCAGCCGTGAGGATCACACAGGAAAAGTCCCGTGCGCTGTTGATGACGGCAGAGCGGGCCGAGCGCAAAAGCGTGTTGGTCATCTCCCGCACGATGCCGTCGATCTTGTTGGCTATGACTGCAGTACGGATAGCATCAAAGTTCTTGCTCATGCCTCGTCCTCCTCAATGTGAAGCAAGTAATTTCCGGTGGCCGCTACCTGGGCAGCCATCCCGGGGTAGATAACAAGGGTTGTCGTGGGTTCCTCAATCACTGCCGGGCCACTCACCCTCGTGCCGGGAACGAGGTCAGCTGGCTTGAACACGGGCGTCTCAATTTTTCCTGTGCCACTGAAGTAGCACGTCCGCTTGGAGGAGGAGTTGCCAACGCGTTCTTCGGTACCCGCGAATTTCTGTTGTGCCCGGGGAATGTTGACCGTGACCCGGGCTCGCCAGTTGAGAAACTCTATGGCTGAACCGGGGTCACGGACAGCCATCACGCGCTCGTGCAGGTCGTGGAATGTGCTGAACAAGCGCTGTTGGTCGCTTTCCGAGCTCAGTTGCGCCGACTGGAGGGGTACATCAATCGCCCAGATCTGGCCCTTGTAGCGGGCCTCGACGCCGAACTCCAAGGCGTAGTCAGGGTAGTTCTCGCTGAACCTGCCAGCGAACTTGTCCAGCTGTGCTTCGAGGCCCAGCAGGACTTTCTCTACGCTGGCCGCCGCGAAGTCTTCAGAGGAAGTGATGAGGGCAGCTGACTCCTCTTTTACGATGTCAGCGAAATGCATACCCGAAGCTGACAGAGCGGAGGCTACCTTTGGCAGGATGACCCGGCGTGATCCTAGTTCGCTCGCAATCTGCATGATGTTGATGCCCGCAGCGCCGCCGCCGGCCACCAACGTGCTGTCTTGGGGATTGAGCCCCTGGACGGTGGTAATTTCGTGCACGGCCTTGACCATCGCTTCGCTTGCCAGGGACAGGATTCCCCAGGCAGCTTCGAGTATGCTTACCCCGAGCTGGGCGGCGACGTTTCCAATGGCTGCTTCTGCCGCGTCGACATCCAGCTGCATTCGACCGCCCAAGAAGTAGTCGGGGTCAAAGTAGCCCAGGACGCAGGCAGCGTCAGAAAGCGTCGGTTCAGTGCCGCCGTTGCCGTAACAGGCGGGCCCGGGTTCGGATCCGGCCGACTGGGGACCAACACGAAGCAGGCCTCCTTCGTCCACCCATGCGATCGAACCGCCACCGGCTCCGATGGAGCGGATGTCCACGGAGGAGATTCCGAGGAGGTCGCCCTCCCACTCGGGCCCGATCCACGTGTCACGTGAGTGCACGACCGTACCGTCACGGGACAGCCCGACGTCAAAGGTGGTGCCGCCGGTGTCGGCGACGATCATGTCACCGCCAAGCCCTTCCTGAAGCGAGTAATTGAGGCCGGCGAGGGGGGCCATTGACGGACCACTGCGGGCTGTGTGAATCGGAGACTCAATGACCTCCTCAATGTTCATCACCCCGCCCATGCTCGTGGAGACCAGAATGGCGCCCTTGTAGCCGAAGTCGCGAAGGTCCTTCTCCAATTGCTTGAAGTGTTGCTGCATCAGGGGCTTCAGGGAGGCATCGATTGCTGCAGCTGAAGTCCGGCGGTACTCCCGGATGATGGGTGCGATCTTGTGCGACAGCGTCACCGGCAGGTTTGGGGCCAGCTCGGCCAGGAGCTCAGCGACGCGCAACTCGTGGGCAGGGTTGATTACGGACCAAAGCAGCGAGACGGCAACAGCTTCGAAGCCGTCCTCCTCCAGGGTCTTCAGCGTTTCGCGAAGATCCTTCTCGTCGAGTTCGGCGACGACCTCGCCCTCCGAGTTGATTCGTTCGCGGACGCCGAACGTGTGACGCCGCGGAATATAAGGATCGGGGTACCGCTTGCTGAAGTCGTATCCGTCCTGCTTGCCGCCCTCTTTGAGAACGAGTACATCCTCAAAGCCCGCGGTGGTGAGCAGAGCGGTCTTGGCGAGATCCTTGCGAGTCACGATGGCATTGGTCGCATGGGTCGTGCCGTATATAAACAGGTCGGTCTCGGCCAAAAGCTCCTTAGCCGACATCCCGATTTCGTTAGCGGCGATGTCAATCGCCTTCGACATGCCGCGAAAGACCCTGTCATATGTGGTCAGTGACTTGCCGATCACCTGCTTTGCTGTTGGATCTTGCACGACAACGTCGATGAATGTTCCACCGGTGTCCGCGGAGACCTGATAGCCCATGAGATTCTCCCTGCTGAAATGGATGGTCCGACCCGAAAGGAGCTATAGAGCTCAGAAGCGGCACCAAAGATTGTGTTTATTGAATGTTAAGTAAGTTCAACTTGTCAAGGCTCTCGTGTGAAGTAGATCCCATGTTTCAGGGGTTGAGTACGGACTCGTACCTTGGCAGGGCCTATCTAAAGGCAGCACATCATCCTTGCGACACTCTGCCGTCGCCCTGCGCTAGTAACTAACCCTTGACGCGGTGCTTAACGATCATTAAGCTGACATCGACAATAGTAACTTGGATCACGCAAACGTTCATGGTATTCGCACTTTGAGCCCGGGCGTGGCAGGGTCCGGCTGCTGAAGACAGAAGCGCTGCCCCGGTCGGCGTTGGTCAGCAATGGAACCAAGAATCGTAGTGCCGCTCAAGGTTGAAGCGGCGGGAAGTCGGTGTCTTTTGACAAAGTTTGAAGACCAGGTCGTGGTCGTCACGGGCGCGGGGTCCGGCATGGGCCAAGCCATGGTTCAGGAGTTCGTGGCTGAAGGCGCGCGGGTGGCTGCACTTGATATCAATTTTGTAAGTGCCAAGCGGACGGTCGAGGGCCTCGACAATCCTGAAAGTGCATTGGCAGTTGAGGTCGATGTTTCTGACGTTGAATCGGTGGAAGCGTCCATACGGCAGGTGCGTGAATGGGCAGGGCGTGTGGATGTGCTTTGCAATAATGCGGGCATTATTGACAGTTTCCGACCAGCACATGAGATCTCACTTGCTGAGTGGCATCGCACGCTCGCCGTAAATCTGACGGGGCCGTTCCTGATGTCGCGCGCCGTTATTCCCCAGATGCTTGAGCAATCCGGGGGCGCGATCATCAACACTGCCTCAATTTCAGCATTTAGCGCGGCTGGCGGCGGCACTGCTTACACGGCCTCCAAGCATGGAGTGCTGGGTCTGACCCGTCAGCTCACGTTTGACTACGGACGCCAGGGAATTCGGGTGAATGCAATCTGCCCAGGGGCAACGGCTACCGGCCTGACCATGCCTGAAGGGGGTTCGGAAACTTTGCCAGACAGTGAAACCGAGATCGCGCGCACGCCGGCCGGCCGGTGGTGTGAACCACGGGAAATAGCCCGGATGGCTGTCTATTTGGCCAGTGAGGACGCGGCATTTATTCACGGCGCCGCGATGGTCATTGACGGTGGCTGGTTGACGGCCGCAAGAAACCCCATCTAACAGCACCATCAGCCAAAGAAAGCTCCTGTTCAATGTCCGGAACAGGATGAAGGAGATACTGTGACAACTACACAGCAATCGATAACCGCACCTCCAGGTGTGGACCTCCTCCCCTGGAGGGACCCGGAGTTCGTCAAGGCACCCTGGCCGTGGTTCGCGCGGGTTCGTGAAGAATATCCCATCCTCAAACTTGAAAACGGGACGATTATTGTCTCCCGGTACGACGACGTGACGGAACACCTAAAGAATCCCTCACTTGTGGCAGTGCCGCCCGAAGGCATCGGCGACAGCCCGTGGGCGTCGAACCTCAACTCAGTCTTGCTCACTGAAGGGGAGACCCATACACGGATCCACAAGTCGTTCAGAAAGTGGTTGACTCCCAAAGCCACGAAAGGCATGGGTGAAGTGGCGGCTGAGTCTGCCCGTGCTGCCCTTGACAGGATCGGGCCCGACGGAATCATCAATGCCCACCGTGATCTTGGGGTGCAGCCTGCCCAGGACGCAATGGCGATGGCTTTGGGCATCCCCCGGGAAGATGGATTGCCATACATTCTGGCGACCAACCAGACTATGGACTCGTTGGGTTGGGAGCCGACGGAAGACGAAAAAACCAGGGCCTGGGAGGGGTTTGGGTTCATGATGTTCAACGCGGATCGTCTCATCAAGGAGAAGCGGAAAAATCCCGGAGACGGCCTCCTGGACGCGATGATTGACATCACCGATGAGGGCGGGCTAACCGACCGGGAACTCAAGGAATCGATTCAGATTCTCTGGGGCTCTGCTGCACATAACCCCGGGTACTGCATGGCCTCCGCATTGGCCGATCTGGCAGCCTACCCCGAGGCGTGGAAGGAATACCGCGAGAATACGGATGCCCGCACAGCCATCATCAACGAGGCTTTCCGTAGGGCCCTTCCTGAAGTGCTCGTGGACCGCTACACAACAGAGTCCTATGAAATCCGTGGCGTCCAGATCCCGGCCAATACTCAAGTGCGTTTCATTCTTGGTGCTGCTGTGCGTGACCCGGAAGTTTTCCGAGACCCCGACGGGTTCGACTGGACGCGGCCACCGGCAGCGAGTATGGCGATAGCTTTTGGTGCAGGAACACACAGTTGCTGTGGCCAGGGCGTGGCACGCGTCGAAATGAGGGCAGTACTCGATGTGCTGGCCGAGCGGATGGAGAATATCGAGGTCATCGGTGAACCCGAATGGGTTTTTTCTGACCGCCACAGAAACTGCGAAGGACTTACCGTCCGGCTTTCGTAATTCAAAGTGCTTGAGCGGGGCTCAAGAGGCGCTCGTTCTTGGCCACGGGCGCCTCTTGGCGTTCTCAAGCGAATAGTTTGATCAACCGGCGTCTTTTCTGACCCCTTTACTTAAAACAGAGGAACATGCCATGAGCACCATTGTAAGCGGCCTCCAAGCCGCTGAGCCCGAACTTGTCGTTTCCGCGCCTCTCACGCAGGTTTCCACCAAGACCCCCCGAATGAAGGCTCGCTGGATTTTCAACACTAGGCCTGACGGCTGGGCCACCTATGCGATGTCCGAATGGGAACTGGATCGAGCAGGATTCGCAGATCACCACCCCCATGACGAAGTGAGTGTCGTTTTGGAAGGAGAGCTCCACATTCGGGTTGGTGACACGGAAGTAGTGGGTCGGCCAGGTGACACGATCCGGGTTCCGGCAGGGCAAACGGGCTATTACTGGGCTCCCAAGTATGCCCGGATGCTAGGGTTTTACGGGCCAAACCCGGAGGGGGCCGCCTCCCAGAACCTGGAGTACTGGGAGATCGACGACTAGTGTACTGACCCGGGAGGTTGGTGACACGCTATGGATTTGACGCAATAAGAGGAGCCCCGGGCGTTGTGTGGTGCTGCGGTGGACACCGCAGAGCCGGCCGCATGACCGGGGAACCGAACTCCCGGGCCCGGAACCTCGCCGACGGATCCAACAAGAACCGGGGCCAGCAACACGGCGACGCCTTTGTCCACCATGCCGTCGATGACCGCTCCCCTACGTATACTCCGAGATTCTCTCGGAGACCAAGGAAACGCCGCGGCGTTCATGCGAAACGCGATCACCGCCCACGGGGTAAGAACCCAGCGAGTCCTAGCCGACAACGGAGGCTGCTACCGCTCCCGCATCTTCGCCCAGGTCTGGACCGAAGGAGGCATTCGCCACCAACGCACTAGCCCCTACACCTCGGAAACCGAACGTCAAGCCTGTTCCCAGCTTCATCGAGCACCAAGCCACACACTGTGCTCAAAGGCGCCTCCACTTGCCAGCCGCGTCCCCAACCAACCGGGTTAGTACAACCAGGCATTCCGCCACTCCTGTATATCGTCGAATACGGTGGCAAATGGAGTGTTAGAAAAGGGCAGGCGTGTGGCGCGAATCTCTCCGCCGCTCGCCTGTGGCATGCCGGGTCGTCCATCTCACTGATCGTCAGTATCGACGGCTGCTTAACTGCTGCGGTGGGCAGGTTGGGGGTCAAGATACCATCAGGGCACCGTACGCGCCCCATGTGCTTCTGGGTCGGCGTTTGCCCACCAGACCAGGTACGGACTTCTCCCTCCGGGCGTCTGCGTCGAGGCCTTCCCTAGTCGGCGCCTAGACCTTCGTTGGGCCGCCCTGCGCTCATATCGTGCGGAGAAGTTCAACGATCAAAGGGCACCCGGATAATCTTCCAGATGCCCTTTGCATGTGCTGCAGCGTTGCTCGCCAGCTTCAGTTGCTTAAACGGAGCGGCAATGTCGTGTAGTGACGGGAGAAGTCCGTGTTATCCATTTCGAAGGGGACCTCGAGTTCTATCGACTTGAACCGTGCAGCGACCTCTTCAAAAATTGTGCGGGCTTGAGCGCGGGCATACCCCTGCCCAGCACAGGTGTGCGGACCAAGACCGAACGACAGGTTCTTGCTGTGGGTTTGGGGGCGGTGGTAGTCGAAGTGATGTGGTTGATCAAAAAACTCCGGATCCCGGTTCGCGGCACTGATCATGAACCGGATGCGTGAGCCCGCAGGAATGTTCACTCCGCGGATGATGACATCTTCCAGAGTGGTCCTGTAGAAGGAAAGCTCCGGCGGATCCATACGCACAATTTCGTTAATGATGGCGTCGCGGAATTCCTCGTTCTTTCGGAACGCCGCGTAGACCTCGGGGAGTTCGGCGAAGACGCGAAGGCCGGCGGCAATGAGATACCCGACATCCATGTGACCGAGACTGTACAGCAGGAGGGCAGTAGCCCGCATCTCCTCACTCGAGATGGTCCCCTCCCGCTCCGCATCGAGGAGAGCGTCGGTCAGCCCGTCAGCCGAAGAAGCGCTGCGGCCATCCAGCATGGCATCAATGCGCTGTGCCAGCTTGTCAAATCCCTCCGCTGCTTTTTCCCATGTCCCTGGCCGGGGGCGGGCGGACAGCATGGGCATCGTGTCGGCCATTTCAGCCATTACTTCCATTGCGTCATTGTCGTCAACCTGAAGCACCCGGCACATCGTTCGGTGCGTAGGAAGAACTGACAGGTCACGCCAGCCGTCGAGCCTGCCCCCTTCTGTCGCATCCAGGATCTGGCTCGTCACTTCCTTTGTCGTGCTCACCCATTCGCGAACGGCTTTTGGCGCGAACCACTTGTTCGTCTGACGGCGCAAACGGGTGTGATCAGGTGCGTCACGACCGATGATCGTCGAACTGGCAATGGACCATGGCCCGGCCGCATCCCACCCCGGTTCGACGGACATGCAGGGCATGAGTCCGAATTCCATGACGTCGTCGTAGCGTGACACAACGTAGGCCCCTGTGTCGTCGAGCATAACGGGTACTTCTGCCTGTGCGCGTGTGTACCAGGGGTGGGGGTCACGCTCAAATTCCGGATCGTCCCAAGGGTAATATTCGTAGGCTGGAAGTTGCCCATTCCCGGGTGGGAGAGCGCTGCAGCTGTTCAGGGCAACTCCTCCAAAGCGATAGAAGGATCGGTCATTACCCGTGGTGTCGGTCAGCGGTGCAGTGCTTCCCATAGTTCTGCACATCCTTTCGTTCTTCCTTGTGTCGTGAAGACTGGTGGAAAGCCCTCACGAGGTGCTCTCCGGTGAGATCGGTTGGGTTCCTGTGTCGGCTCGCCCTATTTAAGGTCCCTGAAGCGACGTACCTAGAAGTAGGTCGGCCGACTCAGGACCCGGTCAGCCGAGAATGACTGTGTGGTTTCCTGAAAGGAAGACCCGATCGTCGGCGTGAAGCCGCACGGCCTCGGAGAGTACCTTACGTTCGACGTCACGGCCGATCACCACGAGATTATCCGCGCTGCTCCGGTGGTTGACCCGGACGACATCCTGCTCGATGATCGGTCCTTCATCCAGGTCCGCGGTGACGTAGTGGGCGGTGGCGCCGATGAGTTTTACGCCCCGTTGACGCGCCTGGTGGTACGGTTTCGCGCCCTTGAAGCTTGGCAAGAATGAGTGGTGGATGTTGATGATGCGCCCGGCGAACTTTGCACTGAAGTCATCGGAAAGGATCTGCATGTAGCGGGCCAGCACAATGAAATCCGTACGGCTTTCGTTGACTAGCGTTGCCAACTTCTGCTCGGCAGCTGGCTTGGTCTCCGCAGTGACGGGGATGTGATGGAAAGGCAACCCGGCTGCTTCGACTACGTTGCGCAAATCCTCGTGGTTTGAAACGACCAGTGCAATCTCAATGGGCAATTCGCCTCTGCGATACCGGTACAGGAGGTCGTCTAGGCAGTGGTCGAGCTTCGAGACCATGATCAGGGCGCGTCGTTTGTCTTTGACTTTTCTGAGCTCGATGATCGGATCGAATTGGGCAAGCCGGTCAACAAGTTCGGTTCGGATGTCTTCTGAATCCGCCCCGGATTCAAACTCCACCCTTACACTTAGCTGCCCACTGTCTTCGTCGCAGTGTTGTGCGCTATCCAGGATGTTTCCTCCAGTGGACGCGATCCCGCCGGTGAGCTTGTGGATGATGCCAGGCTGGTCAACAGCCCGGGCGCGAAGCACGTAACGTTCCATGGTCAGCTCTTAACTCGCGTGCGCTCGGGATCGTATGCGGGCGTCCGCCGAACCAATCCAGGTACAGGTCCCTGGTCGGTGTCAACGTCGACCTCCGAGCCGATACGTGCATGTGCTGTCTCGATGCGCGCGAGGGCCAAAGTTTTGCCGCCAAGCGCGGGTGAGGCAACGGCCATGGTTATGCGACCGATGGGTCGTCCATCCAGGAGCAGGGGCCGACCATCGAGTCCGGGGGCTGGTGCTGTGGTTTCCACGCTTACCAGGCGGGTGCGAACGTTGTTTTTCTTCGCCAGCAGGGCGTCTCGTCCTTGGAAGGGCCCCTTGTCGAAGTCCAGGGTCCAGCCCAGGCCGCACTCATACGGTGTGGTTGACCGATCATATTCATATTCATTCATCACCATGCCGGCCTCTGTGCGGGCTACGAGGATAGCTTCGAGTCCCATTAGCTCAATTCCCAGATCGCGCTGGGCCAAGATTGCATCCCAGAGTGTGTCGGTGTGTTCGACTGGCACGATGATTTCGAAGCCCAATTCTGCGGTGAATCCGAGCCTAAGGATGGTCGCGGGGACGTCGGCCACCTGGACATCGAGAAGCGACCCATAGTATGGCAGTGCGGCATTGGAAATATCGGCGTCCGTGAGCCGCTGCAAGAGCGTGCGGCTCGAAGGGCCTTGGAGCGATACGGCAGCAAACTCAGCGCGACGATCGATGACTGTTGTACCCGCTGGCGCTGCCAGTTCCAGTTGCTGCTGGGTCTCGTGCTCCCCGCCGAGCACAAGCACAGACTCCGGGGAGAGTTTGACGAGCGTCGTATCTTCGATCATGAAGCCGTTGGTGTCGGTGAACACGCCGTAGGCGATGCCGCCAACCCGTAGCGCTTTGACGTTGCGGGAAAATACCTGGTCCACGGCAGCGACGGCATCCGGGCCTTCCACGTACCACTTGCGGATCGTAGAGTATTCGAGTGCCACGACGGCTTCGCGGAGAGCCTTGTACTCTTTGACCGGATCGCCGTAGTGGACTGCAAATGGTCTGCCGAACGAGTCTGCCCACTCTGAGACGAGATTCGAGAAGCGTTCGGTGGTCGGGTTGGGTTCGAGCCCTACTGGAATCGGCATAGATGACTACCTCTGTTTGTTGTGGTGTGGCACCGCCGCTGAGATACCGGCGGTGTCAGATGATCTAGGAAAGGGAAAGCGGACAACTTTATGTCCGGGCCTATTGCCAAGGCGCGTCCTTGGTCTGGTCCCTGCGACGGTTGTTACCGGACCGGAAGGGTTCGCGCGTAGCTCTTCAGGTCGAAGGCATGGCTGCGTGCCTGCTCCATCGTGATACCGCTGTCGTGTTCGAGAAGCTTGCGCGCTGCGACGTGATCCGCGGGAGCATTGACGGACTCAACGGCCACGAGGTCTCCGTTACGGAAGAGGAACTGGCTGAATTTGCCTTGTGCGCGGTCACCACGCTCAATCACCACGTCAGCAGGATCGGCCAAGCCAGCGATCTGCAGCTTCGCTGATCCCTGGTTCGACCAGAACCATGGCGCGATGTCGTACGTCGAGGGGCTCCCCGTCACCGTCTTAGCCACGATCTTGGCCATGTCGACCGCATTTTGCACCGATTCGAGCCGCAGATTTCCCCCGAAGTGACGTGATGGGAACACCGCCAGATCGCCTATTGCGTAGACGTGCGGAACGTTCGTGCGCAGGTACTCGTCGACGAGAATCCCACGATCACACTTGATGCCGGCGCCTGCAGCAAGGTCATCGTCTGTGACAACCCCGAGTCCAACGACGGCGAAGTCACATGGGTAAATCGCGCCGGATGTGCCCGCGACCGCCGTTACGCGGCCACCTTCACCGATGAAGTGGTCAAGCCCCTCGTCGAAATGCAGCTTCACTCCGAGGTCAGTGTGCATCTCGGTGAAGAAATCCGACATGGATGGCGAGAGAACTCGCTGCATGGGCCGCTGGGCAAAGTCGATGACGGTGACATCCAGTCCCCGCTGCGCAGCGACTGCGGCAAATTCCAGGCCGATGAACCCAGCACCTACCACCAACACCCGACCGCTCCCAAGCTCGAGCTGGGACCGCAGTGCTTCCGCATCTTCGACTGTGCGTAGGTAGTGGATCCCGCCCAGTTCGGTACCCTCGCACTGGGCACGTCGAGCCTCGGCGCCTGCGGCGATGATGAGTTCGGTGTAGGGGATGGGCTCCCGATCCTTTACGACGACCACCTTGGCGTCGCTGTCAATGCTTACGACCTCGCTTCCCCCGCGCAGGTCAATGCGATGCTCAGAATAAAACGCGGCTCCACGCAGCGGCATGGGATTGGGGTCGCCGCCGGCTTTCATGTAGTCCTTGGACAGCGGGGGACGCTGATAAGGCAAGTCGTCAGCCTTGTCAAGCAGAACAATCGCGTCCTCATAGCCCTCCAAACGCAGCGATTCGGCCGCCTGAACTCCTGAGTGGCCCGCGCCGACAATAACAACGGTCATGGCTATCTCCGATCAGCTTTGATTCGCAGGGAGGGATACCTCGATATCCCCGAAGTCGCGGCCAGCGACCACTTGGCAACCCAACCGTGAATTGCCGAGCCTGTCGTCCGCGGTGCAATCAAGCATCTCGTCCTCATCATCGGAAATTTCCGGGAGTTCGACGTCGCCGCGCACATATACATGGCATGTGGCGCACATGGTCTGGCCGCCGCATTCACCGACAATCCCGTTGATGCTATTGGTCAGGGCCGCCCGCATGATTGAGGTGCCTTCCGGTACCTCCACAGTGTCCACGTCGCCACTGGCGTGGTGATAAGTAATCTTAGGCATGTGAGCCTCCTAGTAGATGAGCCTATTGCTAGTCCTTATTGAACGTTAATAAAGGGCCTCGGTCAAGGCATTTCATGAAATACGTCACGTCCAGCTTGCTTCTGCTGAACGGGTATTCAATGCGGACGAACGAACCGCCTCCTCCCGGCTTAGGGCAGGGGCCTGGGGCGTGGGTGGCTACGAGCTTCAAGGTGTCAAAGTCGCGGGCATTGGCTCCTTGCGCCTTGGCTCTCCTGCAGCGCAAAGCTACGCTGATGCGTTTGGACTGACGCGAGGCACAAGGGTAGTCATGGAATCGAGCCACCGATTAATCAGCGCAGAGGGTGCCGCTGAGTGAGGGGGCACTGTTTGAGTGTCAGCCGCCAACAACTGTGACGTCGTGCCTTGGGAGAGGCGGATTCGGAGGCGCCAACTGCAGTCATCGAATGGATCCAGTACGTGGGAACGGGTGAGGAGGGCAACCCTCTTGCGCAGACCGCTAAGTCGACGGTCCAAGGTTCACCGGCCCGCTTTTACTGTCATCCTTGCATGGTCTGCAGTGGCAGAACCGTATAGCCCTCTGCCTTTTCATATAGGGCGCGGGAGTCGAGTCCCTGCGCTGAAATCCATAGGGCGTCCGCAGTCGCGGTGACCGCCTCCACGCGGCCCGTGCGAATCGTGCGGCTCTCAGTAGCGCGACAAAGTATTCTCGAGCCCCGCAAACGCCGATATCTTCATCTTGAGGTCTACGCTGCTAGCAAGGGGGCCGTACTGTGCTGTTGGTGAGCCTGGCTGACCGCTCCGGTGCCCGGTCGCTGACCTTCCGGGGCGTTCCCTTGACCAGGCGCAGCAGTCCGGGTGCGCCCTGAATTGCCCCGTTTTGGCACGGCATACGCTCGAAAGCTGATGGCCCTGCTGCCAGGCCAGCCCGTCGTACTCGTTCTGGACTGGCAGGGCAGCAGGGCCTGGGTGAGTTTTCCGATCAGTGCGTTGCTGTGGCTTCCACGCGTGGCTTGAGACCCATGATGGCGCGGGTCTCTGAGGGAGTGGCAACGCGGCGGCCCACGACCTCTGCCAACTGCTTGGCCAGCTGGAATGCCTCAAGATTGCTGGTCAGCTTGTCTTCCCGGTGGGGCCACTTGAAGTAGGTGTCCTCCATGCCAACGCGGATGTGCAGGCCCATGACGGCGGCGAGCGTTGCCAGGTAGGTGGACGCGCGTCCGGCGGCGCAGACCATGATGACTGCTTCAGGATCGACGTCGCGGATCGCCTCAACGGTGCGGGTCAGGCTTGCCACCATCTGCCGGGGGTTTTCCATCGGGCTGCAGCCGGGCAAGGCAGGCAGCACCAGCCATACGGCACCTGACTTCAGCAATCCTGACTTGAACAGGTAGCGGTCAGCGTTGGAGACGTCGGCGTCGGTGTAGACCGCGATCTCGGGGACAGAGCCGGCCTCGAGGATCCTTCGGGTTTTCTCCAGAAGGATGGGGGTGGGCTTCACGAACAAGGAATCACCAATGTATGTCGCAGTGGTGTTGATCGGCGCCGCGTCAAGCAACCCCGACTCCAGGACGTCGTTCATCTTGTCCCATTCCCCGTCCAGGGCAGGCACAAGGCAGGCATCCACGGGGACATCGGGGAACTCGTCATGGAGGGGCTGGATCACCGCTTCAAACCGCTCCGGAGACAGGACGTTATAGCCGTCTTCGTCCCGGACGTGAATGTGGATTGCGCTGGCTCCGGCTAGAGCGACTTCTCGCGCTGACTCGCGAATCTCATCAGGGGTAATGGGCTGGTGGGGGTTCTGATCCTGGCGGAAGAATGCGCCCGTGATGGCCACGGAAATGATCATCTGTTCCGGGATGTCGGTCCACGGCTCAGAAATGGGGGCATCGTGGTAGCAAGAGTGCTCCAGATCCATGACCGTGGGGATGCCATACGGTCGCCAGATCATCTTCTTGTTTTCGCGGGCGACGCCTTTGGCTACGCGTTCCCAATCGATGTTGGTCATGACTCTCCTCGTCATTAAGGGTTGTTAGGGCATTTGGCCTAAGGGGCCCTCGGCAATGGACTCTGTTCCATGCAAGGGTCTTCCTGTAGCATTGATTTAACATTCATTAAGGAGCGTCGTCAAGAGGTCAGCAGTCTTGGCTTTTTCGTGAAGGTGCCGTGCCTCCTTCGGGGTGGCCGCAAGCAATGGCGGCCGGGAACAGTCGCTGACAGCGCGAGTGTGACACGTCGAGCGACCGTTCGGTTGTCAGGCCTCGGAGCTTGAAGACCATCTTCATCGCAAGAGGACGGGAGCCAGCAGTCCGCTGACCAATTTCTTATTCCTGTCGTTGGGAGCCAGGTATGCCGAACGCATCAAAACCGCAGAGTGTGAGCCGGGAAAGAATTCTTGAGGCTGCTTCGAACCGATTTATCCGCAGTGGGTACTCAGGTACCACGCTTGGCTCCATTGCTGCCGAAATAGGGATAACAACGCCGGCGATTTACTGGCATTTCAAGTCCAAGGAGGAGCTGTTCTACGCTGCCTTGGAGCAGGTACTGATTAGCTTCGTGGGCTACGTACGGAGTTCGGTAGATGCGAAAGACCCGGTTTCCCGCCTTGCACAAACAGTCGCGGCCCACGTGACGTGGCAGCTCGAGCAAGCGGACATCGCTTCGGCATACGCGGCCTCTGTAGGGATGAAGCCTCTCTTAGCGGGGCTTGGAAAAGAACATCAGTCCAAGCTCTCATCAATCCAGAGGGAATATATGCGGGAGTTGAAGGCGACGCTAGCTGAAGGAAAGAGGAGCGGACTACTGCAGTACCCCGATGAAGGAGTCGCCGCGTATGCGATCGTGACCATGTGTGAGTACGTGCACGTGTGGTTCAACCCTGGTGGCCTGCTGACGGCAGAGCAGGCTAAGGGGCAGATGGTGCGACTTGCACTCCGGTCGGTCGGGGTGGAGGAGGGAATTGCCTTTGAAGGGTTCTCGGGAACAGGCTCGCTATAGCTGCCGAACTGCACCTCCGGACAGAGAGACGCCCCAAGAGGATCCGCCTCGAACTGTCGCATAAATGATGAAGGTCTGGTCTTCTGAAGCAGAAAGCACTTCCATGTGTACGTGCCCGACGGACACAAGACCTGTAGTGGCCCGGCCGCCGGAGAAACCAGCTGGGCCAGCCAAGGAAAAGTCAGCCGGCAGCCTGGTCCAACAGGCCGCCGGCGGATTTCTTTTCAAGGTTCAGGAACGGGTGTGACCCTGGCAATCGAGGCACAGGGCGCGGTCGCCCGAGCGTGTCGTATCCATCTCGAAGGCCACATAGTTCAGACCGCATCCGTCGCATCCAACGCGCGTACCCCAGAGGTCCGAAACTTGTGTGCGTACCGCGTCCGCCGCGCCGGATCTCCTCGCGGTGAGTCCTGCTTTACGGATGGCCAAGTACAGAAGCATCGAGAATGCAAGGGAAATCAGCGGTGCCAGCGCAGAAAGTGTAGGCAGTTGCATAGGGAACTGTAGCAGCATGATGCCCAGGACCGACGAAACTACCCAGACGCCGAATCCCGGAGCAACTGCCTTAAGCCGAGCGGGCCGGAATTCCGGTTCCTTGTTTCTGTCCAGCAGCCAGTGCACGATCATGATCCCTACCCAGGACACGACAAGTACGGCTTGCCAGGCCAGTGCTAGAGCGATGTAGCTAAAGACATTGGTGAACATCAGGACGAATACGAGGCCTAGAAGTACAATCACCCATGTGCGGCGGGAAAGGTTACGTCGGCTGAAGTGGGCGACGAACCGTTCCATGTTTACGCTGGCGAAGTAGAAGTTGGCCGAATTGATCCGGACCTGGCTCACGATTATGACTATGAGACCAATTACGCCAAGGGCGGCGATTACCCCGCGGACTACCCCGGATTCGGTAACACTGTCCTGCGGCGCGGCCAATGCGACGATGAAGATGCCGGCGAGGCCATTGAACAAGTATGCAACGAGATAAAAGATCCAGCCGAAGCTGACCTTTTCATGGAATTTTGCATCCACCGGTTGACCAAAGCGCGCGGCATCCTGCGTATCAGGGAACAGGATCCACACTCCCATGTAGAGGATGAAGACCGTGAGCCAGCCGGGGATCCCGGAAAGCGGCGTCGGTTCGAAGCCTGACCAGTTACCTTCCCAACCGAACCGGAAGCCAGCCGTAATAACCGCGGCGAGGATGCCGAAGAAGTATACGGGCAATGAGATTCCGTTGAGCTTGTTGAGCCATGTCTGCATGCCGCCGAGCATCAATGGAAGCATGCCGGCAATGACTATCGCATACCAGACGCGGACATCCCAGACCCGGAAGAAGGACTGCAACGCCACGGCGAGCACGCTACTTTCAAAAACCGCATAATAGACGCCCGCTGAAGCCACCAACAGAGGTGCCAATGCTGCTGCCCTGTACCCAAAAAGCTCCCGTGCGAGTAGCGTGGAGTTAAGGCCCCATCTGATGGCTTCCCGTGCGCTCTTGGATCCCAGTATCGAATACGCAATGACAACCAGCACGATACCGATGATGGCCTGTTGAACGCCTACCAGACTGGCGGATAGTGCCCCGTAATAGAGAAATGCCATAGCGCTGGCAATGGAAGACCAACCGCTGAAGACGCCCCACTTCCCAAGGCGCGCGCTCGTCGGTACGAAGTGGTTGGTGTATTCCTCATGAAGTTGCCGTTCGACGACACGGGGGTCGTCGACGGTACTTAGTTTGAGCTGGAGATCTGGTCGAAGACTAACTTCTTCAGATTCGTTCATAATTCTCGACCTGCCTTTGTAAAACGGAGATGGATATCAGGTGAATGCAAGCACGTCCAAGGCCTCCGGGGTTTTCCTCGGTAGCCCTTCGCGCAGCGGCGGCAGGACGGGCGCCTGGGCAGGCCGGACGGTGGGGGTCGGACTTTCCATGCCCCGGCAGTTGGTGTGCCACAATGCTCCGTCCGCGTAGTGTCCGGAGCATTGGATGTGCTCTCCACGTGTTTATTTAACGTTTATTAAGCGTGAAGGTCAAGGGTTGTTCTTTAGATACCAGTAATGAGAATGGCCTCTACATCTTCAGGCAGGCTTCAATTGAAGGCCGGTCCGAGCAGGCTTCTGTTTTATGTCGAGCCCGCTGACCGCTACGACATCACCGAGCTGCCTCGCGAACACATTCAAAGTTTTTGTGTTGAGACAGAAGAGAGCTCCTTCCTTTCCGCACGCCGCAGCGACGAGACAGTCTTGGTACTGCGCCAAGACGGCAGTTTCCCCATCAGGTCCTTCGTCCTCGACGAGGGCAAGCGCCTGCCCCTAGGGGTGGCATCGGCCGGTCTTGCCATCTTGTCCTTCATGCCGCAGCCAGTTATGGAGCGCTATCTTTCCCATGCCGATCTGGAGGTTGCGGCTACTCCCACTCGTTGGGGGAGGTCAGAAAGCGGATTGAAGAAACACGGGCTGCAGGACATGCGACCAATCCCGGGCTCCTCGTCCAAGGAAGCTGCGGCATGGGAGCAGCGGTTTTCGACGCCGCGGGGCAGCCCGCGTGGGCCCTAAGCATCACGGGTATCGAAGCCCGTTTCTCCTCCGAGCGCCGCGCTAAGCTCGGACGTTTGCTGCTCCGGCTCGCCCCCGCCCTTTCAGAAAAATATTAGGCACCAGTAGTTACAGCAGCAGATGGTGGGATTCCGAGACAAGGCGCAGTCATGCCAACGCCTACCCCAACGGGTAGCTGAAGCTACCCCATTGGAGTTTGTCGATTACGGCGAAAATCATGCATCCTGAACTAGGACAACGTGTCCAGTCTGCCGATTCGTCATGAGCGTCTTGTGGCCTCGTTCAGCCCCAGCGATTCCTGCCGCGCCAGATAAACAAGCTCGGGCGGAACACTAAATTCCATCGGCAACCTGACATCCCCATCAAGCTCTGGCAGAGGCCACCCCACTTAGGAAACAGTCGAAATCATGGTTCATAAAGTTCAAGCAGTCGTGGTTAAGGAAAAGAACGCTCCGGTGTCGTTGGAGACCATCCTTGTGCCGGATCCAGGGCCGGGTGAGGCGTTGGTGGATATCCTCACCTGCGGTGTGTGCCACACGGATCTGCACTATCAGCAGGGCGGCATCTCGGACGATTTCCCGTTCCTTCTCGGCCACGAGGCCACAGGCGTGGTCAGCGCGGTGGGCCCGGATGTCACGGACGTTGCCCCCGGCGACAGGGTCATCCTGAACTGGCGTGCGGTGTGCGGTCAATGTCGTGCCTGTGCCAAGGGCCAGCCGCAGTACTGCTTCAACACCCATAACGCCACGCAGAAGATGACGCTGGAGGATGGCACTGAGCTTTCGCCTGCACTGGGAATTGGCGCCTTCGCCGAGAAGACCCTCGTGGCTGCGGGTCAATGCACCAAGGTAGATGATTCGGTTGATCCTGCCGCAGTGGGTCTGCTGGGATGCGGTGTGATGGCCGGCATCGGTGCGGCCATCAATACCGGTGAGGTCAAGCGTGGCGAGTCCGTGGCCGTCATCGGGTGCGGTGGCGTAGGCATTGCCGCGATCGCCGGTGCCAAGTTGGCCGGTGCGACCACGATCATTGCCGTGGATATCGATGCCAACAAGGTGGACATGGCCAAGTCCCTGGGAGCCACCCACGGAGTGAACTCCAGCATCGAGGATCCGGTAGAAGCTATCCGGGCCCTGACGGGAGGCAACGGCGCAGACGTGGTGATTGACGCCGTCGGACGTCCCGAGACGTACAAGCAGGCTTTCTATGCCCGCGACCTCGCAGGCCGCGTTGTCCTGGTTGGTGTTCCTTCGCCCACCGCCACGCTGGAGTTGCCGCTGCTGGATGTCTTCGGCCGCGGCGGTTCGTTGAAGTCCTCCTGGTACGGCGATTGCCTGCCTTCGCGCGACTTCCCGATGCTGGTGGAGCACTACAAGCAAGGCAACCTGAACCTGGACGCCTTCGTGACGGAACGCATCACGATCGACCAGGTGGAGGAAGCCTTCGCCCGGATGCAGGAGGGCAAAGTCCTTCGCTCCGTAGTGGAAATCGAACCGGCGGTGGCGCTCTGATGGCCGTCACCGTAGAGAACCGGGTTACCTCCGGAACGTTTTCGCTCGACGGCGGCACCTGGGACGTGGACAACAACGTCTGGATTGTTGGGGATGAGCAGGAATGCGTCATCATCGATGCCCCGCACGATGCCCAGGCCATCATCGAGCAGGTGCAGGGCCGCAAAGTCCTGGCCATCCTGCTGACTCACGCCCACAACGACCATATTGGGGCCGTGCGGGAGGTTGCTGACGCGGTTCAAGCGCCCATCTACCTGCATCCCGAGGACCTGGTGTTGTGGGAGCAGGTCTATCCGGACACCACGCCGGACAAATACCTCAGCGACGGCGACGTTTTCACCGTGGCGGGAGCTGAATTGCGGGCCATCCACACACCGGGCCACTCGCCGGGGTCCACGTGCTTCCTGCTGGAGGAACAGGACACTGTCTTCACCGGAGACACCCTGTTTAACGGTGGTCCGGGAGCAACCGGGCGGTCCTACAGCGATTACCCCACCATCCTGGCATCCATCCGGGAACGGCTGCTGACCCTGCCTGCCCACACGGTGGTGCGCACCGGGCATGGGGACAACACCACCATCGGGGCCGAACAGGAAACGTTGGCTAAGGTCCCGCAGTAGCCGGCCCCACCCATCAGCGTCTGAGTTAAGGGCGCGCCAAGAACCTCTGGCGCGCCCTTTACTGCAGACCGAAACACTCAGGCCAGTAAGGAAGTTGGAACGATGAAGTTCGGCAAGCAGCCCGCTCCGGTGGCGGACATCAATGAGGACCAGCTCGAGGTCCACAAGCCCAAGACCGAGGCGGCCGGCGTCAAGGCCGTCATGGTGGCATTGGAGCGTGCCGTCGCCCAGGCCGGTGTGACCCGGACTGCGCAGTCCCTGCTGCGGCTGAACCAGCGCGGCGGCTTCGACTGCCCGGGCTGTGCCTGGCCGGAATCGGACAAGAAGCGCAAAGCTGCCGAGTTCTGCGAGAACGGCGCCAAAGCCGTGGCCGAGGAAAACACCCTCCGGACCGTGGGGGCAGAATTCTGGGCTAAGCACTCCATCGCTGAGCTGTCCGGGAAGACCGAGTACTGGCTGGGGAACCAGGGCCGGCTCAGCGAACCCGTGGTGATCCGGGAAGGCGAGGCGCACTATTCGCCTATCTCCTGGAATGGTGCGTTTGAGCTGATCGGTGAGCACATCCGTGCGAGCACCCCGGACCGCTGCGTCTTCTACACCTCGGGCCGAACCGCCAACGAAACGGCTTTCATGTACCAGCTGTTCGCCCGGGCCCTGGGGACCAACAACCTTCCTGACTGCTCCAACATGTGCCACGAGTCCTCCGGCTCGGCACTGAATCCGACCATCGGCATCGGCAAGGGCACAGTGTCCTTGGACGACATCCACGACGCCGAACTCATCTTCGTCGTCGGCCAGAACCCGGGCACCAACCACCCCCGCATGCTGTCCGCGCTCAAGGAGTGTAAGGACAAGGGCGGCAAGGTGGTGGCGGTGAACCCGCTGCCCGAGGCCGGGCTGTTCAACTTTCGGGACCCGCAAACGCTATCCGGCGTCGTGGGCGGCGGCACCCCCTTGGCCGACGAGTACCTCCAGATCAAGGTGGGCGGTGACCTGGCCCTTTTCCAGGCCCTCGGCCACCTGCTGCTGGAGGCCGAGAAGCAGAACCCGGGGACCGTCGTCGACCATTCCTTCATTGCCGCGCAGACGGACGGCTTCGATGCCTACCGGGAGGCGCGTGCTTCGCTGAACTGGGACGAGACCGAGAAGGGCACCGGCTTGACTCGGGCCCAGATCGAAAAGGTGGCCGCGATGCTCGTGGCCTCCAAGGCGTCCATCTTCTGCTGGGCCCTGGGCGTAACCCAGCAGCCGCACTCCGTGGACACCATCAAGGAAATGGTCAACGTCCTACTGCTGCAGGGAAACTTTGGCAAATCCGGCGCCGGGGCCTGCCCAGTCCGCGGGCACTCCAACGTCCAGGGCGACCGGACCATGGGGATCTGGGAAAAGCCCAAGGAATGGCTCCTGACAGCGCTGGATAGTGAATTCGGCATCACATCACCGCGGCACCATGGTTTCGACGCGGTCGAATCCATGGAAGCCTTCGACCGCGGCGAGGTGGACGTGTTCGTTTCGATGGGCGGAAACTTCTCGCTCGCCTGCTCGGACACCGAAGCGCTGGAAGCCGGCATGCAGCGGATCGGGCTGACCGTGCACATCTCCACCAAGCCCAACCGCTCGCACATCGTGCACGGCCGCACGTCGCTGATCCTGCCCACGCTGGGCCGCACGGACAAGGACGACAAGCACCCCAAGGGCGCGCAGTTCCTATCCGTGGAAGATTCCATGTCGGTGGTCCACTCCACCCAGGGACGCCTCACACCGGTCTCCGAGCACCTCCTCGCTGAGCCCGTCATCGTGGCCCGGATGGCGGAGGCGACATTCGGCCCGGACCACCCTGTGGACTGGCGGAGAATGGCGGAGGACTACGACGTGATCCGCGACCACATTGCGCGCGTCCTGCCCGGCTTCGAGGACTTCAACGACAGGGTTCGGACCAGGAACGGCTTCGTGCTGCCCAACCCACCGCGCGACACCCGGTCCTTCGCTACGGACATCGGCCGCGGCCGCTTCACTGTCAGCCCGCTGGAGTACCTGACGCCGCCGCCTGGCCACCTGGTGCTGCAGACCATCCGCAGCCACGACCAGTACAACACCACGTTCTACGGACTGGACGACCGGTACCGAGGCATCTCCGACGGCCGCCGCGTCATCCTGATCCACCCGGAGGACTTGGCTGAATCCGGTTTCCAGGACCGGGAGCTCGTGGACGTGGTGAGCACGTTCCAAGGTGTTGACCGCCGCGCGGACAAGTTTCGGCTGGTGGCCTACCCCACCGCGAAGGGCTGCGCCGCCGCGTACTTCCCCGAGGCCAACGCCCTGGTCCACAAGGAGAATGTGGCCCGCGTGTCCAATACCCCCGGATTCAAGGCGATGTTCGTCCGGTTTGAGCCGCACCTCGCGGAAGGCGCCGAGGGAGAGGCTGCCGGAGACCTCGGGCCGGCGGCGGCTGCTAGCAACCTTACATCGCAAGGGCGATTGTCTCCGCATTCGAAAGCGGGCGGGTAACTGTCATGGCGGCATTGGGCGTCCCCGGTTACGGGCCGAAAACCTCGCACGCCTAACCCTGAACCACGGTCGCCCACGCAAATGCTCGGCTGGAAATCCCAGCCGAGCGCTTACGTGTTTACCACTACCTACCTAGCCACCATGTCTTGTAGCGAACCTGGAACCGCCAACACCGAAGGCCGCTTCACGGAAAGGGGTCAGACGCGAGAGCCTTGGTTGGATAAGACATCGGCCAAGGCTGCCGCGAATACCTCGACGATTCTGTCAACGTCATCAGCAGTGTGAGCCCGGCTCAGGAATATGAGGCCCTTACGAGTCATGTAGACACCCCGCGGAATCATCGCTTCGCAAACCTGCGTCACAAAGTTCCTGTCTGAGGAGTAGGCACCGTCCACCGATTGTGTGTCCAAGTCCTTCCCGCAGAAAATCTGCACGAGTGACCCAACTTGGTTGACCAAAATGGGTACCGAGAGATTCTCGCCCTCTCGCTCAAGACCGGCCTTGAGCTGAGAGCCAAGACGGTCTAGGTACTTGTAGAAGTCGGCGCCCTCACTGCCGATGACCTTCAGAGAGGCAATGGACGCCTCCAAGGATGAAGGAGTGCCGCTGTATGTCCCGGCCGCAGGAACCCTCCCGTCTTCAATACTGCGCATGGCTTCGCTTGTGCCCGCCACCATACTGATCGGGAAACCATTAGCCATGGCTTTGGCATACGTTCCTAAGTCCGGGGTTACGCCCAGCAAACCGCTGGCCCCGGACGGGGAGACACGAAAACCACTAACGATCTCATCAAAGATCACCAAGGCGCCGTGGCGGTGGCATACCTCTTTGAGACCCTGCAGGTAGCCTTCACCAGGGGCGAAGGTGCCAAAGCCTGTCAGCAAAGGCTCCATAATGACGCAAGCTACCTGGTCGCCGATGCGGTCCATAAGCCGAGTGAACGTTTCAAGGTCGTTCCAGCGCGTAATGACGACACCGTCCGGCACTGCGGCCCCTTCGACTGCTGGTCTTACAGCGGTGCTCTCACCATCGGTGTCCGCTCCAGATGCCGGCGGCTGAGGATCGTAACCGGGAATATTGACATAGAGCGGATCAATCCATCCGTGGTAGTGGCCTTCGAACTTGACAACAAGGTTTCGTCCTGTCGTCGTCCGTGCAACTCGAACGGCGAGTTGGACAGCCTCCGTTCCAGTGCTCATGAAGGTCACCTTGTCCGCGTACGGCAGCTGGCGGAGTACTTCTTCGGCGAGAACAGTTTCTCGATGGTATGAACCACCAAACTGAACACCATTGTCCAGGGACGCTGCTGCAGCAGCGTTAACCGCGGAATGGGCGTGCCCCAGCAGCACCGGACCATGCGCCATGACGCAGTCTATGTACCTGTTGCCGTCCACGTCCCACAGGTAGGCGCCGTTTCCACGCGAGAACACCACTTGGTTGTCCCGTCGGCGTATGAGCGACACGAGGCCGGCCGGTATGACTCTTTGAGCCCGCTCGAAAGCCAAGGCAGAGCCGGTAAGGGTGTAGCGATCCTCCAACAGGGCCGTAGTCATAGGGTTCTCCTGGTAAGTGATGTCAACGAAAATGAACGCTCAGGCGGCACCAAGACGTGCTCTGAGGATGGAAGGGAGGCAAGCGGCTCAGGTTGTTCTGCCTGCCCGATGCACGCGGGCTGCCATCTCTAGCTAATTGAACATTAGTTTAGTTATCTCGTCAATTGGTGTGATGCACACCCAAGCAGGGGTCCAAGTCACAGCGCCAACCGAGGCAGTACGCATCTCAGATACGATGCCTAGAAACGCTCACTCAGATCTTTCAACCAAAGGACGGACCGTTGACCCTCCCCCTCACGTCACAACAAGAGGCCTCTAATGACCCAGAGCTCAGCGAGATAATAGCGGCACTGGACCGCGCCAGCGCCGGCTCAAGCGGTGAACGAGGGGACACCAGGGAGCGTCTCCTCGCGGCCGCGATGCCCGCTTTTGCTACCGAGGGCTTTCGTGCAACAACCATTAGAAGTCTTGCCTCCGCGGTTGGAATTACCCCCGGTGCCGTCTATGCCCACTTCGATTCCAAAGAGGCAATCCTCTCGGCGGCGTTGGCCAGAACCTACCGGAAATTCCTTATCGATGTTGTGATTCCCCAAGACGGGGAAGGTGCTGGGGTGCGGTTTGATGGTCTTTGCCGTAGGCACATGCTGTTCCAGATGGAAAATTCAGAGATCGCGTCTGCCAGCGACATGCTGCTGCTGAACGAGATGGTCCTGCAAGCTGCCGACCCGGCGACGGTGCAGGTTATCCGACGCGCCAAGGCCGCCTACTTTGATCGTATCTATCAGGAAGTTATTCGTCTGGACGCCGGCCCAGGCGGACTGCGGCTAAAGGTTAAGACAAGGGCCGTTCTTGTTGTGTGCGATTCATTGAGCGCCGAGCCTCGACCCGAGACTGAGGGCATGGACCGCAAGGCCGTCCTGGATCAATACATGCGACTCGTATCGAGCATCATCCGACCCTGAAACCCCTAGTCACCAATGGGCCAACGCTGTATTGTATAAACAATCGTTTATTCAATAAGAGAGGCAGCTGATGGCGGTCAACAGTGAACAAGTCGAATTTAATGTCGACGGATCCCTGGTGCGGGGAACGTTTTATACTCCCCCCACTGGCAGTGATCCCTTCCCGGTGGTGGTAATGGCACACGGGTGGGGGATGGTCTCGGGGGGTGACCTTGAGGACTATGCCGGAGCCATAGTGGGGGCAGGCTTGGCCGCGCTCACCTTCGATTTCAGGCATTTGGGGGCCAGCGAGGGCGAGCCAAGGCAGGATATCGACCCTTACCGCCAGATTGAGGACTACAGGGCGGCTATCAGCTACGTACGGACACGCCCGGAAGTTGAAGGTGAACGCATAGGTGTTTGGGGCAGCAGCTACAGCGGAGGGCATGCTCTGGTCACTGCTGCCATTGACCGACGAGTCCGATGTGTTGTGGCCCAGGTTCCAACCATCAGTGGCTGGCAGGCCGCACAGCAGAGAGTGTCCGTCGGAGATCTTGCAGCGCAGCGAGAATGGTTCACCCGGGACAGGGAGGCCCGTTTCGCTGGGGCCAAAGGGCAGACAATCACCATGATCAGTGCCGATCCGTCTGAAAAGGTCGCTTACCCTGGCGAGGAGTCATACGATTACATGTCAGCCCAGGGCAAGATCTGCCCGAACTGGCGAAACGAAGTTTCAGTCCGTTCTCTCGAGCTTGCGAGGACATATGAGCCCGGAGCGTATATTGAGCGGATTGCTCCCACTCCCCTGCTCATGATCATTGCCGATGCGGACACTACAACGCCCACAGGCTTGCAGCAGAACGCGTATCAGCGCGCCTACCACCCGAAACGCCTTCTCCTGGTCCCAGGGGGACACTACTCGGTGTACACCGAGCATTTTGAAGAGACCAGTAAGGCCGCTGCGGAGTGGTTCGGCCGGCATCTTGAAAAAGCTCCAAAAAAGCATTGGAGTGACGAAGACACGGTACTGGGCACCCCCTAAAGCAGCACTCAAACTGGGCACCCTCCCCAGCGTCATCGACAAGCTGATGTGCCTCACACAGGATATTCACAGCAAGTAATTAATGGAGGAGAAATGAAGCGGCTAGATGTTCTCGCAAGACGCGCAGTAACTGAGTGGGATACCCCAAAGACTGGGCACTATTGCCCGGAGACGCCTTAGTGGCGTCCAGTATTACCCGGCACTGAGCCTCGTATTATCGAAAATGCGAAATGATTCCCGCGATCTGCGGAATCCATGTGAGCTGGACGACGGCGACGTCTCCTGACCTTGTGTAGCTCGGCTTACTGGGTTTTATGGGGGGCGACCCCCGCCGAGCTGGAACACGAACTGTCTAGATCGCATCGGACAAACCCGAAGCAGCTAATTCGTCCCCCGATGAAACCTCTATCGCAAGGTGGAGCCGTAGGGGCGGATGACAATAGCAGTTACGACCGCTCCCCCATCCCCCGTTTTATCGCCACTTAGACCGAGGCCAATCTCACCAACCCGAAGGGCGAGGAACTCCGTGATTAACAGCCTCGTCCGGACCGAGGGTTCGATTTGAATGGTCGCTCAGGCGGGAAACCTGTCCTGCTTGAGCGGTCGCCTGACCACCAGATTGAAAGGCTTTCCCGTGACAGAAAACATACTTGAGACAACGACCCCTCCCATTGGCCCCAACCGGATCCTTGATGGAAAAGCCACCGCCGGGGCCATCAAAGAAGAACTGGCCCGTCGCGTTGCCGCCCTTAAGGCCAAAGGAAAAACTGTCGGGTTGGGGACTGTCCTCGTTGGCGAGGACCCTGCAAGCCATTCCTATGTTGCCGGAAAACACAGGGACTGCGCGGAGGTTGGAATTGAGTCAATCCGCCGGGATCTTCCATCAACGGTTACACAGGCCGAATTAGAGGCTGTATTGGAAGAGCTCAATGGGGACCCGAAAACAACAGGCTACATAGTCCAGCTTCCGCTGCCCGCCCACATAGACCAGAACGCCATTCTCGAAAAAATTTCTCCCGACAAGGACGCAGACGGGCTCCATCCGACAAACCTGGGGCGCTTGGTCTTGAACGTAGGGGGCGCTCTCACCTCTCCCCTGCCTTGTACGCCCAACGGCATTGTGGAACTTCTGACTCGGCACGGTATCGACCTCGACGGCCTTGAAGTCCTTGTTATAGGACGCGGCGTAACTGTTGGTCGTCCGCTGGGCCTCCTCCTTACGCGACGGGCCATCAATGCAACCGTTACCCTGGCCCACACCGGTTCAACCGACCTTCCAAAGCTGATAGGAAGGGCTGACGTTGTAGTGGCCGCTGTTGGTGTGCCAGGGATAGTTCAGGCGAGCCAGCTGAAACCACAGGCCATCGTCTTAGACGTAGGAGTCTCACGCACCGTTGACGAAGTAACCGGCAAGGCTACTCTTAGGGGGGACGTCGCCCCTGAAGCGGCGACTGTAGCTAGTTGGATTTCACCCAACCCCGGAGGTGTGGGGCCTATGACGCGGGCAATGCTCCTGGTTAACGTCGTTGAGACCGCGGAGCGCAAGTCAGCTGCCGAGGAGTAGGTCAGTGACCCGGGGAAGCACGTTCAAACAGCCAGTCAGGGAAAGCCGACTTTACAGTGCACCAGGCATACATCACACTTGGGCGCATTACTAAGCGAGCTTGACCCGGATGGGTAGAGATTCCCACGCCCGCAGCGTGTCGTTAAGGTGCCTTTTCGTCGGCCCCTTCGTCGGCCCCATGATTTCAATGGAGGTGATCCTCTTTACCAGGGCACCCAGAATGGTTGCTCCCTCGAAACGGGCAATATGCTGGCCGACGCACGAATGGATGCCAAAGCCGAAATCAGTGTCTGGGGCTTCACGGACAAGCACCTCTACACGTGGCTCCCGGGAGCAAAGCCCTGCATCTTCAACGAAAACTTACAATCCCAAGCCGGCGTACTTCGCCGTCCGCAACGCTCTGCGGAACTTCGTTGAAAAAACGGCACCACCCACCCTCCCGTAAGAAGCAGTACAAAGCACAACTGACTCATTCCCTGTACTCAGCAACCGCACAATTAGAACCAGTAAGCGGGTGTGGTGGTCCGCGACCGGTCGCTATGAGACGCCACACAAGCCATTTAACAGTCGGGTGGATAGTGGCGAAGTGAGCAATTGGACTGATTGCATCGCAGCGTCGCCAAACCTACCGCCCGGGCTTCCGGAAACAGGAGCCGAGTGTCCGGCCGACACTGCAGGATGACGCTGATCTCTTGCTGAGCGCCCAGAGCTTCCAAGCTCTGGGCGCTCAATGCACAACGCATGTAGGTCAACACGCACCAAGAGTGAGCCTCGACCAGTTGTGGCACACCCCAACCTGACGTCAGAGGGAATCATGGTACGCGTCAGGTTAGGATCCAAAAGCCAAATTCATGACGTTCCGCAAGTAACGTCTCAGACCCTAAACCGACATCTCAAGCCATGGCGAGGAGCTCGGCGTCCGCTAGCTGGCCTTATGTATGCGGGCGCTAGGAGGGGGCACAGAGACCCCTCCCCGGACTCAGGAAAGGTTGTGGATTGCCCCGGCCCAGCGGGGCCCGGAGACGGCCCGGCGGACCGCCCTGGCGCGTCCGTGGAAGTCGATCTTTGGCATACGCGGAGAATCCTCAGCTTTGCCACCCGTATCGCTCCAGGCTGACGGCACTGCGGCATTTGTCGATGTTGTGCAGCAGTCGGTAATCAGCCCCATGCCGGCGTACTCGCGGACAGCGGCGATGCCGGCAATGGCGTCGGTCTTGGTGTCGAAGGGCTTGGAAACTGCCATAACGGTCCCGTCGGGTGCCGTGAGCCGGAACCTGAATGCTGCCTGCGAGTCCATAAAGAGTTCGAACATTCCTGCCATTGCGGTCCTTTCGGTCTGATGGATCCCTGAGGCTGCGTCCTTGCCGCCACCGGAGAAGAGGCAACGTTGCCTTCGTTTCCGCGGTTTCCCGCCATCCAAATTTCCATCAAATTCAGCATGCGTTGGCCGAGTCTTTCGCAGGGACGCATCCCGCGCAAGGCTTTATCCTGCATGCAACCGAAAGTGATCCCCCGCTCTCAAGTTCCGCCCAGAGGTTAATAGCGCGCGGATTCGCTGGGCTGATAGCCGACGCTATGTAAACTGCGGTTGCCTACCAGTCTAGTTTTGTCAACTATAGTTGCGCTCGGGCATACTGTTCACACTACCAATTCGGGGCCGATGAAGGGAAGCGCAATGAGCTGGTTCACCGAGGGCAGCGACCACGAGGGCTACGTTGTCTGCGTCTTCGCCGACGGCATGTACGGGGCCGGCGGAAAGCACATGCAGATCAGCCTGATGACACCCGATGGCAACACGATCTGGGAAAACGACAATGAACCGGACAGCGCGGCCTGGCGGCCGCCGTCGCAGGTGGTCGGCTGGAAAGTCGCGTGCAGTTGCGAACCACATCGGAAGCACGTCATCTTGGACGAGCTGTGGACCCGTGTATGGGATCCAGCCGAGGAAGACCTCACCCGCCGTCGCATCTACGCCGGCGGCACTTCCAGCGATGACGCCACCTACGTCAGCGACCGCGAAGACCTGGAACCCCTATTCATCGACCAATGGCACCTTCATATCGCCCCCGACCTCCACCTTCACACCATCAGCACCTTGGGCGATCAACTCAAGAAAATCGAGACCCAGCTCGACGACGCCGTGGCCGCAGCCCGCGCGGACGGCCTATCTTGGGACAAGATCGGGAGAGCCTTCGGGATTACCCGTCAAGGAGCACGCAAACGCTGGGACAAGCAGGCCACAGATAGCACCGACTGAATCTCCTGCCCGGACACTCAGTCAAGAGGATGTCGCGAGCCCAAGCCCATTCGTGGGATCCGCCCAGATGGCAGGAACTAGCAGCAGCAATAGCATCTGCCAATAATCAAAGTAGAGAAGATTGACTAAATTTCAAGATGAGAATCAGCTTAAGGGCCGCTTCGGTGAACTCCTTGCAGCCTTTGCGTTTCCGCCTGAATGGGTGGTTCGACCTATTCAATATGACTACGGGCTGGATCTAGAAGTCGAGGTATTTCATGCCATACCTTCGAGCGATAGGCGACAGAAGTACCAAACATGGGGCGAACATTCTTATCTTCAAGTGAAGACAACCGATAACGTTAGTTTCGGCAAGTACAAGGGATCTGATAAAGAAACTGAAGTTCTAAAGTTCCTCATTGAAACAACTGAGCTTCGACTAGTTGAGGCTATGGGTGCCAGCGTCCCAGTTATCCTCTTTGTGGTTGATCGGGCCAACTTGCAGGTTTTTTATATCTGCCTCAATGACTATATCTCAAAGATTCTGACACCCTGCAACCCTGCGTGGCGCGACCAAAGGATGGTGACTCTTTACATCCCTGTTCGAAACCAGATCAAGGTATCTGACAAGGAATTTGATCCCACTTCCCATTGGGGATACTTCGCCAGGACAGCGCGGAGGAGCAAGATCTACAGTGCGGCAAACCTCACTCATCACTACTCAATAGAACTGGGTTATGCGTTAGTTGACCTCGATGCTGGCGAATCGAATCCAGAGATTTTCAGCAAAGCTGCTTTACAATTTCTCGAGCGAGCAAATCAATACGCATGGGAAATCGCAGAGCTGGACATCTGGCGCAAGACGGACTCAGAATGGGGCGCCATGGAAGGCTTCCGAGAAACGCTCACAATCTTGCATGATCGAATTTTGCAGCTAAAAGAACCGCTTAAAAATCTACCCAGCCGGGGAGATGAATTCGAACAAGCAGCGTTCCATTTTCTGGGGCGAGTGGACTTTATGCGCGGAGTATTCACATCACTTTCTACTATTGGCAGGCTGTACGAACAGATAGGAAGACTCGAGCGGCTTCCCGGTGATGACCCCTTTGAAATGTGAATGGATCTACTGAGACGCCAGGGATGCTCGCAGGTTCGTGCCGAGACTACGGTGGGGACAGAGCCCGTTGCCGTCCCAGCGGTACCGTTCAGACTTCCTTGTGGTGCGCTTCATCCCGATCATCATTTCGCTCGGGCCCAGTGCCGCCAGTCCTTCGTGACCTGTAGGCGCGGCGAAGGTGCGTAGATCAGGTCAGTGGCTTCGTTGGCGAATTCGCCGACACCGCTGATGTTCTTTACAATCGTTGCCCATCGCAAGTACCCGATGTCGTCAACCCGTCGCAGGTGCATGAGCACCGAATGTGAGATCTGGGTGGACTGGACGATGCGCTGGCCTCGAAGATCGCTGAGCACCAGGTGCGCGACGATCAGCGCCTTTGCGTCAGCGTCCTCTCTTCCCCAAAGCGCGGCGTGAACTCCTTTACGGAGCTGTTTGATGGCAAAGACAGGCCGGCGGCCATCACGCTTTAGGACGGTTTCGGGTCGCCAGTCCAGTCTTCTAGGGGCCGCAAGCCTTGGCCACTGGTGTGCCCTCACATGCCCGCGTTGATTCTCTGCGTGGATGTCCGGGTACCGTTCATGCACCCAGGCAAGGACCGCTGAGGCGTCCGACCAGCCGGGCCGGTTGTCGTTTCGTCCGTGAATTGCCATGGCGTAGAGAAGCTCGGCCATGCGGAAGCTGCCGCCATCGCCGTCGCCCAACTCTGCTTCCACTGCATCGGAAATCACGGTGTCGGGAAGTGCGCCGAGGAGGAGCTTGTGCTTCCGGTATTCCTCTTCCGTCAAGTGTGTTCTGGTTTTGGGAAGACGACGTTCGATGCGCCGAATCGCGTTGTCCACGACGGCGTCGATCTGGCTGTCGTCAAGGGGTCCTTTTCGCTTAAACAGTATGTCGAACACGTCTTTGCGGAGTGTCGCCCGACTGAACGGGTCCGGCGCGAGCTTATGGTCGCTCGATCTGCGAACAGCGAAGTAGTCCAAGGCCGGTTGTGTGGGCACCTCGACGGTGCGGAACATGTGGCCGTTGCTGCAAACACGCATTCTCCGAACGATCGACTCCTGGAGATGCGGACGCGTCTGCGGGACCTCACTCGGCGCGCCGCAAACCACACACGGCATCCCACGTGAAATCCGTAACCGCTGGCTACCTGTAGTCGTCATAGCCCTCTATCATCCAGCGTGTGATGCATCCTGGCTATATATAACAGGCGGGAACGTTTTTGGACGTCCAAATGCCTCAAGGATGTACTGCGGCCAGAAGGACCGACAGAGTGAATTCAGGAGCATAACCAATGACGGGCTCCATTTCGGATCGTCACAGACAGGAGTCATCATGGACACCTTCGTCCGTAAAACAATCTCTGTTGTTGCGATGACATTGATGCTCGCACTTTCGGCGATGTTTGCAGCCCCTAGCCATGCCAGCGGGCCCAGCGTTACAACACCCTCGAAGGCAGCGACATCAGTGCGCGCAGAAGCCAGCCCAACCTGTTACGGAGACTACTGCAGCGGGATGGACCCGGTGGCGTCGGGATGCGCAGAGGGGGCTAAAACCCTCGACTCACATGTTCAGGGACTCGGCGGAGGCATCGTTGAACTCCGTTACTCCCCCAAGTGCGGGACAAACTGGGCGCGCTGGACCGCCTACCCGACAGGCTGGTGCATGAACTGCGGAATCGTTGGCCTGCGCGCAGTCCAGGACACCGGTTACACGCAGTCAATCGACCTGACTAACAAACCCATCAAGGACGGCGAAAGTGTTTGGTCGCCGATGATCTACAGCCCCGTAAAGAAGGTTAAGGCGGAGATCATCAATATCTGCGGCGACGCCGGGATGGTGGCTGCAGCGTTTGACTGCGCAATGAACGGCTTGGAGTCAACACGATCCCTATAGCAAAACCACCCTACGAAAATCAGCCCCAGCGGACCAACGCTGGGGCTGATGCGTGCTGTCTTCCGGGCCAGAAGTCCGCATAACGAAGAGGCGTTCAATACCGCCGTGTGTGTAGGCACCTTAGCGGCCGAGGTGCTGTGCCTATGTCTGACCCGCTTGGGGGCTTGGCTTTGACCTTCCCGGTGGTTCTGCCGGCTCCGGCGGCTGCCTGGGCAGCCGGGTATTTCTGTTGGGATTCTCCGAATTGTTTGGCGGCGATGCCTCGTTCAGGTGCTCCTGCGGCGCGCATCCGTGCCGCCTCGGCTTCCAGACGGCTGGCCTTCTCGTACGCCGCGCCCGCGGCCATGGCGGCTTACTCCCCCGCCGCCTCGCGCTTTTTTCGCATCCGTGAGGACGACGCCGGCTTCGCGTGCCTTGTCCGGATCCCCGGGACCTTCCATTGCTGGACGAGGTCCCGGTCCGCGCGGTCTTTCTCGGCGGCTGATGTGTCGGCGTAGTCCGGGTCGTTGGCCAGGGACCCGGCCCGTCCCCATACCCGTCGCGGATCGGATTCGACAGCACCTGGCAAGCCGCCCCAACCTCAGAAAAGCCAAAACACCCAAAGCCCATGGCAGTTAGGGAACTCTTGTCCCGTATCCAGAAGCACGACAATGCCCCATACTGCGTCAGGTTACGCCTTCCCATTCCGACCTGCATCCCAGCCGGCCCGGCAACGAAATGGACTCCGAGAGAAAACCAGGCACCCCGCAGCATCTAGGACCTGCTCGCCGGAAGCAAGTTTGTCGGCGCGTTCGAAGGGGTGATCGGTTGCCGACCAGGAGGGATGGTCCTCAGAGGTCCTGATGGTTTCCGTGCCAACCACAAGATCTTCGACGGTGTCGTCGTGGACGAAGACCTGCTCGACGGCTTTGCCTTCTTGTTCCCCCCGTCTCTGAGTCGGTGGCGACAACGCGGTCACCAATTTGGATCTCCTCAATGGCTTTCTTCGTTCCGTCGGCCATAAGAACTGCGGTAGAGCCAACAAACGAGCACGCCTTTGCAGCCGTGCTCGCGCCTGCACCTGCATTTGATGTGGGGGCGGCCGCAGCCCGGGCTGTTGCCTGGTTTCCTAGAGTTTTGGTTTGCTGTTGCGCTGTCTGCAAGGACTGCTTTGCAGGGTTCGCTGATGCAGCGCCAGCGCCCCGCCGAGGCGCCGGCGGCGCCCCCGGAGTGTATCCGATGGCCGCGCTGGCGGCTCTGATAGCGATGCCAACGCCAATGGCGCAGACGACTGAGGCAACGCAAGCGGTGGCGGTCGCTGCCAAGACGGTCGTCATCACAACAGTTAGGGCGCCACCTCACTTTTCGATGCGGCTCTTCCGACGCTTCGTGCCTGGGGAGCTCTTTTGCGAGAGTGCTCGACAGTTGAAGGGCGGCGAGTTACATTGATTACCCCGGCGGGGAATATGGGCGATACCCCTCCGACGTTATACTCTGTACGAAAGTTACCAAGGAGAACTCAATGGACAGCACAAAGTTCACGCCCGTTGGAGAAGTCAGCGCCGATGAACGAGCGCGCATCTCCGTAGGAAAGGCTGGCGTGCGACGCGACGACCGCTACGCGATCGCAGTAAATGACGAAGGCGCCATACTGCTGACCCCCCTAGTTTCAATCCCGAAACGCGAACTCTTAGTCTGGGAGGACGTCCAAATTCGGGAGGCCCTCAGCCGCGGTTTGCTCGAATCGGCTGCCGGCCAGGCCAAGTCCCTCGGCGACTTCACCCAGTTCGTTGACGAGGAAGAGGACGAGGACTAATGGCGTTCAGCCTCATGTTTACTCCTGAGGCCATAAGTGCATTGGAGGCCCTTGAGGGCGACGGTCACCAAGAGAAGAAGCTCAAGAAAGTCCGGCGCACTTTGGGGCGACTCCAGCAGGATCCGAAGCACCCTGGCCTGAATTCACACAAATACACATCCTTGTCTGGCGTGAATGGCGAGGCCGTTTGGGACTCGTACGTAGAGAACAACACTCCATCGGCGTGGAGGATCTTCTGGCACTACGGCCCCGACGATAGCGTTATCACTGTTCTTGCAATCACGCCCCACCCATAAAGCCGAAGTCCCCCGCAGTTTCGCGTAGGCTGAGTGAGCCAAACATGTAGAGCGGGGGGCAATGGTCGACTCAGATTCGCGCGAACGATTGCTGCTTAATGCATTAGTTGCCTATGGCGACTCGTGCACTCGCCCCGGCCTAACACCCGGTTGTCCGTTTTACACGGTGACCGAGGAAGGCCCGACGTGCGGGGAGCAATGTCGCCAGGTTGCCGAAGAATTGGGTCTTACCCAGCGACCGGTCGTCACCGAGAACATTGGCGGACTGCGCATGACTGGCCGTGCCCTTCCTCGCGAAGTGGTTGCTGGGGTTGAAGATTTCGATGTACGACGGCATTTCCTCTCAGACAGACACAGACCTACGAGCACGCAGACGGCAAGCACGCTTCTCCTGCGTCTGCGTACAGCCTGCACTAATGCCGTGCTTGAAGGTTCCCAGGTACCAGGCGAAGGCGACGCTTCTGCGATCTGGCATGAACTCTACAGTCGAGGGTTTCCTGTCGCCCGGGCTGCTTCTGGAGGCCTAAACTTGACCCTGGCCTTGGCTGCGGCATCAAGGTCCGCATCGGGAAGGCTTCGTGACCTCGGTCTCCTGGCTCCAACCAGGTCACGTTCGACACCTGTCGAAGACGAATGGGAAAGCTTTGCGAGGCGAGTGGCGTCCCAGCACGACGGCGTGAGCCGGCGAGGGAGTGTCGGCACACTGGGAACGCGGGCCGAGCGCATCCGGGGCACCAGAATAAATCTGCCCAGTTGGCTACGGGATCTGGATGACAGCGTCAACGTAATTGACAGTTTCATGAAAGACCCGTTGCTGTCGTTCATCTTTGGCCCAACCTTTGTTCCGCGTCTCAGCCAGTGGTTCGGCCGAGTGCTTCAGGAAGGCCATCTCAGCAGGATCGAAAATCAAGTACCGGACGAACACGTCTTCATGAGCCTCCCTGCCCACGACTACGTAGACGAAGCAGGGCTATGGTTATGGACCCGGCTCACGGCGACCAGACTTGACGCATGGAGTCTTTCCAGTCTCCTGTCCGAATGGCAATGGGTGGCCCGTGAAGAGGACCACGGCATTCCCCGCAACGTCCTATCTCTCCGTACGGTCCATCAGGACCGCTTAACCTCAGCATGCCTCGACGCGCTAAATGAGTCACGGTCGTTTACTCACACGGCCGGATTCGATGCCGACGAGTTCGTGTCGGAAGCTCTCGATCATCTGCGCCAGGGCGACGCAACCAAGGCCGCAGACATATTCGTCGGCGTCAGCCAGTTGAGGCCAGCAGATGCCACCGTGTGGAACAATTTGGGTTTCTGTCAGCTGGCGTTCAACCCGTCAGCGGCCCTTGCATCCCTCTCAAAGGCTGCGATGTTCAGCATTGGTGACGATCAGATTCGCTTGGCGAATCAGGCCTTTGCACTGCATCTATTGCAACGGCACTCCGATGCACTTGAGCTAGTGAAAGCTGCACTCAGCATCCAAAGCGAATCACCGCCCGCCACGATGTGGAGTCCCGAGCACTCAGGGTTACCCAAGACGCTAGTATCCGTCAGGCACCTCCCCGACTATCTTCGCGATCTTGAGGAGCATATCGGCAAGCGTGCCTGTTTAGGGTCGACCCGGAATTGAGCTAAGACTACTCAAGTTTTTCCGCCCTTCGCTAAGTTGAGCCTGTACAGCCGCTCATATGTGCTGGAGCAGAAGATCGGCAACCTGCTTGAGTTCACAGAAGACGCTGATGCAACCGAATACTTCCAGTCCGTCAGTTCGTGGCCGAGCCGAGACTGACCCACAGCGCCGCTTCGGTACGGCATCTTCAGCGACCTGGAAGGGCGAACGGTGCGCGAGGCTAGGTACTTACCCTGTAGGCGCGGCGTGAGGGTCTTCCGGACAGGGCGAGGGAACCGCTTTCAGCACTGAAGGAGACAACCCCCTCTGTATAAAGTCGGTTAAGGGCGTCCCGGGTTTGAGGTCGGTCCCAGCCCATGATCTCACCGACCTCCGTCCAGGAAGGCCCTCGATTGTGGGCGGCCCATGACTGGGCAATGGAGGATGTAAGCCTGACCAGGACGTCCTCCGTTAGCTCTACCGGTTTGCCTGTGGTGTTGCGTCGTTGCCACGCTTCCTTACGGGCTTGGTACCGGGCTGCGACCTTCGCGTAGCTCGGTTGCTCGTTGTTTCTAACCATGGCGTCGGCGATTTGCTGGTACCGGGAGCCTGGCCTGTACCGGTCGACGTAGGCGGCCAGTTCCTTGATGCGCTCCTCGGTGATCTTCTCCGGCGGCACGAGCCGCTCAAGCCACTTCCGGGCATCTTCCTGCCGGCGGGCGAAACTCTTTCGCTTCGGCCTTATTTTCCCACCAGATCTCGCCGCAGCCGGCAACGTCCGCGTGTCCTGATCACCCATAATCCACCCTAACTTTCAGTTCGCCTTGGTTGCGGGATTTCGTGTCAGCGGCTGGGGCCGTTCTTGCTTCGTTCTGCACCTGCTGCCGTTCCGCGGCTGCTCCTACGTGCTTTCGCTGCCTTTGCCAAGGTGACGGCGGCGTTGGGGTGTGTTCCCTCGCTGCGGGCCGCTGCGAGCCGGCCACGGATTTGAGGTTCTGTGGCGCCCGTAGTGGTGAGGGATTCGGCGAATTTCTGGTGGTGTTCGGCTGAGCCGTACCCATCCGCTGACACTGTCTCCGCTTTGAGTGCCTGGTCTTTGATCCGGCTGCTGTCGTCCTTTCCGGTGACGCGGCTCTCGATGTCCCGGCCGAGGTCTTCGATGCGGGCAAAGAGTTCCTTTTCGGCCCGTTCGTAGCGTTGTTCCTGGGTTGACCATTGGTCCCCGGTGAAGCCGCTTTCTGCGAGGAGTTTCGCTTCGTGCAGGTTCTTCGCTGCGGTCACGAACGCCGGGTCTTTGAAGTGGGCTTCGGTGGTGCCATTGATGTTCGCTGCGGTTTCTGTGCGGAGTTGATCCAGGTCGGGTCCGTTGATGCCGTCTTTGCCGATGAGAAACAGGCGTTCTTTGATGTCTGCGTCGGCGATGTCGAGGGCTTTGGGGGTTTTGGCGTTGTGTGCACGTTGGAGGGCCTGGGTTAGTTCGGGGTTGGCCAGGTACTCGACGGGTACGTGGTGGCGTTCCATTTCGGGTGCGAGTTTCGCCGCTTGGGCGCGGAGCTCTTCGGCGCGGGCGGCTGCGAGGAGTTGCATGGCTTTATCGTGTTCGGCGGCGGCTTTGCGTGCTTGTTCGCCGCTTGCGGCCAAGGCCTCGGCTTGGGTTTTTCCGTCGTTCATGGCGTGGACGATGGATTCGAGGTAGGCGGCGTCAGCGCCGATGTCGCGGGTGTCGATGCCGTACCGGGTCAGGACTTCCTGACGGATTTTTCCGGATGCTTCAAGGGCGGTGGGGTCGTGGTCTTTCCAGGCTTCGGCGACCGCGTACGCGGTGGCGATGTCGGCGGGTTGGGCTTTGTCCCACCACTGGTTTTCGACTGGGGCGAGGGCTGCGTGGGCGGTGGCGCGCTCGGCGGAGAGTCGTGCTTGGGCTTCGTGCGCTGCCTGTGAGTCCAAGTGTTGTTGCTGCCGCTGGTGTTCCTGCCGGCGGCGGGCCAGAGTCTCGGCAATGCGTGAGGCGATCATCAATGACTGGCGCAACCCGGCGTCCAGAACGTCGTCCATTCCGTCTGATTCACTCATCGTGTTCCCCTTGCACTAGTGGTGTGATTCTTATCGGTCGAGGCCCGGGCCGGAATCGTTTCGGCTGGGCTGATAGGTCTTTACTGTTGAGGCCGTCGGCGTGGTGGGCACGGCTGATCCGGGACGGATCGGGGCGATGCCGCGCCGTGCGATATCAATCGCTCGTGGCGGTACTGCCGCCTCCGAGGCCGGCTGTTGCTCAGCACCCGCTGACACAGCCTTGGGCATGCTGGCGGTGAACGGTGCCAGCTGGTGTTCGACGACGGAGCGGATGCGCCCGGCTTCACGTGCGCGTCCGGCTTGGGCGTGCATTTCGTACACCGCGAACGCGGTGTTGATCAGCTGGACCATGAGCGCGGTCTGGGCGGCGGTTTGATTCCTGGACGAGGCTGCCATGAACAACATCGCGGTGCCTGCAATGGAGGGCAGCGAAATGGGTTTGCTGTGCTCGCGAGGCTCGCGCAATTGCGCCGTGCGGGACAGTTCAGCAGCGGTCGCTGCGAGGGGTCCGGGGGTTGCTTCGAGGCGGTAAGACCAGGCAGCGAAGGCTCCGGAAACGTCACGGGCTGCTTTGGCCCAGGTCGCGTGATCATCGCGCGAAATAGCCCGGAGCTGTTCGGCGAGGGCGGTGGCGTTGCGGGTGTACTCTACCCACATCTCCGGTGGCGGTGTGGCCTTCTCCCGGCCGGTCCTGGAGACGGTGCGTTTGTTGCGTGCGGCTGCGTTCCATTCGGCCGCAGCCTGGCTCGCGTGCTGTGGTGTGTCCATCCAGTTTTCGCGCAGGGCACCGAGTCTGAGGTCCGTGGCAAGGGTGCCGCCACCGAACCAGATGGGCCGCTCCCCCGGTCTGGGTCGTTCGGCGACGGAGTAGCCAACAATGACGTCCGTGGTGTTCTTCGCATACCTGGGCCGGACCAGCATTCCGGTGTCGCGGGCGCGGCGGACGAACTCGGCCTCCGTTGCGGAGGCGCTGGCGCTGGCGCGGACTTTCCGGGCCAACGAAACCCGGTGCATTTCGCGTTCATCCCGGACCGCGGTGGCCTTCTCCGCCCGGTCGTAACCGCGCGTGGCGTACACGGCCGACAGCTGCTCAAGGCCATACTTGACCTCCAGCTGGCGGCAGGTCTGCTGCGCCTTTTTGTAGTCCGCGTGGGTGGAGGCTTTGGTCCCGTCTTCCCGGACCAAAGAGACGGCGATGTGGATGTGGTGGTTGCCGTTCTCGGACGTGCCGTGATTGATCGCAGCCCATCGGCACTGGGCTTTCCCACTCGTTGCGGTGAAGCCCATGGCGTCCACGAAATCGTTCGCGATGTCGCCCCACTGCTGATCGGTCAGGGCGCCCTCCTCGGCCCGCAGACTCAGCGAGCAGTGCCACACGCTGGCGTCCTTGTATCCGACGTGCACGCGTTCCTTATTCGTTGCGTCCCAGGCGAAGTCCTTGATCTTCACCTCGACCCCGTAGGCCTTGCGTGGCTGGTCCAGGTGCTTCGCGATCGCAACCGCATCCTCATGGTCCAGGACGCCGTCGTCGTACCACGCCATGATCGCCGCGTCCCCGGCCACCAGGCGCGGTTCCGTGTGCGAGTTCTTCGTCTTGTCCGCATCGGTCGAGACCAGATAAACCATTAGGCCGGCCATCCGCGAACCGCGGGTGATGTTCGGAATCATCCTTACATCAACCCCTCAATGGCCGCATCTATCCGCCTCGCCACCGAGCGCAGATGCTTCAACGCCTCCCCCGCCTCAACCGGGACCTCACCCGTGGCGTTCGCGTGCCGGGCGAGCTGGTTGATGTTGTTCGACGAACGAGCCAACAGATTGTGCAGCTGCATCAACTCGGCCATGATCCCCCGGCGCTCCGTCGGCGAATCCGTGCCCTCCGACAACGCAGCCGACACCAACAGGTTCGGGACCGTCACCTTCTCCCGCTCGGCCCTAGCGATCAGTGCCGCTTCCTCCTCCACCGTGACCCACACGTCACGCCGCTTCTTGGACCCCGCCGGGGCATTCGCCCGGCGACGACGGGAGACCTCGGGACGGCCAGCACTCTCCTCCTCCGGCATTCCAAAACCTCCCTCCAAAACGCCCAGCGCAGCGACCCCAAACCGGGGACCACACAAGCCAGTGTGGCTCACGAACCCGCTAGGGTCCGTGAGCGACACGCCATTTACACCCGTGTAAATGTATAGCTTGCTCCGCGCGGGCGGATTGGCGACCCGCCGTGACTGTGACAGGTTTATTTGGCCCCGGTAGGACGGTTATTTCTGGCCCCACTTTCTGACTCGCCGGTGTGGTTGTGACGGTTATAAGTGGCCCCACTTGAGGCTTGTTTCCAATTGCTGGAACGAGCCTTGTTGGAGGTCCGGATGGGTGCACGGGTGGAGTTGTTCGCGAGGATCCGCAGGGATTCCAGGATCGAGGGCTTATCGATCCGTGAACTCGCACGTCGCCATGGTGTCCATCGGCGAACCGTTCGGCAAGCCCTTGAATCCGCTGAACCGCCGGAGCGCAAACCGCGCCGGGGCGTGTCCCATCGATTGGAGCCGTTCAAGGCCGCGATCGATCAGATGCTGATCGAGGACACGACGGCGCCGCGCAAACAGCGCCATACCGCGCGACGGATCTTGGCACGGCTCCTTGAGGAACACGATGCCCATGTGTTGTCGTATTCGACGGTCCGGGACTATGTTCGTGTGCGCCGGGCCGAGATCGATGTTGAGGCGGGCCGCCGGCATGAGGTTTTCATTCCGCAGGATCATGCCCCGGGTGCTGAAGCCGAGGTGGACTTCGGCGAGGTCTGGGTGGTTCTGGACGGGGTGAAAACGAAGTGCCACATGTTCATCCTCCGGCTCTCCCACTCGGGCAAAGCTATCCACCGGATTTATCCGACGCAGGCCCAGGAAGCGTTCCTGGAAGGCCACATCGAGGCATTCAGCGTCCTTGGTGGCGTCCCGACTAAGCACATCCGCTATGACAACCTCACCAGTGCGGTGACGGCCGTTGTTTTCGGCCAGGGCCGGCAACGTAAAGAGAATGACCGCTGGGTGCTGTTCAAATCCCATTACGGCTTTGATGCCTTCTACTGTCAGCCGGGGATCAGCGGGGCCCATGAAAAGGGCGGTGTCGAGGGTGAGGTTGGCTGGTTCCGCCGTAACAGGCTCTCCCCAATGCCGGTCGTGAAGTCTTTGGACGAGCTGAACACGAAGATCAAGGCCTGGGAAGAGGTCGATGCGCGGCGCCGGATCAATGACCGGATCCGCACCATCGGCCAGGACTTCGAGGCCGAGCAGCCACTTCTGGCACCGTTGCCGGCAGAGGTATTCGATCCAGGTCTGGTGCTGACGCCACGGGTGGACCGGTCCTCGATGATCACGGTGCGGATGATCAAGTATTCCGTTCCGGCCCGGTTTATCGGCCGTCGGCTCAGGGTCTCCCTCCGGGCTTCAGAACTGCTGGTCTTTGACGGCCGGACCGTGGTTGCCAGGCATCAGCGGATCGCCGCGAAAGCCGGGCAGTCGGTTCAACTGGATCATTACCTGGAGGTCCTCAAGACCAAGCCAGGGGCGCTGCCCGGGTCCACGGCGTTGGCCAGGGCGCGTGAGGCCGGCACGTTCACCGCAGTGCATGAGGCGTTCTGGGCCGAGACCCGCAAGGTCAACGGCGACGCCGAAGGGACCCGGGAACTGATCGATGTGCTCCTGCTTCACCGTTCCATGGACGCCGACGACGTCGTGGCCGGCATGACCGCAGCTCTCAAGGTCGGAGCGGTAAGTGCTGATGTCGTCGCAGTCGAGGCGCGTCGTCACGCCGCCAACACCATCCCTCTCGTGGGTGGGGCCAGCGCGGATCGTCATTCCGGTGCTCATGATGGGGTGACAGTGCATCGGGTTGTCAGTCTCACCCAACGTCGGCTCACGGATCCTGCCGCGGTGATCGCAGGCCTTCCACCGGACACACGGCCTCTGCCATCAATTGCCGGCTATGACGAGCTGCTCGCCAAACGTGCAACCACGAATGCCGTTTCTGTGTCGAAGGAGAACATCTCATGAGTCCCACCACGCCCGCGATGACCATCACTCCGACCTTGCGCCGGCGCCGCGGCCTGACCGAACAAGCAGCGGTCGCGGCCGTTGACCAGGCCTGCCGACGCCTTCGCTTGCCCACAGTCAGGGCAGTCCTGGACGAAGCCCTGATCGTCGCGGGCAAAGAGCAGCTCTCGTATCAGGGGTTCCTGGCCGAGCTGTTGCTTGCCGAGTGCGATGACCGGGATCGGCGATCATCGATCCGGCGCGTGAAAGCGGCGAACTTTCCACGGGATAAATGGCTTGGGGACTTTGATTTCGACGCGAACCCAAACATCAACCCCGCCACGATCAACACCCTTGCAACCGGAGATTGGATTCGCAAAGGCGCACCACTGTGCCTGATCGGGGACTCCGGCACCGGCAAGTCCCACCTGCTCATCGGCTTGGGCACCGCGGCCGCTGAGAAGGGCTACCGGGTCAAGTACACCCTCGCGACACGGCTCGTCAACGAACTCGTCGAAGCGGCCGACGAAAAGATGCTCGCCAAGACCATCGCCCGCTACGGCCGGGTCGACCTGCTCTGCATCGACGAACTCGGATACATGGAACTGGACCGCCGCGGCGCCGAACTCCTCTTTCAGGTCCTCACCGAACGCGAGGAAAAGAACTCCATCGCGATCGCGAGCAATGAATCGTTCTCTGGATGGACCAAGACCTTCACCGACCCGCGGCTCTGCGCCGCGATTGTGGACCGCCTCACCTTCAACGGCACCATCATCGAAACGGGTACCGACTCCTACCGGCTCGCCCACAGCCTCGCCAACGCACAGAACTAATAGGGCGCGGCCGGACGTTCGCCTGACTACCCAGCTGAGGTATCGTAAACAAATATCGGAATCCGATATTTGTTTACGATACGTGAGGGTGAGATGCGTGAACTGATGCGTGCGGCGGTGCGGCTGCATATCCTCCACCATGCAGCGGAGGAAGACATCCACGGCGCGTGGATGTCTGAAGAGCTGTCCAACCACGGCTACTCCGTCTCGCCCGGCACCTTGTATCCGACACTGCACCGGATGGAACAGGACGGTTTGCTGGTCTCCCGTCAGGAGACCGTTGACGGCCGGCCCCGGCGCGTCTATCGGGCCACGGACGCCGGCCTGGACGCGCTGGCCGAGGGGCGTCGTTCCATTGCGGAGCTTGCAGCCGAAGTCCTCCCCGCATCCTCGAAGGAGCAACTGCATGACTAATCCCCAGTCACTGGCCCGCCGTTTGGGCACCTTTGACGCGTCTGTGATCGGGCTTGGCTCGATGATCGGCGCCGGCGTGTTCGCGGCTTTCACTCCTGCCGCGGCCGCAGCCGGTTCAGGGCTGCTGGTCGGGCTTGTCGTCGCCGCGGTAGTGGCTTTCTGCAACGCGACATCCTCCGCGCAGCTTGCCGCCACCTACCCGACTTCCGGAGGCACGTACGTCTATGGACGTGAACGGCTCGGACCTTGGTCCGGGTTTCTGGCCGGGTGGGGGTTCGTAATCGGCAAAACCGCCAGCGCCGCAGCAATGGCGATGACGTTCGCTGCGTATGCCGCCCCGCCAGGGTGGGAACGCCCGGTGGCCATCACGGCCGTGATCGTGCTCGCGGCAGTGAACTACCACGGCGTGACGCGCACGGCCGGACTAACCCGCGTCCTCGTCGTGCTGGTGCTGGCGGCCCTCGCGACAGCTGTTGCCGCCTGCTGGGGCGGGTCCGCCCCGGATCCAGCCAGGATCCTTGGGGACGGCCTGCTCGCTCACGGTTGGTATGGGATCCTGCAGTCCGCGGGGCTGTTGTTCTTCGCGTTTGCCGGCTACGCGAGGATTGCGACCATGGGTGAGGAGGTCCGCGATCCCAAACGAACGATCCCACGCGCCATCAGTATCGCCCTTGGCATCACGATCATCGTCTACGCGGTTATTGCCGTGACTTTGCTGGCAAGCATTGGCCCGGAGCGGGTCGCTGCGAACGCAACACCACTGGCCGCTGCCGTCGAGTCAGGAACCATGCCCTGGGCTGGTCCCGTTGTCAGGGTTGGCGCGGCAATCGCGGCCCTCGGTGCCCTGCTCGCCCTTATCGCTGGACTCGGGCGCACGAGCCTGGCCATGGCCCGTGAACACGACCTGCCGCACTGGCTCTCCGCCGTCCACCCCCGATACAAAGTTCCCCACCGCGCAGAAGTCACCCTTGCCGTGGTGATCTGCGCGATCATCACCGTTGCCGACCTACGCGGGGCCATCGGATTCTCGTCCTTCGGCGTCCTTATCTACTACCTGATCGCCAACATCGCCGCCTACACCCAACCGGACATGGACCGCCGCTATCCCAAAGCCCTTCAGATCCTCGGCGCGGCCGCATGCGTGGCCCTCGTCGCAACCCTTCCACCGCTATCCGTCGGGCTCGGAATCCTCATGTTTGCTGCAGGAATCATCCTCCGCTTAATCAGAATCAGGACAACAGCCCACCCCAAACGGGGCCAGATATAACCGCCCTACCGGGGCCAAAAACAGTTGACATACTCACCGCCGCACCAACGTGCCCGATAAGGGAGCAAGGACACGGTAGGGTGGCCGTGCCGAGACCAGCCACAATCCTTTGGGGGGACCATGCTGAACGAAGACATCACCGGCGCTCCGCGCCTCACCGACGCCCACTACCTGGACGCGTCCGGAACCGGACCAGAACGGATCTCCGTTGAGTTCGCCATCGACCGGCAACCAGACCCGGACCATTACCTGGTCGACAAAGCAGCCACCCTGCTCCACGGCGGAACCGACCAGGTCGCCGGCATCATCGAATCACTCGCCACCGACCGCCTCCGGTCCTCGACCGGCACCTCCGCCCGTATCCACGAAGACGGCTACACCATCGCCATCCAAGCCCAGCTTCCGGACGGCTCCAAAGACCCAACCGTGCCCTCCAGGCACAGCACAGCCCGGGAAACCCCGACAGCACTGACTCCCGCGCAGGCGGCAGCCGTTCCAGCCCTTGAACGCGCCATCGACTCCGTGCTGCCTGCCGATCAACGCCAGCACGCCAGCACCCTGGCCACCATGGTGGCCAAAGAAATCCCCAGCCGCGAAGAGGTCATCGACGCCTACCGCCAGCCCACACTCAAGGACGTCATCAACAGCTACCAGGAACGCTACGACCCCGAACCGGTCGTACCGGTTCTGCCGGCCGCCCTGAAGCCCTACCAGCTGTCGTTCCCGCAGACCCCGGCCACGACACCGAGCACTGCCCCCAGCGGTGCCACAGCCACCCCGGCAACAAACACCTCCAGCGCACACACCGACGCCAGCTACAGCCGCTAAAGCTCCCACCACGGAAAAGGAATAACCACCATGCCCATCGACATCGAACGCACCAAGAACCAGGCACGCGCCATCCTCGACTCCCGCATCACATCAGTCGAAGAACTCGTCAAAGCACGCCAAAAAGTCACCGACCTCAAGGAACAACTCGCCACCGCCGAACGCGACGACAAACGCGCCTACGTCAAAGCCACCCGCGACGGATGGAGCCCCGATGAACTCAAAAAACTCGGACTCGAACCAGCCGCCATCGCACGCCGCCGCAAAAACCAGGCCAAAACCCAAACCACCACAGACAACAACCCCACCGGTGCGACGGCACCCGGGCACGAGGACACCCAAAGCAACTAAGCCCACCGCTCACATAGGCACGGCAAAAGCCCAACCGCTGCGCTGCTTTTCCCGCACACATGACGCGCCCATAGCTGTCCGATATGTCAGGTGCGGGTTCCGTTTCGTAACCGTGGCAGCGTCGTTGCCGCTGTCCACCACCGGGGACAATTCTTATGGGTTATCCACCGCTGCGGCTGCCGAGGGAGCTACCGTAAAGGCTCCCAAAAGGATCCAGCGGTGGATAACCCGAATTGACCCCAATCATGGACAGCTCGAACGTCACCTCAGGCCCTCCTTCGACGACTCGTCCACGGCGGTACTGCGAGCCAAAGCGCTACAAAATGCCCCGCCGCGCCTGGATGTTGACGAAGTTCGCACGGCGCGCGTCAGCAAGACAGGATCTAGCCGCCGTCGCAGCAAGGGAAGACTCACGTGCGACCGCACAACAAGTTACCGAATTGAAGACCACGCTCGAAGCACATCTCCAAACAAATTCACCAGGACTCATCCGCCCTGTCTTCCGAAAGCTCTGGTAACCGCAACCACAGACGGCCACCGACCCAGTCATCAGGACATACGTCAGACGGGGCCGTTTCCCATGGTCTGTAAGTCTTTACCCGGCTGCTCCGTGAGCGGCTGGCAGTCTGGTGCTGTGGCCGAGCCAGGGCGTGACTCACCCATGGGTTTGCCTCCGAACTGAGCTTTCCGGAGTGCGCTTTCTTGGATATGTCCGCCCTGGCCTGGCCCGGCATCGGTTCTGTCTACAGCGCTGGCCTGATTAGAAGCATGCCCACTCGATTACGGGTGTGGCCCATTACAGACCTGCCACGCCGTAACCCCACCGACGCGCTTCGATTCCCGGCACCTAGGAGGAAAAAGATGATTGTGGCAGAACACTTCGGCTACGTCGTCGGCATTGACACCCACGCCAAGACTCACACCCTAGCCATCATCAACACCGCCACGGGCGGAGAGCGAGCGAACGAAACATTCCCCGCTACTCCAACGGGAGGCACCCGCGCACTGTCTTGGATCCTGCGTCGCACCGAAGCCTCTCCTGAGCAAGTTCTGCTCTCCATGGAAGGAACAGGATCGTATGGCGCGAAACTCCGGCAACAGGCGACCGCCGCTGGCTTCCAAGTCATTGAAGCTCCCGTCCCGAACCAGCGATTGGGCAGATACCAAGGCAAATCCGATTCCATGGACGCCACCCGCGCAGCACGAGCTACCCTCAGCATTCCGATGGACCGCTTGCGGGAACCACGGTCCGGCCAGAACCATATGGCACTGCGAATCCTTTCGAACGCCCGCTCTATGCACGCGGCAAGGTACGTCGGGGGTTATGCAATCGATAATCCGCTAAGAGGTCCCTGTGGTTTGAGGATGTGCTTGGACTGGGAACCAGTCCAAAGTTTCAAGGTCGGGGTGACTCCGAAGCGTCTCGATCAGTTTCTTGCTCCCGAAAACCTTAGATCCCAGCAAGTCCCAGTCGGTCCAAACGACCCATGCCCGGTCCTCTGGCCACCAAAATTCAGGAGTCCGATTAGGAAGACCTGGTTGCAGAAGCGCCGGCAGTAGAGCATCCAATTCGAAGGAGAAAACACGCCGACGCATAGTTCCATCGGGACCGACCACCCGGCCCGAAATGTCATCCGCGTTTCGATCGATATAGGAGAACATTCCTTCGACCCCATTAGTTTGGGTCGCTGTTCTCAACAGAGGTAGAAGTGCTTCAAGCTCCACCTGGCCGATGGTTGCGTCCAAAGGCTGATAGACAAATTCGGCTCCGGGCACAACCAGCCCCGCCTCATCCCACCCAAGCATTGCTCCCCAGCGAAAACACGGCGGAACCTCAAGCCCCCGAAAGTCTCCCCGCAGCGGAACGCCCTTGATATTGGCTACCTCCCTCCACGTAAACCTCACAAATTCAGGAGGCGGAGCCACGGGGTAGACGGGGCCATTATCGTCGTCACCGAGCGGGCCGGGATCAACATCAGGAGGACATACATACTGATTGTGCAGAATCCACACACTGTCATCGCAACCAGGTGGAAGAACAGCAGTCTCCGCAGCATTGAGGACGTCATCCCCGAGCCACGAAGACTCCTCCTCAAACCCCTTGAAGGACCAACCCGCCGGCAATGAGCTTCTAGGCTGCTCAGACATGCGCCAACCGGCCGGAAGCGCGGCGTCCTCGGAAATCATGAGGCGAACCTACCACCAAGAAGCCCACCTCAGCGGCTATGCGTCACGAGTTCCACTACTTGACGAATATAGAAGCATCCAAGGCGTGGGCGCCCGGCTTCCCTGCTGGATGGGGTTGGGGTTTTTCGGCCGGGACGACGGGGGTCCTTGGTCGGCTGGTTTTTGACGGTGACCGCTTCCAGGGGTTTGGCCATGGGAGGTGTGGGTCAGCGGGTGATGCGGGCGGCGTCGATGACGTCGGAGGCGCGCAGTTCATGGACGGTTCCCTGCCAGACGGATCCACGTTTGTAGCTGGCCAGGTCAAGGATGGGCTCCCACGACGCTTCGATCTCGGCGCGCAGCTCCGGTGACCAGGAACTGACCGGTTCGTCCCGAATCCCTGCAGCCTGGGCACGGTGCCAGAAATCATCCAGGACCGCGTCGATCCGTGGAGAGAAATCCCCACTGGATTCCCCCGGCAGCGGCAGCACATAAGGTTGCCGGTTCAGCACCTGGTGCCAGGCGATGAAGTCCGAGAGCAACACCCGCTCCCGCGGGATGCGGCAGGTTAACAAGACCTCGTTCCGCGGCCGCTTGCAGGAGTCCACCAACTCCGCCCTGGGCAGCTTCGCCCACAACCACAACGCCCCACTCCCCCTGGTCGGAAGACGCTCGCCCATCCGGCGCAGCATCCATGCATAGGCCTCCGCGAAAACCGGTTCCGCCCGGGCCGGATCGGGGAGAATCCGTCCCGTGACCTGCAGTTCCTCGAAGGCGTCCGCGCTGTGAATGGTGTGCAGCAACAACACCGGAGCGTTCAGGTCATAGCCCAGCCGGCCCGGCGGTACCGCACCGCCCGGTGACACGGTCCGTACCGGAATCCTCATGCCCTCATCACAGCCACCGACAACAACGCCCCACCGGCAGACGTCCAATGAGGCTGGTCGGCAAAGAACCAGCCGGGTGATCCCAGCGTTTAAGGGGGCAGGCCGGGCGCGGCACGCGGGACGGGTGGTTGCTGTCAGTGGTCTTCGTGGCGGGCCGTTTCTTCGCGGGTGCGGCGGCCCGGGCGAAGCTCACCGACTTCAACGCCGGGCCATTTCCGGACGCCGTTGTACTTGCGCTGCAAGCGCCGGAGTTCCCTGCGTGCTGCTGCTTCAACGAAGTCCAAAATGGAGGCGTAACCCTCATGAAGACCGACAGCCTGGACGGCTGCACGGATCTGTTTCAGGTCCTCCTCGGTGGAGAAGGATCCCTTCCTCTTAGTCTCTTTGGGCATCGTTCTCCGGCCACGGGTACAGGGCGGTGTTGGTGATCATGGTGTCGGGAGTACCGTCCGGGTTGAACGACATACCGCTCCAATGCTCGTGGATTCCCGCCGCGTGGGACACAGCCGCGAGGACGAGCTGTACATGCTTGCAGTGCAGACCCGCCAGCCAATCCCCCAGGACGACAGATGCACTGCCTCCCAGGGAGGCTGCAACGCGCAAGATCGCTTGTTCCTCCCCGGGATAGGCGTCTGCGTAGGCGGGGATACCGTCGAAGTCGATCCACGCCCCGTGGACTGTGTCGTGGGTACTGATCCAAGGGAGGTCCGGGGTGGCGAGCCGGCCATCGAACGCCCGAAGCAGCAACTCAGTTCCTGCTTCGCGCGTGAAGACGCCCAGGGCCCAGGCGCGTAGGTCAGCAGCGTGCGTCATCCTCAGTCCTTACCTGCTTCGAGCATTACCCGAAATCGGAGTAGGTCTCGCCCGTAACGGCCGTTACTTTCGCCGCGATTTGAGCACGGACGTCCTCGTAGGCATCAATGACTGACTTCCAATGTTCAACCGTGGTTTCATCGGCTTCGATCGTCACCGATGAAGGGTGCGCAACCGACCCAGGGCAAGGCCCCGGGTCTTCGACGATCTTGAACACCGGGTATTGCTCATCAATATCGACCACGACCGCAATCATTTCATTGTCTGGGTTCATTGTGCTTCGCCTCCTTTGATGGCCAGTGATCTGAACCGCGCACTGGTGACGCCTCCGGTGATTGTTCCTCAAGAAGCGTCCACCACATAATGCTCTGACGGGGAAAGGGCTACTGCTGTTGCCCCGTCAGGCACCGGGTTAGAAACGGACGTTCGCAATCCGGTCCCCCTGGTGCCCCTGAGGGATCTTGCCCGCCCGATGTCAGCGGTCCTCGTAGCGGGCGGTCTCTTCCCGGGTCCGTCGGCCCGGGCGTAGTTCGCCGGCTTCAACTCCCGGCCATTTCCGGCCGCCGTTGTACTTGCGCTGCAGCCGACGCAGCTCCCGCCGTGCTGCTGCTTCAACAAAGTCTGTGATCGAGGCGTAACCCTCCAGCGGTCCCACGGCTTGAACCGCGGCCCTGATTTGTTGCAGGTCCTCTTCAGTGAAGTAGGGACTCTTCTTCTCGCTCGACTTCTTCATATTCCCTTCGGCGCTCCTTGCCCTTAAGACGTGTGGTGGGTTCAAGGCCTTCCTGTAGACACACCGTGAGGAACAGGGCTCGGCGTCCGGGGCCATTCCCGGGTTCGTCTCGCTAGCGGGTCCTCAGGAAGAAACCCACCGCTACGCCCACGATGATCACACCCGCGGCGATCCCGACCATGCCGTCGGACCGGTTTCTGCGCGCTGGGACATCGGCGCTCCTGGTCGGGCTCGTTCCGCCTAAAGATAGAACGTCCATCGGGCCCGTTTATCGTCCTCGTAATTGTTGCTGGTTCCTTCGATGAAGGGCTCGTGGTCTCCCGGCTCGCGAGTGCGCCTGGCCATGATGGCGGTGGCTTCCTTGATCTGTCCGGCAGACGCGGTGGTCGCGAACTCGAACCTCCACACCCCAATGAGCCCACCCGGTTCGGGAACCAGGTTCACGGCCAAACTGGGTTGCAGCTCCTCATTGTTGGCCCATGCCCACAGCTCATCAAACTGGCCGGCCACCTCGCCGACAAAGTACTGGACCTCGGCCGGTTGCTTGCGGGCGAGCTCCTGCCAGTTCACCGGGGCGTTGATGACGCCACAGTGCAGCTCTTGAACCGTCGCCTCCGAAAGGGCCTGGGCGAGCCAGCGTGGCAGGTCTTCGGTCAACACGGAGCTCTGCTGTCCATGAAAGGGTGCAGCTGCAGGTGAGCGGTCCCTGCAGCCCGGCCTCCTCTGCTGCAGCAGTTTCCAGGGGACCTGCCGAACCCATCCGGACAATAGTCCTCGGTTCTCCCGTGGTTTGCGTCCTTGCCCGGACGGCGGCTGATCGTGATTGAGCAAGCGCCGGTGCAACGCCTCGCCCGCTGCGTTGAACAACTCCCTTGGATTTTTCACGTTCGTATCCTTTGTTTGAGGGGTGGGCTGGTGCCGGGGGCAGCGTAGTGGTCCGTCCCGACACCACGGGCGGCTTAGAACGGAGGCTCAGCGTCGGGGCCGTTGCCCCAGGGGCCGGCGTTGCTGGTTGCAGGGAGCCCCCACGGGTCCTCCTCCTGCTGGACAGGCTGCCCAGCGCCGGACTGGTTCCCGAAACTGCCGGCGTTCCCGGCGCCCTTGTTGTTGCCCCGTTGGGTGCGGTTGACCTTTGCGTTCGCGTACCGGAGCGAGGGACCGATCTCGTCTACCTCGAGTTCGATCACGGTGCGCTTCTCGCCTTCTTTGGTTTCGTAGGAGCGGGACTTCAGCCGACCGGAGACGATGACGCGGGTGCCTTTGGTCAGAGACCCGGCCACGTTCTCGGCCATCTCCCGCCAGGCACTGGCGCGCAGGAAAAGCGTCTCCCCGTCCCTGAATTCGTTGGCTTGCCGGTCGAAGGTCCTCGGCGTTGACGCGATCGTGAAGTTCGCGACCGCGGACCCTGATGGGGTGAACCGGAGTTCGGGGTCGTTGGTGAGGTTTCCGATGACGGTAATGGTGGTTTCCCCGGCCATGATGGTTCCTTTTCCTCGTGTGCTGCTGGTGTTCTCGGTGTGGGTTCTGGTTTCGTTCTGAGGCGTTATGTCGTCGGTTGCGTCGGTTTGGTAGTGGTTCGCGGTGCCGGGGTCTTCTGCGTAGGGGTCCCAGATGGTCCCGATGGGCCATGGCGGCAGGTCGGGGGTGATGTTCGGGTAGTTCATGGCAGCGAACTCGTGGGGGTCCGGGGCCGGGACGTTGATGGTGGCGGAGGGGTTGGCGATCCGGCCAAACTCTTCCAGGTCGTCTTGTCGACGGCCGCTGAGCCGGAACCGTTCCTCTTCTTCCCACGCGCTCTTCATGGTGGTCACGCTGCCTTGTGGTTCATGGCTGCCTGGACGAGTTTGTCGCGGCGCAGCCCTGACCAGTGGTCCTGGTCATCGGAGTTGTTCACGACAACGGGCGCCTGGGTGTAGCCGAGCTCGGCGGTGATGTACTCCAGCGCTGCCGGCACTTCGGTGATGTCCACGGGCGTGTAGCTGATGCCTTTGGAGTCGAAGTACTCCATGGTGCGGTCGCAGTTCGGGCAACCGGGCTTGGTGTAGATCATGTATGCGGTGGTTGAGGAAGTCATTTTCAGTCCTGCGTTTCGTATCAGTTTTGGTGAGGTTCGTCTGGCTGACTTGCTACCTCTATCCTACCGTTTATCCAATCGAATAAAAAGGATACTGGCGCTATTTCTAGGGATATTTAACCTCATTTTGTGCAGCATTTGCGCCCCCATTCGAATGGTGGATTTGGTGTTGCGCGTAGTAGGCCGGCGGCCCTCCCCCGGCTTCGTTAGGAGCGGCTCTGGGCGGTGGGTTCCTGTGCCTGCGTGGGGTGCTTTAGCAGTTCCCTGTGTGTGGTCCCGGCTGAAAAGAACAGTTCTTCAGCGGGTGGATGGTCGGCGGCGGTTGTCTTGACCCATGGGAAAGGTGTCCGGTTTTTGAGGGTTAAACAAAGCAGGGCCGGCGCGGGCCGGTCCTGCTTTGTTCCTCGGCAAAAAGGAAGACTGTGGGTCGGTCTACAAGACTGAAGACGTGCGCGTCAGCGCGTGGTTCGTGTGTGGGTTGCGCGGCGTCGGCGCAGGAGAAGGTAGGTGGTCAGGGCGAGGATGGCTCCGATCACTGCGCCGAGGATCAGTCCGGTAATGCTGCGCATGCTGTTCAGCAGGATGAGGGGCAGGGAGATGGCGGTGACGAAGCCCAAGTCGAACGGAAGGGTGTCGGAATCGATGTCCTCCATCCTGGAGTGGGCGATTATCCATTGGATAAAGAGGTAGATGGTGGCGACGATCCCGAAAATTGCTGCCCCGATCATCCAGCGCTCCAGGATGTCATTCAGGCCAGGGAAGATTTCAGAGAGGGAGAAGCCCTCGAATGTCTGCGTGGTCATGGTGACTCCTGTTCGTGGTGTCATGGGATGAGCCTAGCTGTGGTCTCTGACAAATTTCTCGGTGGTGAGTCGATGGAGTAGCCGGGTAGCCGGCGAGGCGCGGCTTTTCGCGGGCTTATGCCTGGTGGCGTTGAATGGCGGTCCGTCGCTGGTGAGTGGCTGCTGTGGTTCGCCCTTGGGCGGCGGACCGCCCGACATTCGGGAGGTTCCCGGCCCTGCCGTGATGAGTGGCCGGGCCTTGCCTGGCGGTGGGGGTTCCGCCCGGCAAGGTCTCTTATGCCGCTTCTTCTTCGGCTGGTTTGCCGCTGTCGATGATGATCTGCTCAACCTCGCTGGCGGTGTAGCCCCACGTGACGATCTGGTTCAGGTAGTCCCGGTGGGTTTGGGACGGGGACCGCCATGAGTCCTTGGCGATGGTGCTCTCATATCCGGCGCAAACGAGCGCGATCAGGGAGAACTCGGGCCGGGTCGTGGACTTCGCCACGTGATCCTTCAGCGGGTTCCATGCCCATGACTTCTGTCCGTCGATCTTCGCGCTGACCATCTCGGCGGCTACTTCGCCGTCGTAACTCCGGGCGGTTTCGGTGTGGTGGGTAATGGCGTGAACGGTGAAGTACTGCCAGCCCTTGGGTGCCTGCTTCTTCGCCAACAGGGTTTTGACGAACTCCCGCCGTACGGTGGTGGCCGATTCCATGGCCTTGTTGTTGGCGATCAGGGTTCTCCGCTCGGCCTTCTGGTCCTCGGTCATCGGCCCTTTCTGGACGTTGCTGCCGCCGTCATACCGCTCATACTTCGGCGTGAATCCCAGTTCCTTCCATCCGGTAATGACAGGCTTGGCAGTGTGCTCGCCCCGATAGTTGGTCGAAACAAAGGCGGCGTTCGCGTCCTCATCCGTGGCCGGTTCCCCGTCGGCCCGGTTGGCTGCTGAGACAAAAAGGTTCTCTTCGTCGGCATAGCTTCCGGCGTACTCAACAATGGCCTTCCCTTGGGCTTCCAGTGTGGCGATCAGGGCGGCAACGGCGGCGGCTGCTGCGCGGTCGTCGCGGAGTTGCTGGGCGACGTGGAACAGCTGGTCGGGTTCGTCCTGGATGACCGATTCCAGCTCGGCTGTGGCTTGCTCGTCCCCTTCAAACTCGGCCATGAGCAGGGCCTCCTCGATCGTGAGGCCCTTGCCTAGGGCGGCGGTCCCGGCTTCGGATGCTTTGGCCTTCAACGCGCCTTCAACGGTGGCCTTGGTTCGGCCGGTCTTCTTCGCGATCGCGGCGGCGGACACTCCGATCAGGGACAGCTGGTGGTAGGCGTCGGCTTCGTCCGCTTCGGTCAGTTCGGCGCGCTGGATGTTCTCCACAACCTGCGTGACGATGCGTTCGGCTTCTTCGGGGCTGTTGATGATCATCACCGGGATTTCGGGGCGCTTGGCTTCGATGGCTCCCAAGGTGCGGCGTTGTCCCATCAGCACATGCACTGTGCCGTCGTCCTTGCGGTGGGCGATGACAGGCTCCATGACGCCGTGTTCTTTGATGCTGGTGATGAAGTCAGTGGTCAGGGCGGCGTCTTTGCGGACGTTGATGTCAACGGTCAGGGTGGTGGGGTCGAGCATTTCCAGCGTGGGCGCTGCGTTCATGGTGTTGCTCCTTCTTTTGCCGAGAAAGTTGGTGGGTGGGGCGCTTGTGGTGAGTGGCCAGCTTCCCCTTCTCCCCCGTTGTTTTGGCTGCTGGCGAAACTTGCGGAGCTGTGCCCGACGCAGTCCCGTCTACCCTTTGGGCAAGGGACAGGAAATTCCCGGAGGAAATCAGCGACGCAGGAGCGCCGCAGGGCATTTCCTGCACCGCAGGCCCCGGAGTTTACGGAGGGGCTAGACGGGCCGGAGCGGGCACGTACAATCCGTCAGGACAGCAGCCAAAACGCCGTTAGGCACACCAGGTGATGACGGGCAGGAGCCCTGCGACGGACCGGCAGCACCCAACAGCCGGCCACGAAGCGAAGCGCAGTGGACGCCCGTTTCCCGGGTCGCCCCGGCGAGCCGCCCCTAGCACCCCACCGGCGCACAAGGTTCGCTCCGGATCCGGCGGGTCGCCCCACCCAGGGCTGGAACGCAGCATCCCTTGGCGGGAACGGCGGTCCGCCGCCGGCAACCCACCATGACAGCCGACCACCTGCGGCGGACCGCCCCACCCACCCGGGGTGAACGGCTCGTCTATAGGGCGGAAGAGCCGGCACCCGTTGGGTGCCGGCTCTTCCTGTTTTCCCTCAGCAAAAGGAAACTCGTGGGGGCAGCGTCTTCGCTGCCGGGTTTAGAAGTCTTGAGGGGTTTTCTCCCAGGAGATGTCCACGATGGCGGATCCAGGGTCCATGGTGAGCATGCTCAGTTCGAGGATGTCTTCGGTATGGGTGTTGCCGGAGGGTGCGTCGTCTTCGGTGAGGACGAAGTCGTGGCTCATGGTGCTGCTCCCTGGCGTCGGTGGAACCGGTGGTTGTTCCACTGTAGCCCGACGATGGAGCAGGTGCCTGGTGTGGGGCTTCGCCCGCGTCAGCGTTGTGGTCGGCGGCCGGAGGAGCGCCAGCGGGGGAGGCCGCCGACGCGCCGGTGGGGCCGGACCGTTGCCGGTCCGGCCCCTGTGGGTTTAGTGCTTCTTGTACCCTGTGGATTCGTCGGCGGCGACGGGGGCGATCTTGCCGTGGATGATGAGCTCGTCCATCAGTTCAGCCAGCCGGTACCCGGGGACGTCCTCCAACGCGGCGGCGAAGTGCACGGCTGCGACTGTGGACTGGCCTTTGAGGTAGCCGAGCCAGCCGATCAGGGTCAACAGCGGGGCGCGGTAGCCTTCCGGTGCGGCGGCGATCAGGGCTCGTGCGGCTTCCTCGGCCCGGTCGACCCGGGCCCAGTCCGGGGCGATACCGTGCCCGATCAGGAGGTCCCCACTGCCCTGCGCGTCAAGGCGATCGGGTTCGATCACGTTGCACAGCAACGTGTCCCGCAGGCTGGGGAGCTGGAAGCAGGCCAGCAACTGCACGGCCGCTTCCGCGCTGATCCGGCCCTTGCGTTCGATGGCGTGTGCCCAGAGTTCACGGGCGTTGATCTCCTCGCTGTACTGCAGCACGTGCCCGGCGTGGTCGATCTGGTCGGCGGTGTCCGCCGGGCCGTTGAATTGGGCGTAGTCCACTCCCGCGGCGTTCCTGTAGCTGCTGCCGCGGTAGATCATTTCGGCGTTCAAGTGCCCATCCTTGATGGCGTCCAGTGACTGGACGGGGCAGCACTGCACGTCATCGCACAGCAGGTTCTTCCAGTGTCCGGAGGTGACCAGCCATGCGTCTTTGAGCGGGACACCGGCGGCGTCGAGCGTCTCGACGATGGCCTCGACGTGGTCGTAGAACGGCCGCGGCGCCCCGGCTACGGGGTGTTGGTCGCTGTAGACGGCCAGCAGGACCGCGTTCGCCGGGCGGTCCAAAGCAAGGTAGTCAGCCATGGCGCGGGCGAAACCTTTTGGGTCGGCATTCGCGGGAGCGTCAACGCGCAAGGTCGCGCCGAGCGTGTTGCCGCGCATGGTGATGAACACGAAAGACTCCCGGGGCACGAAACCGAGGGTGTGCGGGATGAAGCTGAGAATGTCGGCGGGGCCGGTGATGCGCAGTTCGTTGGTCACGTTTCCTTTGTCCTTTGCTGAGGATTCGGTGGGTGGGGCGCTTGTGGTGAGTGGCCAGCTTCCCCTTCTCCCCCGTTGTTTTGGCTGCTGGCGAAGCTTGCGGAGCTGTGCACGGCGCAGTCCCGTCTACCCTTTGGGCAAGGGACAGGAAATTCCCGGAGGAAATCAGCGACGCAGGAGCGCCGCAGGGCATTTCCTGCACCGCAGGCCCCGGAGTTTACGGAGGGGCTAGACGGGCCGGAGCGGGCACGTACAATCCGTCAGGACAGCAGCCAAAACGCCGTTAGGCACACCAGGTGATGACGGGCAGGAGCCCTGCGACGGACCGGCAGCACCCAACAGCCGGCCACGAAGCGAAGCGCAGTGGACGCCCGTTTCCCGGGTCGCCCCGGCGGGCCGCCCCCCAGCACCCCACCGGCGCACAAGGTTCGCTCCGGATCCGGTGGGACGCGCCACCCACGCCGGGAACACATCGATCCCGTGGCGGGAACAGCGGTCCACCGCCGGCAACCCACCACGACACGGGACCACCTGCGGCGGACCGCCCACCCACCAGGGCGAACGGCCCACCCCTGGTTTCGTCGCCGATCATCGCGTGAATGCTGCGTTCGAGTGTTTCGTGTTGTCGCTGCAGGTTCTTCGCGTCCAGTTCGTCCGCGCTTGCTTCGATCGTTTTCGTGCAGGACCTGCCAGCGGTCCATGGCAGCCAACAGTTCCGGTGTGAACGTCCTGTCCCATACGTCGTACAGGCCGAAACGGTAGAAGGCGTCCGTCATGCCGGAATAGCCGATCCATTCGGCGGTGGCAGCGGCCTTCCCTCGCTGGATGCCCTCGACGTGGGCTCGTAGTCGGAAGCGCCGTCGTCGTCCCAAAAGGTCGCCACCCCGTGTCTCCTTCACAGGGTTGGGGGGTGGCCGGGACCTGTCGGTCCCGGCCACCGGGTGGAATTAGCTGGCGAGCAGTTCGGCCAGTTCGTGACCGTCGCTCACCAGTGCCGCGGCGCCCTCCTTGATGAGGCGGTGGCAGCCCGCGGAGTTGGCGCTGTGGACGCTGCCGGGTACGGCGGCGACGTGCCGGGCGATGGTCTCGGCGTGGTGCGCGGTGTTCAGGGCACCGGAGCGCCACCGTGCCTCCACGACACAGGTCACCCCGGCCAGTCCGGCAATAATCCTGCCCCTGGCCAGGAAACGCTGGCGCGTTGGGGCGGTAGTTGGTGGTTGTTCGGAAACGATCAACCCGTTCGCGCGGATCGCGGCGGCGAGGTCGGCGTTGCCGGAGGGGTAGTCGCGGTCAAGGCCGCCAGCGGCGACGGCGATCGTCGCCGGCCCGTCTCCGGTGGAGCCTGCGAGGGCGGCCCGGTGGGCATGGGCGTCGATCCCGTACGCCAGCCCGGAGACGACGCAGATTCCGCGTTGGGCCAGTTGGTGGGCGATGTCCCGGGTGACGGCGGCGCCGTAGCTGGTGGAATCCCGGGAACCGGTCAAGGCAGCACACCGATCCGGGGCTGGGATGCCCCGGTCGATGTTGCCGCGGTACCAGAGCCCGTACGGGGCGTCCGGCAGATCATCCAGCCCTGTCGGCCAGTGCTCGTCCCCGGGGATGAGGAACCCGCCGCCGAGGCGTTCGATCGTCGCCAGGTCCCTTTCGGGGTCGACGTCGGGAAGGCGGGGCGCCCAACGCCGCAGCGCCTCAGCCAAGTCGGTGTCGGTGATATGCCGGAACGAGTGGACAGGCTGGTCCCCGGTGACGATGCGCAGCGCAGCGTAGGCGCCCAAGGTGCCGACGAGGGCGCGGCCTGTGGAGTCCTGCGGGTCGAACAGGCGGGTCAGGGCTGCGCGTGCAATACGGTCGTTCATGTTTTGTGTCCTTTGCTGAGGATTCGGTGGGTGGGGCGCTCGTGGTGAGTGGCCAGCTTCCCCTCTCCCCCGTTGTTTTGGCTGCTGGCGAAGCTTGCGGAGCTGTGCACGGCGCAGGCCCGTCTACCCTTTGGGCAAGGGACAGGAAATTCCCGGAGGAAATCAGCGACGAAGGAGCGCCGCAGGGCATTTCCTGCACCGCAGGCCCCGGAGTTTACGGAGGGGCTAGACGGGCCGGAGCGGGCACGTACAATCCGTCAGGACAGCAGCCAAAACAAGAAAAAGCTTCTACAGCCCGAGCGAAGCGAGGACCTTCTTGCAGCGCACGACGCTGCGCTCGGTTACCGCACCGGGATACGACGGGCGGGAGTTCCGTCGGGGAGACTTGTCCGACCGCGTCCAAAATCGGTCGTATTCGACCTGTCTTTCTTAGTGCAGCGCGCTGTTGGCCGCGGCAACCGCTATTGTCGCCAGCATGGCGTATCGAGAGAAATGGTTCAGAGTGGTCGAGCAGAAGCGGTCCGGACTCTTCTCTCTAGGACGCAAGTCGACCTATGAGCTGCTCGGGGACGATCGTCGGTTCACGACGCTTGAGCTGATGACTGAACTGCTCGGTCCGACTCCAAGTGCGCGACGGGATGCATACGACTGCATCGACCGGGCCACGAGCATCTTTCCTAACGGGCGGGGTGAGTGGGTAGGGTATCCCTCTGGTGCAATTCAGCTTGATCCAGGTCAGTAGCATCTCGTCGACCCCATCGTGGTCGAAGTTGCCACCGACGTAGCCTGGTCCGGCAACGCCTACCGGCGCCCGATCAGCTACGTCAGTGCCCGTCCCGAGCTGGACCCGGGCGACGTGCAACTGCCGGCCTACTTTGAAGCGCACCGTTAGCGAGGGGCGCATCACCGGATGATTCCGGGCCGGGCCCCCTGTCTTAGCATGTTGCATATGCCCGAAGAGAATATTCCACCCACACGCTTCCTCACAGTGGAGCAAGCGGCCGAGTACCTGAACGTCGGCCAACCCCTCATCAGGGCACTCCTGAAGTCCGGTGAGCTGCGGGGCCTCCAAATCGGTGGACGCAATATCTGGCGGATCGGCATCGAAGACGTCCAGGCGTACATAGGCGAGGCATACCGCAAAACCGCTGAGCGCATCGCCTCGGGCGAGGTCGATGACCTCGCTGCCGGAGACGATTCCTAAAACGGCGTCACGTGATCCTCCCTCCGCACACGACATAGGTGTGGCGGCGACCGTGGGGCGCGGGATCGATCAGTTATGCGCGACAGCCCGCGCCTTCCGTGCGGCAGCCCAGCCACGGCGCACTGCCGGCTCAGTTTGTCCGGGCTGAAACCCACCGGCTCTGCGTGAAACGTCCGCCAAGGCGTAAACACACCCCGCCTTGGCAGGCGGCGGTGTGCCCGATCCGCCGGCGGCGGGCCGGGCACACCGCACCTCAAGGAATGCCCCTCAGCCGTGATCAGCGAACATGGTCCTGGGTTGTGCCCACTGTGGGCCGGTGGAGACCGGAGGATGATCTCAAAGCGGTCCACGTTGGGTGCAAGCTATTGGTGGACCTCCAAGTAGCAATCCACCAAGTTCGGCCCCTCCCGACGACTCTGCCGGCGGCCAAGAAGCCCTCGGGTCAACGGCCCAGATAACTCACTACCGGACATTTTTGCATGAGGTCAGTGGTTGATGACTTGCACCGATAAATGGCGGCGTTGTCACAGCACTATTGTTGACGGGGCACTCCGTAGGGGATACCTGACCGGACATCTCTCACTCGTCCTCCTCAGCCTCCGCATGACTCAGCAATGAGGGGGTCGGTCCGTCCGCCTGCTTCGGCATGCCGCTTCGGGCTTGACCGTCCTGAACGAAAGTGATTCTAATTTGGCTCCCCTGCTCAAGGAGCGACCCGGCGGACGGATCCTGGGAGGTCACCCAGAACAGCCCCGGCCAGGTCCTCGAACGGAGCCCCGGCCCATCGGGGTCCCCGGCTGCGAGACCGAACCCAACGTTCGCCGCCATCTCCTGTGCAATATGCACAGGCTGCCCAACAAGATCGGGAACAGTCAGCATCTGGCCTTCAACCATCTCGGCATCTCCTTGAGCCTGAACAGCAAGAACGGTGAAACCGTAGCTTCAGCCCCCAGAATACTTCTGGTGACCGAGTGCGGCGCCCGGTAAGGGGCCGCCAGCGGTAGCGTTGCCGTATCTGGAACGCAGCTCGGTCTTTGGGGGGACGATGATGACAGGAACCGCGGTGGAAATGGCAGAACCTCTGGTGCCCTCTTTTGGGATCTTGGGTTTCCTTTTGATGGCGAACGTCCTGCTGTTCGTCGGCGCGCTCATCAGTATCGCGAGGGCCCGGAATCACACCACGGGAAGCCAGATCGCTTGGGCGTTGATCGTGCTTGCGCTGCCGGTCATCGGGTCGTTGGCATGGTTCGCGATTGGGCGCCGTACGAAAAACGAGGTCACCCTTCGGCGGTAGAAGTTACTCTTTGTCCGCTGCGTCTCGATTTGGAAGATTTCCTGCGTAGCTGGCGGAGACGGCCGCGTTCCAGCGTACTGTCGTTGATGGGGCAAGCCCGGTGAGCCGCGCCATTATGGGTCGCGGGAGTTCTTGGGCGAGTTGTCCGAGGGCTGTGGACCGGGTCGCTCGGGGATTGATTCCGATGTCCCGGAGCTGCTTGCGGAGCGTTGGTGCGCCGATGGGTTGTCCGTGGAGCGGGCCGGGGAAGAGCCATTGCACGTCTTCGACCCTTCCGCCGAATCGTCGCACTTGTCTTCTTCCGGCAGCCTGACGGGCGTATTCGCTAACCTCGTCGGGCAGTTGGAGCGGATCGTGCCCGAAGCGTATCCAGACGCGCTCGTCCTCGAAGGTGATGTCTGCCAGGGATAGTCCCCTGATCTCGTGGCTTCTGAAGCCGTAGATAATGACCAGGCATGCTGCCAGGCGCAGGCCTGGATCAATATTTTTCTGCTCAAGAGCTCCTGCAGGGGCGGGGTAAGAGCAATCCTGCATCGGATGCAACATGGTGGAGACCGTTCTTTGTCGGAGCTTCGTTGTACACTCATTATCGAACATATATTCGAATAAAGGTGTGTTGTGGGCGTGATAGTTGGCCCCCGTGTGGTAGATGCGGGAATCTCTCTCGTGAGGGCGTTGCTGGCACCGGTCGCGGTGGCAGCCGGCTACCCGTCGCCCGCCCAGGACTACTTCGATGGCCGGATCGACCTCAACGAACACCTGATCAAAGACGTGACCAGCACCTTTATCGTCCGGGTGACCGGGCAGTCCATGGAGCAGGCCGGTATCAGCGACGGTGACGAGCTGATCGTGAACCGGGCACTGGAACCGAAAGACGGGTCCGTGGTCGTTGCCGTCCTGGATGGCGAGTTGACGATCAAACGGCTCCGGATCACGTCCTCGGGCGTGGTCCTGCAGGCTGACAATCCAAGCTTTCCCGACATCGAGGTTGCTGCGCTGTCGGAGCTGACGATCTGGGGCGTTGCTACCAGGTGCTTGCATCATGTCTAGGCCCGCGGTGATGCGTCGGATGCAGGAAATCGCGCACGTGGACGTGAACTGCTTTTACGCCTCCGCTGAGCGCGTCTTCAACCCCGCCCTGGAGGGCAGGCCGGTCATTGTGCTCTCCAACAACGACGGGTGCGCGGTGACCCGTTCCCCCGAAGCCAAACGCCTCGGCATCGGGCTCGGGGATCCGTGGTTCAAGCTCCGCCCACGGGCGAAGGAATGGGGCCTGGTGGCCCTGTCGAGCAACTACGAACTGTACGGGGACATTTCCGCCAGGGTCATGGAGCTGCTGGGCAGGTACTCAGCCTGGCTGGAGGTGTACTCCATCGATGAAGCCTTCCTGGGCGTCAAAGGCGAACCGGACGAGCTGCTGGTATTGGGCCGTGCCATGAAGGCCGCGTGCCGGCGCCACGTTGGCGTTCCCGTCTGTGTGGGGATCGCGCCAACAAAGACCTTGGCCAAGCTCTGCAATAAGTGGGCGAAGAACAACCCCGCGTTCAATGGCGTCTGCCGCTGGGAGTCAGTGCCGGTCGAGCAGCGCGAAGCGCTCATGGCCAGGCTGTCCGTGATCGAGATCTGGGGCGTGGCCACAAGGCTGACCAAGCGGCTGAATGCGATGGGGATCTTTTCCATCCTGGACCTCACCCGGGCCAACCCGGTGGCGATCAGGGACAAGTTCTCCATCGTCATGATGCGCACCGTCCTAGAACTGCAGGGCACACCCTGCATTCCGATGGAGGAAGAACGCATCGGCCGTGACCAGTTGATCTTCTCCCGCTCCTTCTCCACACCCATCACCACAGCCGCGGGGTTGCGGCAGGTCATGAGCGTCTACGCCCAAATGGCCTCCGCACGTCTGGCCAAACACGACCTCCAGGCGAAGGTCTTGACGGCGTTCGCAGCGACGTCGCACTTCAACCCCAACGAAAAGTCTTTCCCCTCGGTGTGCGTCGCCCTGCCGATGCCGACCGCCGACCCGGTGCTGCTGACCAAGGCCGCCCACGCCCTGCTCCCGCAGGTCCACGAAGGGACCAAGTACGTCCGGGCCGGGATCATGGTCACCGACCTGCGCCCCTCCGGGAACCAGAAACCCCTGGAGATCTTCGAAAACCCGCACGAAGAACGCAGCATCGGAATCCTTCTGGAGGACGTGGCCAAACGGTACGGCCGGGGCTCGATCGGCCTGGGTCATGCCGGGATCAAAGGCGGCCCGGACTGGTCCATGAAACGCGACATGCTCTCCCCCAGGTACACCACCCACTGGGACGAACTCCCCCTCGTCAAAGCCGCCTGACCGGCGCCAGGCAAGAAAGGAACCCTCAAATGACTCTTGCCCCCGAATCACCCACGACCGGCTGTGAAGTTGCTGTCCGGTTCAGCCCCGACGGTGCGCCGTTGGCGATCCGTCACGATGGCCGGATCTGGATGGTCGACCCGGACGTCCATACCGCGCACTGGTTCACCCGAGACGCGTGGTGGGAAACCCGGAACCGCGCCGCCGTCGGCAGCGGGGACATCGTCAGTGTTGAACACTGGCAGGTCCAGGCCAAACTCGCGACAACCAACGCTGAGCTGCGCACGTTCACGTTGCGCCGGGAACCCCTGGCCACCGGGTGGCAGCTGGAATCCATCAGCTAGTGCCCGCCAACCTTTACCGCTCCCCTGTCCCGGAGCAACTGTGGGACCGCATCCGTGACGAGTTCAAGCTACCCACCCTGGAACAGCTCCGGGAACGCTTCGCAGCCGTGCACGAGGATCCCGAACCGGTGATGCGGCAGCTCGTCCGCGTTGAAGAAGGCACCTTCTGTCCTGGGTTCCAGTTCCGCCCTGACCTGCCCCTCAACCCTGTGGTGGTCGGGGTGTTCGAACGGGCCTTGGAGCTGCGGATCCCCCACAACTACTTCGCACTGTGGATGATGGTCCCCTCCCCCGCCCTGGACGGGCGGCGCCCGGTGGACCTGCGAGAGAGCCGGGACCCGTCACTGTTGCGGGCGGCGCTGGACCGGCTCCGCGTGGACGTGGCGGCCTAAGACATGGGAGTGAAAGTAACCCTGACCGCGGAGGCCGGCTACGGCCAAGTCAGCTACGTCGAGGCCGAAGGCGAGACGTATGAAGAAGCCAAAGCAGCCGCCGAAGCATTGATCCCGGAAGACTCCAAGGCCATTGTCCTGCGCACCAGCTAGCAAGCCCGCATGAATCCAGAAGTACGAACATCGGTCGAGTCGCGATCTTTATGCTTGGATTTGGACTATGGAAAATTGGTCAGCGAATTGGACTGCTATCGGGACGATGCTTTTGGCCTTCTTCACAATGTTTCTCGTTTTGTTGGCGATGTGGGCAGCTTTGCAAGCGAGGAGCGCGGCCAAGGCGGCATGGGCAGGTCTCAACGAGCAAAGAGATCAAAACCGTGCTGCACAAGCCGCACGAGTCTATAGTTCACCTGTTAGCCACAATTTGAATGCCGCTCACCTCAACGAACCTTCCGTGAGGGTTTCCAACGGCTCGCATGTCCCTATTTACGACATCGTTGTTGCAATAGAGGAGCAGCACACGGGAAACAGTGACAACTTGCGCATGCCATCGCTCATGCCTGGAGAAGAAGCTTGCCTGAGCGTGCCGCCCTCAATACTCACCCGTGGTTGGGGTTGGATTGAGCATGCCGATAGCCATGGAGATCGTTACTACAGCTTGCCAGAAGACCATGATGGCCCGTCCTTCACGGTGTCTTTGCACTTCCGGGACGCGAGCAACCAGAAATGGCAGCGCGACCCGGCAGGCTTTCTGTCGCGACTGTCGGACTAGATAGGGTTTTTTCGAAGCCCCATAGGAACTCTGGCTTCCCTGGAATGCGTTGGATGATCTCACTCTGCCGCCGTAGCTTAAGTCGCCGACTGCGTAGACCATTGAGAAACACCCGTTTGACGGCCGAATGACTAGCTGAGGACTTCCAAAATGAGTGAACATGAATCAGAACTAGGAAACGGGTTCGGCGAGAACCTTGCTGAACAGATCTTCACCCTGTGGGTTGATCTTGAATTAGAACGCCGGGGGTTGCCTGTCGATCGCTCAACGATCAACAAGGTCTTAGTTACCTTCAGTTCGTCCCCGGAGCAGTCCCCGGTCATCTCGATTAATGAGGAAGTCAAGCTTAAGGCAAACGTCCGCCTAAACAGGGACCTCCAACCAGGTGAGGAGGTAGCCGTAAGCAGCGTCGATGAGATCGAGGGAATTGAGCCCGTCGGTGTGGATCCGAATAGCGGATGGATTGCTGCGTACGTCCTTCCCAATGGCGAAGTGATCATCCAGTTTGACTACCGCTATAACAAGGAAGAGGCTGGACGCTCGCTCGCCCTGGCGCGCGAATACCTCACTGCCGCTCAAGCAGGCTTGGCAGAACTACCCCGGCCTGCCATGGACAATCTTTACTCAGCCGCCGAGCTTTCGGTCCACGCACTAATGCTTATTGAACCCAACCCCACCACTAAGAAACACTGGGTCCGCGCGGATTGGCACAACAACTCGGCCAAGCTCCAGAACGTGCCGTCCCACCATCCAGGAATCTTGAAGAGACTGCACAGGAACGTACCGTGGCCCGGTATGCGGAAGGCTCGTCGTCCCTGAAGCCGGATGAACTAGCTGAACTGATATCCGGTGTCCGGGACATGATTACTTTCGCAGAGCAACGAGTAGGCTCCGGAACCACTAACTAAGATTTGGATCGTAGCGGAGGGCTACGCCCAGTCTGACCAGGCCCGGGAGGCACTGGCAGGACGGAGCAAGGCCCCGCCCACTTCGCGTTTCCGCCGTTGCCGCGGATCGTCGCGCCCGTAAGCCGGTCCTTCACCGTTCCGTACATTCGAACCGCGGCAACCCATCCTGATCAATATGTGGAAGGCACGTTTACCCTGCACGGTAAGCATGAACGCTGAGCGGGGGTCAACTGCAACTGCCTGATTCCCACCGCTTGAAAAGACATAGAAGCATCCATTTCAGCGCCTGGATGGCCATCCCGTGCCAGGACCTGGAAGAACGGCGCCCGGTAGATATGTACAGCGCCACTCCCCTGCTGCTGAATGCCCTGGAGAGCTTCGTCCGCCCCTGAGAAGGACAGGCACTACGGACGTCGGGGCGGACCGCTCTTAGTGAATCTCGACCTCTGGGCGGTCCCATATGAGTCTGAACGCTTGGCGGCGGTGGTAAACGACGGGCTCGATGATTTTCAGATCGCAGAGACGGTCCAATGCCAACCCCGTAGCGTCGTCAGTCGCCGCCGCGAGGTCCACTGTGGACAGAAGGTCCACAATGGGCCCCAAGCGCCCCACCCTCCCGTAAGCGATATCGCGTAGACCATATCGATACAGGCTTCGATTGACGATGATCCCATCACCGCTGTCAATAGCCCGATGTGGTCTTCCGGGTTCGCCTTCCATCTCAATCATTCTCTGGCTGTGGCTGCCGAAATAGTCTGAGGATTCATCTCCAAGCCGGCTGAGAGCTTCTTCCTGTACGTCGGGATTGTAGAGTGCCCGCAGGATTCGGCTAGCTTGCCTCTGGGCAATCATGGATGCGAGATAGCCGACCCCGATGACGAGGACTGCTGTCCAAAAAAGTGGATAGAACCATTCCGATGGGAGTTCCACGTCGCCAACGTTGAAGTAGGTTCTGAGTCCGTAGGCCGAGAGTATGAGCGCTCCGGCACCCGCGAACGGTAGTGAGCGAGCTTTCGTGAAATCTGCTGATGCCTGGGTGGCTGTGGCTTTGACGTTTGTCCTCATGGTCAGGGTTGCATCTGGACGGGAGGGAGCGCCTGTTGGCTCTTTGGCCACGTTTTTTTGAATGGCCTCCACGATCTGACTCACGAGTGTGACGGGTACTAGATCTGTAGATGGAGGCACCCCTGTTTGGCCAGTCCCAAGAAGTTCACCCCGGGCCTCTATGAGCGCAACTTGTCGTGCATGTTGCGCTGCGGTGGGTTGGGGCACTTGCAGGTCTCTGAGTTCGACGTTGATAGCGCTCAGGAGATTTTCTTTGGTCGGCTCAACGCCGGAACCAAGATCGATTCCCAGTCGCGCAGCGAGGTCAGGTATTCCAGGGTGGGGCATCCCCAAAATTTACCCTGCCGAGCGCTCCCCGGTTTGGCGGTCTAAGAACAATTGCGTGCCATGAGCAGGTCTACGGACGAAATAGGCTGATTCAATGCGCGCTGATGAATTGTGGATCGATAATCCCTTGGAGGGGTACCGAATCCTGAATCGAGAGAAGATCGAAGGAATCCTGACAGGGTCCCTTGTCGGGATACCGGATGTTGACGCAGCCGTTGCCTTGGCTCGTCTCGTGCATGATGAGTTCGAGACGTTCGGGACTGGCGGCAATCCCTACGCTGATGACCGAATGGATGACGAGGATTCCGCCAGGGCATTGCTCGCGCTCCGACAGGTTCTTAGGCGGCTCGGAATTGAGTTCAATCCGCCGTTCAGAGATTTCCGGACCTTCCGTCAGTTTTGGATCAGGGATGGTGCCTCAAACAGCTATCAAGCGCGCCGAGACATATTGAGCCGCTTGTTTGATGACATCCACGAAAGTCTGGTCCAGCTGGAGCTCTCCACCATCGAGTCAACGCTCAGCAGTCCAATCTCTCCACGAGGAACAACGGGGTGGCCCCGAGTTGATGAAGAACTCGCGGAACTGCGCCGACACTTTAGCCAGGCCCGAACAGAGCAAGATTTCCGAAACGTCGGTAATGACTGCGTCATTGTGCTCGAATGTTTGAGCGCGACCGTCTACAACCCAAGCCGGCACCTCCAGGAGGGTGGAGTCGAGCCCCCGGTCAGCAACACGAAGCAACGACTCGATCGATACGTCGAAGTGGAGCTTGAGGGCGCGGCTAACGCCGAGCTCCGTAAACTCGCTAGAGCCACCATTGAGTTTGCTCAGGCGGTCAAGCACCGCGGGACCGGCTCCCGAAGAGATGCTGGCATCGCCGCCGACAGTGTGATCCAGCTGGTCAACATTATGCGGCGTATTTTGCCAGACCTCGTTTAGCGGGCACCAGCTCGAGGCTGAAGCGCACTTTTCACACGACCGGGCGACTGTTAGATGTTGATGCCTTCGCTACAAACCACACATGATGGTCCCTACCCCTCTGCCATTTGCAGAACTGCGGAGGAGTCTTCCTGTTCAAGGTGAAGGGTTCCCGGTAAGTGCGCTGGCCGATACCAGCTTCTGCCGGAGTTGTCCCGGAAACGAACGTCCACTGCCTCTTCCATTGTCAAACCCTGGTCCTTGGGCTTTGGCTGCACTTCGAAGCTTCTGATCGCTCCCGCAGCCACTACGGGTATCTGGCTGAACTCTGAAGTGCCCAACGACCAGTGAGTGATACCAACTTCCCAAATCGGTTGGTCCGATGCGTTTTGAACCACGATCTTCCATTTGGCCCCGTGGTACTGAAACGCTTTGCCTGGAAGGCCTACAAATGTGGGGTCTTCAGCCTTCTCCCATTGAAGCCAACAGGCCACACGTTCCGCTTGACTGCGGATGACCGCTTGACGGTCGGCGGCTGCCTGCACCGCTATCGCCGCCTCTTGGGTCCTCCTGAGCTTGCGTTCATGCAGTGAAAATCCAAGAGAAAACAGACCAAAGACAACGGCGGCAGCGGTTGCGCCTACTGTGCCCCAAGCAGAGAACACATCGGCCCAGGACGGATCGTTAGAGGGCAAAGAACAGGTCAGGATGTTAGGGACGCTGTCGCGAAGCTGGTCGCCAGCACAGGTGATAGTTTCCACGGGCCCAATCGTATGTGGGCCCCGGTGGTACGGCTCGTCGACTCCTTGAAGCCGGCTGGGGAGAACCGACCTACAACACGCCGTTCCCACAGGCGAGGTCAGCCGATCATGCTCCAGTTTCCACAGCCTCGGCTGACGAATCCTTGACCTGCAAGGACTGTGACTACCGGCCCCTGGGGTGCGAACGAGATGAAGTCATTCTCGATCGTCGCGCCCTGGGGGGTCGTGCGTTCCCAGTAGCAGTCGTGAACGCCGTTGGCCCCCACCGGCACGGACACCTGGTAGGCGCCCACGGCGATGTCTTTGCCGACGACGAATGTGCCATCGCCCATCGCAGTTTTGGGTGCAGGCGGAACACCGCCGGCGACCCTGACCAGCTCTGCCGCGAAAGGAGCATCAGGGCACATTGCGGCCGCTGCCTTGGCCTCCGCTTTGATTTTCGGGCCTGTGGGGTATTCACCGTATCTGTTGTCCCACCCGTCTTTGGGCGGGATGGCGCAGAGCAGCAAAACACTTCCGTATGCCATGTGAGGTGCACTCGCATCGCCGCCGTCGGCGCCGATCTGCTTCACTACAGCAGCCTCGTCGGGCTCCAACTCATACCGGTCCATGTACCATTTGCCACCGACCCGGAGATCGCACGACTTGAACCGAGCGAACTCCGGGGATGCCCAGATCTCCTGGAGCTTGGTAAATGACTTTGTGTCCTTTGCCGTGATGGCACTCTCGGACGCGGAGCATTTGAAGCTGTACCGCAGCGACCGGACCCTCGCGGCTTCCTTCACGGCCGCCGCCGCGGTGGCTTCCGCCCGGGTGCCCTCCAGATTCAGGGCCACTGTTCCCCCTGCCTCCACCTCTGTGCCGGCGGAGGGGTTGGAGCTAACAACCAGGGAGAGATCATCGGGCTTCTCGGTGAACTTCACACCGTCACTGCCTACAGCCTCGTATTTGATAACGGCTTTGACGAGAAGGTCGCGGGCTTCGGCAAAGGGCTTGCCCGCTACATCGGGGACCTTCGTGAGCTTCACAGTCTTGGTTGGCGTCGGCGAAGCTGTCGGCCCAGGGGCTGGCGTACCGCACCCAGTCAGCAGCAATCCGATACAGGCCGCAGCCCCACCAATCATCCTGAACTTCACGACATCCCCCTTATTGCCCATGCCCACGTGCGCTAATCCTATGGGCGGTGTCCCACTTCCTTGGAAGTGGGACACCGCCGATGGGACCCTCCCCCACCCATCCGAATCCGCGCGGTCACGCGAAACTGTGACTTTCAGAGGGAAATGGCGGTGTTTTCACAGCGCTATTTGGCGCATAGGATAGCCCGCTGAGAAATCCTCTACCGTGTCATGGACTCTATGCGCTCTGTTGCCGCCGCCTTATCCTTCTGAGCGCCCGCACGCCAAGGATGCCAGCGAGTAAAGCAGGCGTTAAGACAAAGGCGGACGCTGCGATGATTATGGCTCCGATAAGGTGAACGATCAGTACAGCAAGCATCACTAAAGCGTGGGCGTCGATAGACTCCATGGGTCGCTTCTCGTTCTGTGAGTAGGGCTATTCAAGGGGTGCTGGTTCCTGTCGGAGCCGCAGGGCCGGGGCCGACGAGCTGCGTCCTGAGCCGGACAGGAATGCCATAATTGGCAAACTCGGCGTCCATACCCTCTTGCACGGTGGCGTATTTCCCGTTCTGGACGTCAAAAGCGAGGAACTCCCAGGTATGGACACTGGTCCACAACTGTGTGAAGTCGGTCAGGTAGCGGCCGTTGCCCTGGAGCCTGGCGAAGTTGTACCAGGCGTTGCCTCCGTCGAGGCCGATGGCCCGGATCCCCTCATCCGAGATGGCGTACGCCAGCCAGCCTTCGGCGCAACCAAGAACGGTGTAGTACTGCTGCTGCTCAGCCGGGATGGGTTTGATGGCCCGGACGGTGTCGTCCCGCCGAATATCGATGTTGTCAGGGGTGCAGGCGCCAGCGGCGGGGCCGGCGGGAGCGGTGGTTGGCGGTGCCGTGGGCGGCGGGGTGACAACTGTGGTCGCGGTTGGTTCAGCACTCCACACCGGGGTATCCGTTGGGGTGCTTGTCGGCGTCGGGCTGGCCGACGCGGACGGGGTAACCGTTGGCGACGCGGTGGGCGTTGGCGCGGGGGTGGCCGTGACAGTGGGGGTGTCGGTAGTGGCGGGCGCCGGTGCCGATTGCGGGACCAGGTTGTCTGCTACAACGACCGCGCCGACGACGGCGGCAGCGGCCAGGACCATGCCCGCCGTCGCCGCCCAGCCTGTCCGGCGGGATTTGCGTCCGGCAAGGGAAACGACGTTGGGATCATCGGAGAAGACGTGCGAGCGGCCCGGCAGGACACCCGGCGTGGTGCCGGGTTCGGGGACGTTGGGTTTCGCGCTTTTCATGAGTTGTTCGATGCGGTCCATGGTTAGACTTCCCGTTCTGTCATGAGGTGTTGTGGTGCGGCTTTCGCAAAGGCTTTACGGGCCCGGTGGAGCCTGACCGCGGCAGCGGAGGCTGTGCATCCAAGGCTTTCGGCCAGTTCTGCGGTGGTCAGGTCATCCCAGTACGAGAGCATCAGGATTTCCCGATCGCGGTCCTTGAGCTTGGAGAGGATCTCCGCAACGCTGGCCTGCTGCTCATCATCGTCGGTGGTGACGGCCTGGACCCGGGCTTCTTCAGCCAGACGCTGCATGAGTTGGTCGCGACGGGACCGGCCTTTGTACTCGTTGCCAAGCACATTCCTGGCTGTAGCTATCAGCCATCCGAGACCGGGCGGCTCCGGTGGTTGTTTTCCCACACGATCCGGAACACGTCATTGGCCAATTCCTCGGCCCGTTCGCGGTCATTGATCCGGTACGCGATGTACTGGTAGATGCGGCTGAAGTGTTCAGCGTGAAGAGCAATCAGTTCCTGCTCTCTGGTAGCCAACATCCTTGTTCTGTTCCCCCGGGCTAGTGCGATGTGATGAGTCAACCCTTTAGTGTCCCCGGAAGCGGCGTTTCTTACACAATCGGAGAAAATTTAGGAAATGAGATGCCCGGCAGGCCTCTTGGTGGGCTTGCCGGGCATCTGGCGCTCTCGGTTAGGCGGCGTAGCGGAGACTCGTCAGCAAGGCCCGCAGCTTGACGTATTGGTCAGTTTTCATCCACGCTTCAGCGGTTGCAGGCGTCATGGACGCGTCGATCTGGGCTACCGCGGTAGCCAGCCCGTTCGGCATGATCATGAAGCTGTTCACGGAGGTGCTGTCTGGACCTTCTGTCATGAAGAAATCAGCGACAACCCCCATGTAGTAGCGGGCCGGAAATTCAGGGAAGGGATACTCGTCCCTTACGAAGGCGAAGTGCGATGCCCCATCACGGCTGTCGAATGCGCTGAGTTCCTGGGAGTCGAGGATGGTGCGGTTGACCGGCCCTCCGACCAGACCGCCGGTTCCTCCGCTGGTGATTTGAGCAACCTTGCCACCGGTTTCGTCAAAGATATTTGCAGCCAGCGAGTTCTCCTTCCCACCGGGATGATTGGCATTTTCGTTGTACGGCGCCTGCTCCACCTGTACAGACCAGCCAGCCGGAACATCGAAAGAGATATGGCCGTCCGGGAAGGTAAACGCGCCGCTCCCGTAGTCAGGCGATACGTGGGGAGTTGAAGGGACAACGGGGCTAACCGGTGCTTCTACGACGGCCTCGGCTGGGGTGGCCACCCGAGGCGCGGCCACAGTGGACTCGTAAGGAACGATCGGCGCTGCGGGCGTCAGCACCGGTGTCGGCTTTGACGGAGTCCCATTAATCGTGGGAACTGCCACAGGTGCCGGGTCAATGGCGACGACTGGCTCATCGTTCAGCGTCTGAGCTCCGGCTCCAGAGGAAGGACCTTCTTCCTCCACAGAAGCAGCAGGTGGTAGTGCCGAAGCCGGGACTTCCTCAGAAGCTACAGCTGTGGGTGATGTGGCAGCCACCGGTGGCTCCGGCGTGCACGCAGTGAGTGCAAGTGAGAGTGCAAGCGACGTAAGTACGGCATACTTCGCGTAATCGGATCGGCGGGACTTCATGACTGGGTTTCCTTCCCCCTTGGACGAGCCGAGCAGATCAGCCTGCTCACCCATGTTGTTTCCGGGTAGGAAAGAGTAATTACACACCGCCCCAAAAACTTTTCGAAACCTGCTTCATTTCCACCGGTAAGGCACTAGTCAAGAGTCCGCAAGTCGGTCCACCACCGGCGGCATCCACCGCGCATCGGCATCCGCGCCGTTCAAGGCTACGGTCGACGTGACCTGAACGCTTCTGTCTTTAGCCGTCCCACTTCCTTGGAAGTGGAACACCCGGGATGGGACACTCCCCCACCAGCGGATCCGCAACATTCCCCGTCATCTAGTGTCCCGGTTGTTATTCCAAAACCGATCCGCGAATCGGCCTTCACGGTGACAACTTTCGGTATCCTGCTGCCGGCCCGTCCAGAAACCATACGCAGATTCCAGAAGACGCCTACGCGGCGGTCGACTAGGTACTGCCTCGTTGGAGATCTCGATAAACCATTGTCCGGGACACGTCGAAAAGTTCCGCCAGTACAGCCAGGCTTTACTCCCCAGCGTCGTGCGCTTGAGGAGGCCCATCCGCTGCACTCCGGCTGTCCGGGCTGCCATGCACTCCGCCCATTCATGAGTCCTTTTCGTTTCCTGGCGTCTTTTCCGACGGCTCGATCCATGGCTCACTGTTCTGAGAGCGGGTCGATCCATAGTTCGGGCCAGTCGGGCCGTACCCGATCTACAGACCTAAGCAGGTGTGTCCTCAGGAAATCGCTGACTCCAGCATCAGCCGGACCAAGGCCCTGGAGAGCAGTGGCTATCAGTGTGGCAGCACCGTCGGCGGTCATCAGATGATCTACAAGAGCGAGAGTGTGGTGTCCAGCATCGACGTTGACCACTTGGATGATGGCATTTCCGATGTTGAACTGGTCCACGGGGATGCGCTTAAGGATCGTAAGAAGCTTTTTCCTGACGGAGGCTTTCACGGAGCTTTTAGTGGGAAGGTGGGGCTCGACAACTGTCGCCAGGTCCGATTTCTTCCCAGTTGTAAGGCTGCGTTTCGACCATGCCTCCAGCTGAGTCTGTTCAGGACGTCCGACCGTGCAGTACAGAAGCGACCCGCCGGTCTCCATGTCCAGGTTCCGCAAGGCGCCGTCCAGATGCATGCGTCCGAATACGCCGGCTTTGTCCTTGTTTATTTTCCAATTAGCCAGAAGGGCCAAGCTCGCGACCTTACCTACTCCACCAGTCCGGAGGTGGAGTTGGATCGCCTCAGTCACCAGTTGCCAGGACTCCTCATCAGCCAGCGCTATTTCTCGAAGGATGCGGTTGAGCTGGGCCGTATGGGATCCCGGCGCCGCTGAAAGCAGCTCCAAGGTGATGCGCGCCAGCCTGCGTCGGTATTTCGGTGCGTTGGCCGCGATGTCGTCGTCCAACACGTCCAGGGCCAGCAGCGGGCCTAAATGGCAGGCGCGAGCTACTTGCGACTGTGTTCCAAGATCGTCTATCAATGCGATCAGGCTGTCGCGAAGAGTCTCGTGTTCCTCAAACAGTCGCCCCGCACCCAGAAGCCATGTGTGACGCCAATGTGTGGAGTGCGCGGTTGCAATAAAGGGCTCGATTGCATGCCTTTCGCCCTTGCTGAAGAAGAAAGTCGCCGCCAAGAACTCTTGGATGCTACGAAGTTCGAAGCCCACATGCCCGGCGTGCCGGGGCACCAGCAGAACAAGACGAGTCAGTGCGGCTTCGGAAAGATTCTTCTGAATATGTGCGGCCTCTTGCGTTGGGTAATCCTCATCGCCACGCAACCTCTGCTCAATGACATCTTCAAACTGAGCTTGGGTCAGAAGGGCATCCGCGTGGCCTACTATCTCTGCTTTTTGTTGAAGAGCGAGCCCGATCCTCTGATGGACGAACTCCACATGCCTCCGTTGTTCGCGAAGAAGCTTGGAGAGATGGGAATGGCTCTTATTCATCTCGCGTTCGTAGATAGTCGAAAAGTAGGCGTGGAAGAGCTCGTGTTTGCTTTCTGGCAGGCTGATTCGCCGAGCCAGCAGCAGGGTCATGATCGTCACTTGTAGCGGCGTAACCATCAAGCGAGAGGTAGCTTCGCGGGACAGAGCCTCCTGGGCTTGTTCGACGACCCGGCCGCGCAGCTCATCGTCGTCATCTTCGTATTGGACGGCCGCCAATTGCTCTACATAATTCAAAGCCTCTGCCCGAGAAAGTGGGGCCAGCTGCATATGCTTGTAGACCTCCGGACTCATCTCCTGGGCATAACCCTGTGGCCGCGTCGTCGCGACAACGAAGAGGTCAGCTTCGATATGACGTGCGTCAGTGAGGAAGTCTTCAATAGTCTCGAAGACCTTGTCCCTCACAGTCTGCGATGGCACCTCATCTAATCCATCGAGGATCAGCAGCCAAGGCCATCTTCCCAGCCACTGCCTCAGCTTCAAGGGGGTTACGTCGCCGGGCACGGAAGTGTGCTTGTCCATCTTGTCTGCCATGAATCGCAGAATGCTGACATCCTCACCGCCAGAGACGGCATCGCCCAGTTCGTTGAGCTTGATGGTGAAGGGCCATCTCCTGTTCATGGGCCGGGGAACACCGAGTTCTTCAAAAAGATGATGTGTCAGGGTCCCCCGAATGTGTTGTTCCCTCGGGTCCAGCTTATGTTCGGGGTAGTCCTCAATCAGGGCAAGCCGATAAACCTGGCTCAGAAGCTGACTCAGAGTCGATTTGCCCTGGCCTGGCCCTCCCATGACCACAACATTGGACATAGCTGGTTTGTGCTCGCTAGGTTGCAGCATGTTGTCTCCCAGCAGGATAATCTGCCTCAGCGCACCGTTTGCCTGTCGTTCCGCCGGAGTCTCCGTATCAATGCGTCGTTCAGGGTCGAGAACCGGCAAATCAATCGCCACACGCGAAAGCGGCAGTTTCGTTGTGGCATCCTCACCCGATTCCCCGAGACGGACCCACTGTTCACTCTTCATGCTCTTGATCGTGTACGTCTCATAGACGCCTTCAAGGCCACTGTCCTGCGTCAGGCCGAGACGCTCCGCCATCTTTCCTAGGACATCACCCGGCGTGATGAAGGCGTTGTACGCAGAACGGATACTGGCGTGGTCATCCAGCAAACTGCAGATCTTATCGCCATCCCAAAAGTCCCAACCTTTAAGACCGAGTGGACCGAGCTCATCCGATAGATAGTCTTTGATCGTATCGACGCCTCCCGTCTTCGGAACAGCCGAGAGGAAAACGTTAGTCGACAGGAGAAGATATTCGGGAAGCTTGCCTTTTGTCCGGCGGCCCTTGGTTTTGTCTTTCCAGTCATCAAGCTCAGCCTTTATTTGTGACTTGAACCATGTTGCATTGTTCCCCACATCACTTGGACGCTGTCTGAATTTCGCCTGGACGACCCCGTATCCGTCCCAACAACCTTCAGGTGGCGCTGGTTGAGGGTAGGAGGTTGAGCCTTCGAACGTGGCTTCTCGTCCGCCGTCCTTCCCGTCCCCGAACGGGCGGACGCCGGCCCCGAAGACCGCAAGCGCCAGGGCTCTCGTCACATGCTCAAATTCTCGTGTGCCCAGGCGCTCAAGTTGGTAGTCACTCATCTGGCCGCTGCTACCGTGTGGATGTTCATCGGCTCAACATATCGTGCTTGGACAACTCAGCCCTGCAGGCGGGTTCTCGCAGCGTGCTTTAATCCGTTCCAAGGCTTCATTGGCGGCTTGAAGGATCCGTTGTCCTTTGCGCTTGGCGCGGTAGTCCGGGACCGCAAGTGCGGCTCAGCTAGCGGCCCGTCTTTCAGGTTGAAGCCACCCATTTCCCTCAGGTGGCCCCCTTCCCTGTCGGAGTGCCAAAGCCTCCGTGCCTGTCAGGCGTACTAGAGGAGCTTCCTCTTCTGGCGCTTGCGTTTCTTGCGCTTCTTGCTGTCAGAGGCCGCCGAAGGGGGCGCTTCAGGAGTCTTCTTCGCAGAGGCTGCACCAGACGAGAAGACGGATACAGGTTCGGATTCTCCATTGGATGGGTTTTCGACAACCCCAATGAGCCGGTACTCGAATCGGCGGCGCTTCTGCTCGAACGGCGACTCTCCCCACGTGGCAGGGAGCGGGACGCTGGTCGTGATTAGCATGCCCAGATCGACGAGCTCTTTGGTTCCTTTTGTCCGTGTGGACGGTGAGATGCGGTACCTGTCGAAAAATTCCGCCCCGGAGAACCACACCGGCTTCGTGTTTGCTTGTTCGGCCAGCAGAATCAGCAGCATCACCAGGCCTGGCCCTTTGAGCTTCTGAAAGAAGCCTTCAGTCCACAGAGCCTCTGGAATTTGGAAGTAGAGGTTGGGATCGGTCACAGACTCCTGGGCTGGTCTTTTCATCATGGAGAGCACATAGGAGGTCGAAGGAAGGGTGTATTCCTCCTTGTTGCCAGTTTCATTCATGAGTTGGATCCGCGGGGACGTGCCCGGCCGCGGTGCCAATCTGATCAATCCGGCTTCAGCTAAAGTCTTGAGCGCATCTCGTACCCTTCTGGCCCCGTTACGGGCAGGGTCAGGCAGATCCAACAGTTCAGCCAGGGACGGTGCGGTCATGACCGTTTCGAAGGGTGGCTTTGATGTCTTCCACAACAGGCAGAGCAGAACTTTGATGCTTACGTATCCGGACCGCCCTCCTTTTCCGGGACCGGAATAGAGCGACGCAAGCATCGGAACGTCTCCGTTGATGGACCGGACGAACCATTTCCGGACGGGGGCGCTCGTCCGCCGCCCCGATCCGGTCTGAATGGAGTCGGCTCGTTGAAGTGAGGTTAGAGAAACCCCAGACGGCGTGATGTACGGGAAGCTCCCACCCATCCTCAAACCGCCCCGCGACACGCTCCGGGCCGAATTCTCCTCCACTGGGGTCACAGCGATCACATGTCCTCACTTCTGTCCTTCAAAAAGGTTAGCCGATGTCCTTCAGGAAGGTATTACACAACATTTCTTGAACGTATGCCTTAGTCCTTTGCAAAGGTAGTAGAGGGCATGATACGCCTTTCAGTTGCAATAGTCAAGAGAATGTGGGATAATAGATATAACGGATGCTGCTGGAAGCGGAGCCGTCGCAGCCCTTGATGGGTGTGGGCGGCGGCAATGTGGAAACCGGTGTCCCAGCTGGCCAAGTCCGGAGAAATGTATCAGCGACTCTGGTATGCGTCCGCTGCCGGCCCCGTAATGGGCGGGGAGGGGGCAGTGAAGGCGACACGGCAGGCGGAGGGAGAAGGCAGGGATGTCTTCTCCCTCTTTCGTTTAACGACACGAGAACACGCGACCGCTTATTGGTCGGCACCTTTCTCATGGTCGCCACCCTCAGATCCAGCCGCCGTAAATGTTCCCAATGCACCCGGCTCACCCCAAACGTGCTCTTCGTCCATGTTGGCAAGGGCGTACATGAAGCTCTGGGATTTCCTCACTGCTTCACTGAGATCCTCAGGGGAAACCATCTCAAGGAGGATGCGGAGGATCAGGATCCATTTGCATGAGGTTGTGGCAACGAAGTAGGGCCCGAGTTCCGCAGCACCGAAGGCCCCAAGCAGCTGGTGGCTCTGATCGTTGCGGATCTTCTTTACGATCGCCAGCCACGTCTCCAGGTCCGGTCCACAAACACCTGGGGCAACCTCCAACACTGGAGATACCAGCTGAACGATTCTCTCGTGATAGCTGGGTTGGTCCACATAACTCAGCGCGTCACGCAGAACCTTCTCCGCGGCACTCTGATCTGTCAGGCCTTCTTTTGCCAGCGCCTGGACGCCAGCTACGCGTGCGGCCTTCATGGCACGCACTACCCCACGCGCACTCACTTCGTGGAACGGCCTCTCGTTGCTGTGCAGTCTGCGATGCAAACCCTCTAGCGCCGTCAGTAATACCTGCGCTTCGACCTGCACAACAGTTGGCTTGAGGTTGGCAATGTAGGGGAACGGCTCAAGTTTGGCCGCCAGCGGCAGCCATGAAGCCATTTCCTCCAGCCCCAGCTTTCGTAGGGGCAGTAAAGCGCTCGACCGAAGGAACTTTTGTTCCTCCTCCTTGCGGACGTACGAACACCACCCATGCTCCGCAAGGAAGATCTCGGTGACCAGTGGCATAGGCGCTAGCTTTTGGGTCCATAGACCAAGAAGCTGCGCAGCCGACGACTGGACATCCTGTATCAGCACTTCCAAGGGCGAAGAGGTTTCAGCCATGAAAGTCAGGCCGGCATTCCGGTCATGTTCCCACGGTGCCAACTGCCCCGGAACGGGGCCAGCGACCGGCGTTTCTGTCGTCCAGTTGACCGCCGAAACAGAAACTGGCCAAGACCAGCGAATCCCCTCAACTTCTCCGTCCTCACCTGATATGTGCGCCCCATGCAGGCGTCGTTGGCCTTCGAATAGCTGAAGACTATGAAAGGTGAAGTCTGGGCCTGGCTGCATATGAGCGTCCAGAAAGGTAACTAGCGATCCATCGCTGAGGCGACCGAAAATCACGCGTGCCGAAAAGTCTGCTGCGATTTGTTCCGGAGTGCCACCGTACCTGATGGCACCATCATCAAGGATCTCAACCTGCTTCGGTATGAAACAGAAGCCAGAAAGCCTCAGAGTGTAGCCTTCTCCCGTGTATTCCACTGTCCCGACAATCTCGTTGCCGTCCTGAATCCAAAAGACGCCCGCTTCCGCTTTGTGTTCGGGAAAAACTTCGTCACTCATTGCGCTCCAAGGTCTCGGAGATGCGACGGGCCAACACCTCGAAAGGTGGCTTTGCCGGTCGCTGCTTGTTGATGCCGGTACAGCGTCGCCCGGCTCCACCCAACGAGCTGCGCGGCCTCTTCGGCCGTGCGCCCCTTGGCCCGCTCTTGCTGCACGATCTCCAATTTGCCGGCGATCACCGAGGGATCCACCGCCGGCCTTCCGAACCTGGTCCCGTTCGCTTTAGCGGCCGCGATGCCGGCGTTCACTCGTTCGGTGATGAGCTCGCGTTCGTAGTCCGCCAGGGTCGCCAGCATGTTGAGCATGAGCCGGCCGGTGCTGGTAGCCGGGTCAATCCCATCTGAGAGAGAACGCAGCGCCACTCCCCTGCCCTGCAACAGGTTCACGGTGTTGAGCACATCGATCAGGGATCTGCCCAGGCGGTCCACTCGCCACACCACCAAGGTGTCCCCCGCCTCGGCGTAGTCGAGCAGCTTCTTCATCCCCGGCCGGTCAACGGCGGCCCTGCTGCCCGAGGTAACATCCGCGAAAACGTCCCGCCGTTGCACCCCCGCGGACAGCAGCGAGACCAGCTGCAGCTGGGCATCCTGAGCGGCCGTGCTGACTCTCGTGTACCCGAGCATCCTCATTCAGCCATTCTGCCTCATTTACCCCTAGACAACCAGCCAGTAAGACGCTTAATGGTGAGATGACTTATCGAGACAAACCGGTGTGACGAAAAGTCCCAGAATTCCAGGCTTCGCGTTCCGCCCCCAGGTTTCCAAGACGCCCTCCTCGGGTGTCTTGGAAACCTTTACTGTTTCGAGACACCTCGCCGAGAACGCTGGCCGTTACCTCCAGTTGAGACGGCGGACACCAGCTAACAAGCCCCGTGAGAGCGCCTAGAAGTCGCAACCGATACGGGGGCACAAAAAGGTCTCGCCCTTCGAGGAGCCGCCCTCAGGGCCAACCGTCGAGGGCCGTCAGGATATGCTGACGAGGAGCAAGAGCAAGGGACAACGAGATGCAATGGCAGATTGGCGGCGGCCGCCATGAAGGAAAGGCATGTGCGGTGGTGCCCGACGGACGCCTCTCCTACGATTTGGGAGGTCTTGGCGTTCTGGTGCAGGGCATTAGCGGGCAGTATCCAAGGGACACCGAGAAGAGAGACCACGAAGTCGTCAGCGACGACGACGTTATTGGATGGCGTGCCTCATGTCGGTGTGGCTGGGCGGGCAAGTTCTGGACGAGAGCTTCAACCAAGTCCGAAGAGAACTTGGATAATTACACCGCTTTCGCTCCCTTTCTAGGATTTGCCACTCCCCCGCTTTCGGCTGAGGATGCAATGAAAGTTGAGTGGCTGCGTCACGCTGAAACGTCCACGGCTGTCGAGGAGTTACTTGCAGCCCAGAAAGCCCTCCTCGCCAGCAAATCACGATTAGACAACGCCGTCGCCAAGTGCCGCGCCATCGGACTTCCTTGGTCCACGGTTGCTTCTTCCCTGGGGATCACTCGGCAGTCCGCGCACGCCAAGTGGAAGCGGATGGACCAGTGATCCTGAATCAAGTTGGGCCCGCTTGGAAAAATGTTAGTGGGCCGTTGCCCAGCCCTCTCAGATGAGCTACGTACCGCCATAAGTCATGCCATAACCTCTATGGGAATAGGTGCCATCTTGCGAGCCTTAGATGCAGCGTCGCCTGACGCCTTACTTCAAGCATGCATTGCGGCAGTTTTTATGGTTGCCCAACACGCAGGAAACACAACGGCAAGACCCACTGGATGCGCGGCGGTGCCTCCAATAAATCGCACAACTGTAGACAATGCTGTTGCCCCAACGATTCAACCCATTTGCAAGCCAACTTGGCTCAACCCAAGAGGCGCAATAGATCTAGCCACGAGAGATAGTGCCTGGAGTCCAGCGTGAGACAGCGCCACAAGCCAAGCAGGGACCGACACGTGTGTCACTGCAGTAATCAGCAGGGTCGCCCCCATAGAGTAGAGAGCAGAGCGTCAGACTAGAAGGAGAACTAGAACTAATGGCCCGATCGTCGCTGCAGTCACCGGCAAGTCCGCCACGAATTCAAGCACGTGCAATTGAACGTGTGGTCTCTTTCGCCAACGGAAAGGGGGGAGTGGGAAAGACAACCACCGCTGCAAACGTCGGTGGCTACGTGGCGCTTGCAGGCTCAAAAGTCTTGATGGTCGATTTAGACCCCCAGGGCGATCTAGCCAGAGACCTTGGATATGAGCGACAGAGCGGACGCGAGCTGTTCCAAGCCTTGATCGCAGGCACCACTCCGCTAATCCTTCACGACGTCCGAGAGAACCTCGACGTCATCCCTGGCGGTCAGGAACTGGAAGACATCCAGGGTCTTATGGTGTCCCGTTCAAGCCGTTCGGACGCCGCAGACTTCGGTGACATGCTCTACGCGGTTCTGGCGCCATTGGCTGACGACTACGACCTTATCCTTATTGATACGCCACCGGGGGAGAGGGTGCTGGTCGAGGGCGCGTTCGCCATCTCCAGCGCCGTTGTGATTCCAACAAAGTCAGACGATGCCAGCATTGATGGGGTTGAGCGGATCGCGCGCAGATTCATGGCTGTGCGCGACAAAAACCCCTCGCTACAGCTGGCCGGCATTGTTCTCTTTGGGGTCGGCCCACGGTCGATGAGACTCGAGCGAAGTGTACGAGACACCCTCACGGAGATGCTTGGAGAAGTAGCACCCGTGTTTGAAACTAGGATCCGCAGTCTTGAGAGTGCAAGTGCAGATGCTCGGCGTAAAGGCCTGCTCTTCCATGAACTCGAGGGAGCAGTTACAGATGCGCAAAAGAAGCGCCTGAAGGCACTCCGGGCAGGAGAGAAGCCGACAGATGGCTTCTTTTCCCGCAATGCCGGGGGACTGGCTGAAGAGTTTGAGCAGTTGACCGGTGAAATCCTGGCACGTTTGAACGCGATCGAAAGCGAGGAACTCGCATGAGCAGCAATCGCCCGAACCTCGCAAACGCTTTCGCACCCTCTGCACCCCGTGGCGCGAAGCTCGAAGGAATGCTCGCCCCAAAGCGGCGCAAAACAGCAGAAGCGCAAGAAATTGACGATAGATCTTCGGAACCGCCCCGCATATCCGTCGTTCCCGGACTGGCGGACGAGCCCCAACCGACCGCTCCCGACGCGGAACCGACGCCTACAGATCCTTTCACTACAGCTGAGGTGCTGGACGCGGCCAAACAGTCGACAACCAAGGCTGCCCAGGTGAGCACGGCTCAAACTCGGCGGCGCAAGAGGGTCTCCACAGATTCACGTACAAAGGCCTCTGAAACCGTACTCGGCGCACTACGCAATGTGGGCGTTTACTTGGCCCCGGATCTTCTAGCCACTGTAAAAGAGGCCCTGCACTCACAGCGGACGACGTACGCAGATCTTCTTTTGGACGCCTTCGATTCTGTCTCGCAGGAGAGTATTGCTAAAGAATTCAGAGCTGAATCTGCTCCCTCGCTCTCAGGCATGCCCCGTCGAGTGCCGCGCCGGCGCGGGGAGGCCGGCATCCAGATTCAAGTGCGACTCGACGGCCATCAAACTGCTTGGCTCGATGAGAAGGTGGCGGAGTTCAATGCGCCGTCACGGAGTGCTCTCGTTTCCACCGTCTACAGGCTCCATCTCAACAACTAGCTACACGGGCCGGTCGGGAAGGGAAGACGCTAACATTTCCACCGGCCGGCCTGGGATCGTATCCGGGTCGAATTATGGCTTGCATTCCAGTAGAACTTATGGCGCTACTTATGGCACGAAACCTTGACGGCACGCGCCAGCTGAGGTCTCGTATTCCCAACAGCAGCCAAGATCCGATACCCGCTTCAAAGCCCCCTTCTGAACGCCATATCAGCTAGGGTCCACTCATCAGGTGGCCCTTCAAAGGCTTCCCATGGGTAATCATCAGTGGGAGAGAGGAGCTCCGCTACCGTGTTCACGTTCCTTGACAGCCACTCCCGCCACACAATCCGTTCAACGCGGTACCTCTGGAGTTGGCCGGCAACAGACTCCAGCACACCAAAGCATTCTGCAAGCTCCTGTAGTGAAGTCGTAGCGACGATCATCCAAGATCGCCCGCCATTCCGTACGACCATATTCCAAGCCGCCAGAACCTCAAGACTTTCGCTCACAGCCGTTCGGGACAGCTTCGTCTGACTCACTAATTCCGTCGTTGAAAGCCCGGGCGTGCGCTCCAACGCCTCGTAAACAAACGCTGCGGGCAAACCTAGCTCCCTAAAAACGGGTCTAAGCGCGTGGATCTTGCCCTTTCTCCAGGTTAGATCCTCAGCTACTGCCCGAAGTCCCTCGGGTATCGTCAACATATAAAGGTCTCCTTTGGTTCCCCGGCCACGTTCTACCAGCGTCACCAATGGGTCTTTCTCAGAGCGCAGGGCGCGCAAGTGAGAGCCCACGGTTGTGTGGTCTAGCCCTGTCGCCACGGCGATTGATCGATCGCCAAACTCAACAAATCGGGATCCTGTCATGTGAGCCGCAGCTCCTAGAGCCCTTAGAACCATCCGACGTGCCAGGCCATTCCGCTGAATGGCGTAAGTGGGCTCTCTCAGAGACAGTGCATTCCTCCAGGACCGCAAGTAGCGGTGCTCGCTGCTCGAGCTTGGGCTGGAAGCAGTTCCTAGTGGGGGCTGTGTATTTGGCTGGCTTGTGGGGGATTTACGTGCATTGTTGTTTCCCGATCTTGCACCTTGGTTTTTTCGTAGGTAGCTCACCGCGTTATTCCAGTCCCGCTTCAACGAGGGAAGCCTGTGACGCGAGGCGTAGCGGGCATAGAACGACGCAAGCCCGGGCCAGACACCTTGGAGGACTCGTCGCTGCACATCGACCAAGCTCATTCCCGCAGCGGCGGCCGCCGTAAGGACAGCCTGACGGGCTTCCGAATCCGAGGCGTACCGATTCGCGTCATACAGGCCCGAAAGCGCCATCTGCTGCATTGGCCGCGACATTCGCCCGATGACCTGCGGTGCTTCCAAGCCCTCGTTTTCTGCAGAAAGTGGCCGTTCGAGCCTTAGCGCTCGTACGCCAGCGATTTCGGGACCCAAGTCTTCACGTATTGCTTCCCAGACCCGAACCTTGTTTGGGCGCCGTGCAACGTCGTAGGCCATGCTTAGGCTCATGGCGAGTTCCTGGTGGCCACCGCGCTTGTGGGGCGATCCTGGTGTGCGCATGCAACCGTGAAGAAGATTCTGATGTGGCGATTTATCCAATGTCCGGTATCGAGTGCCTAATGCCTCGACAACGTCGCGTGCCTCTGAAAAGGCAACCCTTTTCTCGAGTGGTATATAAACGTGCCGGCCGCCATTAGGCGAATGATCTTCAATCCACCGAGCGCCACAGCTGTGCAGCCACGATTGAAGAGATTTCACATCGGCTTCTACCCAGTCGATACCCGCAATAGACGAGTCAAAGTCAAGGAAAATGGCCGAGCAGCTGCCATCTTTTCCGAAGATTCGGACTGCCGCAGGAAAAGTGGGAAGCGTCTCAGTCAGAGCGCGTTCGTGCTTCTGGGGATAGGTCTTACCGCCGTCTCGGGACAGGCGGATACGGGGTTGACCTGCGAGAAGAGGCGCAAGCGCGGCCCACGCTTGGGCGGCGCTTGAAGTCTGGGTTGGCTCGGGAGACACGCCAGAAGCGTTGGCTGCTGGCAGCACGAGAGCATGCTGTTGTACGATGATTTTGTTCCTGTTCAGGGAATGAGGAAGGGCCGATCCTGCCAGATCGGTTTTGCAACACAAATGAAGGCCTGTTCAAGGACTTCCATACGATTTACGATCTGTCTGCCGGCAAGCTTTCCGGATCGTGAATCTTCAGCTTCGAAGGCCCGCTTATGGCGGGCCTTCCTTGTTTCTACGAGGCCATACGGATCGGGAGTTCATCCTGCTGGGTGAACTGATCAAGCAAGGCCAGGTCTTCACGCAGGGATCGGTCGACTGCAGAGGCAACATAGTCCGTGACAGTCATGCCCTTTGCGGCGGCGATCATGTGTACGTCCTCCGCGGTCTTGGCTGGCGTGCGGAAGCCAATGTATTTGCGGAGGCCCTTACTGGGCCGGCCGCCTCCACGATTGATTACTGCGCTCATTGTCAGGTCCTTTGAATCTCGCACAACCAGGGGTTGTAGCTGGTTCATCGTTGGTGCCACATGCGGTCGATCGGAGTTTTGTTTACAGCTATCGACTGACTTGAACCTAGCACCACCGAATGCCCCCCTCGGGGATTTGTTTACAGAAAACGAATCCGCGTGTCGCCGCTCGTGCCTCACAGTGAGTTGTTGTAGTCGATCTTTCAAGAGACTCGCCGGCCAGGCCAGCGGCCCAACATACCTCCACGTTCCGAAACCTTGGGGGGGAGGGCTGGGTCGAGTCGCCACTCGACGCCCCCGAAACTGCCTGACCGGGGTTGCATGCAATGGTATTCACCTTGCGCCACCCGTTCCCTCCTATGACAAGCGCGGCCCAGGGCCTTCTTGATATGGTTGCCGCGATTTGCCCCACAGTGCATTCATGGCCTGTTCGGTGCTAAAACTTGTTTGAAACATGTTTCAGCTTAGCCTAACCGACCGAAATTGAGTAAGGAGTCGATTTCAGTGGCACAAGCGCTACACGCACTTCCACTCACCACATCTGAGTGCGCGTATCGGGATGCTGTCGACGCCTTCGCTACGCTAGAGTTGCCGTCCCGGCTAAACCTTGAATTGGTCGTTGGTGCTGTTGAAGTGATTCGTGGCCGAAGGATCCGCATCCGTGCAACCGAAAGGCTCGTTGGGACCTCTATCTGTGGACTTTGGTTGCCAGGCAAACGATACGAATGGGTTTTTCACCCACCCACACCTTGGGAATTGCAGCGACAGCAGTTTGTGCTGCACGAACTGGCACACATGGTTCTAGGCCATGATGCCCACCCCGGAGCAGGAGCCCTTCTCAACGAAGGTCTGCAAAATCTATCTCCAGAACTTGTGCGCAGAGCCCTCATGAGAACTGAGTTCAGAACAGTCGAGGAGGCAACAGCGGAGTACCTTGCCGATCTCTTGGCCGAAGCACTTCGAGAAGCTCCAGGTGAACCAGGAGCGTTTGAGGAGGTCTTTGGCTGATGGAAATCTTTGTTGCGGGCTTGATGGTCGCGTTGACGCTGGTCATCGTGGCGACGCGGAGACACGGTAAAGACACCAGCATTCTCTGGGCCTCCATACAGATCTCTATTTCTCTGCTTCTCAATTTGAACCCCGTCTACGTGTCAGCCGATCGATTGCTCGGCGGGCGTAACTACGCAGACCTGACTGCGAATCTTCTTCTGTTAGTTGGCGTCTACTTCCTTGCGCGGGCAATCCATAGGGCAGCGAGCCCGACTTCGGAATCAGGTGCGTCGCCAAGGGTGCTGGGGAGCGCTGCAGTAGTGGTAACGGTGACCGTTGCAGCTGCCCTGTTTGCTTTCATTGACGGGCCGGCCACATCCACCGCTTTTATGCAAGAATACGGGGCTCAGCCTGCGGCAGCTTTGTATTCTGCCGTCCAGTACGCCTACATCGGGGCCGTAATGGCCACGGCAGGCTGGACATGTTTGAAATTCCGCAAGTCTTGGAGCACGGGTGTTTATAAGGCGGCCTTTGCTCTAGTGGGCTTGGGATGCGCATCAGCCGTTTTGCTGGTCGTTCATGTTCTTCTGCTTGACACTCTGCATATCTTTGGTGAGCAGGAAACGATGAAGTCTCTTAGCGGACTCTACGCCTGGCTAAACTCGACGACCTTTGCCCTGCTGTGCACAGGGCTGGCGTTGCCTCCAGCGAGACGGAGAATCTTGACGGTCCTGGATGCTACAAGAACCAAGACCGTGCTGGCCGAACTGATGCCCGTGTGGCGCAAAGCTGTGGTTGGAAACTCGGGTGTAACTCTCGACACGCGAGTAGTGGCAGATCGTGATCACAGACCCCGCCGTCAGTTACATCGAATGATCGTTGAGATCCAAGATTCACTTGTAAGAGATTGCCGTGCTCGTGAACGAATCGGTGATGAAGGGCTGCAGAAGCTGGCGCAAGCCGGAGCCCACTTGGACGGGCAAGCATGGCGCTAACGGTAGGTGCCGTCCTAGCATCACTCGCAGCAATTGGCAGCGGCGGAGCGCTGGTTGCGGTGGTTTTGGCTGCCCGGCATTCTCTAATGCCTGGGTATAACCGCCGATACGAGATCGCGCCGTTGGTGGTTACTGACGAAGAGATTGAGTTCCAGACCACGAAAAGAACCAGTAGTCCGGGAATTTTTGGACTTCATGTGTCCGGAGAAGATGAACCGGCCACCATTGGTCCCGTGATCTTCCAAACAGAACACGTCGTCAGGCGCCGTCTCCTCCGCAAGCCTGCTTGGTTGTCAACGGAGTCTAAATGCCGGTGGAGTGGCATCGTGGCTTCCACCCCTGACTCTCCGTTCAGAGACGTCAAGATATCGACTTCCCTGGGGCCGGCCCCCGCGTGGCTCGTTGAAAACGACAGCAACGGCTGGGCGATCCATGTTCACGGCCAGGGGAGCGACCGGAGTCAGACGCTGCGCGGCGTGACTAGTGCGACGGCGCTCGGTCTAAACTCGCTAATCGTTTCGTACCGCAACGATGGTGATGGGCCAAGATCGACCGACGGCCTTTCCCACCTGGGAGAATCCGAATGGCATGATTTGGAAGGTGCCCTACACTTCGTTGCCGAGAGAGGCGCGACCCGATGCATCATTTTTGGGTGGTCGTTAGGTGCGACCATTGCCTTGAATGTGCTTCAGCGTTCCGGACTCTCAAGCTTGGTCACGGGTATAGTCATGGTCTCGCCGGTGTTGAGCTGGCAAGCAGTATTGAGGGCGAATGCCAACCACCAAGGCTGGCCTCGGATTTTGGGGACCTATGTGACCTCCCTACTCGGACTGAAGGGGATAAGCAGAGCAGCCGGGCTCAGCGAGCCCCTGAGAATTCGAAAAGCAGACGCAGCTAGGCTGAGCACGCCCCTTAGGACGCCAGTCCTAATTCTTCACAACAAGAACGATTGGTCAGTTCCTTTCCAGATCTCAAGAGAATTTGCCCAAAGACAAGGGCCGCGGGTCGAACTGGTTGAATTCGACTGTTCAGGGCACACTCAAGAGTGGAATTCGGACCCTATAGGGTGGGATCTGGCAGTTCGTCGTTGGTACGGAGGATTCCTCCAGCCAGAGAGAGCTGGGGATAAAGCCGAAGCAACGGCGGGTGAACTTTAGATGGGGTTGGAAATGGCTGGCGGTGATACGGCCCGAAATCGGCTTGATCGGGCGGAGACCCTCGCGCGCAAGGTGAATCTGTTGCTGGATGTGGTGGTGGCGGAAGGTGGCAGACCTTACGAATTCGCTGATATTCAGGCCGGCGTGCGTCAGCACGGCTACGAGCTCTCCAGAACTCGCTGGTGGCGCATCAGAAGTGGCGAGTCGCCTGAGGCTGTCCCAGTTGAAGCGTTGGTTGCACTTGCCAAGTTTTTTGAGATAGACCCCGTCTACTTCACCGAAGAGACTGGCGAGCTTCCTGAGCGCATCGAGAAAGAGCTTCAACTCCTAAGGACAATGCGACGAAACAAGTTGAAGAACATAGCCGCCCGCACTCTTGGCGACATCGACATCAAAACGTTGGACGCCATCAACGCTCTCTTGGACGAAGTAGAAGAGCTCGAGAAAAACGACACTCCAGAGCTTTGAAACATGTTCGGAACATGTTTCAGAGCTGCTAGGGTGATGCTATGTGCATTGACATTGCAGTAAGCACTCCAAATTCAGCGACCCTCCACATAGTCAACGTATGCTCGCAGCAGGTGGCGGATTCTCCTGGGCTGTACCTCGTACGTGACATCCCGCCCCTGACGCAGGCCGCGGGGCGGGTCTGTCTCAATCAACCCGGCACGAGACAAGGCCTCCAAGTGCCGGTTCAAGCTCGGTCGACCAATCTCCAACACGGCCTGCAGCTGGCCCACCGTAGAGGGTCCCAGTATGGCCAATTGACGCAAAACGTCCGCCTGCGCCCGGCTGCCCAAGAAGCCTATTGCAGTTTCCACGGTCGAGGGCAGATTGGGTCGTATCAGTCGTGGCATGCCTCTATCCTGCCGGAACATTTAGTCAACTTTTCCCATAGCCGCCCGTCAGACTCTACTACTAAACAATAGAGTGACTACCTTTCCGATACTGATTCGGCCCTTGAAAGCGATGTCGACTTCATGAGTCGATCACGACGCCTTCTAATCATCGCCGTGCTCCCTGCGACGTTGCTCGGGGCACTTCTTGGAATGATCTTGCTGTTGGGTCCCGCGGAGTCGGCTGAGGCCGACTGTGGTCCAGTCTCGGTTGTCGTGGACGGCAACACGAGAGTGAACGGCTACGCCGAGGAGCAGCTGAAGAACGCAGCCGCTGTCATGGGCGCCGGTAAGGCACTGAACCTCTCCGCAAAAGGCCAGACCATCACCATCATGGTGGCCCTGGGGGAGTCGGGGCTGCGCGTGCTGGACTATGGCGATGGCCCGGGTCCTGATTCCCGGGGTTTGTTCCAGCAGCGCGACAACGGCGCGTGGGGCTCCTACGCGGACCGTATGGACCCCACCATCAGTGCAACGTACTTCATCAAGGCGCTGCAGGCCGTACCGGACTGGGAACAGTTGGAACCGACCATTGCCGGGAACAAGGTACAGCGCAACGCCGACCCCTACCACTACCAGAAGTACTGGGCCGAGGCCGTGAAGATCGTCCAGGCGCTCTCGGACGGGAAGTTCTCCCTAGAAGGCAGCGACTGCGCGATCCCGGGCAAGTCCGGCGCCGGGGATGACTACCCGTGGAAGGACTCTCCGACCTGGCAGCAAGTCGGAGCGGGTTCAGCGGCCGCCGCTTCACCATTGGGCATGTTTTACCGCGAATGCGTCGACTTCGCCCTGTGGCGGGTCAACCAGCAAATGGGCTCAACCAGCGCTCCGTTCAAGTTCCTGAACGGGAGCTTCCGTCCGGATGGGCAGGGCCTTGGTTCTGCGGTGACGTGGAAGGCCGGCTGGGACGCCAAGGGCTGGCCCACCGGCAAAACCCCCCGGATCGGAGCGGTCGTTTGGTACGCGCCGGGCATCGGGGGATCGGACCCGACCTTCGGCCACGTGGCGGTCGTCAAGGAAGTCAAGGACGACGGGACCTACGTCGAAGAGGGCTACAACGGAAACCCGCCCCCTGATGACCACAACTACTACACCCGCACCGTCAGCAGCAGTGCCCCGTCCGCGTTCCTGTACCTGCCCAACCAAGAGGAGAAGAAGTGAAAAAGTCCCTGGTTATCATCGCAGTGGCCCTGCTGTGCGCCGGATGCGCACAGGCATCGAATACCACGTCAGCCGCCATGGAGACAACGGCCACTCCCTCTGCTCCGGTCTCCCTGAGCGTCGACAGCGGCCCACAGGCACCGGGTGGGACCGTCCCGCCCACTATTGGCATCTCCTGGGATCAAGCCAGCAAGGATCAGGCCGTGGAAGTCGCGCAGAAGGCAATGGCCGACTTCGCCCGTTCCACGGTGGGGGAGCAGCAGTGGGCCAACGATTTGGGCCGCTGGCTCACCCCGCAGGCCACCGCCGATTACTCAGGGGTGGACCCGGCCAACATCCTAGCCAGCCGCGTCACTGGCCTGGCCCAACTGACCGTCGATGATTCCAACGGCTACGGGGTCACAGCTGCTGTCCCCACCAACGCCGGGACCTACACGCTGCAGCTGCTCCGCTCGGACAAGGACGCACCGTGGAAGGTCAGCCGATTCACTCCACCGACGTCCTGAGCGCCGCACCTCCCCACCTCTCACACGTAAGGAAGAAGTTCATGGGTACTACACCAACCGAGGTCCTGGTCTTTCCAAGCATCAGAGCCATCGTCCGCGATAACGGAACCGCTGAGGTCGTCGTTGCCGGCAACTCCCGAGTCGTCCCGGACGGGGACTCTCTTCAGGACCTCCGGAACAAAGCCCTCGCCCTCATAGTCGCAGAAGCGCAGACACTGCAGCGCCCCGTCCGCGTTCAGATCGAGGATCCCGAAGGTCACGGCGAGCTGATCGTCCACCCGGACAACAAGATCGAATCGGTCAGTTACGAACCACGTCCAGCACGACGTCGGGCGCAGGCCCCTGAAACCACGCCTCAGACCGTAGCCCCGGTCGTCATTGAAACCGTTCCCGTGGCTGCGCCCGCGCCGATGCCCGTTCACGCGCGGCCCGCCGCCGTCGAAGCGACGGCAGCGGCAGTGGAACGCCAGCCATGGCCGCCCTCTCCTGTAGAAACCGAATCGCCGTCGACCACCGAAGAACCGGAGACAGCCGCGGCCGTCTCCGAGGCACCGCTTACTCGTCGCAGCTTGAAGGAAACCTCCTTCCTGGTCGGTGCTCCGGTCCTGGAACCGGCTACGAAGGGTTGGCGGGGAGGTCTTACCCGCCTTGGATTCCGGATGGATCCTTCCCCTGAGGAACTGGCAGAACGCGAGGACATCCGCACGGTGAGCCAGCACTGGCCCGGCCCCCGGACCATTGCCGTGGTCAACCGAAAGGGAGGGGCCAACAAGACCCCCACGGTCGTGATGCTCGCAGCCATCCTTGCCCGGTACAGCGGGGCGGCGACCGTTGCCTGGGACAACAACGAATCCCAAGGCACCCTGGGATGGCGCACGGAAAAGGGCGCCCATAACCGCAGCGTCCTGGACCTGATTGATTCCTCTACGGAACTGCTGTCACCTTCAACGAACGCGGCCGAGATCGCCAAGTTCGTCCACCACCAGACCGCCGACAAGTTCGACGTGCTGCGCTCGGATGGGAACGAAGAAGGCGACCACGAAGTCACCGCCGAGGAAGTCGACATCGCCCATCAGGTCCTGACCCGCTACTACCGGCTGGTGGTCATGGACTCCGGTAACACCGCACGGGCCGCGAACTGGCGCAGGATGATCGATCACACCAACCAGCTCGTCGTGCCCGTCACCGCGATCGAGGACCGCGCCGAAGCCGCCCGGCTGACCCTGCAAACCCTCGAATCCCGTGGTGGCCACGACGGGGCGCTGGCAGGCAACGCCGTCGTGATCGTCTCGGAATCAACCGACGCCAAGCGCAGCATGACCGGGGACGCACTCAAGCGGGCAAAGGCAGAGGCCCAGCGGATCGCAGACGGTTTTGAACCGTTCGTCCGCACTGTCGTCCGGATTCCCTACGACCCCGCCCTGGTGAACGGCCCCATCCGCTACGAAGCCCTTCAGCCCGCCACCCAGCGGGCGTGGCTGGCCGCTGCCGCGGCCGTCGCCAAGGGCTTCTAACCACCCCCACCCGGCCGACCGAAGAAAGGAGGAACCATGCAACTGTCTCTAAACCCCTGGGTCACCAGCCCCGCCGAAAGCATCGAAGAGCAATCACTGGATGTCTACGTTCCGCCGGCTGCCGTGATCAGGGCACCACTGAAGGGCATGGTCGAACCCGACACCGCTGACCGTCTGGCCACCCGCGCCATGTCCGGCACCGCGGCATTGTGGGTTGTCGGCAGCCACGGTGGAGCCGGCGAGAGCCGCACCGCTGAGATGCTCAAGGATGCACGCCCTACCGGGCACTGCTGGCCTGTCCTGCAGGGAGGTAGCACACCGCGTGTCCTGTTGGTCTGCCGGGCAGACATGCGCGGGCTCACCACCGTTCAAAGCGCCTTGACGCAATGGGTATCAGGAGCCGCACCTTCTGTGGAGCTGATCGGCCTCGCCGTCCTCGCGGACGCACCGGGAAAGACACCCAAAGCTCTCCGAGACTTCACGGCCATCGTCGGCGGGGGAGCTCCCCGTCTCTGGACCCTTCCCTGGGTCGAGGCATGGCGGCACGGGGCCTCCACCACACCACCAACGGCCCGCGAATACGAACGCTTCATCACAGACATAGCCTCCCTGGCTACCGAAACCAACCCAAGCACCAACCACTGAAAGGTCTCCCACCATGAACCTGATCTCTGCGATCACCACCAGTGTCATTCCCGACCCCACCCCAGTGGTGCCAGACCAGGCCGGCGGACTGCTAACAGGCCTGAATTGGGCTTCCGGTATCGGCCTCGTCCTGGGTGTTCTCGGTGTGATCATCGTCGGTATCGGCATGGTCATTCAGCTCAATCGCGGCGAAGGCGGCCAGTCCCTGGCCAAGCTCGGTTGGGTCATGTTGGGCTGCATCATCATCGCCGGCGCTGGCGGTATCGTCCGCGCCTTCGTCTAATCAGCACCAATAACGGGAGGTTCATCTTGAGCCAGTCAACAGAGAGCAGCACCGAAAGCAATCCGTTCACCAAACCCGGTTTCATCATTGCTGCCGGGCTGGTGGTCGCGCTGATCGCAGCAGCCGTCGTTATCTTCCTGGCCCCTAAAGGACAGGAAAACGCCCAACCAGCACCGGCAGAATCAACCCGCTCGGTCGGGGCTAGCCCCAGTGCGTCCGCGGGTTCTGGCAAGAGTGTCTGCGGGCTTCCTGCCAGTAAGGACACGGCGCTGGGTACCGCCCCCAAGTCCAAGTGGGAGCTGGTAGGGCGCATGGCGACGCCCACCGATCCGAAAACCTTCGGGCCAGGTGTAACCGATGACAGTGGGTTCCGCTCCTGCTTTGCGCAGTCCCCTACGGGGGTTCTTTATGCTGCGATGAACGTTGCTGCCCTCGGGTCTACGGGTTCTCCGGAGATTGTTGCGAAGTTAGCCGAAAAGTTGCTGGTACCTGGGACAGGGCGGGACAACGCCATGCGTGAGGCCGCCGCAACGCCTGTTTCTCCTAACGCAGCTTCAATCCAGGTGCGCGGCTTCTTGATCAAGTCCTACACGTCTTCAGAATCAAACGTTGACCTCGCATTTGAAACCGATTCGGGGGCTTTGGCTCACCTGACTCTGTCAATGCGTTGGAAAGACGGAGACTGGAAAGTGATGCCGGTCGACGACGGTAAGACCTACAGCGGCCCCACCCAAATCCGTGATTTGAGCGGGTTTATCCTCTGGTCCGGGGTCTGACATGGCTGAATGCAGTTTTGGAGACGTCAGATGCGGCATCGGAAATGCCGTCTCCGATCTGACTGACGACGCCATCGGGAATCTAGCGAAGGCCATCATGGAGGGCATGAGTCAGATGGTGACGACTCTGTCCACCTTCTGGGTGTCGATGCCCGCTGTGAACCTCGCAAGCGCGGACGGCTCAACAGCTAGTCCTATTGTTTCTGCGGTAAATAGTGAATTGATGCCGTGGACCTTGGCCCTCGCAGTCCTCGCCGTCATTCTTGGTGGCATTCGCTTGATTTGGGAGCAGCGCGGGGCTCCCCTTAAGGACCTGCTACGTTCCCTCATCACCCTGACCTTGGTCACCGGGCTGGGCTTGGGCGTCATCTCGATTCTGGTGATCGCGGCCGATGCCTTTTCTGCCGAAATCATCGAGCGTTCCACCAACGGGCAAGGATTCGCCGAATCCCTGAAGATCCTGGTGATGACAAACCAGACCGGCGTCGGAGTCTTCATCCTGATCGTCCTGGGCTTGATCGGCCTGATTGCCTCCCTCGTCCAAGTCGTGCTCATGGTCGTCCGAAGTGGCATGTTGGTGATCCTGGCGGGCATCCTGCCTACCACGGCCGCGTTCACGAATACGGAGATGGGTAGGCAGTGGTTCCAGAAAGCTGTGGGCTGGACCATTGCTTTCATCCTCTACAAACCAGCCGCTGCCATCGTGTACTCCGTTGCGTTCCTGCTCATGGGCAACAGCGGAGGTCAGAACGCTTTGATCGGTTCGATCACAGGTTTCACGTTGATGGTTGTGGCCCTGTTTGCGCTGCCTGCGCTGATGCGGTTTGTGACACCGATGGTCGGGGCGGTTGCCTCCGGCGGGGGTGCCGGGGCAGGCGCAGCTGTCGGGGCCATTGCCACAGGTGCAGTGTCCCTTGGCCGTGGTGGCAGCGGCAGGGGCAACGCCTCACCGACGCCTGCATCCTCAACGAGCACGCAAAGCACGCAACCTGGCGGTTCTCCGAGGGGCAGTGAGGGACCAGCCGGTCCCCGTGGCGGAGGCGGCCAACCCACTCCAAGCACCACCGGCCCTGACGGAGCCGCCGGCACTGCAGCAGCAGCCAAGGCAGGCACGGCAGGTGCAGGAACAACCGCTGGAACCGCAGGAGCGGCAACTGGTGCCGGCGGCGGTGCCGCGGCAGCCGGTGGGGGAGCTGCGGCAGCTGGCCCTGCCGGTGTGGCTGTAGCTACAGGGGCAAAGCTGGCGTCCGGGACGTCGCAGGCAATCGAAAAGACCGCGCAGGATTCAACGGGGGAGGGCCCTAGTGGCAGCAATTAGCACCGAATATAAAGAACCGTCGTACGGCAACTGGCGCGTGCCGCGCTCGGCAGGGCTTGCTAACCTCGGCGCGATCGGCACCGCGATTGTCTTTATTGGGCTGTTGCTGGGCATTGTGAGTTTCGCTATTTGGGGCCTGTTCGTTGGCCTGGGCGTCCTTGCCTTTGCCGGGGTCAGCGCACTGTTGCTGACAGTCAAGGACAAGCATGGCCAGTCCATCGTTGACCGCTTCGGTACCCGGATGGCCTTCAACCTCTCCAGGTCCTCCGGGACCAACCTTTACCGGTCTGGCCCGCTCGGAGTGACCGAATGGGGAATGTTCCAGCTCCCGGGGTTGGCTGCGAAGTCGGCCTTGTACGAGTTCACGGATTCCTACAGGCGCCCGTTCGCCCTGCTGCACGTTCCCACCACCAGTCACTTCACGGTGATCTTCTCCACCGAACCTGACGGGGCATCGTTGGTGGACCCGGAGCAGGTCGATGCGTGGGTCGCGAATTGGGGCGGTTGGCTCGCCGGGCTGGCCGATGAGGCCGGGCTGGACGCCGCAGCCGTTACGGTCGAGACCGCCCCGGATTCGGGGTACCGGCTCCGGAATGAAGTGCTGATGAATATCGATCCCGACGCGCCCGCGTTCGCGAGGAAGATGCTGAACGAGGTCGTGGGGACCTACCCGGAAGGATCGGCCACGGTCCGGGCCTGGGTGTCCCTGACGTTCAACTCCGCGATCCGGGCCGGGGCCAAGAAGCGGTCCCCGGAAGATGTTGCCCGCGACCTGGCCTCCCGTATCCCCGGCCTGTCCGCACGGTTGCAGTCCACTGGGGCCGGTATCGCCCGGCCCATGTCCGCCCAGGAGCTGTGCGAGGTCGTGCGGATCGCCTACGATCCGCCGGCGGCGCTGATCATTGATGAGGCCCACGCGGCCGGTTCCCCGGTGTGCCTGAACTGGGCCGAGGTGGGCCCCACCGCGACGCAGGCCAGCTGGGACGACTACCGGCACGACAGCGCGTTCTCGGTCTCCTGGACCATGACCGGCGCCCCGCGTGGCTCGGTGAACTCCTCGGTCTTGTCCCGGTTGCTGGCCCCGCACGGTGACATTGACCGCAAGCGGGTTTCCCTGTTGTACCGGCCGATGGATTCGGCCCGTGCTGCTGCCGTGGTCGAGCGGGATCAGAACAACGCCAATGTCCGTATCACCTCCGGCACGCGCCCGTCCGCCCGCGCCCTGGTTGATGCCCGGTCAGCGGCGCAGACTGCGCAGGAAGAAGCCCAGGGTGCCGGGTTGGTGAACTTCGGCATGGTGGTCACGGCCACCGTGACCGACGTCGAACGCCTCCCGGACGCTGTAGCTGCGGTGGAGCAGACTTCCGGCACCGCCCGGGTGTTGCTGCGCCGTGCGTACGGATCACAGGACACCGCGTTCGCGGCGTCCCTGCCCCTGGGTCTGGTGCTGCCGAAGCACAGCATGGTCCCGTCCGAGATTAAGGACGCTCTCTAATGGCCCGGATCACACTCTTCGCCCGTCTCTCCAAGCACGCCACCAGCCCGGCGAGGTCCGTCCCGAGGAAGGCTGAGAAGCAGCCTCGCGAGGCCGGGCCGGGTGCCCGGGGCTGGCCCGGTCGCGGCGGTGGCATGGCCCGGCTCGTCCCGTCCGTGAAGGAATACCGGGGAACGACGGTTCAGGTCTGCGGGCTGTGGCCGTTCTCTTCCGGTGCGTCCTCGCCCATGATCGGTGTCCCGGTCGGACGGCATGAGGAAACACAGGCCACGGTCTGCTGCGATCCGATCAGCTGGTTCCAGCGGGCCCGCCTGATTTCGAACCCCTCGGCGTTCATCCTGGGCAAGCCCGGACTGGGGAAGTCCACGGTCGTGCGGCGGATGTTCATCGGACTCTCCGCACAAGGTGTTCACCCCCTGATCCTCGGTGATCTCAAGGGCGAGCACGTCAAAGCCGTCAGGGCACTCGGCGGGCAGGTCATCCGTCTCGGCCGCGGTGTCGGGTATTTGAACATCCTTGACCCGGGCCAGGCTGTCGAAGCCGCCCAGCTGCTGGAGGACAGCGGTCACCACGAGGACGCAGCACGGGTCCGGGCCGACGCGCATGGGCGCCGTCTGACGATGGTGGTTTCGCTGATCACGATCAGCCGGAATAACCCGCCCACCGATCAGGAACAGACGATCCTGGACCGCGCGTTGCGGGTCCTTGATGACCGTTTCGATGGCGTCCCGGTGCTGAAGGACCTTCTGGAGGTAATCGTGTCCGCGCCCGAGGAGCTGCGGCAAGTCGCGCTGGACCGGGGTGACATGAACATCTACCTGCAGGAAACAAGAGCTTTGGAAGCCACGCTGTTGGGTCTGACCGGGGGTGGGAAGCTGGGAGAAATCTTCTCCCGCCAGACCAGCGAGCCCATGGTCCGTGACCGGGCCGTGGTCTTCGATGTTTCTAGCATTGATGAGACCGAAACGGACCTGCAGGCCGCTATTCTGCTCGCGTGCTGGTCTTACGGTTTCGGCACCGTTAACGTCGCCAACGTCCTCGCCGATGCCGGTCTTGAACCTCGGCGGAATTACTTCGTGGTCCTTGACGAGTTGTGGCGGGCGCTGCGTGCCGGTAAAGGCATGGTGGACCGGGTGGACGCCCTGACCCGGTTGAACCGCTCCGTGGGCGTCGGGCAGATCATGATTTCCCACACTATGTCCGACCTGCTGGCCTTGCCGGCAGAAGAGGACCGGATGAAAGCGCGTGGCTTCGTCGAACGCTCCGGCATGGTCATCTGCGGCGGTCTGCCGGCTTCGGAGATGCCGCTGTTGACCTCCGCTTTTCCGCTGTCGCGGCAGGAGCAGCAGAAACTCATCGGCTGGCAGGACCCGCCCGCCTGGGACTCACGCGGTGTCGACGTCGAACCCCCGGGCCGGGGAAAGTTCCTGATCAAGGTCGGCGGCCGCCCCGGGATCCCCGTCCAGGTCGGACTCACTTCCTTGGAGACAGGCCCGGAAGGCGTCAATGACACCGATGGCAAGTGGCATTCCGCTCCGGAGACCCTGCTGGAACCGGCAGCACCGGTCCTGCCACTGGATGGAGGCGCACTGTGAGCGCACCAAACCGTAAAGGAATCGGCGTGGGCGATGCCCTGCTGGTCTGGTTGGCCATTGGCTTCATCGTCGTTTTCGGTGGCGGCACCTACGCCGCGGTGCACCTCGGGTCGTGGACGGCCGGCATCGACGCCCCACCAGCCCACCCCATTGATCTGGTCGCCGGGCTGGTCAAAGGAAAGGTGCCGTGGCCCACCGAGGCGACGGTCGCAGTCTGCCTGATGGCCGGTGTGGTGCTGGCGCTGGCCATCGTGGTTTTCGTGGCTTGGAGGAAGGGTGCGTCAAAGCGCGCCCGCGTTGACAAGGCCGCCCGCTACCTTGGCCGGGGTAAGTCGCTGGCTGCCTTCTCCGAGAAGGGGGCCAAGGCTACGGCCGAGCGCCTGGGTGTTACGGATACTCCGGGCATCGTTGTGGGGAAGGTCGTTGCCACGGGGCAGAAGTTCATCCAGTCCTGGGAAGACCTGAGCCTGGATATCTGGGGACCCCGGACGGGTAAGTCCACCTCACGGGTCATGCCGGCCATTCTTGACGCGCCAGGTGCTGTGGTCTCGACCTCGAACAAGCGCGACGTCGTGGACGGCACACGCGGTGTCCGCGAGAACACCGCCCCGGTGTGGGTGTTCGATCCGCAGAAGATCGCCCAGGAAGAACCGGACTGGTGGTGGAACCCGCTCTCCTACGTCACCGACGAAGAGAAAGCCTACAAACTCACCCAGCACTTCGCGGTCGGCTCCCGTGTACCAGGGTCCAAGCCCGATGCGTACTTTGATCCCAAGGCCGAGGACATCCTGTCCTCGTACTTCCTCGCCGCCGCGCTCGGAGACCTGCCCATCACCCAGGTGTACGTCTGGGTGACGGAACAGGTTAGCCAGGAACCCATTGAGATCCTTCGGGAGCATGAGTACGAGCTGCAGTACAAGGGCCTTGAATCCACGCTGAAGCTGGCCGATAAGCAGCGCGACGGGATCTTCGGCACGGCCGAGAAGATGATCCAGTGCCTCAAGAGCCGGAACACGCTGCGGTGGGTCGCTCCGGCCGGCGGGGCCACGGTGGCCACGGATGCCCGCCGCCAGTTCAACCCGCATGCCTTCGCCGCCTCGCAGGAGACGATCTACATCCTTTCCAAGGAAGGCGCCGGCTCAGCCGCGCCACTGACCACCGCGCTGACGGTGGCCATTGCCGAGGCGATGGAGGAACGTGCCGAGCGCAGCGGCGGACGCCTTCCCACGCCCGCGCTGTTCGCTCTCGATGAGCTGGCCAACGTCGTCCGCTGGGCCGGGCTGCCGGACCAGTTCAGCCACTACGGCTCCAAAGGCCTGATCGTCATGGGGATCCTGCAGTCCTGGTCCCAAGGCGTCGAACTCTGGGGAGAGGCCAACATGCGCAAAATTTGGTCAGCTGCGAACGTCAAAGTCTACGGCGGCGGCGTGGCAGAAGAAGGCTTCCTCCGCGCACTCTCAGACCTCATCGGCGACTACAGCTACATCAACGTCTCCGCATCCACCGGGAAAACCGGGTCCAGCCGTTCCAGGCAAGAGGGCAAGGAACGCATCTTCGACGTCTCCAACCTCGCCGAACTGGACCGCGGCCGCGCCGTCATCCTCGCCTCCGGCGCGCCAGCCACGCTCGTCCGGACCATGCCCTGGTACACCGGCCCCCACAAAGACGCCGTCGAAGCCTCCATCACGAAATACAGCCCACGCCCGGAACAACCCCCAACACCGGTTACCGCGGCATCGGCTAATCCCTGGGTGACCGGGTAAGAGAACCCAACTCATGAGTATCAACATCGGACGCTTCAGCGACACCACAGAACCCACCCCCGAAGAACAGCCCGGGATGGTCAGCGAAGGGCAGAAGCCACCGGAGCTCGTTTACGGCTCAGCCGAAGAGTTCCTCCACGAACAACTCCTGCCCACCTATGTCAGGGACGTCGATGGCCGCGCCGCGAAATGGTGCACCGAATGGTACTTCCACCCAGAAGCCGTCTCCCGCATCGAGGCGCTCTGGCGGGCCTGGGAACACCTAAGGCTCGACGGCGCCACAGGCATCAGCGTCTGGTTCAGGGACCACGCCGACCACCACATGAACGTCCTCATGGACCCCCGAGGCCCGTTCTACAAATGCGACATGCAAAAACACCGCGACCCCGAACACCTCGAACCCCGCAAAGCACCCGAGGGCTGGTTCCCCGATGTAAGGGCTATTCGATCATGAGCCGGGACTGCAGCTGCCTGCATTGAACGCTCCTCGGATCCAGGCGCAGCGGCGGGAACCTCGCTCCTATCAGTGCCCCGAACCAGGCAAATGATACGAACGGCTCATAGTGCAACAGGCTGTTGCACTATTGACCGCCCATCCCAGCGATCGCTTCGAACACTGACGTATCGATGTCAAGAGTCAGGGCGCGCCCGTCGAAGCCATGCGAATCTCAATTGTCCAGACAGTCTCTGGACAATTGATCTTGAGCGTCCTTTGGTTCCCGCGAGGGGGTGCATGATGGACTCGCGTGAATTGGGCCTGCCCTCGGCTTTTCTAGATCTTCTCGAGGATTGGAAGGCAACAGTCAAGGCTTGGACCACGGCGCTCCGGACAGTTAACACCCAGCTCATCGAGCTTTACTGGGCGATCGGTCAAGGGGTTCGGCGGCAGCAGGAACAGGAGGGCGGGGGGAGCGGAGTTATCAAACGACTCTCCGAGGACCTCCGCCAAGAGTTCCCTGACATGAAGGGCCTCTCGCCCGAAACATCCAGCCGGGACAACTTCCGCCGCGATGTGGCCCGACAGGGCACATCATGGTTCCTGCTCGATAAGAAACTCGGGCCGCAAGCCAAGAAGGCCTACACTGCGGCGGCCGTGGAATACGGATGGTCCCGCAACGTGCTCCTGAACATGATAATGAACACGACCTTGGAACGCACAGGAAGGCCCCGTCGAACTTTGCGCAGCAGGTTGCTGCGCAATCTTGCGGAAGTCTGCCTGGATTCCGGCCTTGGACCAATTGTCCAAAGTGCTTTGGACAATTTGATTCCGCTGGTGCCGGGGCCGGCTGGATCGGCTGCTCTCAATTGTCCAAAGCACTTTGGACAATTTGAGAGCACCGGCTGGGCTGGGGGCTGTCGGAGGCAGCGGCTAAGGTAGGTGCGTGCCCACGATCGAACCTGAACTGCCCAGCGGCTATGCCGGAATGCTCGTCTCCCTCAAGGAGTTGGTCACTTCGGCGCAGCTGCGCGCACAGGAGGCCGCGAGCAACGCCATGGTTGAAATGTACTGGGAGATCGGCTCCACGATCCTGCAGCGCCAGGCGGCCCAGCCTTGGGGGACCAAGATTCTGCAGCGCCTTGCAGCCGACCTGAAATCCGCCTTTCCGCACATGCGCGGGTTCTCCCGCTCAAACCTGTTTTACATGAGGGCATTCGCGGCAGTTTGGGACTTGTCGGATCCATCAGTGCGGAACCGCGTTAACGGGCTGCCCTGGGGTCACATCATCGAGCTGCTCAAGCTGAAGGACCCGATGATCCGTGACTGGTACGCAGAACGGGCCGTCGAGCATAAATGGCGGCTGGAAGTACTTGAGCACCAAATCACGACCGGGCTGCACCGTAGAGTCGGGGCTGCTCCGAATAATCTCGAAGAACGCCTGTCCGAGGATGGGGCGGCACTGGCCCGGAGTGTCGCCAAGGATCCTTTGGTCTTCGACTTCCTCGGCCTGACCAAGGAAGTCGAAGAATTGGCCATGGAGGAGGCCATGACCCAGCGGATGTCCCAGACATTGGCTGAGTTCGGTCGAGGGTTCGCCTTCTATGGCCGGCAGTTCCACCTCGATGTCCAGGGTGAGGACTTCTACATTGACCTTCTCCTCGTACACGTGCCGACCAATCGTTTCGTGGTCGTGGAGCTGAAGTCCGGCAAGTTCAGGCCTGAGCATCTTGGACAGCTGAATTTTTACGTAGCGGCAGTCAACGACCTGGTGAAGTTCCCGGGGATGGCCCCTACGGTCGGGATCCTCGTGTGTGGTTCCAAGCATGAGCCGACAGTAAGGTACGCATTGGACGGGTCGTCCCAGCCCGTCGCTGTTAGTTCCTATACCTACGACTCCCTTCCTCCGGAGGAACGGGCGGCACTGCCGTCCCCGGAGGCAATTACTGCAGCTCTTGAGCAGGGAACAGTGTCGGACTCCAGTGGCGATGACTGAAACGGAATACCCAAAGTTATGAGATGAAGTCTTTGATGCACCGTTCGGTGGCGTCCGCGCCACATTGGAAAATACGCCGTCTTGGATGAGCCGGGAGGCATGAGTGTGCCGCAAGGTGGATTCGTTGCGTCTTCGTCATGCTATTGATAAGGCGGGAGCGACCGCCCCAACGCCGATAAGCGCCCATATGTCGTGCTGTAGTCTGCGCATCCCTCCCCGGACCAAACGCGCGAATTTGAGGGTGGGATCGCGAATTCGCAAGGAGGGGGTTGAATTAATGGAATGGTTGCATTCTCACGCCCCTCGTATCAGTCCCTCCTATTGCGGCTGTTTGCCAAAAAAGATAATGGAGAGGACTTTGAGCTGTACACGGGAACTGGTTTCTTGGTCAGGGGACAGGGAAGTCCGGACTCGCCCTACTACTTGATCACTAATCGCCACATTCTCTCCGGCAGGACAGCTGCTGGCGGCCACATCGCCAAATATGCGGCGACTCCTACTGAAATCCGCATCACGCACAATATGCAAGGTCCGATGTGGCAGCTTGGAGACTTCGTGGAGATTTCCCAACCCCTTCACGACGCGTCAGGGCTTCCCCTCTGGTTCGAACACGAAGATGGGATCGTGGTTGACGTTGCTGCGTTGCCCATCACAGAATTTGACGCTGGCCATCACAAAAATGCGACGTTCTTCCCCTATGAACGCCGGAAACCTGGCGAACCCATGCCAGAGCTTAGGCCGTCCGACACTGTGCAAATCGTGGGTTTCCCATTTGGCCAGACATCATACAAGTCCCTTGCGATTTGGACGACCGGCTCTATAGCTTCCGAGCCATCGGTCGGCTACGGCGGTTACCGCCGCTTTTTGGTAGATGCCCGGACTCGAGACGGGCAATCTGGCTCCCCAGTCATTGTCCACACCACCGCGAACCATCCACCTTTGACATTCACAGACGGCAGCACGAGATCCTACCCCGGCAGGTCGTATCTTCTTGGAGTCTATTCGGGACGTATATCCAGGGGTAGAGACGAGTCTGATATCGGAATCGTGTGGAAGGTCCGAATAATTTCGGAGATTATCAAGGTACGGTGCCGAAGGCCCGTGCCATCCGAGACCGAGTACCGGGACGAGATCCTCTAACAGAGGATTCACGATGTCAGATTGAAATCCAAGAGTCCGACCATGGCCTGCCAATAAACGGGTTCATCCACCCTAGATTGACAGGGTTACGCACCCCAACCTGACGTCAGGTTGGGGTGTAGTTCATCCGGCAACGGCGAGATGCAGAGTATTGATTGGCTAGAGAACTTTGCGAACCACCGTTTCGAATTCTGTGATGTTGTCCTCTGCCAGCGAGGAAGCG
>NZ_JAHOPC010000011.1:0-196050 GCF_019038615.1 Paenarthrobacter aromaticivorans
GGGACGCACCGGGTGTCGCTGGATGAGGTCATCGTGACCATGCGTGAGACGGGCAAGGACATGTCCTCCAAGTACAAGGAAACCGCGATGGGCGGCCTGGCCGTCAACGTCGTCGAATGCTGAGTCTTTTTACTGTCAGTCCCTAGTGCCATGCTGTATCCATGAGCGGGGGATACGACAGGGATTTCTTGCGGGCACGCCTTGAGCTGCCCAGTCCGTCGGCAACGACGATTCTTTTGGACTACATCCACTTCTCCGTGCGTTTCCGGGCTGCCCGGAAACTCGCGGCGATAGTCGGCGTCAACATCAACGGCAAGGAACTGAGTCCGCTGGCTCGCGAGGGCACATGGCATTTCGATGACAGGATCCCCAAAGAGCAGCAGGCCGGGCCGGACGTCTACAAGAACAATGCCTTCGATCGCGGGCATCTTGTGCGGCGCCTGGATCCCGTCTGGGGTGACGATGCCACGGCCAAGAAAGCCAATCAGGACACCTTCGTCTTTACCAACGCGGCACCGCAGGTGGACGACTTCAACCAAGGCAAGGAACTCTGGGTGGGGCTCGAGGACCACGTGTTGGAGCACGCGGACGCGTACGACGCCAAGCTTTCGGTGTTCACCGGACCCGTACTTCTCGACGACGACCTTCCCTACAGAGGCGTACAGGTTCCGCGGAAGTTCTGGAAAATCGCAGCATGGACCAACGATGCCAAGCTCGCCGCCGCGGGCTTTGTGTTGGACCAGTCTCCGTTGCTTGGCAAAGTTGAGCTGAAGAGGGCCATCGACCAGCGGCTCCTGGAAGGCGAACCGCCGCCCTTGGGACCGTTCCGGACCTTCCAGGTTCCCATCGGCCAGATCGCAGACCTGACCGGACTGAGTCTCAGCAGACTCGCCAACGCCGACCGGCTGGCCAGCGGCCAGCGGGAACTCGGGAAGCAACCGAAAGCCATCAAGTTGGAGAGCCCTGATCAGATCCGGCTCTAAGGACACGAACGCCCCCTTTATACGTGTCGCGGCCATGAGCTTCGTGACGCCCAAAGATGACTATTTCTTATACATCTCCAAATATTTCGGTTTTGAATGCCGGAATCATCATCCTGATTGACGTTCAACCCTCACCTCTGTATTTTCGGTTCTGCTGGGGGGCCGCCATTGTGGAGCGGGTTTACAATGCACGAGTCGCCAGAATTTCACTACTAGAGAGATGGACTGGTGACATGAGGAAAATTGCCAAATTTCTGGCCGCATCGGCCGTAGTCATTCCGGTTTCAATTGGGGTGGGTGCGGGCCCGGCAAATGCCGGGGCTGATCAGACCTGCGCCAACGGTAAGGTCTGTTTGTTCCAGAGCTCAGTATGGAATGGAACGAAGTACTCTAACAACTACGCGGCAACCTACGTCGGTGACGCTGCTAATGATCCGACATCAAACATTGTGGGATACACCACGAATCCAGCCTGCAGGTACGTCATGTTCTACGAGCACCTGAACTTCGGCGGCAACTCCTTTTACATGAAGGAAGGGCAAGCAATCAGCTATCTGGCCGACATTGCCTACCCCGGTGGCGGCAACTGGGACAATCGCATCTCGAGTCACGACGAAGCCTACTGATTCCGCCTCACGCAAGATACAGCTATCGCACTGCATAGAAGAGTTGGGGGAGGCAAAATGGCGCGGCATCCACTGGGTGTGCTCGTGTTGGTAGTCGCATTGGCCGGATGCAGCGCCAACTCGCAGCCTGGCGGAGTGGACGCTGCGTCCTTGCCTTCCGTGGACCGAGCAGCATATGCCGGCGTGCACGCAAAACTGGATCCGGCTACGGCGACCATTTCGTTGCCCATGGATGCGTATGAAGCGACGCCCGACGAATCAATGGTCATAACGGCGGCCAATATGTATCTCATAGAGGATTGCATGAAAAACGCCGGTGTCACGATGCCAGAGAAGCACGGGGATCTGACGGTCAAAGCCGATCAGTCGTATGGCGTTTGGGTTCCCGAACTTGCGGCAAAATACGGATATGACAAGCCGATCATCCGTATTGTCTCGGGCATTTACGATTCCCAGACGAGGGAATCAGGGGATGTAAACGTCAAGAAATACTTTGAATGCGATACCGCAACGGTGTCGAGTCAGATATCTCCGTTCCGAAGCAGAATCGCCGGTGAAGACTCATTGCTGACAAACATTAGCAATGACTCAAATGCGTTATCTGAGCGGGATCCTGACTGGAGGGAATCACGCGACGAGTGGATTGCGTGCCTCAAGGATGCCGGAATTTCTATGCGGCAGGACTCACCGGACGCCTGGGTGCCTTCATACCCTTCGGACAAGCAAGGCGAAATCAGGACAGCTGTACAAGATGCGAACTGCAAGCAGGAAACCAAGGTAATGCAACGCATCTCGGATATCCGAGCGCAGTATCAATCTGCCCTGATTGCCGCCAACCAAGCCGCTATGAACAAGCTCGCCGATGACAAAACCGAGGCTCTGGCCAAAGCGAGGACGATTCTGCGGCAACATGGCAAGGGTGCCGCTTGATGCCTTTGCAACAAGACGAGGTAGTTAAGGTCCCGCGTGTTCCGCGACTCCGGCGAATCATTGGCTTCTTGGTCATAGTCACGGCTGGAATGGCAGGTTCTTTCTTTGCCGGAAGCTACGTGAAGTCACCCCAGTCTGTGGCCCTCGACGCCGTCAACACTCCAATCCAGGTGACTGCGACAGTGGAGCGCAGGGCCTTGGCGAGCACACTGATCGTCCCCGGGAGCATGACTCCAGGAACGTCGGTGGGCGTGACAGCATCAGTGCCTCCAGGGACTGAGCGCGCCGTCATCACCCGCATGCTGGTTGCTGTTGGCGACACGCTAAAGCCAGGGACGATCGTTGCGACTGTGTCCGGGCGTCCACTCATTGTGATATCAACCTCCGTCCCGTTGTATCGGGACCTGAAGGATGGTGACACCGGCCAGGACGTTTCTGCCTTGCAGAATTGGCTTCAATCCATAGGGTATCGGCCCAGCACGACCGGAGTATTTGATAAGTCCACCCAGGAATCCGTGGCGGCTTTGTACCGTGACGTTGACCAGCCAGCACCAAAATCCGACGACAAGAAGGCTATGGTCCGGTGGAGGGAGTTTGTTCAAATTCCAGGTGATGAGGGCTCGGTGACAAGCGTCGCTGCTTCAGGAGCCGTGCTAACGGACGATCTTTTGGTAGCTACCGCGCAGACGGCCCCGGACGTGGTCGTGGGACGGGCGTCTATCACCCAGGCTGAAGCTCTCACAGTTGGCCAGGCCGTCGCGCTCGAAGCCAGTGGGTACAACGCTCAGGGCGTCATTCAGAGCATCGGGGTTTTCGACCAAGGCAATCCGGAAAAGGGGACGCTTCCCGGAATGGACATCATCGCATCCGTTCCGGATGATCCCAACAAACCCAAGCCGGGTCAGCCTGTGTCTGTCAGCGTTAAGGAGCCGGTCCAGGAGACCTTGGCAGTTCCGCTGACCGCCATCAAGCAGGATGACATCGGGACGTACGTGACTGTGCCAAGTTCGGAAAAGGACGCCGGTGAGGGCACATCGGCGGAAAGAATTGACGTGACGGTGACGGGGCAGCGCGATGGCTGGGCCGCCTTGGCCGAGACTTCGAAGCTGGAACCTGGAACAACGGTCGACGTGTCGTGAACATGCTGGCGCCAAGCCCCGGCAGGATTCCCCTGCTCCGGTTGGAAGGCATCGGGCGCTTCTATGGAGGAGCCGATTTACCTACTGCGGCCCTTCAAGACGTCAACCTTGAAATCTGCGAGGGTGAATTCGTTGCGATCATTGGTCCCTCAGGATCCGGCAAATCAACGCTACTGAATATTCTTGGACTGTTGGACCGTGCATCGGATGGCAAGTACTCGATCAACGGTGCAGACGTATCACGGATGGCAGAGAAGCAACGTGACTGGTTGCGATCGCGGATGTTCGGGTTTGTCTTCCAAGCCTCGCATGTGATCGTGGATGAATCGTCCGCACGGAATGCAGCGCTCGGCCTTCGTGTGCAAGGCGTCCGCCACGTGGAACGGGAGTTGGAAGTAACTAAGGCCCTGCTGCGCGTTGGGTTGCTCCACAGGGCAGGCGTGCTCGGCAAGAACCTCTCTGGAGGGGAGAGGCAACGTCTTGCCTTGGCTCGTGCTCTCGCGACGAAGCCCAGGATTCTGTTCGCAGACGAACCCACGGGCAACCTGGACAGCGTCAATACTCAGAGCGTCATCGCGGATCTCAAGGCTTTGAATCGAACCGGGGTGACAATCGTCGTCATTACGCATGATCCGATCGTCGCCGCCGCAGCAGACCGCCAGATTGTCATCGACGACGGACGACTGGAGAAGCCCGAGGCGCTGGGTTCCCCGGCCCTGGCAGCTGTTCACGAGCACATGGGCGGACGCCCGGATCCAACTGAAGCACTCTCCCCAACCTCACTGTGGAGACGCCTCAATCTCTTGATGGATGACGTCTGTGATGCGTTGGCATCCCTTACCTCCAGGGCAGGCAAGGCACTGCTGCTCATTCTTGCGTTCATGCTGGGATCGGGCGGACTGGTTGCCTCGGTAGGCCTTAGCCAAAGCGCCTCCGCGCAGGTTTCCGAGCGCTTGGCCGAAGCCGCCTTGGATGAAGTACAAGCTTCTAGAAGCCCATCCGGGGTGCAGCCCGCGAACGCTGACATCGCAGCCTTGCGAGGTCAGAAGGGGAAGATAGAGGATCTTCACGGAGTCGTCGCAGTTGGTTTGCGCGTGGAGTTGGCGACTTCTGAATTTCGCCCCACACGCTTTCAGCCAAATAGGGGAATCCAGGAGGACGACTTCGCAGGGTCACTCTTGGCCGTGGACTCGACCTTCCTCGACATTAGCCAAGCCGTAGTTGAGCCTGCCTCTGCGTTAGCTCTCCTGGACAATTCCTTTGGAAAGCCTGTAGCAATATTGGGACACGATACGGCCGCCCGTCTAGGGATTCCTTCTGTGGGTCCGGGCCAGAAAATTTGGATCGGTGGGCAGCCCGTTCCAGTCGTGGGCATAGTACAGCAGCCCGGAAGGAACCCGGTCCTTGCAGACAGCATCATCCTGGGGATCAGCGCCTACCCATCCACTGCTTCTGACAACCCACTATTTGTGGTCCGCACCCTCCCTGGGTTTCCAGCGCCACTGGCCGACGTGATCCCTTTAGCCCTCGACGCCGCCCATCCCGAGCACTTCACAGTAAATACCGTGGCCGACCTTCGCTCACTCCGAAAGGGAGTCAACAATGACTTGGGCCTATTGATCAGTGTCATCTCGTGGCTGTTGCTGGCACTCGCCTGTCTTAGCGCTGCTACGTCCATGTATCTGACTGTGCAAACCCGAAGATCGGAGATTGCACTCCGGAGGGCCCTCGGTATGAGTCGCTCCAGCATTGGCCGGATGTTTATCTTCGAGGGCTTGCTTGTGGGATTGGGCGGTGGACTGGCTGGGGGAGCGCTCGGAGTGCTGGGAGTTCTGGCCTTTTGCCTGAGCCAACAGTGGACACCGGTGCTGGGGCCTGAAGCAGTGTGGACCGGAGTTGCCGCTGGCGCAGTTACTGGTGTTCTTTCTGCGACGTATCCAGCGATTGCGGCGTCCAAAGCGGATCCGGCCCAAGCTATTCGCGCGTAGTTCGAACGGGCAACTCACCGGGAGTCGGGCTATTTTCCTCGGCCCGATAGACTTGAGGCTGCATGTCCGCATGGGCACTTGCTTCTGAGCACCGATTTGAACACTGCACCAAACCCTGAGATTGGACACGGCCACCTTGCGAGAATTTACCGCCCGCTTTGCCACCGCCGAGGAAATCGATAACTGGGACAAGCACGTCACAGCCAACCCCAATGGCGGCAACATGCTGCAGTCGGACGCATATGCGGCAGTCAAGGACGGCAACGGCTGGTTGGTCCGCCGCCTGGTTCTGGAGACCGCCGAATATTCCAGCTACAACCTGCTCCTTGAGAAGAAGTTCCCTGTCCTTGGCCGCCTTTGGTACCTCATCAAGGGACCGGACGCTTCCGCCATTGATGACATCAAGCCGATGCTTGGCTCAATCGCTGCACTGGCACGTGGGCAGAAGATGAATGTGTTCTCCATCAAGATCGAGCCAGACATCGTTGCATCCAGCGAGGCGACGGCTCAGCTCGCGGCCGCCGGGCTGATGAAAGCCCCCAACATCCAGTCCAACGACTCAACAGCGCTGCTGGATATTTCGGCCCCGGCCAATGAAGTGCTCCGCAGCATCTCATCGCGGGCCCGCAACGCGGTCCGCAGGGCAGAACGTGAAGGATGCGAAGTCCTTCCGGCTGAGCCTGGCGAGGACAGCTACCGCAAGCTCTACGCCCTGATGCAGGACACAGTGAACGCCAAGGGTGCCATGCCGTTGCGGAGCTACGAGTACTACTCCCGTTTCTGGCACGAATTCTGCAGCCGGGGCCAAGGGCACTTCTTCTTTGTCTACGAGGACGGCGCACCCAGCGTCGGAGCTTTCGTTATCAACTATGGTTCCAAGGCAACCTACAAGGATGGCGGCTCCACGCAGAACCGCAAGCAATACGGTGACTCGCATTTGGTCCAGTGGGCTGCGATCCAGCGGATGCAGGATCTGGGCTGCGTTGAGTACGATTTCTGTGGCACGCCGCCTGCCGCCCGGATCAAGGACAAGACCCACCCTCTATTCGGTATGGGTTTGTTCAAAACGAGTTTCACCAAGACCGTTACGGACTTCGTCGGCTGCTATGACCTTGTCCTGGGACCAATCCGCTACAAGCTGTGGCTCAAGGGTGCAGAGCGCGTCTTCCGCCGGCTGGAAACTATGCGAACCGGCGGACAGTTCTACTGAGAACCGGCACCAACCCAACACACTTCAGGCCCGCCCCGGCCACCAACGGGCGCAAATCTATCTAGGTGAGGTAATTTCTTTGACTCCGATCGAGGCTGGAACCGGCATGGAATTCGTGATTCTCAGTGACGCTGATTTCGAGACATTTGCCAAGGGACACCCGCAAGGCAGCTTCATCCAGTCCGTGGACCTGGCGCGTTTCCAGCGTGCCCGCGGCCAGGAAGTGGAGCTCTTTGGTGTGACCCGCGGTGGCAGCCTGATCGCCGCCGGAAAGCTCGTCTACACCTCCAACCGCTTTGGCTACAAGGTCTGCGACTGCGCAAAGGGACCACTGCTGGACTACAACGACGCCGAAGCGGTGCGGTTCGTCGTCGAGCAGTTGAAAAAGCATGCGGCCTCGAAGAAGGCTGCTGAGCTGCGGATCTCACCGAACGTCAAGTACATCGCCCGCGACGAGGACGGCGCCGAGCACCCGGAGGTTGAGGACAACCGTCCACTGCTGAAGGTACTGGCAGGGTTGGGCTTCAAGCACCAGGGCTTTGAGATGAACTTCGCGAACATCAATTGGATGTTCGTCAAGAAGCTGGACGGGATCGTCGATTCTGAAGAGCTCATCATGGGCATGAATTACCGCACGCGCAAGGCCATCCGGAAGGCCGAAAAGAACGGCGTTTACCTGGAGCAGGCCACGCTGGAAACGCTGGACGACTTCTACAACGCGCTGAGCACTGCCGGCGACGAAAAGGGCTTCACCTACCGCGAGCGTGACTACTACGAGCAACTGCTCCGCAATACCTCGGATGAGTTCACGAAGCTCATGATGGCCAAGATCAACATCCCCGAATACCGGGCGTCGATCACCGAGCGTCTGGATGCCGAAGCCAAGACGCTCGCGGACCTCAAGCGCGACGTCGAGGAAACCGGGAGCAAGAAGAAGGCCAACCGCATCAAGGTGGTCCAGGACCTCGTGGACAGCTACGAGCGAAGCCTCAAGGATATTGAACGCTTCCCCGACTCGGTGGGCGTGGCTACCGTTGCGGCAATCCACTTCGCTTGCTCCGGCGATGAAATCGTGTGCGTGATCGGTGGTACTGTCCAGGACTACATCTACTTCAACGGAGCTACGTCGCTTTACTGGGGCATGATGCTGCACGCGCTCAACAATGGCTACTCCCGCTACAACTTCTACGGCACGTTCGGCATTCAGGGCCAGGATGAAACCGGTCACGGCGGCTACGAATTCAAGAAGGGCTTCGGCGGCGAAGTGGTCCAACTGGTGGGCGACTTCGTTGCACCAGTGAACGTGCCAGTGTTCACCGCTTACCAGGCGGTCAGGAAGCTTGCAGCTGCCGCCAAGACGGTCCTGGCAAAATTGCCGGAGCCTGGAAACCTGCTGAGTAAATTCCGGGGGAAGAACTAATCAACGAAGCCAAGGGAGGAACACTGCGTGACTGAACGCCCTGAGGGCTCCGGCGGCAGGCCTCACACTGACGGCTTGCCGAAGACCCAACCGATGCGGCCATCGCAAATCCGGCAGAACGCCAATGCCAAACGCATGCTGATGCGCTTGGTGCAGGGCGATAGCCCGCCCACAGCCCCCATGAACATCGTGGACCGGCTCGCGGGAAGTCCCTACGCCAACCCAACGATCCAGGTGGTCGGCGTCGACGCCTCAGCGCGCAAGACCATCGACTTTGCCCTGCATCTGGCCGAAGTCATGTTCCGCTACGGCGCGGGCGCCCTTGAAGTTGAGACCAGCATGATTGCCGTGACTGCCGCCCTTGGCTTGAAGAACGTTGAAGTGGACATCACCAACCAGTCGGTGGCCATCAACTATGCGCCGAAGGACCAAACCCCCATCACGTTGTTGCGTGTGGTGCGCTCGTGGACCAACAACTACGCCGGCCTCGCCCAGGTGCATCAACTGGTCACCGACATTGTGGCCGGGGGAGTTGGCCGCGACGAGGCAGTCCGTCGGTTGAATGACATCGTCCGGAGTGCCAAGCCCTTCCCTCGCTGGATGGTCACGGTTGCCTTCGCTGTCTTCGCCGCGGTGTTTGTGGGCGTACTGGGCGGCGGCCCGGGCGCTTCAGTCTTGGCCTTTGGCTCCAACTTGCTGATCAGCCTGGTTGCGCGACAACTGAGCCGGTGGCGCACCCCGGACTTCTTCATCACCATGTCGTGCTCGTTTTTGGTGACATTTATTGCCCTCATGTTGCGTTGGGCGGGAGCGGACATCGCTCCGTCCATTGTTGTTGCGGGCGGGATCCTGTTGTTGCTTCCAACAGGGAGGCTTGTGTCCTCCGTGCAGGACGCCATCAACGGCTTCCCCGTCACGGCAGCAGGACGATTCCTCTCCACGCTGCTCACCTTCGGCGCGATCGTCGCTGGTATCGCCGTCGCCGTCGTGGTCGGGACACTCATGGGCAGCGTAGTCCTGGACGTCACCCAAACATTCCCGGATGCGTATCCTTTGTGGGGCCAAGCCATTCTGATTGCCATCGCGGTAGTGGCTATCGGCGTGACCGAACAGACGCAGATGCGTTTGTTACTCCCGACGGCGGCGGTCGGCTTGGTTGGCTTCTTCGTCTTGTGGGGGGCTACCACTGCAGGGTTCGGCGACCGCTTGTCGCCGGCAGTTTCGGCGGTGGCCATCGGCCTGCTGGCTCGGGTAGTGGCGCTAAAACTTGGTGCTCCCCAACTTGTGGTTGCTGTTCCGGCGGCGCTCATTCTGCTGCCCGGCCTGACTATATTCCGTTCAATGTATGTATTGACCATCGAGGAAGCGGACATTCTTCAGGGTGCAGGAGGCATGCTGAACGCAGGCGCGATCGTCCTGGGAGTTGCTGCAGGAATCGTGCTGGGGGACAACCTGGCGCGGCCGCTCACGAAGGGCCTATCCAGCAACGAGCGCCGCAGGGTACGGCGTCGCTAAATCTGTCCTGGCCTCTAGATCTGTCCTACGGGAAGCTTCTTCTCTGCCTGGAAAACTTCCTCTACCCGGCCCTGGGCCCAGTAGCCGGAGAGGGAAACCTGCGAACGTTCCAGGCCGCGCTGGGAGAAGAAGATCTGGCGCAGGCCCTTCATGTAGCCCCTTTCGCCATGCGCAAAGACGTCTACGCGGCCGGGCAGCCACTGCATGTCGCGAAGCGCGTCCAGCAACAGCTCGCTGGATCCGGCCGGAACTCCGTTGCGCTGCAGCCAACGGAGTTCCAGACCGGCAGGAGCAGAGATAGGCAGGATATCCTCGGCGCTGTCCACCTCGAGGAACGCAAATCCACGGGCTTCCGGGGCAAGTGCCTCTATGCACGCTGCGATGGCTGGAATCGCGGCGTCATCGCCTGCGAAGAGGTGCCAATCGGCGTCGGGCGCGGGGTTGTAGGCGCCACCGGGACCGGTAAAAATCAGCGGGTCCCCAGGTTCGGCCGCCGCTGCCCAAGGCCCCGCCAGGCCCTCGTCGCCATGGACTACGAAATCAATGGCCAGTTGCCGTTCTTCAAGGTTGACCCAGCGGATGGTGTAGGTCCGGGTGTGCGGCCATTGCTCACGTGGCATCGTCTCGCGGATGGCCCACAGGTCCAGCGGAAGTTGGTAATCAACGCCGGGCTGCGGAAAAACGATCTTGACGTATCGGTCCACGTATTCGTTGTTCGCATAGTCGCTGAACCCTGGGCCGCCAGCGACGATCCGCACCATGTGAGGTGAGAGCCATTCTTTGCGCAGGACGGTCAGGTTAACCTGCGGGCGCGTGTTCCGGGTGGCGGACGAGGTGACGGGGAGAGCAGCCATGTAGGCAAGCCTAAGCTAAATCGTTGGGTGTCACCTGGGTATGAGTCGAAGGTTACAGGACGGGTAGTTCCCAATTGACGGGCTCTGCGCCCTGTGCCGACAACAGCTCGTTGGCTCGGCTGAACGGCTTGGAACCAAAGAAACCACGGGATGCCGAAAGGGGGCTCGGGTGCACCGAAGTGATTGCCGGGGTGCCATCCAGCAGTGGCATGACCGCTTCGGCGTCCTTCCCCCACAGAATCGCTACCAGGGGACTCCGGCGTCCCGCGCTGTCGGTGCGATGGGCTACCGCCCTGACGGCCGCCGTCGTGATTGCCTCCCAGCCTTTGCCGCGGTGTGAGCCAGCGCTCCCTGCCGCGACACTCAGGATGCGGTTCAGCAGCAGTACGCCTTGGTCCGTCCAAGCTGTGAGGTCGCCGTGGATGCGTGGCGGCAGCCCGAGGTCTTCGTGGAGTTCGCGATAGATGTTTGCCAGGCTTCGGGGGATCGGCCGTGTATGCCGCGAGACGGCAAAGGAAAGCCCGACGGCGTGTCCCGGGGTTGGGTACGGATCCTGGCCAAGGATGAGTACTTTAACGTCAGCCAGTGGCCGGGAGAAAGCCCGGAGAAGGTTGGTAGCTTGAGGAAGGACTTGGATCCCTTGGGCAGCCTGAGCGGCAACAAAGGCCAAAGCTTCACGGAGTTGGCCTTCCACGGGGCGCAACGCGTCCGCCCAATCCGCGGCCATGAGCTCTTCCAGGGGTTGGTCAACAAGCTCGTTGAAGCCCGAGTCGGCAACGCCGGCAGGTTCCAGGTCAAACAGTGCATCCTCACCAGTCACCCTGTCATTGTCTCCTCCATGGCATCGGCGGTGCGAATGACAGCGTTGTTATTCGCCCGTAACATGGGGGTAGGACATTTTCCCCCAATCAGCGTCAAGGAGTGTGCCGTGGCAGAACCAGCACCGGAACCAATGGCGCCGCAGTCTACCGTTTTGGCACTTGAAGACCTGGCGGCAGAGACCCGCAGCGACTCACCTTTGAGTGACCGTGATCAGCAGATGTTGGCGTTGGAGCGGCAATGGTGGAAGTACGCCGGCGCCAAGGAACAGGCGATCCGTGAGCTCTTCAATCTCTCCGCCACGCACTATTACCAGATCCTGAACGCACTTATCGATACGGAAGATGCGTTGGCCCACGATCCCATGCTTGTGAAGAGATTGCGTAGACTACGTACGTCGCGCCAACGTGCGCGGACAGCGCGCCGATTGGGGTCCGACGCGTAAATCGCCCGGCTGATAGTCAGCAGCAACCAGCAAGGACAAGGCTTCACCATGACCAAATTTGCCAAGGATGAATTCGACCGGGTCCCACAGAACAGCTCCCGGCAGGGTGTGCACCGTGACGCCCAAGAGACGGTCCGCCCCAATTTGTGGCCGGTACTGACCGTAGGAGCCGTCGCCCTGGTGCTGGGACTCGTCGCTTTCCTGATACTTCCGCGGCTTGGCCTGGTGGCCCCCGGTGCGTCCACAAGCGTTACGACGCCGGCGCCCCAGCAGGGCGAAACCTCCCCGTCTGCTGCACCTACCGAATCAAGCAACGCCCCCATCGCTTCCGGTGAGCCGAGCCCGGGCACAACACCCTCGGGCGAGACCTCGGCAACTCCTTCTTCCGCGCCCGTGGACAAGACCGTCGCTGTAGCCGTCTACAACGGCACGGCTACGGCCGGGCTTGCCAGCCGTGTCGCAGGGCTGGTCCAAGGCGATGGCTGGACACTGGGAACTGTGGGGAACTGGGGAGGCCTGCCGCAGCAGTCTTCCGTGGTCTTCTACAACGTGCCCGGTCAGAAGGCGAACGCAGAAGCGCTGGGCAAGCTTCTGGGTATTTCTGCGGTTGTTGAATCTCCGGAAATACAGCAGCCGCTGGTTGTTGTTGTGGGACCTGGCTACCAGTAATTTCGCTGACTTTCAGCCGTTTTTCACCGGGTTCCAAGCCTTCAAAGCGGCAACTCGGTTAAGCCTCAATAACAAAAGTCATGGTGGACCCCTCCGCGGCAGCGCGCGGATAGTGACTGTGGTTACAGTGGATTGATTCCGGTCCGGAGATCCCGGCAACCGGTCTTGGCTACTGTGAAAGTGTGGGCATCATGGCTTTGGGAACCGTCAAATGGTTCAATGCCGAAAAAGGGTACGGCTTCATCACTGTGGATGACTCCGGCGACGACGTCTTCGTGCACTGGTCCGCTATCCAGATGGAAGGCTTCCGCGCTCTTGAGGAAGGCCAGCGGGTGGAGTTCGAATTAGGCGAAGGACAGAAGGGTCCGCAGGCCGAAAGCGTCCGCGTGGCATAGTCCCTTCGGCTGTCACGTCAGCTAACGGCTGAAACCCCTTTGTTTATAGCGCAAAGTGGCACTTCTGCTTGCACTCTCCCCGGTCGAGTGCTAATTATTGATTTAGCACTCCAACGCTTCGACTGCTAACTGCGGCCCGGTTTACGCCGGCGGTGGACGGCTCTCGAAACGGAGGAGGATCAAGAAACACCTTGGTGGGGTGAGGTTCGGAGCGCGGGGCATACAGAGGCCGCAAGCAAAGGACCGTCCGTCGCGGGCACTCCATCTGACAGGTTCCTTCTTAACGACTGTCCCGAAAGGACTACCGCCGTTATGGCCAAGATCATTGCATTTGATGAAGAGGCACGCCGCGGCCTCGAGCGGGGCCTGAACATCCTCGCCGACGCCGTCAAGGTCACCCTCGGCCCGCGTGGACGCAACGTCGTCCTCGAAAAGAAGTGGGGCGCCCCCACGATCACCAACGATGGTGTTTCCATCGCCAAGGAGATCGAGCTGGACGATCCTTACGAGAAGATCGGTGCTGAGCTGGTCAAGGAAGTTGCCAAGAAGACGGATGACGTCGCTGGCGACGGTACCACCACCGCTACGGTTCTCGCCCAGGCACTGGTGAAGGAAGGCCTGCGCAACGTTGCCGCCGGCGCCGACCCCCTGTCCCTGAAGCGCGGCATCGAGAAGGCCGTTGAGGCCGTCATCTCCGAGCTGCTCGCCTCCGCCAAGGAGATCGAGACCAAGGAAGAGATCGCAGCTACGGCTTCCATCTCCGCCGGCGACCCGGAAATCGGCAGCCTCATTGCCGAGGCCTTGGACAAGGTGGGCAAGGAAGGCGTCATCACGGTCGAAGAGTCCAACACCTTCGGCCTGGAGCTCGAACTCACCGAAGGCATGCGCTTCGACAAGGGTTACATCTCCGCTTACTTCGTCACTGACGCTGAGCGCCAGGAAACGGTCCTCGAGGACCCGTACATCCTGATCGTGAACTCCAAGATCTCCAACGTGAAGGAACTCGTCACGGTTCTGGAGAAGGTCATGCAGTCCAACAAGCCGCTGCTGATCATCGCTGAAGACATCGAGGGCGAGGCCCTGGCCACCCTGATCGTCAACAAGATCCGTGGCACCTTCAAGTCTGTAGCCGTCAAGGCTCCCGGCTTCGGTGACCGCCGCAAGGCACAGCTCGCCGACATCGCCATCCTCACCGGTGGCCAGGTCATCTCGGAAGAAGTTGGCCTCAAGCTGGAGAACGCTGGCCTGGAACTCCTCGGTACCGCCCGCAAGGTTGTTGTTACCAAGGACGAGACCACCATCGTTGAAGGTGCTGGCGACGCCGAGCAGATCGCAGGCCGTGTTGCCCAGATCCGCGCCGAGATCGAGAACTCCGATTCCGACTACGACCGCGAGAAGCTGCAGGAACGCCTGGCCAAGCTGGCCGGCGGCGTTGCAGTCATCAAGGCCGGTGCCGCAACCGAGGTTGAGCTCAAGGAACGCAAGCACCGCATTGAGGACGCAGTCCGCAACGCCAAGGCTGCTGTTGAAGAAGGCATCGTCGCCGGTGGTGGCGTTGCCCTCATCCAGGCTGGCGCCAAGGCATTCGCCAACCTCACCCTCCAGGGTGACGAAGCAACCGGTGCCAACATCGTAAAGGTTGCCATTGATGCTCCGCTGAAGCAGATCGCCTTCAACGCTGGCCTCGAGCCGGGCGTTGTTGCCGACAAGGTTCGCGGCCTGCCTTCCGGCCACGGCCTGAACGCTGCCACGGGTGTGTACGAAGACCTGCTGGCTGCCGGCGTCAACGACCCCGTAAAGGTCACCCGCTCGGCTCTCCAGAACGCTGCTTCCATCGCTGGCCTCTTCCTGACCACCGAGGCTGTAGTTGCCGACAAGCCTGAGAAGAACGCTCCGGTTGCCGGTGGCGACGACATGGGCGGCATGGGCGGCTTCTAAGCCTCCTAAGCTGTAGCGTCACGCTTTAGAGCAAACGACTGCGGTCCCCACCATTTTGGTGGGGACCGCAGTCGGCGTTAAGAACCAAGTAGCCGTAAAACCAAATGGGGGACAGCTCGGGCTCTTATGGCGGGCCCGTAGCGGGAGGTGCTGTCCCCAGTTGGTACTAGCACGCTTTCAGTGTCTGTGTGGTCTGGCAGGATTGAAGGCATGACGATTATTGCTGCCGCCGATGGCTCTGCCCTCGGCAATCCTGGGCCGGCCGGTTGGGCCTGGTATGTTGACGACTCCTGTTGGCGCGCAGGAGGTTGGCCCCACGGCACCAACAACATGGGCGAGCTCATGGCTGTCCTGGACTTGTTCCGCTCCACTGCCCACCTACCGCAAGAAGAACTGCTGATCCTTTGCGACAGCCAGTACGTCATCAACTGCATCACCAAGTGGATGCCCGGATGGAAGCGGAAGGGTTGGCGCAAGGCTGACGGAAAGCCCGTCCTGAACGTTGACCTCCTCAAGGACATCGACCAAGCAATCGTCGGGCGCAAATACACATTTGAATGGGTCAAGGGCCACGCCGGACATGACCTCAACGAGGCAGCAGACGAGCGCGCACGCGCCGTAGCCACCGCCTTCCAGCAGGGCACGGCAGCTCCAATCGGACCAGGGTTTACGGGTTCAGGCCAAGTCTTGGCCGAGCCTGTTCCTGCCGCAGCGGCCGCCGGCAGCGTTACGAGCACCAGCCAAGTTCGCACAACCGCTCCCGTTCCCACAACCGCTACAGGTCCCCAGACCAGAGCTGGACTCAGCTTCCAGTCCCACTCCGAACCCACGCTGTTTGGGGAGTCGGGTATCTTCGGCCAGCCGGATCTCTTCAGTGAACTGGACGAGGATGCGTCCGCCCGGGAGGTGCCCGCAGAGGAAATCGTGGTTGCCTTGGAGCGCGAGCTCCTGCGCCCCGACGTGCGCACTGACATCGGCAGGATTGGAGTATTGCTTCATCCCGACTTTGCCGAGATTGGAAGCTCCGGTCGCTTCTGGACCCGGGACGCCATGATGGTCGCCCTTGAGGAGGACCCAGGCGAACCCATTGAGTTGGAAGTTCTTAGCGCCGATCGCCTGAGTGAGAACACTATCCTGCTGAACTACCGCAGTTTCGCGCATTCAGGTTCGGCCCTCCGCAGTTCCGTTTGGCTGCTGGACCGAGGCCAGTGGCGGCTCCGATTCCACCAGGGAACCCCCGAAAACTGACCCAACTGGAGGTACAGCACAGGAGGCAAGGACAGGAAGCAAGCAACGGGCTTTGATGACCTGCGGGGCGGCTGCACAGGGGGAAGACAGCCGGCCCCGCAGGAGCTTATAGGTAGCTGGACCTCGTGTGTAGCTTGACCGTGGAGCCCCTTAGTAGGCGAACCGCTGGGTGTTGCCCTGCTCCACTTCGAGGTAGCTTGCGGCCGCCGACGCTAAAGCCATGTTGATGGACGCCAGTGAGCCCTCGACTTTGTTTTGCGTCAGGGTCCATTCAAGGACAAGCGATTGGAAGTTGGTGGCAGCAGAGCCCTTCCACGTGGCTTGAAGCTCGTCCAGTCCCTGCTTCATGGCCTGCACGTCCGTGCTGATGCGATCAACGGTTGCTTTGACGTTGGACGACTTGAGCTGAAGGAGTTCTGTGTCGACGGAAATGACGCTCATGGGTAATGCCTTTCGACGATGATGTTCCGCTGGTCGCGGCGGTGTGCGTGGCCACAACATTGAGCCTAGGCAGCCGCCTGGGGCCGGGGAACAACCATTCGTCGCTATGTGGATAACAGCCCTGTTGAAGGGCCGCTAGAGGTAACGCCGCCGCTGGGGACGCCAGCATGACTGGCATATCGGCGTTATTGGGATATCAGCTCCGCGGGCTCCTCGCGGAACGGGAGGCTGACCACCAAAGTTGCGCCGCCGCCGTCGGTCTCTTTCACCCGGACGCTGCCCCCATGCGAGCCAACGATGGCAGCCACAATGGCCAGTCCGAGGCCACTGCCGCCGGTTTCACGGGTCCGGGACGTATCGGCACGGTAGAAGCGTTCAAAGATCTTGTTGGTCTCAGCCTCCGGAATGCCGGCCCCGTGATCCCGTATCTCGATGACCGAAAACGCGCCTTCAGGACTGGTCCGAACACCAACTGCGAGTTCTATCGGGGTGCCCTCTGGCGTGTAGCGCAGGGCGTTGCCCACCAAGTTGCCGATTACCTGCCGAAGTTTGGCCTCATCCCCCTGGACCGGGGCTGGGGTGGGGGACGATCCGTCGAGCCCGATGAGCGTAATGTTCCGGTTGCCCGATGAGGCTTTGGTATCCACTACGGCGTCGTGCGCCAACAACTGAAGGTCCACCGGCTTGAGCTGCAACGGCCGCTGCTCGTCCAGCCGGGCCAAGAGGAGCAGGTCTTCCACCATGGACCCCATCCGCTTGGCTTCGCTTTCGATTCTGCCCATGGCGGTGGCGACGTCTTCGGGAGTCGCCAGCGCGCCGTGGCGGTAAAGCTCAGAGAAACCCCGGATGGTGACCAAGGGGGTCCGGAGCTCATGGGAAGCGTCCGCGGCGAAGCGGCGCATCCGGGCTTCCGAAGCGGCGCGCGCCGCAAAGGAGGCCTCAATATGGGCCAACATTGCGTTCAATGAAGCGCCAAGCCGGCCCACCTCTGTATGGGGGTTGTCGATTTCCACGCGGCGGGAGAGGTCGCCTGCGGCGATCGCTGCGGCTGTCTTCTCCACCCTTGCCAGGGGCCTGAAGGATCGTGCCACAGTCCAAGTAGCGATGAAGAACGCCAGAACCAGGGTCAGCAGGCCGACGCCCACCACCACCAGCACGGCGTGTTCCATGACTTTGTCCACGGGCGTCAGCGGCAGGCCGATAATCACTACGCCGTTCTGCCCGTTGGCCACGACGCCCACGGCGACGACACGCCAGTTGCTACCGGCGGTGCCGCGCACCTGGAACGGTGCATTGCCACGCGCTTTGGCCTCGGCAGGAGTAATGTTCGCGATCGCCGGACGGTCGTCTTGCATGCCGCCAAAGGGGTACGGCGAAAGCCCTGGAACGTACAGGGTCAGCGAGTAGTCCGTGGGTACGGCAGGGTTCGGCTCGGACAGCTTGTCGAATGACTGCTGGTCCTGGGCCAGCGCGACGGCGGCCTTGAGTTTGTCGTCCACCTGGCCTTGCAGGTAGCTCTTGACGAGGGTCAGCGTGCCAGCACCCGTCGCGGCCAGCGCGAGGAGGAGCAGCCCCATGATGATGGCGACGAGCTGCGACCTCAGGGACGCCGATTTCCAGCGTTGCAGCAACGTCAGCGCTTCTCTGCCGTTCGCAGCACGTAGCCCACTCCGCGCTTGGTTTGGATGAGGGCTGCGGCATCGGGGTCGATGTCCACCTTGCGGCGCAGGTAGGAGATGTACGACTCAACGATCGAGGCGTCGCCGTTGAAGTCGTATTCCCACACGTGGTCGAGAATCTGTGCCTTGGAGAGAACGCGGTTGGGGTTCAGCATGAGGTAGCGCAGGAGCTTGAACTCGGTGGGGGACAGCTCAATGACCGTGCCACCGCGGCGGACCTCGTGGGCGTCGTCGTCGAGTTCGAGGTCGTCCACCCGGATCACGGCGTCGTCGTCCTCAAGGGGCTGTGTCCGGCGCAGTACGGCGCGGATGCGGGCCACTACTTCGTCAAGGCTGAATGGCTTGGTGACGTAGTCGTCCCCGCCCACAGTCAGGCCCGTTACCTTGTCCTCGGTGTCGTCCTTTGCCGTCAGGAACAGAACAGGGAAGTGTTTGCCCGCGGCACGGAGCCGACGCGTCACCGTGAAGCCGTCCATGTCGGGCAGCATGACGTCCAGGACTGCGAGGTCTGGGGCATGAAGGTCCGCGGCGGCCAGGGCTTCGCGCCCATTGGATGCGGCAACGACCTCGAAACCTGCAAACCGCAGGGACGTGGAGAGAAGCTCGCGGATGTTGGGTTCGTCATCGACGACAAGGAGCTTGGCTTCGGGGCCGTTCTTTTTCATGACACCCATGATGCTCCCAGTTTCTGTGAGTTATCTGGATGCTTGATGTGAGAAGGCTGGCGCGCCGCTAGGCTCCCAGTGCGAGTCCTGCGCCGAGGGCTCCCATGGTGACAGCGATCCCACCGTCCAGGATTCGCCAGGACGTGGGGCGCGCGAAGAAGCCGCGGAGGAATCTGGCACCGAAGCCCAGGGAGGAGAACCAGAGGACGCTTCCCAGCATCGCCCCGGCGCCGAACCACCATTGCAAAGGACTGCCCTGGGCGCTGGCCAGCGAACCGATAAGCGCGATGTCCAAGTAGACATGCGGGTTTAGCCACGTCAACGCCAGGACGGTGGTGAGGACCGCGGCGAGGCCACGTTTGGCGTCGGCATCGGTGGACGGCGTATCGGAAGAATCGAGCGACTGCGGGCGAAGAGCGCGACGGGCAGCAAGCACCGCGTAAGCCATCAGGAACGCAGCCCCCACAAAGCGCAGAATCACGACGGCGGCAGGAGCGACTGCTATAAGTGCGCCAGTGCCAAGCACCCCGGCGGCGATAAGAATGGCGTCTGAGAGTGCGCAAACCGCGACCACCGCACCTATGTGTTTGCCGAGGATTCCTTGCCGAAGCACGAAGGCGTTTTGGGCGCCGATAGCAACGATTAGGCCAAGACCCGTCACAAGGCCGAGGCCTGCCGAGTTGAAGAAGTCAGAGAAAGTCACCCTTAGAAACTATGGGCGGCAGGAGACTTAGACCAGCTAATGTTTTGCATGTGCCGTAAGATTTTCTTATGTCGCAGTTTCCCTCAGAGCAGTTGCTGACGTTCGCCACCGTCCTTTCGGAAGGCACGTTGGATGCAGCTGCGCGCAGGCTCCGCATCACGCCGTCGGCGGTGTCCCAACGCTTGAAGGCGCTTGAGCAATCGTCCGGAAGGGTCCTGCTCCAGCGGAGCAATCCGGCGCAGGCCACAGAAGCAGGCGAAGTGGTGCTTCGCCTTGCCCGCCAAGTGGCCCAGTTGGAAGCAGACGCGAGCGTTGAGTTGGGCTTGGGCACGGATGGTCCGCAGCTGGCTGTGCCAATCGTGGTGAATGCGGACTCGCTTGCGGTCTGGTTCCTGCAAGCACTTGCCCGTGTACCCAGCGACCTCAACATCACCTTTGACCTGCACCGCGACGACGAACAACACTCCACCTCGATGCTGCGTTCGGGGACCGTCATGGCCGCAGTCACGGCCACCCCGGACCCGGTGCAGGGTTGCCGTGTGGAGAGCCTCGGGGTCATGCGTTACCGGGCAGTGGCAGCGCCAGTCTTTGTTGATCGTTGGTTTGCAGATGGGGTGGACGGAGGCAAGCTCAATACGGCACCAACCGTGGATTTCGACCGTAAGGACACCTATCAGTGGGCCTTCGTGGAATCGTGGCCGGATGCTTCAAAAGCACAACAGAAGGGGCCGCGACACTACGTGCCGGCTTCGCAGGACTTTGGCGACGCCATTCGCTTGGGCTTGGGATGGGGATTGATTCCGGAAGTTCAATGTGGGCCGGACATTGCTGAAGGGCGCTTGATTGAACTCGCCCCCGAGCGCCCCTTTGATGTTCCGCTCTACTGGCAGCGCTGGAAGACGGCATCGAGAGTGCTCGACGTCCTTAGCTCGGTAGTGCGCGAAGTCTCCGCCGAGTACCTTCGGACGCCCTAGTCCAGACGTTCCAGGTGATGGGTCGTGACCTGCTTTGCTGCCAGCGCTTTCTCCGGGCAACCCATTTCAGTTGCCTCGAGTGTCCCGGACATCAAAGACAGTCAGGAAGCAACGGCCCCAAGAGTTAAGACCAGGGTTAGGATCCGGACACGCCCACCGATGCTCCTAAAAATGTCGGTGCCCCATTCCACACTGGAAACATGGCAAAAGAAGCAGCCCCTATCAGCATTCATCACAATGAAAAAGCCCCGGACGTCGAGTTCCACGTGACGTACCTGGATACAGACTCAGGCCACATCAGGCGCGAGGAATTTCCGGACCTGGCATCAGCCGAGCGCTTCGCCAGCGCGCAGCTCCATGACGCCGATTGCTGGGCAGTCGTGGATCACGTTGCAATCCCGCACGCCAGCCGCATGGTTGCCTGAGGCCGTACGCCGGACGTCCGCCCCGCCAGCTGTACTATCCCGCCAGCCGTCCTATTCAGGCCGGTTGTGGGCATGGCCACCGTGTACGAAGTCAGATGACACGCCTTCGTACTTCAGCATCATCATCATTCCTTCTGCAGCATGGTCCAGGTTGTGGCAGTGATCCATCCAGATGCCCGGATTGTCCGCGTGCAGCAGTAGCTCCCATACGTCGCCCGGTAGCACGTCCACAGTGTCGAGGATCAGCGGTGACCCACTTGGGGCAACGCCGTTCCTGCTGAGTACTTGAACGTGGTGTCCGTGCGGATGCATGGGGTGCGGCTCCGCGGTGCGGTTGACGATCGTCATTTTTATGGTGTCCCCTTCGGCCACCTCGATGGATGGCACCAAGGGATAGGCTGCGCCGTTCACCGTAAACGCGTAGCGCGGAACTCCGTCAACAAAGCGGAACTGGCGATCCAAAACCAGCACTTCCTCCCGGACATTTTCTGCGGGTTCCGGTGTGCCAGCCACAGGTTGGCCATAGTGCAATAGGTCCAGGACGGGGGTCCTCGCAAAGACGCCCGGCTGTGCCTTCTCCGGGACTGGCGTCTTCTCCGAAACGTCGTCTGCCTTCGCTGTGGCATTGGCGCCTTCCCCAGCCGAGCTGGCCGGGCCCGAGCCGGACGGGGCAACCACGACGACGGCGCTGGCCGCCGAGTCAGAGCGGAGCGTCACCTCGGATTCGGGCATTGTGAACGTGACGTCCATCCTTCCTCCGGCTCCAAGCCTTAATAGCTTCCCCGTGACCTCCTGAGGCTGGTTCACCTCCGTTCCGTCCACTGCCGCAACCTTGAACGCCGTTCCGTCCACAAGGTAACGCTGTGGCAGGGAATCAGTGTTGATGAGACGAACGCGAACGCTCGAGCCCGGAGCGGCCTCATGAATACTGCTACGGTCTGAGGAGCCCAGCAACCCCAGACCGCCGAGGTCGTGTCCCGCCACCACAATGTCAGTGTCCGCGCGCGGCAGTGTGGGGTTGTGCACGACGAATGTGCCGTAGAGGCCCTTGCGGACACCTTCGGCTGAGTCTTGGTGCGTGTGGTACCAATATGTGCCAGCTTGGGCAGCAAGGAACCGGTAGGTCATGGACTGCCCGGGCATGACGGCGTCCTGGGTTGCCCCGGCCACGCCGTCCATGGCATTGGGGACGTCGTAACCGTGCCAGTGCAAAGTCACGCCAGCGCTCACGTCCTGGTTCCTAAGCACAACTTCCATAACCTCGCCCAGTTGCGCTTCAATGCCGGGCCCGGGGAGGCTTCCGAAGGTCCATGCATCAGTGGATTCCCCGGAGGGCAAGGTTATGTGTTCCGTGCGGGCAATGAGTTCATAGTGCCGGACCACGGCTTTGTCAGGGAGGTCGCCCACCAGGCTGGTTACCGGAATTGGGGCCACCACGGGTGCAGTGGGGACACCTCGGTGATGACCGACGGCGGCCGTAATCACCGCGCCATCGGCGGACCGGCTACCCAGCCAGGCAAAGACTCCCGAACCTAAAGCGGTGCAGGCCATGAGTCCGGCGACTGCAGCCGCCGCCGTCGTGCGCCTGCCAACCATGCGGCTCCGGCTGGGTGAGACGCTCCCGCCGGGTGAGACGCTCCCGCCGGGTGAGACACTCCCGCCGGGTGAGACGTTCCCTCCGGCAGGGGCGGGAGGAGCGGGCGGACGCTGGAACGGAGGGAACAGCGCGAGCCGGGTTACCATCACAGTCCCTGCAACCAGGAACAAGAGAACCGCCAGCGTCCACGGGGCGGGGAACGGGCCGAGGACGAAGGTCAGTGCGAGTGAGGCAATAGCCGAAGCTGCGGCCGACACCATGGCGAGAACAGCCCATTCCTGGGTTCGGCCAACGCGTCCGGGCAGCTCCCTTGAACGTGGTGGGCCGGTGTTCCGTCTCCTCAGCAAGTACGGAACACCGGCCATCGCGGCCCAAGCCGCGGGGATGGCGGTCAGAGGCAGGCTGATGGTTGTGCGTTCGCTGGCAAACCACCAACTGCCCGCCGCCAAAGCGGGGAGCAAGGCGTAGCGCGCCGCCGTGGCAACGACGCCCAGGCCCAACAGAAGAAGTGCCAAGTCGACAACGCGTGGCTTGGCTGGCCTCTTGTCAGCTGTAGAAGAAATGGCCATCCAGGCGGCGGCTATCCAGGCGCCGGCGGCAAGGACGGCCAGCACCAAGTCGACGGCCAATAGCTGTGAAATATTCACAGCTGCCGCTGATCACGCCGTAGCGGACGAGGCGGAAGCATCCGATGCTGCTGCCTTGGGTGGAAGGGGCTGGGGGTTGAGTGCAAGCGCACGGGCACGCCTGAACAACCAGTAGGACATGAAGATGATCAGCAGTCCTGTGACGGGGTGGATGGCAGCCACCCACGACCCGGAGGGCGTGATGAAATCTTCGGACGATCCAGTGAGCATCCCGCCGATGATGAAGATGAACAGCTGCACCCACGTCATGAGGAAAATGCCGGCGGCAAGCCAAATAGTCCGGGATCCGGCTTTGGCAATAGCCGCGACAATCACAGCCAACAGTGCCGAATAGCGCAGCACGTATTGGCCGTTCATTACGTGATAGACGCCCGCTTCGTGCTGGGCTTCAATGCTGTTTTGGAAATGGAAGTAGCCGGCAAAAAAGAGCTGGGCAAGCCCTGATAGCAGGATGATTGCCGACAGGACCAGGAGGGTCTTACGCATAGGGAATCCTCTGGTAAAAAAGTCACAGATTCTTCAAGGCCTACGAATCGTCGGCACCCTGGCTGCGGGCTACCCCCACTGCCGACGACTGGCCGCCAGGCTGCCTGGACCAAGGGCAGCCCTTCAGGGCGGAGAGCTTCACTTGGAATCCTAAAATTGCTGGAGATAAATAGCAATGGCCTAACGGCTATTCGTCTGTGGCAGCGTCCTTGCCCACATCCTTGGCGTCCATGATCCGGTACGCATATCCCTGTTCAGCCAGGAAACGCTGGCGCTTGGCCGCAAAGTCCTGATCCAGGGTGTCGCGGGCAACGAGGGAGTAGAACCGCGCGGAACGGCCGTCTTGCTTGGGCCTCAGCAGGCGTCCCAGGCGTTGGGCCTCCTCCTGGCGGGACCCGAAGGAACCCGAAACCTGGATGGCTACTGAAGCTTCCGGGAGGTCGATGGAGAAGTTGGCAACCTTGGACACCACGAGCGTCTGGATTTCGCCCTTGCGAAAGGCGTCAAAAAGTTTCTGCCGGGCTTTGACACTGGTTTCCCCCTTGATCAAGGGAGCATCCAGCCGCTCTGCGATCTCGTCCAGTTGGTCTATGTACTGGCCGATGACCAGCAATTGCTCACCCTTGTGCGCCGCCACGAGCTGCTCAACCAATTGGGTCTTTGTCTCGGAGGTTGCGCACAGCCGGTATTTGTCGGCGTCGTCGGCCATGGCGTAGGCCACGCGCTCGTCGCGTGGTAAATCGACACGGACTTCAACGCAATCGGCCGGTGCGATGTAGCCCTGCGCTTCGATGTCCTTCCATGGAGCGTCGTAGCGCTTGGGCCCGATCAGGCTGAAGACCTCGCCTTCCCTGCCATCCTCGCGCACCAATGTGGCCGTAAGCCCCAGCCGTCGCCGGGCCTGCAGGTCCGCCGTCATCCGGAAGATCGGGGCGGGCAACAAGTGCACCTCGTCGTAGATGATCAAGCCCCAGTCATGACCGTCCACGAGTTCAAGGTGCGGGTAAAGTCCACCGCGCTTGGTTGTGAGTACCTGGTAGGTGGCGATGGTGACGGGCCTGACTTCCTTGACCGCACCGGAATATTCGCCGATCTCATCTTCGGTCAAGGACGTCCGCTTGAGCAGTTCGTCCTTCCACTGACGTGCCGAAACCGTGTTGGTGACCAGGATCAGCGTTGTAGTGGAGGACGTCGCCATGGCGGCCGCGCCCACCAGGGTCTTTCCCGCGCCACAAGGAAGAACGACGACGCCGCTGCCGCCGGCCCAGAAGTTCTCGGTTGCCAATTTTTGGTAAGGGCGCAACTGCCAGCCTGTTTCATCGAGCATGATCAGGTGCGGCTGCCCGTTGACATACCCGGCGAGGTCTTCGGCCGGCCATCCCAACTTGAGGAGCAGCTGCTTGAGCTGGCCTCGCTGCGAGGAATGAACCACCACAGTCTCGCCATCGATCCTGGGCCCAAGGAGCGGGGCGATCTTCTTGGCGCGGATGACTTCCTCCAGTACGGGGTAGTCGTCAGTACGCATCACCAAACCGTGCTGTGGATCCTTTTCGAGGCGAAGCCTGCCATAGCGGGACATGGTCTCTTCGATATCGATCAACAATGCATGCGGGACCGGGAAGCGGGAGTACTTCAGCAGCGTATCCAACACCTGCTCGGCGTCGAGTCCGGCGGCGCGGGCGTTCCAGAGCCCAAGAGGCGTCAGCCGGTAACTGTGCATGTGCTCGGGAGCGCGCTCCAGTTCAGCAAATGCCGCAATGGCGTGCCTGGCTTCTGTAGCGAGCTCGTGGTCAACTTCCAACAGAATGGTTTTATCGCTTTGTACGATCAGTGGACCGTCGGTCACTCTTGAATCCTCACTTGCGCAGCTCTCCTGCTGGTTCTACATCGATGATCCTGTGGATGGACAGCACGCGTTCGGTTTCCTTGCCGGGATCGAAGACCCTGACGCGGCCACCGGAGACGGAGACGGGCACCACGGTTTCGGTGTTTGCGTTCCCCAGGCTGTCCACCACGTTCATGGTCACGGCCTGTTTGAGCCGGATGGCTTTCTGAAGCGTTTCCAAGCCGAGCTGCGTAGAGGCTTCCCCTGTCGCATCAGCCGGGACGGCTCGGTGCTGCCGCAGGACCGAAAGTTGAGCTTCGACGTCGTCGTCCGGTGGGGCCGTCCGCGGTGCCGTGTAGACCGGACGCGCGCTGCCTGGCACTGCTGCCGTCCGCTTAAAGCGCACGACGGCGGGTTCCGAGTCCTGGACGGCAGGGGACAGTCCCAGCTCGCGAAGCACACGTGCAGTCTCCTTGGGGCTGGCGGAGGACGTCAGCACGGTGGGCGCGATCCGAACCAGGCTCAGCGCAGACGTGCGGGCCTCCTGCAACAGGTCAGTGATGGCCGATTCGTCGTCGCTTTGGATGAAGCTGGCACTGGAACCGATCCGCAAACGTCCGTGTCGGGAGGCTGTGTCCTGCACCAGGTACGCGAGCGGTTGCGGCACGTCGGTGGCTGAATGCTCGCGGAGGAACGCCAGCAGCGATTCCGCATCCTGGCCGGCGTCGAGGGCCTTGCGGATACTTGCCGTGGAAAAACGGTAGATCGACGCCGGGCCCTGGCCTTCGGCGTCAGCCATGAGCAGCAGCGTTTCGCTGAGCTCGGGCGCAAGGTAACCGGGTGCCACGGCTGTGAGGTCCGCTTGAAGGAGGATGTGGTTGACCGCGGCGGGCAGGTGTTCGCCGAGGAGGGTCATCGCCTCCTCCGGATGGCCGAGCGCGATGGCAGACCCCAACTGTGTGAAGGCCCCGGACCCCATCAAGCCCAGCAAAGTGGCTTCTTCCAGGATCCCCCTCACCAGGGAGCTGAACCGGCGGGACATCCGGGGCTGCGTCCATTCAGCACGTTGCAGCACCGCACGCGCGTCCAGGACAGGTGCTTTGCCATCCGGAGCGGCCGCCTCAACCGTCAGTTCATTGAGGATCTCCAGAATCCTGCGCCGGACCACTGGAGCATCGGGCCTTTGTGCCTCCGCGGACAATGCATTGATGGTGCTGCCGGCCGAACCTGGATGGGATGGCGACCCGGAGGTCGACCCCGGGAGGGGCTGGCCCACCATGGAGGGTGCCCGCTCGCTGGCTAACCAGGCGTTCACCAGCCACAGCCACTGTTCCTGTCGTGGCAGGGAGAGCCATTCCAACGATGGCGGCTGGATCCACGTGGAACTGTCAACGTCCAGCCGCACAAGGCCGGCCAGCGCGCAGAACTCAAGCAGGAGGGCAGTTTCGTGGACGCCGCACCGGATGGATTCTGCAAGGCGCCGCAGCTCACGCACGCCCACGCCGCCGCTCCGGAGGGTTGCCAATGGCTGCTCGCGGACTGAGAACAGCACCTCGCTGGTGAGCCGTAGTGTCTCGGCGATGGCGCCCATCGCGGCATTGCGCCGGAGGGCAGCACTCGTGTGACCCAGTTCCGGAACCGGAGGGCTCAGCGTGAAGTCGTCAATGATCGCACCACCGCGAAGGGCGATGCCGACGCTGTGCGGCAATTCGACGTGGCCGGCGTCCAAGGGAACCAACAGGCCGCGGGCCAGCAGCCAGTCGACAGGCCCGACGTCGGCGCTTTCGTGGGTCACGGAGGCCCGTCGTTGAGCTTGGGGGACCGCGCCCATGGCCCAGCTGCCGAACTTGTCCAGCAAGCCGAGGGTCCTCTCGGGCGCCGTGGCCAGAATCGCGCGCACGGTCTCTGGACTCGACGTCCAGCGCTGTAGGGACAAGGCGGCGTCCATGGGCGTGCTGGCGGGGTGGATGTCCAGGCCGCAGTGATGGAGCTCGGCTACGAGCTGGACCACGCGTTGGGCGAAAGCCGGCTGCAACCTCACCAACTCGGTGTAGCTTCGGCCCAAGCCTGCCGGATAGATGCCGATCACATCCTTCAGGCTTCCAACTGGAAGGTAGAACCGTTGCCGGGAATTTGGCTGTGAATTTGATGCCGCCGGCGGATCGGCCCGGTGGATCAGCGCCAACTCTTGGAGCTTGGCGAGAATGGGTTCCAGCGCAGAGAGAGTGGAACCGGCAATGACCTTCTTGAGTCCGGTGGCGGAAACACTGTGGCCAGTATCGGCATTCGTGCACAGGTGGAGAGTTTCCAGAACCTGCATTTCGGGCTTCGTGAGGCGCTCCAACACGCGTTGCACGCTTACTCGCGCACTTGCCCTGGCCGCCAAGGCAGCGAAGTCCGGGGCCATGGGAGAAATCAGGTCAGGTCGCGCGGCAAACAAGGCCCGCAGCGAATTGTCGCTGCGCGCTTCCAGTTCCTTGCTGAGCGCGCGAATTAGGGACATCAATCCAACGTTACCGCCACCGGGCCACTCGTGCGTGGCCAAGGCAAAGCCACCCCGGTTGATTCGTTATTGACGGCGCTTGAATCGCTATTGCCGGCGCCGTTGACGGATGGCATCCAAAACCAGGATTACGGCAAGCATGAAGGCAACCGGCAGCCCATAAAGGGCGGTGGACGTGATCCACACCGGCGCCACTCCGCCGTTGAAGGCGATGGCCATGACCGCGCCCACTGCAGCCAAGGAGAGGATGGCGATCACGGCGGCAACGATCATGAGGGGGCGGCGGTAACCCGGGGAAGTCATGCGCCTAACGCTAGCAGCAGGGCCACACGAACCAGGCCCGGGCTCCTGGGCGGCCTCCATTCCTGCCGTGTCCAGGCAGGGTGCGGGTAAGGGGCAGCAACGCCCGAGGCAAAAGGCGCCGCAAAGCGTGAAGCAAAGGCGCCGCAAAGCGGCGGCAAAGCATGAATAGGTGGTCCGGCAGGATAACCTTGAAGTAATAGACCAACACGGACCGTGCTGTCCTCCCTCGATCCCGCAAATCCCTGCGGATGCGGTGGCGGTGCGACGTGTCTCCAAAGCAAGAACGAAGAAGGTTGATTACGTGCCCACCGGCAAGGTCAAGTGGTATGACAAGGAAAAAGGCTTCGGATTCCTCGCGGCTGAGGACGGTCAGGAAGTATTCCTGCCCAAGACATCACTGCCCGCAGGCGTAACCGAGCTCAAAGCCGGTACGCGTGTGGAATTTGGCGTGGCCGATGGCCGTCGCGGTGCCCAGGCATTGGGCCTTCGGGTCCTGGACAAGACGCCCTCCATCGCCAAGGCCAAACGCATGAACGCCAAGGACCTTGCGCCTTTGGTGCAGGACCTCGTGACCGTGCTGGATAACTTGTCCGGTACTTTGTCTTCCGGTAAGTACCCGGAAGGCAACAAGGCCAAGGCCATCGGTATGGCGCTGCGCAAGGTTGCCGACGAGCTGGAAGCCTAGGAACCGCCATGACTTCGGAATCCGCACAGGATACACAGGCCGGAAGGGACGCGCAGGCCAACCCTGAGGCCGTCACTTCCGCCGCCGACGTCCCTGTCACCGGGGGAAGCCCTGTCATCGGGCAAGCCCCTGAAAACAGCGACACCCCTGCGCGGAAGCCGGTCGCAGCGAAGCCGCGGGCCGGCATCCCTGTGTGGCGCACTGGCAAGCCGGATGCGTTCCTGGCCGCCGCCGTCGACGCCGCGCGGGAAGCGGTGGAGACTATCGCGAGCCCCGGCGAGGTAGGTGCCCACGTAGGCGCAAAGTCCGAGGGCGACCGCGTGGTCACGCACTTGTTCGAGTCGAAGCTAGCGGGATACGGCGGGTGGCAGTGGTATGCCGTGATCACGCGCAATTCCCGTTCAAAGATCGTCACAGTGAGCGAGCTCGGCCTCTTGCCCTCTGACGATTCCATCCTGGCCCCGGAATGGGTCCCGTGGGCAAAGCGTGTCCGTCCGGAAGACGAGACTCCGTTGGTGGAGGAGACGGTAGAGGAAGTGTCCGAGGAATCAGTGCAGGCTGATGAAGACGACGCCGCCGAAGCATCCGATCCCGAAACTGACGATGACGATGACGACGCCCGCCTGGGCGATTAACGGCAGCGGCGCCGTCCGGTAGGAACCGGGACGGCGCCGTTTCCTGCCCTTGCGTGGAATTCCGCGGCAGTTACTTCTTCAGTTTTATTTCTTGAGTTCGCCCACGACGTAGTCGATGCTGGCGAGCAGGGCTGAGACGTCGTCCGGTTCGATAGCGACGAAAGTGGCAATACGAAGCTGGTTTCGCCCAAGCTTGCGGTACGGCTCGGTGTCCACGACGCCGTTGGCACGCAGGATCTTGGCGATTGCCGCAGCATCGATGGAGTCATCGAAGTCGATGGTGGCGATGACGTTGGAGCGGTCCTCAGCCTTCGCGACGAACGGTGTGGCGTACTCGGAAGCCTCGGCCCAGGAGTAGATGCGGCTGGCAGAGTCTGCTGTGCGCTTGCTGGCGAAGTCCAGTCCACCATTGCTGTTGAGCCACTGTACCTGCGCGTCCAAAGTCACAAGCGTGGACAGCGAAGGTGTGTTGTACGTCTGGTTCAGTTTGGAGTTGTCGATAGCGGTCTGCAGGTCCAGGAAGTCCGGAATCCAGCGGTCGCTGGCCTTGATCCGGGCGGCGCGCTCCAACGCCGCGGGGGAGAACAGGCCCAGCCACAGGCCGCCGTCGGAGGCAAAGTTCTTCTGCGGGGCGAAGTAGTAGACATCCGATTCGGCGACGTCCACGTCCAGCCCGCCGGCGGCCGAGGTAGCGTCCACCAGGACGAGCGAACCAGAGTCGGCGCCCTCGACGCGCTTGACGGGGGCTGCAACACCAGTTGATGTCTCGTTCTGGGGCCAGGCATAGACGTCAACGCCAGCCTCCGCCTGGGAGACCGGCCGCGTGCCGGGCTCGGACTTGATGATGGAGGATGCGTCCAGGAAGGGGGCTTTGTTGGTGGCCGCGGCAAACTTGGAACCGAACTCACCGAAGGACAGGTGCTGGGCCTTTTTCTCAACCAGCCCAAAAGCCGCTACATCCCAGAAAGCAGTGGAACCGCCGACGCCGAGGACAACCTCGTAGCCCTCAGGTGCACGGAAGAACTGGCTGAGCCCTTCGCGGACCGAACCCACCAGGTTTTTGACCGGCGCCTGACGGTGGGACGTGCCAAGAATGGTGGTCGATGCGGCAGACAGGGCCTGGACCTGTTCCGGGCGGACCTTGGACGGTCCCGCGCCGAAGCGTCCGTCCTTGGGCAGCAGGTCGGCGGGAATAGTGATGCTGTTGTCGCTCACGTGTGGCTCCAATGGGTATCGGTTAGAGAGGGGGAGGTGGGCAGGTGGCATCGGCTGCCCCTTCGACTCCCTCATTCTGCCTGACCGGACCCACCGTCAGGAATCTGCGGTTGTCATAGTCCGCCACGTGGAATGCCGGAGCACCACAGGCATTGCGGCCAAGGGAAAAATTATCCAGAGTAATTCCAAATAAGCTAGGCTGGGGTTACGTTCCTGAGGTGTCGGTTGGACACCGTCCACCTTGGCTGGGACGCGGTACGGTGGAGATTACGCAAGAAATGCGTTCGAGGAGAGCTGAGCTGGATGACGGATCTGATCGATACCACTGAGATGTATCTTCGGACCATTTTGGAGCTTGAAGAAGAGAACATCGTGGCTCTTCGAGCACGCATTGCGGAGCGTCTGCGGCACTCGGGTCCCACGGTTTCCCAGACCATTGGACGCATGGAGCGCGATGGCCTGGTGATTGTGTCCAACGACCGCCATCTGGAGCTGACCGAAGTTGGGCGCAAGCGGGCAACCGAAGTCATGCGGAAGCACCGCCTTGCCGAGAGGCTCCTGGCGGACGTCATTGGTCTGGACTGGGCGTACGTTCATGACGAAGCATGTCGCTGGGAGCACGTCATGAGTGAACGGGTGGAGCGGCGGCTCTATGAATTGTTGGAACACCCCACCGAGTCACCGTATGGCAACCCCATCCCGGGTTTGGAAGCCCTTGGCGGTCTCGCCAACCAGCCCCTTGCCCGCCTGGACGTGAACCTGCTGCATGCGATGGACGGGTACGCTGCCGATTCCCGTGTAGTGGTCAGCCGGCTTGCTGAACCCATCCAGGTTGAGCCCGAGCTCCTCACCCAGCTCGATGAAGGCGGAATTCGTCCCGGCGCGAGTGTCTCCTTGGAGCGGGTGGGGGAGTACATCTCCGTCCGCGTTCCTGGCATTGAAGGAGCACTGGAGCTGCCTCCCGAGGTAGCTGCGCACGTCTTCGTGGCCGTCAACTGACTCTGACTTTCCCGGACCGCGGGGGTGTCAAACCTCACTTTGGGATGGCTGGCACGCGCGTGACCTGCGGATTTCCGCGACTGATGATATGGGGACACCCACAACACGGTCGTTTGGAAAGATAACGAATTTATTACTGCGGGCTTTAATCGCCTATAGTTATCTACTAGCGCCGATACCAAAGCGTTACCTGATCTGGAGCCGAGCTCTGCCAGCAGATCAGGTGTGTCATCAACTACTGGCAGAGGCGGGGGAACCACAAGCGGCTGCCTAAAGAAGCAGCCTTGGGGTGAAGTCCGCAGCAGAAGTGCCTACTAACGCAAGTCCTTCCGGGGACACCTGTGTGCCGTTTGCGCTTCGTGCGGACCGGGTCTTTGAACTCTCTGACCCGAATCCGACAGCTAACTTCGCAGGCTTTCCAGAGAGGAACAGAGTTTGACATCGCAGAACGTCAGGGGCCGCCGCCGCGCGTCCGGCCCCGCTGCTGAGCTGCGGCCAGCCCGCGCCGCAATGGAGATCCGGCCACGCGACACCCCGCGTCAGGTGCGCCGCCGTAAGAGCCCGTTGCGCCAGGTAGCCGACTTCGCCGCAGCCAGTGGTGTCGGGCAGAAGGCCGGTGTCGCGCTTGCCGCCACCGGACTTGCCCTGACTGTAGGCCTGCCTGCCACAAGCCCCGTCATGGCCACGTCCGAGTCCGGTCAGGCCGAGTCGGCCCTCTCCGTGCCCGGTGGCAGTCAGCCCGAAGTTTCTGCAGCAGCCTCTGCCAAAATCGATTTCAGTCGTGCAGCAGTCGCTACCGCCGCTGACCCGGACGGCAAGCTCAAGCAGTTGTTGAGCGCCCAGTCAGCGGGAAGCATACAGCGCGCCTCCTCACTTGGCACCTTGGGAAGTCCGCTGGACAAGCTGGTCACGGCATCGCCGTTTGGCTACCGTGTCAGCCCCCTTACCGGCGGCACCGGCGACTTCCACCGTGGCCAGGACTTCGTAGCCCAGTGCGGAACCGCTGTTCACGCCGCAGCTGCGGGCAAGGTCACGTTCGCCGGGTGGCATGAGTACGGCGGAGGCAACCGGGTCGTGATTGATCACGGCAACGGCCTTGAGACCACGTACAACCACCTGTCGTCCTTCAACGTCAAGGTGGGGCAGACTGTCAGCCGCGGCGATACCGTCGCGCTGAGCGGCACCACAGGAGCATCTACCGGCTGCCATCTCCACTTCGAGGTCCAGGTAAACGGCGAAGTCGTAGATCCCATGGGCTGGCTGTAAGCAAGTTGATGGTTGTCTATCGCATTCATGACACGCCCCGTGACCTGAATGTGACATTCACGAACATCTGTTGTACCGTCTAAAGCGCATCGGCTTTTTAGGGGGCCGATGCACTTGAGTGGATTGCCTAGCTCTGCCACCACTCAAGGTCCGTTCGCAAAAATCGTCTGGCAGGGGCGGGGGAACCAATTTTGGTCTTCGAGTCAGAAGACCTTGGGGTTAAGTCGCAAAAGCTTCCTTGAAGCGGCGCGGCCGGATGACTCCCATCCGAATCCGACAGCTCACCTCGCAGGCATTGGGAGAGGCTACCTTCGTGTCATCACGCACTACCCCTGCGCGCCATCGCGCCGAATTGGTTCGCACGAACCCGTTGAACACCCTTTCCAAGGCTGTCTCAACCAATGCAGGCACCGTAGGCCGCCAAGCTGCCGTTCTGGCCGCAGCCTCGGGGCTCGTTCTCAGCGTTGGACTCCCGGCCCAGGCCGCTGACACCGACGTCTCCAAGTCAGAATCCTCCAGCACCCAGCAGCTGGTCGCCACCGCAGTTGTTACCGCGGAGCCCACCGCAACGGTTTCCTTCGAAAGCCCCGTTGTGGCTACCAAGGAAGCTCCCAAGGTTCAGCGGGCCTCCCAGCGCACGGCAACCGAAGGCCAAGCGAACGGCACCCTCGCTTCCCTGTCCTCCAGCGCCAAGGATGCCGCTTCAAGCGCCGCGGCCTCAGGACTTGCAGCAATTGCTTACACCGGCATCGGCCACCCCTACGTTTGGGGCGGCACTTCCCCCAACGGCTGGGACTGCTCCGGATTCACCCAGTGGGTTTACGCCCAGGCCGGCATCAGCATCCCCCGCGTCAATGCCTGGACGATCATGACGCCCACCAGCACCCCTTCCCCCGGCGACCTCGTCGTGCAGAACGGTGGAGCCCACGTGGGCATCTACGTCGGTAACGGCATGATGATCAGCGCTTTGAACCCCAGCCAGGGCACGCTTCTGCACTCCGTGGCTTCCACCGGCACATCCTCGTTCTACACCCTCCGCTAGAAAATCCCATTCGGGGTAAGCCAGCATGCCCCCCAAGTGCTGGCAGCCCATTACCCGCGTGCGATCCCAGCGTGCGCGGATACGAAAAGAGAGTAATCATGACCAGTGCACACAAGGTTGCACGGCATCGAGCTGAGGCCCCCAAGACCAGCTCACTTGCCGTCATTGCCAAGGCTGTCAGCGACAACGCCGGTGGCGTTGGCCGTCAGGCAGCAGTGATCGCAGCTGCATCGGGCCTTGTCCTGACCAGCGGCGTTGCTGCAAATGCTGCCGACACCAACGTCCAGCGGGAATCTACATCTGCGTCTGCGCTTGACGTGCAGTCGGTTGCCCAGGCCACCATTGCTGCCGATTCCAGCGTTGCCATCTCCTACGAGCGCCCTGTGGTCAAGACTGTGGAAGCCCCGGCTCCCGTCGTCGAGAAGGCCGCTGCCAAGGAAGCTCCGGCAGCCGGTGGCACCGCTACTTTGGCGGTCAACTCGGATGCGTCTGCAGCCAAGGCGCCTGCTGCATCCAGCGGCCTCGGTGCGGCTATCGCTGCAGCGGCCTACGCACAGCTCGGTGTCACGCAGGACTGCACCATGCTGGTGACCAACTCGCTGGCCGCAGTCGGTATTCACTTCCACGATTGGCCGGCCGGCTACCTCTCCCTCGGCCGCACGGTCAGTGCAGCTGAAGCCCAGCCCGGCGACCTCGCTTACTATGCCAACGGTGGCTTCGGCGGAATGGCGCACATCGCTGTTTACGTCGGCAACGGCATGGCAGTCCACGGTGGATGGAACGGATCCACCACGGCACTGTTCAGCGTGAACGTTGGCTCCGGCCCGGTTTTCATCCGCGTCAACGGCTGATCAAGTACTCCACAGAACACCCCGCAGGCGCAGGCCGGCGGGGTGTTCTGCTTTAACTATCGCGGCGACTCAACCTCGTGGTGACACCCATTTACGTCGCTGCCACTCAGACGGGCTGGCGACGCCCAAATATAGGTGTCGCCGGCCCCGTTTGCGTGGCTCTAGCGAACTTCCGCGTCCTCAGCAAAAGTGTCCCGCACATGAACTTTCGCCAACACCGCAGGCGAAACGGCGGAAAAATTCGTTGATACGGCATATAAGTGCTTACCCTTGTGTTGTCGATCCACAGCCCGTACAAGCAGAGGGCAGCCGGCCCTCGTGCCCCTGACGGGTGCGGCCGTGAAGAGGTACGTGCATGCGCACACTCGTTCTGAATGCTGGATATGAACCGCTGGCGGTAGTAACCTTCCGCCGGGCGCTGGTCCTTGTGCTGACTGGAAAAGCTAGCGTGGTGGCCGAAGGCGACGAGCCTGTCGTCGGGCCACAGGAGATTCTCGGAAGACCATCCGTGATTCTTCTTAATCGCTACATCCGGCCCCGGTACAACAGGATCACTGCCGTGAGCCGCCGCGGTGTCCTCCGCCGCGACGGCCATCGCTGCGCCTATTGCGGGAAAACAGCCCACACCATAGACCACGTCCACCCCAAATCCAGGGGCGGCGCGGATTCCTGGGAAAACCTGGTTGCGGCGTGTTTGAAATGCAATAACGCCAAGAGTGACCACACGCTCGCCGAGATGGGTTGGAAACTTCGTTTCAAACCTGGCGTGCCCACAGGAACCATGTGGCAGATCAAAGAACTCGAGAAACCTGCGCCGGACTGGGACCCGTTCCTGTTGCCGGAATCCGCCGCCTGATCGATTTCTGTTGCGCTCCCGCCGTCCGGGTAATCTGGGCAGATGGAGTTCAACGCTGTGATTCTGGCGGGTGGCAGGGCCACCCGCCTCGGTGGCGTGCCCAAACCCGGATTAACGTTCGACGGCGCCAGCCTCCTTTCTCATGCCCTGCAGGCGGCGCGGGGGGCTTCCGCTGTGGTGGTGGTTGGTCCGGCCACCCCTGGTATCGTCGGCGTCTTGCCTGATGGAGTTCTTATCGCCCGGGAGGAGCCGGCCTTCGCGGGCCCTGCCGCTGCGATTGCTGCTGGGCTGGCCGCTCTTCAGCAGTCAGTCAGCCCAGCGGCGTGGACGCTCGTCCTGGCGTGCGACATGCCGCACGCCTCCAGGGGCATTGGGCCCCTATGGGAAGGATTGCGTGGCCACCCTGAAGTGGAAGGCGCCATGGCCGTCTCAGCCGATGGCCGGCAACAGCCTCTCCTGGGGATCTACAGCACCCGGGCGTTGGAAAGGGAAGTTGCCGCAGCTTCTGCAACTTCGGGGTTAACGAACTCTTCTGTGTTCCGGCTGCTTGCTAGGCTGAACCTGCTGGCCGTTACCGTTCCCGATGGGTCCACCGATGATGTGGACACGTGGGAGGACGCTGCGGCCCTGGGCATACACGACGAGCAGGAGGCGGACATGAAGAGCCAGGAAGAGACGCTCGAGGACTGGTGCCGCACGCTGTTGCAGGCATTTGAGCTTGAGGGCGTTGAAGTGGACATCAATGATGTCCTCGCAGTGGCAGGAGTTGCCGCGCACTCCGTGGTGCGGCCTGCCGCGCCCCTGACTACGTTCATCGCTGGTTACGCTGCTGGTATGGCCAGGGGGATCGGACAAGCGGCGGACGATACCGCCATGAGCGCTGCCCTTGACCTGGCCCGTCAGGTTGCCAAGCAATACCTGGAGCCCGGGACTGAGACGGAATGACCGAGGCCCCCGGACAGGGCCACAACGCGGCACACACATGGCATGAGGCCCGGCAGCGCGCCTTCGACGTCGCTGCTCCTATCCCGCCAAGCCCCGTGCCGCTCAAGGCCGCCTTGGGAAGGACGCTTGCCTCGGATGCGGTCGCCATACAGGACATGCCGCACTATGCGTCCTCCGCCATGGACGGCTGGGCCGTCAACGGAACGGGTCCATGGATTCTTGTTGAGCCCGGCCACAGACTCGCTCCACACCAGGCCAGTCCCATCGTTACCGGGGGACTCATTCCGCCAGGCGGCAAGGCTGTTCTGCGCACCGAAAGCGGCGTTATCACCACCGACGACGACGGCCTTCCGATACTTGCGCTCGGCGGGGCCGCGAAGCCGGGGGAGCCACGCAACGGCCAGCACATCCGCAAGGCTGCCGAAGAAGCTGCAGAAGGGGACGTGCTGCTCAAAGCCGGAACCATGCTGAATCCTGCGCACATTGCCTTGGCCGCCTTGGCCGGCCTGGATGAGCTCGAGGTCCTGGGGAAACCCTTGGTGCGATTCCTCCTGACCGGCGCGGAAGTGGTGACGCAGGGCGTTCCCGTACCGGGCAAGGTGCGTGACACCTTCGGACCTCAGCTTGGCGCCGTCGTCGAACTCCTGGGTGGCATTGCCGGGGAGCAACTTAAGGTAGGCGACAACTACGACGACTGGCTTGCGGCTTTGCAGGACACCGAGCCTGAACCCGCAGAACCATATGCCGCAGCGGAGCCGCCGGCCGACGTCGTTATTAGTACCGGCGGGACCGGACGCTCGGGGACGGACCACTTCAGGAGAGCCGTGGCTGAACTGGGCGGCCGGCTGCTGATCGATGGCATTGCCATGCGCCCCGGGCACCCGGCCGTGTTGGCGGAGCTTCCGGACGGGCGCTTCGTCCTGGGCCTGCCCGGGAATCCATTGGCCGCCATGATGGCGTTGTTCACGGTGGGAGGCCCGCTCCTCGCAGCACTCGGCCACGGGAAGCTGGAGGAAGTCGGCGAGGTTCCCAGCGGTTCAATGATCGACGCCGATCCGGGTCGCACGCGTCTGATGCCCTTCAAACTGGTCTACGGATTGGCTTCGCCAGCGCAGCATGCAGGACCCGGGATGATGCGCGGGCTGGCAGGAGCAGATGGCGTCATGGTAGTGCCGCCGCACGGCGTTCAAATGGGCGAATTGGTTCCGGCATTTCCCCTGCCATGGGGTAGGCCTTTGCCCTCGCCCAAATCGGCTGAAGGAAAACAACGCAAGGCGCCAGCGCGGCAACAAAAGAAGGCTCCTTCCGGTCCCGTTGACTGGAGTGCGCTGGAAGCCTGAGGCTCCCGGGCTGGACGCAGGTGGTAACCGGGTGCCCCGGCTTGCAATGATGGACTCATGAACAGGCATGCTCCCGAACAGGACATCAATGAAGATGACCTGCAAATCCACCCGCCCAAGAAGGCTGCGGCAGGCCTCAAAGCTGTCACTGTCGCCCTGGAAAGGGGCTACTCCCAGGCAGGAGTAGCCCGCACGGTCCGCTCAATGCTCAGGGTTAACCAGCATGACGGCTTTGATTGCCCGGGCTGCGCCTGGCCAGAATCCATCACGGGACGCCGCAGTCCCGCGGAATTCTGTGAGAACGGCGCCAAGGCCATCGCCGAGGAAAGCACCACCCGGACGGTGGGGGCCGATTTCTGGGCTGAACATTCCATCGCCGATCTTGAAGACAAGACCGAGTACTGGTTGGGGAGCCAAGGCCGGATCTCCGAGCCTGTAGTCCTAAAGCCGGGGGATACCCACTATTCCCCGATCAGTTGGACTGATGCCTTCGCCTTGATCGGGCAGCATATCAATGCCACCACGCCGGATCGCTGTGTTTTCTACACCTCCGGCCGGACGGCCAATGAGACTGCGTTCATGTACCAGTTGTTCGCCCGCAGCCTGGGCACCAACAACCTGCCGGACTGCTCCAACATGTGCCACGAATCCTCGGGCAGCGCGCTGAACCCGACCATCGGCATCGGGAAGGGAACCGTTTCGCTGGAAGACATCCACCACGCCGAACTGGTCTTCGTGGTGGGACAGAATCCCGGGACCAACCACCCCCGTATGCTGTCCGCGTTACGGGATTGCAAGAACAACGGCGGAAAGATCGTTGCCGTGAACCCCCTTCCGGAAGCCGGGCTGCTGAACTTCAAGGACCCCCAGTCACTCAACGGCGTGATCGGCGGCGGAACAACCATCGCTGACGAGTTCCTCAAGATCAAGGTCGGTGGCGACCTTGCCCTGTTCCAGGCACTGGGCCACCTGCTCCTGGAGGAGGAGAAGCGGAATCCGGGGACTGTGGTGGACAAGTCCTTCATCGGGAAACAGACTGAGGGCTTTGAAGCGTACGCGAAGGCACGGTCCCAGCTGGACTGGGAGGAAACGGAGCGCGCAACGGGCTTGTCGCGCGAGGAAATCGTCACTGTGGCCGGACTGATGGCCAAATCCAAGGCAACCATTATTTGCTGGGCGCTTGGCCTGACCCAGCAGCCGCACTCGGTGGACACCCTGAAGGAGATCATCAACCTGCTCCTGCTCCAGGGAAACTTCGGCAAGCGCGGAGCCGGCGCCTGCCCCGTACGTGGCCACTCGAACGTCCAGGGCGACCGCACCATGGGCATCTGGGAGAAGCCACGTGAACCGTTCCTTGCCGCGCTGGACAGGGAGTTCGGATTCCGGATGCCGCGCGATCACGGATACGACTCCGTGGAAACCCAGCACGCCCTGGAAAAGGGGGACGTGGATGTCTTCGTATCCATGGGCGGCAACTTTGCTGCAGCCGGTTCTGACACAGCAGCTTTGGAAGCCGGACTCAAGACCGCGGGGCTGACCGTCCACATCTCAACCAAACCGAACCGGGCCCACGTGGTGCACGGGAAGACATCACTGATCCTGCCCACGCTGGGACGTACGGACACTGACGACAAACACCCCAAGGGCAAGCAGTTCCTCTCCGTAGAAGACTCGATGTCGGTCATCCACAAGACGCAGGGCAGGCTGGCTCCGACTTCAGAGCACCTCCTGAGCGAACCCGTCATCGTGGCCCGCATGGCGCAAGCGACACTCGGGGATGACCACGGCGTGGACTGGCGCGCGATGGCAGAGGACTATGACGTGATCCGGGACCACATCTCACGTGTTATCCCGGGGTTCGAGGACTTCAACGCCAGGGTCCGGACGAAGAACGGTTTTGTCCTCCCGAACCCGCCACGGGATACCCGTACGTTCGCCACTGACATCGGCAAAGCACGGTTCTCGGTAAGTCCGCTTGAGTACCTCGAAGCTCCAGAGGGCCATTTGATCCTTCAGACGGTGCGCAGTCACGACCAATACAACACCACGTTCTACGGCCTCGATGACCGCTACCGTGGGGTCTCGGATGCCCGTAGGGTGATCCTGGTCCACGAGGAAGACCTCGCTGGCCTGGGATTCAAGGACCGTGACCTGGTGGACGTCATTTCCACCTTTGCCGGCACGGAGCGGCGAGCCAACAAGTTCCGGCTGATCGCATACCCCACGGCCAAGGGCTGCGCTGCCGCATACTTCCCGGAGGCCAACGCCCTGGTGCACCGGGAGCTTGTGGCCCGCGAATCCAACACACCCGGTTACAAGGCCATGACTGTACGGTTCGTCAAGCACCCAGAGGAGAACGGATCCTGACGTGGGACGTGTGACCCAGCGCCGAAAGCTTCATAAGTTCGTTCTGGACGGATCGCCCCAGGCCCTGGAACACCCTGTCCGATACAAGGAAGACGTCCTCGCTGTCGAGGAACCCTTGGAGATCCGTCTTGGTGATATGTCGTTCTCTGTGACCATGCGGACCCCTGGCGACGACTTCGATCTGGTGGCCGGGTTCCTTGTCTCGGAGGGCATCATCTGGGAGCCGGGGCAACTGGTCTCGGAGCGTTTCTGCGCAGGGGAGGACGAGAACGGCGTACAGACCTTCAATGTCGTGGACGCACAGCTGCGACCCGACGTCGAACGTCCGGACACCGGCCGTAAGGTCTACACTTCGAGCTCCTGCGGCATTTGCGGCACTGATTCGATCGACGCCGTCCGGAAGTCCTCGCATCACAGCCCCCAGGATGATGACGTCACGGTCCCCGTAAAGGCGCTGGCTGCCCTCCCGGACCGGTTGCGTGAGGCGCAGGCTGTCTTCGCCAAAACAGGTGGCGTCCATGCTGCCGGCCTTTTCAGGATTCACGACGACGGTACTTCCGAGCTGCTGTGCCTGCGGGAAGACGTTGGTCGCCACAACGCCGTGGACAAAGTGGTGGGTTGGGCTTTGCGGGCAGGCAAGCTGCCCCTGAAAGGAACAGTTCTTCAGGTATCCGGCCGGGCTTCTTTCGAGCTCGTCCAGAAAGCGGCCATGGCGGGCATTCCCATCCTTGCAGCCGTCAGCGCTCCGTCCAGCCTGGCGGCAGAGCTCGCGGACGAAACGGGTATCACGTTGGTGGGCTTCAGCCGCGGCGCGAGCCTGAATGTCTACGCGGGGAGGGACAGGATCGTAGGGGTGGAGGCGGGCTGAGGGCTCCATTCACTGCGGATAGTTCTCAATCACTTGGCTATTGAGCTGGAACAACGTAGATTTTATCCATCGATTGGAATCGCCGTGTCCACTACTAACGCCGTCCATCAGATGCCGGTTCGCCAGCCGGCCATGACGCTTTGCCACCAGCCCATGCCTAAGGGGATTTAATTGCACGACGACCGCCGGATCACTGAACAGCGTCTCGATCGATTCGTTCGGGAACGCCTTCTTCCGGCCATTTACGGTAGGTCCGTCCCACTGCAGCTCAGCAGCTGGGACGCGCCTGGAGAACCCGTGCCCGCAGCGGAGGCCATTCGCCAGCTCTTCACGCCCCAGGAGCCGGGCGCACCTTGGGGTAAGCCGTGGAGCACCAAGTGGCTAAGGCTCCAGGGCGAAGTTCCAGAAGGCTGGGGTTCAGCCGAGGGGACGGCGGTGGAAATCATCGTGGACCTGGGTTTCAACAGCGACGTGCCGGGGTTCCAATGTGAAGGCACGGCATGGCGGGCCGATGCCAGCATCATCAAGGCGATCTCACCGCGTAACTACCACGTTCCGCTGAAGCTGCTCGGCGGCGGACTGTCCGTGGATTTCTATGTTGAAGCGGCAGCCAACCCGGATGTGGCGCAGGGTTGGTCATTTGCCCCTACTCCTTTGGGGGATAAGGCTACGTCCGGCGACGAACCCCGGTATCGCCTGGGCCGGATTGCCATTGCCGAACTCAACGAGACGGTGTGGGAACTCAACCAGGACGTTTGGACATTGAGCGGGCTCATGCACGAGCTCCCCATGGACCTGCCGCGCCGCCACGAAATCCTGCGGGCCCTGGAACGGATGCTGGACATCATGGATCCGGATGACGTCGCCGGAACGGCTGCCGCAGGCCGCGAGACGTTGGCGGAAGTACTGAGCCGTCCCGCCTATGCTTCGGCCCACGAACTCGTGGCCACCGGTCATGCGCACATCGACTCCGCCTGGTTGTGGCCCGTCCGTGAAACCATCCGCAAGTGTGCCCGCACGTTCTCCAACGTGGTGGCCCTCATGGACGAGGACCCCGGCTTCGTCTTCTCGTGCTCCTCAGCCCAACAGATGGCCTGGACCAAGGAATTCTTCCCTGAGCTCTTTGTCCGTATCCGGGAGAAGGTCCGGGCCGGGCAGTTCGTGCCCGTCGGTGGCATGTGGGTTGAATCGGACACCAACATGCCCGGTGGCGAGGCCATGGCGCGCCAGTTCGTGGAAGGCAAGAGTTTCTTCTTGAAGGAATTCGACGTGGAGTGCCAGGAAGCCTGGCTGCCCGATTCCTTCGGTTACTCCGGAGCGCTGCCACAAATCGTCAAGTCAGCGGGTTTGCGTTGGTTCCTTACGCAGAAGATTTCCTGGAACAAGGTGAACCGGATGCCTCACCACACCTTTACGTGGGAAGGCATCGATGGCACCAGGCTGTTCACCCATTTCCCGCCGGTAGACACGTATAACGCTGAGCTCCATGCGCGCGAACTTGCGCACGCGGAACGCAATTACCGTGACCACGGCCGCGGCACCATGTCTTTGGTTCCCTTCGGTTATGGCGACGGCGGTGGTGGTCCCACACGCGAAATGGTGGCGGCTGCACACCGCACGGCGGATCTTGAAGGTTCCCCCAAGGTCCGGATGGGCACGGCCAAGGACTTCTTCACGGCCGCCGAAGCCGAGTACCGGAACCTCCCGGTGTGGGTGGGCGAGATGTACCTGGAGATGCACCGCGGAACGTACACCAGCCAGGCGAAGACGAAGCGAGGCAACCGGCGCAGCGAGCACCTGCTGCGCGAGGCAGAACTGTGGTGCTCCACGGCTGCAGTGCGCCTGGGCGACGCCTACGCCTATCCCGAAACGGAGCTCAAGAGGCTCTGGCGGTTGGTGCTCTTGCAGCAGTTCCACGACATCCTGCCGGGCAGTTCCATTGCGTGGGTCCACCAGGACGCCGAGCGGAATTACGAGGCGATCGCCCGCGACCTTGAGGCCATCATCGGCCAGGCAGCCCAAGCGCTCGTCGGCCAGGGAGACAGGCAGTTCCTGCTCAATGCTGCCCCGCATAAGAGGGGTGGCGTTCCGGCGCTGGCCGCTGCGGAAGCCGTGAAGCCGGAGGCAGTTGTTGATGCCCGCGAAAAGGATGGCGGCTACGTCCTGGACAACGGAATCATCCGCGCTGCCTTGGACAGTGACGGCTTGTTGACCTCACTCATGGACCACGCCACCGGCCGTGAGGCGATGGTCCCCGGTCAGCCCGGCAACCTGCTTGAGCTGTTCAGGGATACTCCAAATGAATGGGACGCCTGGGACATCGAGGAGTTCTACCGTCGCAACGTCACCCAAGTGACCCAGGCGGAAACCATCGATCTTGAGCGCACGGAGGCAGGCGCCGTCGTGGTGGTCAAGCGTACGGTTGGTGCCTCTACCATCACGCAACGGGTAACGCTCGACGCCGGTGCGGAGTCGCTGGGGATCTCCACCACAGTGGACTGGCAAGAACGCGAAAAAATGCTCAAGATGGCCTTCCCGCTGGATGTTCGGGCGGACCGCTCGGCCTCCGAGACCCAGTTCGGCCATGTGTTCAGGCCGACCCACACGAACACATCATGGGATGCTGCGAAGTTCGAGATCTGCGCCCATCGCTGGATCCACGTTGCCGAGCCCGGTTATGGCGTGGCCGTCAGCAACTCCTCCAGCTATGGGCACGACGTCACCAGGGCTGTGCGCGGAGACGGAGGGACGACCACCAATGTCCGCGTTTCGCTGTTGCGTTCCGCAAGGTTCCCGGACCCTGAAGCAGATCGCGGCGAGCACACACTTGAACTGTCCATCAGGCCTGGAGCGGGAATAGGGGATGCCGTGGAGGAGGGCTACCGCACCAACCTGAAGCCCCGCTATGTCACTGGTAGCAAGCCAGTGGAACCCCTGCTGTCAGTGTCCAACCCTGCCTTGGTAGTGGAGGCAGTGAAGCTGGCTGAAGATGGCTCCGGAGACGTCATTGTGCGTCTTTACGAATCCTTGGGACAACGCTCAGCCGGTGTAGTCAGGGCGAATTTTGAAGCTCAGGGCGTCCTGGCCACGGACCTGCTGGAACGGCCGGTAGAGGCCCCTGGAGTGACTGAGGGGCAGGACGCAGCCGAGCTGGTCCTGCGCCCGTTCCAATTGGTCACGTTGCGGTTCGCCCGATAAAGGCTGGGCGCGCCCGAATGCTGGACAGCGCGAAGGAGACCTGCGCCAAGAGGTTTAGACGTCGTGTTGGAGCCGCTTCACGAACAACTTGGTCCGTTCCTGCCGGGGTGCGCGCAGCACTTCGGCAGCTGGGCCACGCTCCACTACAACGCCGCCATCCATGAAGATAACCTCATCCGCAACATGTTGGGCGAAGGCCAACTCGTGGGTCACGATCACCATGGTCCAGCCTTCCTCGGCGAGTTCCTTGATGACGCCCAGGACGTCTCCGACGAGCTCAGGATCCAACGCCGACGTGGGCTCGTCGAACAACAGCAGTTGGGGCTGGAGCGCCAAGGCGCGGACGATGCCCACGCGCTGCTGTTGTCCGCCTGAGAGCTCGAACGGATAAGCGTCCCGCTTGTCAGCCAGGCCCACCCGCTCCAGCAATCGTTCGGCTTCGGCGATGGCCTCTGCCTTCGGGCGCTTCTGGACCTGCACGGGACCCTCGATGATGTTCTTCAGGACCGTCATGTGCGGGAACAAGTTGTAGTGCTGGAACACCATGGCACTGCGGTCCCGCAGCGCAGCGATCTCCCTCTTGCCTACTTTGGTGCCGAAGTCGATCGAGAGGTCATCGGAGGTCTCGCTGCTCGGGCCGGAGCCCGGGCCCCGGCCGGTGCCGCCAAAGGTGACAGTACCGGCGTCGGGGATTTCAAGGCCGTTAAGCGAGCGCAGAACAGTGGTCTTGCCCGAACCAGATGGACCGATGAGGGCCACCACCTGGCCGCGGCGGATGTCGATATCGATGTCGCGGAGGACTACGTTGCTGCCGAAGGCTTTCGCGAGGTTCCGGGCCTTCAGGACTGACGTGACGCGTGGTTCGCGCTGTTGGGATGCATCAGTGGGCGACATAGCGGTCCAATCTCCTTTCCACAGCGGACTGCGCAGTGGAAAGGACCAGGCAGATGACCCAGTAAACCAGGGCTGCCTGCAGGTACAGGGCCATGAACTCCTGGCTGAACGCAGCGATTTGCTGGGCATTGCGGAAGAGTTCAGTAACCAGGATGAGTGATGCGAGCGAGGTGTCCTTGACCAGGGAGATGAAGGTGTTGGACAACGGCGGAACGGACACGCGTGCCGCTTGCGGAAGGATGATGCGCACCAGCGTTTGGGGGTGGGACATCCCGATGGTGTGGCCGGCTTCCCACTGGCCCTTGGGGACCGAAAGTATCGCAGCCCGGATGATCTCCGCAGCGTAGCCTCCCACGTTCAAGGAGAAGGCGATGATGGCGCTCGGCCAGGGATCCAGCCGGATGCCAATGCTGGGAAGGCCGAAGAAAATCACGAACAGCTGCACCAGCAGGGGAGTACCGCGGATGACCGAGACGTAGAAGCGACCTATGCCGGACAGCAGCCAATTCGAGCTAAGCCGCAACAGCGCCACCACCAAAGCCAGCACCAGGCCCAGAGCGAAGGAGGCCAGGGTAAGGGGGATGGTGCCCGTTACGGCACCGGTGATGATCGGCCCGAAGGAACTCCAGATGAGGTCCCAGTTCATTTATTTGGTGACATCCGCACCGAAGTACTTTTCGGAGATCTTTGCCAGGGTTCCATCTGCCCGGAGGTCATCCAGCGCCTTGTCTACAGCCTTGGTCAGCTCTGTGGAACCCTTTCGGAACACGAGGGCGCTCTCGGTCTTGTCCGGCGCTTCGGCGGCCACCTTCAAACCGGAATCCGGGGTGGTTTTGGCGTAGTCCAGGTAGGTGAGTTTGTCGTTCACCGTTGCGTCCACGCGCCCCTGTTGTACGAGGGTGGCAGACTGGGCCCAGCCTTCAACTGCTTGAACGTTGGCGCCGGCCTCCACTGCCATTTTGTAGAAGTTGCTGGTCAGCGACTGCGCGGTGGTCTTTCCCTTGAGGTCAGCAAAGCTGTTGATGCTGGAGTTGTCCTTCTTGGTCACCACAACGCCGGTGGAGACGGTGTAGGGCTTGGAGAACTCGTACTTGGCTTTACGCTCGTCATTGATGGAGATCTGGTTGGCAATGGTATCGAACCGCTTGGCGTCCAGGCCCGCAAAAATGCCATCAAACTGCGTCTCTTGGAAGCTCGCCTTCACTCCCAGCTTTTCAGCCACGGCCTTGGCAATCTCAACGTCGAAGCCCGTCAATTCACCAGCGCCCTCGGCGTGGAAGCTGAACGGGCGGTAGGTTCCTTCCGTTGCGATGACGAGTTCGCCCTTGGATTTCACATCGGACAAGGATGTATCGCCACCGGACTGGGCTGGAGTGGAACCGCCACCGCAGGCAGAGAGTGCAAGGGCAGCGGCGGCCAAGGTAGCGGCGAAAAGAGAACGGCGGGAGCGAAGGCTGGTCATGGAGCCATCTTAGTCACGGGCAAACGCGGATTCCCGGAAGGGAAGGCTTGGACGCCCACTGAAGGTGTGGTTAAAAAGGCTGAGTGGGGGCGGTCCCCAACAGCCCGCCACCACTCATCCCCCCAATTGTGATCACGTGGGCGCCACGTTCACCGGAAACCCGTTCTCTGATTCCGGTGCCAGGCTGCAACCGCGTTCACACATTCATGATTGTGCCACGATCTAATAGTTTTGTGAAAGTCTTACGCTGTGCGTCTTGCTTTGCGCCGGGCAAATGCCTTGGAAAACCAGATCCCGGCCAGCCCAATGGCGGTCGCCAGCACTGCGGAGTAGTTAATCAGGGAACGCAGCCACAGGTGCACTAGCGGGATCAGTGGGAAGAGTTGAGACACCAACAGCAACGCCAGGCCAACAAACAGCAGGGCCGATGCCGCACGCAGCAGCGCTGGGTAGCGGCCCACGATGGTCCGCCAGATGGCGGGCAGCAAACAGGCTGATACGTATCCAGGATAGAAGCGGCCCAGGGCCGCATAGGCCTCCATGGATGGTCCCCAGGTCAGCCCTGTCATTCCCGCCGTGGAACCGCGGGTGTCCGTGATGACAAAGAAAAACGTCGTCAATGCCACCGTGATTCCCAGGACTGCCAGCCCCCAAGGGCCACGAATGGCTCGTTCCGCTGACGTGGAAGCGAAGCCCATGGCAATCTTGATGCCCATCAGCAGGAACGTACCGTACAGCAGGAACCGCAGGATCAGGTTGGTGACGTTAACTCCGCCGAGCAGGGCATCGATGGCAAGGTACGGGCCTTCGATGCTGAGGAGGATATCCAGGGTGATCAGCGCGAAAATGTAGAAAACTACCCGGTTCTCACCCCTGAGCAGGCTCGGAATCCGTGCGATGGTGATTGCCAGGCACACCAGCAAGGTTGCCCAAGGCAGGACAGCCGTCATCCGAGGTTCTCCCAAATTCGTTCAGTTCGTTCATGGTCTTGTTCTTGACGGCGCAAGGTCTTGCCCAGCGCCTGAAGCCTCTCACCGGCGAGGGTCACCAGTTCGCCCAGGGTCATCCGGTCCAGGGCCTCCTGCCGCCCATTGGGGGACCAGCCGGCCTCGGCCTCTGTGAGCAGCCCACCAGCAACCAGCCCGCCCGCTGGCCCGACGCCGGCAGCCCGCGACGTTGCGATGGCCAGCTCTGGAGGAAGCCTGTTGGCGGTCAGGTGGGCGGAGAAGTTCTGTGGTGCGATGCCGGTGGCTTCGCTGACCCGGTGCCGCAACTCGCCGTCGTCGATTGCATCCACCCAGTTGCGCACCGCGGTGGGGTGCGGTGTTGGCGACAGTCCTGCGACAGAGACGGATCCCGGTTCACTGCGTTCCACTACCGCGCGCAGCAAATCCATGGTCGCAATCTGGCTCACCAGTTCATCAGGCGTGGGCGGGACGGGATCGCCCCGAAGATCTGCATAGAGGTCAAAAGTGGCCAGGGCTTGTACAGGACTGATGTGATAGCCCCGGCTAATGCTGACCAGCGTTGACTCTGCCACCTTGCCGCGGACCAGCTGTTGGGCCAGCGTTGTCCGTTTTATCCCGGAAATCCTGCAGACGTCCGCTGTGCTGGCGTTGGGTGCAACGCCGTGAAGCCAGCGTTGGAACGCCTTGGACGGTAAGGGCATGGAGGGCTTTCTGGGGTATTTCAAACGGGCAAGTCCGGGCCGATCCAAAAAGGAGCCGGAGCGAAGGTACGGATTGATTTTACGCCGACGCCACATTGAATTATGCTTGATGCTTGAACCCGTTGGTCCGTACACCCCCCAAGTCCGGACCAGCGGGTTTTTCCATGCCCATGGGAATCACGGGCAGTGTGGCCGCGTTTCGTAGGTGAACCCGCGCTTGTTTTACCGCGCTGGTGATGTAGACGCGAGCGCCTGATGGCGCTGCGAGAGGAATAGAGAATGACTGCAACACTGGTGGCCAAGGATCTTTCCGGTGGTCATGGCCACCGCACGCTCTTTTCGAAGCTTTCCCTCACCGTTGCTCCCGGTGATGTGGTGGGCGTGGTGGGCGCGAATGGCGCTGGCAAATCCACGCTTCTGCGCATCCTCTCCGGCGTGGACCAGCCGCAGGAGGGGACCGTCAATCTGGCTCCGTCGGACGCCTTTGTTGGCTGGCTGCCCCAGGAACATGAGCGCACCGCGGGCGAAACCATCGCAGCCTACATTGCGCGCCGCACTGGTTGTGCCCAGGCCACTGCGGAGATGGAAGCCACCGCCGAGGCCCTTGGTTCCGGGGCTCCCGGAACGGATGACGCATACTCCTTGGCTTTTGACCGCTGGATGGCATCCGGTGCTGCAGACCTGGAGGACCGGATTCCTGCTGTACTGGCGGATCTTGGCCTTGAGCTTGGCACCGATGCCCTCATGACAGGCCTCTCCGGTGGGCAGGCTGCCCGGGTTGCTTTGGGAGCCCTGCTGCTCAGCCGCTTCGATGTTGTCCTTCTTGATGAACCTACCAATGACCTGGACCTCGATGGCCTGGCCCGGCTGGAGGCTTTCGTGCAGGGCCTGCGCGGGGGAGTGGTTCTGGTTTCCCACGACCGTGAGTTCCTGGCTCGCTGCGTCACCACCGTTGTGGAACTGGACCTCGCCCAGAATTCCGTGGCTGTCTACGACGGCGGCTACGAAGCGTTCCTCGAAGAACGTGCCGTCGCCAAGCGCCACGCCCGCGAACGCTATGAAGAGTTCGCCAACACCAAAGCCGATCTTGTGTCCCGTGCACGCACGCAGCGCGAGTGGAGCTCCCAGGGCGTCCGCAATGCGATGAAGAAGAACCCTGACAACGACAAAATCCGGAGGGCCGCGAGTACCGAGTCGTCCGAAAAGCAGGCACAGAAGGTCCGCCAGATGGAGTCGCGCATCGCCCGCCTCACCGAGGTGGAGGAGCCGCGCAAGGAATGGCAACTGCAGTTCAGCATCGGCCAGGCACCCCGCTCAAGTGCCGTCGTCGCCACCCTTCGTGACGTGGTGGTCCGCCAAGGCGACTTCACGCTGGGGCCGGTCAACCTGCAGCTCAACGGCGGTGAGCGCATCGGAATCACCGGGCCCAACGGCGCCGGTAAGTCCACTCTCCTGCGCTTGCTGCTGGGCACCCGGAAGCCCGACGACGGCGAGGCCTCCATGGGTGCGTCTGTCGCCATCGGCGAAATCGACCAAGCCCGCGGACTGCTCGACGGCGGACGGCAGCTTGGCGACGCCGTCGAAGCCGTGCTGGTGGACTGGAACAGTGCGGACGTCCGCACGCTGCTGGCCAAGTTCGGCCTCAAAGCGGACCACACTTCGCGGACCGTTGATTCGTTGTCCCCGGGAGAGCGAACCCGTGCTGCGCTGGCCCTCCTGCAGGCCCGGGGCGTGAACCTGTTGGTGCTTGACGAGCCCACCAACCACCTTGACCTCCCTGCGATCGAGCAACTGGAAGAGGCGCTGGAAAGCTACGAAGGCGCCCTGCTCCTCGTCACCCATGACCGCCGCTTGCTGGAAAACGTGCGGTTGGATTCGCGATGGCATCTGGAAAACGGCCGTGTCCAGGAGCTTCACCACATCCCCGGCCAGGAGAAGTAACCATGAGCATGGATGGCGTTGCCTGGAGCTCGCTGCACAAGATCACGCGTGCCCAGAGCGGCTCGCAACCCTTCTCGAAGGAGACGCTGAAACGTGTCCTGGGCTTTGCCGCACCCCACAAGGGCAAGCTCATAGCCTTCGTTATTGCCTCGATCGCAGGCGCCTTCCTCGCCGTCGCCACGCCTGTGCTTGCCGGGCAAGTGGTTGACGCCATCATTGCCAAGGCAGATGTCGGAACGGTGATCTGGCTGGCCGTCCTCATTGCGATTGTGGCTGTTGGCGAGGCTGGAGTCGGACTGGTGACCCGATGGTTGTCCTCCACCATCGGCGAGGGCGTCATCGTGGACCTCCGGACGCGCGTGTTCGACCACGTGCAGCGCATGCCCGTCGCTTTCTTCACCCGGACACGCACCGGCGCATTGGTCAGCCGCTTGAACAACGACGTCATCGGGGCGCAGTCAGCCTTCGCCGGTACCTTGTCCGGCGTGGTGAGCAACGTGGTGGCGCTCGCCTTGACTCTGATCGTCATGCTCAACACGTCCTGGCTGGTCACCGTTCTGGCCATGGTGTTGCTTCCAATCTTCCTCATACCTGCCCGGCGCATGGGCTCCAAGCTGGCAGACCTCCGACGCGAGGCAGCCGCGCACAACGCTGCCATGGGTACGCAGATGACCGAAAGGTTCTCCGCTCCCGGCGCCACATTGGTAAAACTCTTCGGCAGGCCGGACGAGGAATCCCGGGAGTTCGCTGCCAGGGCCGGCCGCGTACGCGATATCGGCATCCGCACCGCCATGCTGCAGTTCACCTTCGTCACGGCGCTGACTTTGGTCTCGGCCTTGGCCTTGGCCCTCGTTTACGGATTGGGCGGCTGGCTTGCCCTTGGTGGCCAACTGGCACCAGGCGACGTAGTTGTCCTGGCCCTTCTCCTGACCCGTCTCTACGCGCCGCTTACCGCGCTCTCCAACGCGCGCGTGGAAATCATGAGCGCACTTGTCAGCTTCGAGCGGGTCTTCGAGATCCTGGACCTGCAGCCGCTCATCACGGAAAAGCCGGATGCCGTAGCCGTTCCGTCCGGACCCGTGGCCGTGGAATTCCACGACGTCCGCTTTTCGTACCCGTCGGCGGACAAAGTGTCCCTTGCCTCCTTGGAAGACGTGTCCACCCTGGACACGCGCGGCGGCGAGGAAGTTCTGCACGGTGTCAGCTTCCGCGTTGAGCCAGGCCAGACGGTGGCCTTGGTGGGCTCGTCCGGCGCAGGAAAGTCCACGGTGGCCCAACTCTTGTCCCGCCTGTACGACGTCGACTCCGGAGCGGTGCGCCTTGGTGGGCGCGGGCCTGGCACCGGCGTGGACGTCCGGGACCTTCAGTTTGACTCCCTGCGCGACGCACTGGGCATGGTGACCCAGGATGGCCATCTGTTCCACGAAACCATTGCATCCAACCTGCGCCTCGCCCGGCCCGATGCCACGGAAGAGGACATGTGGGAGGTGCTCCGGCGAGCACGCCTGGAACCCATGATCCGGTCCCTTCCCGATGGCCTTGAGACAGTTGTGGGGGAGCGCGGATACCGGCTCTCCGGTGGTGAACGGCAAAGGCTCACCATCGCCCGTTTGCTCATCAAGCAGCCGCGCGTCGTGATTCTGGATGAGGCAACCGCCGCGCTGGACTCCACCAACGAAGCCGCCGTCCAAGCGGCCTTGGGGGAAGCACTCGAGGGGCGTACCGCCGTCGTGATTGCCCACAGGTTGTCTACGATCCGTGCGGCAGACGTGATCCTGGTGGTAGAGGACGGCAGGATCGTGGAGCGCGGCACCCACACCGAGTTGCTTGTTGCCGACGGCCGCTACGCCGAGCTGTACCGGACCCAGTTTGCGGAAGCCACGGCGGTGGCCGAGGAAGCTGTCCCGGAGCCCAACTAAGTCGCATTTAAGCGCGTTTTGAGGGCTCAAAACGCGCACAAATGCGACCTACTTGGGTGACCTCCTACTTAGGCGAGGCGAGCGCAGGGAGGACGTGGTCCGTCAGCAGGGGTGCGAGGTCCTCGGGTAGCGGTGCTGCGAGGTCCAGCCAACGGATCTCTGCGATCTCGGCCGAAGGGTGTGCTTCCCAGGTTCCAGGAGCCGTGAAGACTGTGGCCTCGATGTTGGTTGCGGCCTCGTTGGCAGCCACTGCGAGCCAAGCGCCCAGGGGTTCGAGTTCCTCCGGGGCTACCTCGATGCCTACTTCCTGGAACAATTCCCTTGCTGCAGCTTCCGCGGCGGTTTCACCGGCCTCGGGTTTGCCGCCTGGATGCATGAATTTGTCCGTGCCCCGTTTGCGGACGGTCAGGAGCTGGCCCTCCTTGTTGTAAACGCACACTGCGCTGACCACGATCACATCAGTAACGCTCACGCTTGCCTCCGGCTTTGATTCGAACCAGATGCGATTCCAGCAGCAGATCCTTTGCGGGACCGCGGACATCCCACGTGAAACTGAATGCATCCGGGCCCTCCCAGGTGTAGTTCACGTAGTAGTCGTCGGGGTCGCACCAGTGTTTGTCTTGGTTGGCCTGCTCCGCGAAGCTCATGACATGGAAGGGCCGGCCGTCGGGGAAGAAAACGCCCATGGAATCCGGTTCAGGGCCTGGCTTGAGGAGATATTCGCGGAACGCCGCGCCCGTGTGCGTGGGCCAGTGCATGGTTCCGTCCTCGCGGTACTGGAGGCCGCCGTCGGGCCCTTCCGTGTAGCGCACGACGCCGGTAAAGGTTCCGCGGGTGCCGGAGGCCCGGTCCAGGAGAGTCCGCTCCACATTCCACGCGCCAGCCAAATAGCCGCGCAAGTCCTGTGGGGGCTGCTGGTGGTTCAAGTGCCCTCGATTGGAATCGAACCAACGACACCGGCTTTAGGAGAGCCGTGCTCTATCCACTGAGCTACGAGGGCCTGCGTGTCCATCGCCCGGAGTCCCGTTACGGAGCTCCATGGCCGGACACGACTACAAGCATACAAGCTGCCGGGCCGGTGCCCGAACACGGCTAGGCTGGCGGTCATGAGAGGGCATGCGACACCACCGGAAACCACCGGCACATTCCTTCCGGATGTCCGCGCAACACGGGCAAACATTGGCGGCTGGGCCCAGTTGAGCGTGGTCCAGTATTTCGTTGCCGAGGCTGCCGTTATCGAGGCCTGGGCCGGTCCGGAGCCCTACAGCAGAGCTACCGGGTTCATCAGCGACCTCGGTGCTGCCTCGTGCGGCGTCTACGAGGACCGGGCCGTCTGCTCACCACTCCATGTGCTGATGAACGCCTCGTTTGTTGTCCAGGGCCTTGCATTGATCCTTGGTGCGGTGTTCCTGACCGCAGGGCTTTTGTGCGTGGCAGCGCGTCCGGGCGTGCATGCCCAGCGCTTCCACGCCACCACGGCCGACAAAGAACCCCGGACCAGGGTCTTGGCCAAGCCCTGGATCATGGCTGTGGCCATCCGAATACTCACGGGTGTTTCGGGCGGCGGGACGGTAATCGTTGGCCTGGTGCCAGAGGATGTCGGCTCCCCATGGCATTTCGCGGGCGCCCTGATGTTCTTCATTGGTGGTGGCTTCGCATTGCTGCTGCTAGGCATCCTCTGGTTCCGGCAGACCCCGATGAGCTGGTTCATCGCAGCCTGTGGCTCCTTGTGTATCGGAGCGCTCATCATTGGGGGGATCACGGGAATGGAAGTGCCCCAGCCCGGAACACTGGAACGGCTGATGGGCTACCCCGTGACCATCGGCCTGGCTGCTGCCGGCTTGGTCATCGCCCAACGGGTGCGCACCGTGCGGAAAGCCAACCGACTCAGGCAGCGCTGACTGAACGGGTGCGCCATCGGGGCTCCGGGACTATTCTGGCGCTATGACGACGGCGGGTGGTCCGCTCGGCGGGGACCGGGGACTTCTGCCTGACCTCGCTGGCCGGCGCGAGCTGATCGGGGGTTGGGCCGCGATCACCCTCATCCACTATTTCGTTGTGGAAGCCACGGCGATGGCTGTGTGGCAAGGCAATCCAGGTTATGACCGGCGTGCCCACGTCATCAGTGACCTTGGCGCTGCCCACTGTGGTCCCTTTAACGGTTACGAGGTGTGCTCGCCGCTTAATTGGCTGATGAATGCCTCGTTCGTGCTCCAAGGGGTTGCCATGGTGCTCGGGGCAGTGCTGCTGAGCTCGGCTGTCCTCTCTGTGGCGGCTGAACCGGGCGCCCGGGTGATCCGGCCAAGGATGGCATCACCAGCCGCGGCATTTCCTTGGATTGCAGCGGGGGCAGTCAGGGTGCTGATCCTCGTTGCGGGCATAGGCCAGGCGATGGTTGGCTTGATCCCCGAAGACACTGACCTCGCGCTGCATCTGACCGGTGCGGGGCTGTACTTCATCGCCGGACCGCTGTCCTTGGTGATACTTGGCCTAGTGTGGCGGGGGCATACGCAGATGTCGTGGATAGTGCTGCTGTTCGGAGTAGTTTCCTTGGGAGCAACCATCTACGTCCTTGCGGTGCAGTTGCGGGTCGAGGAGCCGGGCGCCATCGAGCGCACCATGGCGTATCCGATCATCCTGGGGTTGTCCTTGGTGGGCCTGGTAGTGGCTCACCGCGTCACAAGGGAACGGAAAGCTGTCAGGGCTGTTTTGCGTTCTTCAATCCCAGGAACACCGCCGCCGCACCGCACAGCAGGCTAATGAGGAACAGTACCCACGACGCAATGGTGAGGGTGGACGCCAGGGCAACCGAACCGGCGTCGGGCGTTTCCATGGCCAGCATGGAATCGATGGCGACGTTGGACCACAAGTGGGCCACCGCAAACAGCAGGGGAGCGGCCCACATTGCCCAGCGCCACGCTTTGCGCGCAACGTTGGTGCCGATCAGCAGGAGCCAACTGAAGCCGAAGATCAGTGGAAAGAGCGTGCCCGCAGTCTTATGGACGTAGTTCAGCTGGCCCCGGGCGGCCTCGTCCATCGCGGCGCGAAGCTGAGCGACATAGTCCTGGGAGAACCCACCGATCAGCGAATCCGGCATGGCCAGGCCACCTGAAAGCTGCGTCATCTGGTTCAGCGTGAGCAGGTGCAGGTACCAGAACAGGAACAGGCTGGCCACAACTCCCGCGATGACGATCAGCTTGGAGTTGCTCTGCGCCTTCTCGGGGGTCCTCCGCGTGGTGGGATTGATCACGGACGGGAGGGAGTGTTCGGGGACCACTGCCTTGGCTCCGTGCTTCTTGATGCGCTGCGCTGGTGTCTTGGCCATGTCATTCATTATCCCGCCACATAAGCTGGGACCATGACCACCGGCAGGCACACCGCAACTGAACTCGATCCATCACTTGATGACTACCAATTGGCCAGCGCACTGGTCCGCGAAGCAGGCCAACTGGCGCTGCTCATGCGGATGGGCGGACTACAGGGTACGCGCAAGACGTCAGTGTCCGACGTCGTCACGGCAGCTGATCACGCGGCCGAGGCTTACGTCCTGGAACAATTGCGACGCTGCCGCCCGGAAGATGGGATCCTGGGCGAGGAAGGCGCTTCTGTTGCCGGCACGAGTGGCCGGACCTGGGTGATCGATCCGGTGGATGGAACATACAACTTCCTTCACGGCTCCACGTACTGGTGCTCGGCCATTGCCCTTAAACGCGACGACTCAGATCGCGGCGGCAACCGGGTTGCGGACCCGGACGTGTTGCTTGGGGCTATCTACCAGCCCGAACTGGACAAGCTGTGGCTCGGCGGCGACGAGCATCCCGCCAGCCTGAACGGCGAACGCATCTCGGGTTCCGGGGACCTCTCGGTCGGCCAGATCTGCGCAGCAACCTACATCCACCCCACCTGGTTGGCGGACCCACGCACTGCCATGCCCTGGCATGCCGCTGCTGTCTCCGCTGCAGCGCTTCGAATGTTCGGTTCAGGCTCGTGCGACCTCGGCCGGGTGGCCGATGGCGAGCTCGGCTGCTGGTTCCAGCACAGCTGCCCGGAGTGGGACTGGCTCCCTGGCAAGGCGATCGTCCGCGCTGCAGGCGGGGACACCGCCGTCGTGCAGGTCAACGGCCTTAACTGGTTCATCGCAGGAGGCCCGACGGCGGTCCGCGAGCTGAGTGGCGCCCTCACCTCTGTACCGCAGTTTGCGTAGTTTTTGATCGCCTGGGCGGGGCTGACTTTGGGGTGGCCCTTGAGTGTCAGAGGCACCGCCTAGACTGGTAGTCACCATGGATATGTTGTTCGACCCCTACGCAGACGGCCCCTTCAACGCAGGCCCCAAAGCCGCAACCAAGGCTGCCCCGGAGCTTTCGCACGCGGGCGGCGGTACTTCCCGTGCCCGGTTCGGCGAGGGCAGCGGTGGGTCCAGCAGCGGCACAAACGAAAGTCCTGCTTCCGGCGCCTGGGGTCATCAGGAGGCAGGCAGGCTGCCATCTGCCGACGCCCTCCTCCAAGGCTTGAACCCGCAGCAGGAAGAAGCCGTGAAGCACGCCGGCAGTCCGTTGCTGATCGTTGCGGGCGCGGGCTCGGGCAAGACCCGTGTGCTGAGTAACAGGATCGCCTACCTTATTGCCACCAAGCGTGCGCACCACGGCGAAATCCTGGCCATCACCTTTACCAACAAGGCCGCCGCGGAGATGCGCGAACGTATCGAGGCCTTGGTAGGTGGCAGAGCCAAGAGCATGTGGATCTCCACGTTCCACTCCTCCTGTGTGCGAATCCTGCGCCGCGAGGCAGCCAACGTGGGATTGAACTCGAACTTCTCCATTTACGACTCCGCGGATTCCCTGCGCCTGATCACCCTTGTGTCCAAGAACCTGGACCTTGATCCCAAGAAGTTCCCGCCCAAGGCCATCCAGCACAAGATTTCCGCACTCAAGAACGAGCTAATCGACGCCGACTCCTACGTCTCATCGGCAAACCACAACGACCCCTTCGAACAAGCCGTGGCAGAGGTGTTCAAGGGCTACACCCAGCGCCTGCGCCAAGCCAATGCCATGGACTTCGATGACCTCATCGCGGAAACCGTCTACATGTTCCGCGCATTCCCCGCGCTCGCCGAGTCTTACCGCCGTCGCTTCCGGCACGTGCTGGTCGATGAGTACCAGGACACCAACCACGCCCAGTACGCGCTGGTCAGGGAAATCGTTGGCTTGGGAACCGATACCGACGTCGAACCCAGCGAACTCACCGTGGTGGGAGATTCCGATCAGTCCATCTACGCTTTCCGTGGTGCGGACATCCGCAACATCGTGGAGTTCGAGGCCGATTACCCCAACGCGCGCACCATCAAACTTGAGCAAAACTACCGCTCCACGCAGAACATCCTTGCCGCCGCCAACTCCGTGATTTCCCGGAACCCCAACCGCCAGGAAAAGCGGTTGTGGACGGCAGAGGGAGATGGCGAGAAGATCGTGGGCTACGTCGGGGAGAACGAGCACGACGAAGCCCAGTTCATTGCCAAGGAAATCGACCGGCTTCAGGACGAGGAAGGGCTGCGTCCTGGCGATGTCGCCATCTTCTATCGCACCAACGCCCAGTCACGGTCCATTGAAGACGTGCTGGTCCGGGTAGGCCTGCCCTACAAAGTCGTGGGCGGCACGCGGTTCTACGAGCGCAAGGAAATCAAGGACGCCCTGGCGTACTTGCGCGTTCTGGTAAACCCTGACGACGACGTCAACCTCCGCCGGGTTCTCAATGAACCCAAGCGAGGGATTGGCGACCGCGCAGAGGGTGCCGTGGCTGCCTTGGCTGAACGCGATCGGACGTCCTTTATGGCCGCGGCCCGCCGTGCCGACCAAGCGCCCGGCATGGCAACACGTTCTGTGAACGCAGTCCTGGGCTTTGTGAAGCTGCTGGATGACCTCGCTGAGGTGGCTTCCGGATCCGGTGCTGCCGCTGCCCTGGAGGCAGTGCTCGAGCAGACCGGATATCTTGCCGGCCTGCGCGCCAGCAACGATCCCCAGGACGAGTCCCGCGTGGAGAACCTCGCCGAATTGGTGGCCGTAGTCCGCGAGTATGAACGCGACAACCCGGACGGTTCGCTGGGCGAGTTCCTGGAGCAGGTTTCCCTGGTGGCCGACGCCGACCAAATTCCTGATGCTCCCGGCGGGGATATTGACGCCGCGGTGGCCGAAGCCAAGCGCATGGGCGTTGTCACGCTCATGACGTTGCACACGGCCAAAGGCCTGGAGTTTCCGGTGGTCTTCCTGACCGGCATGGAGCACGGTATCTTCCCGCATCAGCGCTCGGCCACGGATCCCAAGGAACTGGCGGAGGAACGCCGCCTGGCCTACGTGGGCCTCACCCGCGCACGCAAACGGCTCTACGTCACGCGCTCCGAAGTCCGCAGCATGTGGGGCCAAAGCCAGTACAACCCCGCCAGCCAGTTTCTGGAGGAGATTCCCGCCGAGCTGGTGGACTGGAAACGTGAGGGCATGAGCCGGCAAGCGGCAGGGGGCGGTTGGGGAAACGCTCCGATCGGCTCCAACCGTTACGGCGGCTCTTTCTGGGGCGCAGGCACCTCACGCGGGGTTGCCGCCAGCCCAACCGCCGGTTTCGACGCCGACGTCCCGGCCGCCGTCGCACGCAACCGGGTGCAGCCGCAAAAGGAAGTCATTTCCGTGGTGGTGGGGGACAAGGTCAACCACACAAGCTTCGGCAACGGCGTTGTGCTGGGAGTCGAGGGCTCGGGCGACAAGACCGTCGCAAAGGTGAAGTTCGACGTCGGTGAGAAGCGCCTGCTATTGCGCTACGCGCCGCTGACCAAAATCGATGCCTGACGCATAACGGCATAATTGGTGGCATGCGACGGACTGTATTGGGGATTCTTGCCGCTTTGCTCATGGTGTTAGCCTCGGGCTGCTCGTTCTCCACCAAGGACCCTGACTACGTTCCGCCGGCGCCGTTGCCTCCGCTGGAACAGCTCAAGCAGGTCCCGGTTACCGAGCAGACCACCTTGGCCGCCGGCGAGGACGTCACCGCATTTGTGACGCCGGACCGCAACATCGTGTGTGCCATGACCTCTTCCAGGGGCGGTCACCTCAACGTTCCGTACGAGGCGAACTCGTATTCTGATGCGGCCAACAACAAGTTTGCCGTGGTGCCTGTGGTGCACTGCGAATTGGCGAAGTACGCCAAACCTGAGCTAACCGACGTCGCAGACGACTGCGCCGGAACGGGCCTGGGTTATCTCGGCGGCACGGTTCTCCTGACGCCGGATAAGGCTGTCTACGGCTCATGTCGTTCCGGCGTAACACAAATGGAGTCTGAGTTCGGGCCCAAAGGTAGCCGGAGCGGCCCCATTTCCAAGCTGCGCGAGTTGGCCGACGGGCAGAACATCGAGCGCAACGGCCTTCGGTGCTCGGCCTATAACGACGGCGTTGCCTGCGGAAATGTCTCCGGTGGCGTGGCGTTCTTTGTCAGCCGGGCGGGCTACCAGCTGATTTCCGACGGCGGCAAAACGGTCAAGGGGAACCTGGAGCCGGCGTCGTGATCGCCGTCGAACAGACGATGAACGGCCAAAAAACCGCGTCATTCTGCGGGTTTTCTACAGCCGATAGAAGTGTAAGGTTACTCACTTAACAGGTAGTGTGTAGCTGGCGGGACTCCTCAAAGGGCTAAAGTTCCGAGAGGACCTTACGCAATGTGACCGGCTTCAATCCTGGTTGTTACCGCGTACTTTCCGCAGCTGGCTATCGCGGTCATCGCGGTTCCCGGCTGAACAGAAAACTACTTCGACGTAGAAGGACACTAAACCGTGGACCTGTTTGAATATCAGGCGCGCGATATGTTCGAAGCGCACGGTGTACCCGTGCTCGCCGGCATCGTGGCGCACACTCCTGAAGAAGCAAAGGCAGCTGCCGAGAAGATCGGCGGCGTTACTGTCGTAAAGGCACAGGTTAAGGTTGGTGGCCGCGGCAAGGCTGGCGGCGTCAAGGTTGCCAAGACTGCCGACGAGGCGCTTGAGCACTCCACCAACATCCTGGGCATGGACATCAAGGGCCACACCGTCAACAAGGTGATGATCGCCCAGGGTGCGGACATCGCCGAGGAATTCTACTTCTCGGTCCTCCTGGACCGCGCCAACCGCAACTACCTGGCCATGTGCTCGGTTGAGGGCGGAATGGAAATTGAGCAGCTGGCTGTTGAGCGTCCCGAGGCCCTGGCCAAGATCGCCATCGATCCCGCTGTGGGCATTGACCAGGCCAAGGCTGACGAGATCGTCGCAGCCGCAGGCTTCGCTGAAGAACTGCGCGGCAAAGTGGCCGACGTCATTCTGAAGCTCTGGGACGTTTTCAAGAAGGAAGACGCAACCCTGGTTGAGGTCAACCCGCTGGTCCGCACCGGCGCAGGCGACATCATTGCCCTCGACGGCAAGGTCACCCTCGACGAAAACGCCGACTTCCGCCACGTGCACCACGCACTGCTCGAGGACAAGGAGTCAGCTGACCCGCTCGAGGCCAAGGCCAAGGCGCAGGACCTCAACTACGTCAAGCTGGACGGCGAAGTAGGCATCATCGGCAATGGCGCCGGTCTTGTGATGTCCACCCTGGACGTCGTTGCCTACGCTGGTGAAAATCATGGCAACGTCAAGCCCGCCAACTTCCTGGACATCGGTGGTGGAGCTTCTGCTGAGGTCATGGCCAACGGCCTGGACGTCATCCTGGGTGACTCCCAGGTCAAGAGCGTTTTCGTCAACGTCTTCGGTGGCATCACCGCTTGTGACGCTGTGGCAAAGGGCATCGTGGGTGCACTTGCTGAGCTCGGATCCGCTGCGAACAAGCCGCTGGTCGTTCGCCTCGACGGCAACAACGTCGAGGAAGGCCGCCGCATCCTGACCGAGGCCAACCACCCGCTGGTTACCCTGGCCGCCACCATGGACGAGGGCGCCGACAAGGCCGCCGAGCTCGCCAACGCAGCTAAGTAAAGGGACGCGAGAATGTCTATCTACCTCAACAAAGACTCCAAGGTCATCGTTCAGGGCATCACCGGCGGCGAAGGCACCAAGCACACCGCACTGATGCTCAAGGCCGGCACCAACATTGTTGGTGGCGTCAACGCCCGCAAGGCCGGCACCACGGTCCTGCACGGCGACAAGGAAATCACCGTCTTTGGCACCGTCAAGGAAGCCATCGCTGAAACCGGCGCCGACGTCTCCATCGTCTTCGTTCCGCCGGCATTCACCAAGGACGCCGTGGTTGAAGCCATCGAAGCCGGTATCGGCCTCGTTGTAGTCATCACTGAAGGCGTTCCGGTTCAGGACTCCGCCGAGTTCTGGGCACTCGCGCAGTCCAAGGTTGACGCCGAGGGCAACCAGGTCACCCGCATCATCGGACCGAACTGCCCCGGCATCATCACCCCGGGCGAAGCCCTGGTTGGCATCACCCCTGCAAACATCACGGGCAAGGGCCCCATCGGCCTCGTGTCCAAGTCCGGTACCTTGACCTACCAGATGATGTACGAACTCCGCGACCTCGGCTTCTCCACCGCCATCGGCATTGGTGGCGACCCCATCATCGGCACCACGCACATCGACGCCCTGGCTGCGTTCGAAGCTGACCCGGAGACCAAGGCAATCGTCATGATCGGCGAAATCGGTGGTGACGCTGAAGAGCGTGCTGCTGACTTCATCAAGGCCAACGTCACCAAGCCGGTTGTTGGCTACGTTGCAGGCTTCACCGCTCCTGAAGGTAAGACCATGGGCCACGCAGGCGCCATCGTCTCCGGCTCCGCAGGAACCGCGCAGGCCAAGAAGGAAGCTCTCGAAGCTGCAGGCGTGAAGGTCGGCAAGACGCCGTCCGAAACCGCTAAGCTGCTGCGCGAAGTTTTCGCAACGCTCTAGTACCCAAAGCAACGCGGGGTCACTTACGGCCCATTCCCGAGTGTGGAATGGGCTCAAAGTGACCCCGCGTTGCTGTTTAAGGCAAGCACGACGGCGGCCCCTCACCTTTCCCACGGAAGGCGGCGGGGTCGCCGTCGTGCTTTAATGCGCGTTGCGGGGCCCTGTACCTTCAGAGCCTTTCTTTGTTAGTATGTCAGGACAAACTAATTCGAAGGAGTGCGAGATGCCATTGGTAAGAGTCGACGTCAATCAGGGCCGGCCGGCGGAGGAGTTGGCCGCCATCAGCCGGGCCATCCACAATGCAATCGTCTCTGAGTATGAAATCCCTGAGCGGGACTACTTCCACATCATCACCGAGCACCCGAATGGGCAGATTGTGGCCCAGGACGCTGGACTGGGGTTTGAGCGCAGCCTTGAGGTGGTCATGATCCAGATCTTCACGCAGGGTGGACGAACCCAGGTGGCCAAGAGCTCACTCTTCGAAGCCATTACCGAAGGGCTTGGCGAGCTTGGCGTCAAGGGCGAGGACGTCTTCATTGGCTACATTGAAAACTCGCCCGGCGACTGGTCTTTCGGCTTCGGGCGCAGTCAGTATGTCACTGGAGAATTGGCCATCCCGCGCAAGTAGATGCAGTCCGTGTCACGTTGTAAATATGTCAGTACAAACCTTTGACAGGACATGAAATCTGGTGCAAAGTAGTCATGTGGCCCCGCTCACTGAAGGGGTGGCAAGGCATTGGGGCCCAGCGCTCAAAGGTTCAGAGTTCACAAGAGAAAGGTCAACGATCATCGTGACCCACGAACTGCTTACGATCGGGCGCATCAGCGTTGATATCTACCCGAACGATATTGGGGTGGACCTGGAGGACGTGACGTCCTTCGGCAAGTATTTGGGAGGATCGCCCTCCAACGTGGCCGTCGCTGCTGCGCGCCACGGCCGCCGTGCGGGTGTCATTACCCGGACCGGCGATGACGCGTTCGGGAACTACCTGCACCGGGAACTGCACAAGTTCAATGTTGATGATTCCTTTGTCTCCCCCGTGAAGGAGTACCCGACGGCGGTGACTTTCTGCGCGATCAAGCCGCCGGAAGATTTCCCTCTGTACTTCTATGGACGGTTTCCCACGGCGCCGGACCTGCAGATCAAAGCCGAAGAGTTGGATCTGGATGCTATTAGGGACGCGGGCATTTTCTGGTCCACGGTGACCGGCCTCTGCCAGGAACCCAGCCGCACCGCGCACATCGCCGCTCACGAAGCCCGTCCCCGGAATGGTTTGAAGGAAGGCCAGTTCACCATCCTGGACCTGGATTACCGGCCGATGTTCTGGGATTCGGAAGAGGAAGCCCGCACGCAAGTTGCTCGGATCCTTCCGCACGTTACGGTTGCGATCGGGAACGACAAGGAATGCGCTGTTGCAGTGGGGGAGGGTACGCCCGACGAACAGGCGGACCGCCTGCTGGCCGCCGGCGTCGAGATTGCCGTGGTGAAGCTCGGCCCGGAAGGTGTCATGGCCAAGACCCGCACCGAGCGGGTCGTCTCGGCCCCTGTGCCGGTGGAAACCGTCAACGGCCTGGGCGCGGGTGACTCCTTCGGCGGGGCTTTCTGCCATGGGCTGCTGTCCGGCTGGAGCCTGTCCGAGGTTCTGGATTACGCCAACGCTTCCGGCGCGATCGTTGCCTCCCGCGTGTCCTGCGCTGATGCGATGCCGACGCCGGATGAGGTCACCTCGCTGCTCGCGGAACGCGGCCGGCCCATCCCGGGAGCTTCCCCTGCCGCGGCCCCTGCGCCCGCAGCACCAACGTTCGCAGAAGGAGCAGTCCGTTGAGCCTGAACGATGACCCCCGCCGCTATGAGCACTTGAGCCGCATCCGGCTCGAGGACCCGGAAGCCGTCGCACGCGCGGCTGCCACCCGTCGTCGCCACCCAGGGCTGAAGCACGGTGTCCAGAATTTCATTGTTGCGGCAGATCATCCGGCGCGCGGCGCCCTGTCCGTTGGGCCGGAGCCGATGGCGATGGCCGATCGCCGGGACCTTCTGGACCGGCTGCAGATCGCCCTCGCCAACCCGGCCGTGGATGGCATCCTTGCCTCACCGGACATCATGGATGACCTGCTTCTGCTGGGTGCTTTGGACGGCAAACTCATCTTCGGCTCGATGAACCGTGGTGGCCTGGCTGGTCTGGTCAATGAGTTCGATGACCGGTTCACCGGACACACAGCTGCCGCGTTACAGGCACTCGGTGCCGATGGCGGCAAGATGCTCACGCGGATCTGCCTGGGTGACCCGGACACGGTGGCCACGCTTGAAGCGACCGCCAAGGCCATCGATTCGTTGGCCGAACGTAAGCTCATCGCCATGGTGGAGCCATTCCTCTCGGTGCGTGACGCACATGGCAAGGTCCGCAACGATCTCCGCGCGGACGCCGTGATCAAGTCCGTCGGCATCGCCGAGGGCCTGGGTTCCACCAGCGCCTACACCTGGATGAAACTGCCGGTTGTGGCTGACATGGAGCGCGTCATGGCCTCCACCACGCTTCCTACCGTGCTGTTGGGTGGTGACCCTGACGGCTCCCAAGACGAGGTCTTCGCCAGTTGGCAGGCCGCCCTCGCGCTGCCGGGCGTCCGCGGCCTCACGGTGGGCCGCACGCTTTTGTACCCGCACGACGGCGATGTGGCGGGTGCCGTCGCGACGGCCGCCTCGCTGCTGAACAACGCTGGACCAGTTGCGGCTCCTTCGGAGCAAACCTCGTCTGACCGTATTCCAGTGAAAGTATCGGAGTAGCCCCGCCATGCGGACCTCAACAGGAACAGCAACCCGTCGGATGACCGTGGCCCAGGCCGTGGTCGAGTTCCTTTCCAAGCAGTACACGGTGGATTCCATCGGTGGCCAGGAGTACCGTGAGCGCCTGATTCCGGGCATGTTCGGTATCTTCGGGCACGGCAACGTTGCCGGCGTTGGTCAGGCTTTGAAGCAGTACCAGGCAGCGGACCCGTCCATCATGCCGTACTACCAGGGCCGCAATGAGCAGGCCCAGGCGCACCAGGCTGTTGGCTATGCACGGCACACCCGCCGGCGCCAGACGTTCGCGATCAGCACGTCCATTGGTCCGGGTTCCTCGAACCTGCTGACCGGTGCCGCCCTGGCTACAACGAACCGGCTGCCGGTGCTGCTGCTGCCGAGCGACACGTTCGCCACCCGTGCAGCGGACCCGGTGTTGCAGCAGTTGGAACTGCCGTATGCGTACGACATCACGGTCAATGATGCCTTCCGTCCGTTGTCGAAGTTCTTTGACCGGGTCTCCCGCCCGGAGCAGTTGTTCTCGGCGTTCCACCACGGCCTGCGTGTCCTGACGGACCCGGCCGAGACGGGCGCGGTGACGATTTCGCTGCCGCAGGACGTCCAAGCCGAAGCCCTCGACGTTCCGGAAGAGTTCTTGGCCGAGCGTGACTGGCGGATTCGCCGTCCCGAGGCCGAGGATGAGGACATCCGCCGCGCAGTGGAGGCCATCCGTGCCGCCAAGCGCCCGCTAATCATCGCCGGCGGCGGCGTGCTCTACGCCTACGCCAACGAGGAACTCGCCGCCTTTGCCGAGCTCACCGGCATTCCGGTGGGCAACACCCAGGCTGGCGTCGGTGTCCTCCCGTGGGATCACAAGCATTCCCTGGGTGCGATCGGTTCCACGGGCACGACGGCGGCCAACGCCATCGCGGCCGAGGCGGACCTGGTGATCGGGATTGGCACCCGCTACGAAGACTTCACCACCGCGTCCCGCACCGCGTTCCAGAACCCGGACGTGAAGTTCGTGAACATCAACGTGGCCCCGATCGATGCCTACAAACACGGCACCACCATCCCCGTGGTCGCTGATGCCCGCAAGGCCCTAGTGAAACTGAACCAGGCGCTGGGCGGTTATCGTGTGGGTGCTGACCTTGAAGAGAAGGTCGCGGCGGAGAAGAAGCGCTGGAACGCGATCGTGGATGAGGCGTTCGAGACCCGTTTCACGCCGTTGCCGGCCCAGAACGAGATCATCGGAGCCACGAACAAGGCCATGGATGACCAGGACGTGGTCATCTGCGCCGCGGGTTCCCTGCCCGGGGACCTGCACAAAATGTGGCGGGTCCGTGACCCGTTCGGCTACCACGTGGAATACGCCTATTCCTGCATGGGCTACGAAATCCCGGGCGGGCTGGGCGTGAAACGCGCAGCACTGGCCGAAGCCGCTGCCGGCGGTCCAAACAGGGACGTCGTGGTGATGGTGGGGGACGGTTCCTACCTGATGATGCATACCGAACTGGTCACCGCCGTCGCCGAACGCATCAAACTGATCGTGGTCCTGATCCAGAACCACGGCTACGCCTCCATCGGTTCACTGTCCGAGTCGCTCGGCTCCCAGCGTTTCGGTACGCAGTACCGGGTGCTGGATAAGGAACAGCACAGTTTCGACGCCGGCGAGCACCTGCCGATCGATCTGGCCACCAACGCCGAATCCCTGGGTGCGAAGGTCATCCGGATCGAACCGGGCGAGAACGTCATCGAATCCCTCGGCGCTGCCATCAAGGAAGCCAAAGCAGCCCCCGAAACCGGCCCGATCGTCATCCACGTCGAGTCCGATCCTCTGCTGGATGCACCCAGCTCGGAATCCTGGTGGGACGTTCCCGTCTCCCAGGTCTCGGACCTCGAATCCACCCAGCAGGCCTACGAGACGTATACCGACCACAAGAACCGCCAGCGCAAGCTGCTCGGTTGATTCTCAGATACATAGACCCGAGCCTTTCAAGCTACAGACCAAAGGAAGTCCGCATATGTCGACGACGACCACACTGACCACCATTAACCACTTCATCAACGGCGCCGAAACCGCCGGCGAAGGCGACCGCACCCAGCCCGTGTACAACCCTGCCACCGGGCAGGTCACGGCGGAGTTGCGCCTGGCGAGCGAGGCCGACTTGGACACTGCTGTTGCAGCGGCCCGTAAGGCAGCTGATTCCTGGGGTGATATTTCTCTGGCCAAGCGCACGGGCGTGTTGTTCAAGTTCCGTGAACTGGTCGCCGCGCACGTGGACGAGCTGGCCGAGTTGATCACGGCCGAGCACGGCAAGGTCCTCTCCGACGCGAAGGGCGAGATCGGCCGCGGTCTGGAAGTGATCGAGTTCGCCTGCGGCATCCCGTCCCTGCTCAAGGGTGACTACTCGGACCAGGTCTCCACCGGCATTGATGTGTTTTCCTTCCGTGAACCCCTGGGCGTGGTTGCCGGTATTACTCCGTTCAACTTCCCGGTGATGGTGCCGTTGTGGATGGCTCCGATGGCGATCGCGACCGGTAACGCGTTCATCCTCAAACCCTCCGAGCGGGACCCGTCCGCACCGATGTTGCTCGCGAAGTTGTGGAAGGCCGCCGGTCTGCCTGATGGGGTGTTCCAGGTCCTGCACGGCGGGAAGGAAACCGTTGACGGGCTGCTGACGCACCCGGACGTGGACGGTATCTCCTTCGTCGGGTCGACCCCGATTGCGCAGTACGTCCACGAAACCGCCACGAAGCACGGCAAACGGGTCCAGGCCCTGGGCGGGGCGAAGAACCACGCGATCGTGCTCCCGGACGCTGACCTGGACAACGCAGCGGACCACCTCGCCGCCGCGGCGTTTGGTTCCGCGGGGGAGCGGTGCATGGCGATCTCCGTCGCTGTCGCTGTCGGGGATGCCGCTGATTTGCTGGTGAAGAAGGTCCAGGAACGTGCCCTGGCTGTGAAGGTCAACAACGGCACCGTGCCCGGTGCGGAGATGGGTCCGGTCATCACCCCGGCCTCGAAGGAACGCATCGAACGGATCGTCACCGAAGCAGAGCAGGCTGGTGCTGCGATGGTGGTGGACGGCCGCGACCTCGTGATCCCCGGCCATGAGGAGGGCTTCTGGGTGGGCCCGACCGTGATCGATCAGGTCAGCACCGAAATGAGCGCGTACACCGAGGAGATCTTCGGGCCCGTGCTGGTGGTGGTCCGCGTGGACACCCTCGAGGAGGGCATCGCGCTGATCAATGCCAACCCGTACGGCAACGGCACCGCGATCTTCACCTCCTCCGGCGCCGCGGCCCGGAAGTTCCAGCGCTCCGTGACCGTGGGCATGGTCGGCATCAACGTGCCCCTGCCCGTTCCGGTGGCTTACCACTCCTTCGGCGGCTGGAAGAACTCCCTCTTCGGCGACAAACACATCTACGGCCCCGAAGGCGTGTCCTTCTACACCCGCGGCAAAGTCATCACCTCCCGCTGGCCCGAACCCACCCACGCCTCCGGCGCCTCCTACAACTTCCCCTCCAACTGAGAAAGATACTGCTGTCATGACTGACGTCGAGAACAAGCTCATTATCGGCACTGCCCCCGACTCTTGGGGCGTGTGGTTTGCCGATGACCCCCAGCAGACTCCGTGGGAACGGTTCCTGGATGAGGTGGCTGAATCCGGCTACAAATGGATTGAGCTGGGTCCCTACGGCTACCTGCCGAACGACCCCACCCGCCTGGCAGAAGAGCTCAAGCAGCGCGATCTCAAGGTCACTGCCGGAACGGTGTTCACGGCCTTCCACCGTGGTGCCAAGCAGTACGACGAAGCCTGGGAACCGGCACGCAAGGTGGCCGAACTGACTGCGGCCATGGGTGGTGAACACATTGTGGTTATCCCCGCGATGTGGCGGGACGACGTCACGGGCGAGGCCGTAGAGAACGGAGAACTGACCGACGAGCAGTGGGCTGATCTCTTCGCAGGCCACAACCGGATGGGCAAGGTCCTGTTGGAGGACTTTGGGCTGCACCAGCAGTTCCACTCCCACGCTGACTCGCACGTTGGCGCGCAACAGGACATCGAAACCCTCTTGGCCGCAACGGATCCGCAATACCTGAACCTATGCCTGGACACGGGCCACGCGGAGTACTGTGGCGCTTCAAGCCTGGAGCTCATCAAGAATTACCCGGACAGGATCGGCTACCTGCACCTCAAGCAGATCAACCCCGAGATCCTTGCGGAGGTCAACGAGAAGAACATGACCTGGGCTGCTGCCAACCTCGCCGGCGTCATGACCGAGCCGCCGAACGGCCTCCCGGACCTGCGCGCTGTTATTGAAGCTGTGGAAGGCCTCAACCGGCCGATCTTCGGCATCGTTGAGCAGGACATGTACCCGGTAGCGTTCGATGTACCGATGCCCATCGCCAAGCGAACACGCAACTACCTGCTTTCCTGCGGCTCCCGCACGCGGGTCCAGTAGCTCCCGCACGCTGGTCCAGTAACTAGAACCAACCTCACGAAGGATAGAAAAGTGACAAAGATTCTCCGCGTTGCCGTCATCGGCGCAGGCCGCATGGGTGCCGACCACATCAAGCGCCTGAGCACCCGCATCCACGGCGCTGAAGTAGCCGCCGTCGTCGATGTTGATCTTGCCCGCGCGCAGGCTGCCATTGAAGGAATCGACGGCGCTGCGGCGCTGTCCAGTGCCGATGAGGCGCTGAACAATGGAGACGTTAACGCCGTCCTGATCGCCACGCCGGGCTTCCTGCACGAGGAAATCCTGTACAAGGCGTTGGAGAAGGACTTCCCGATCCTCTGTGAGAAGCCGCTGACACCGGATGCGGAAAGCGCGTGGAAGGTTGTCCAGGCTGAACTGGCATTGGGCCACAAGCGCATTCAGGTGGGTTTCATGCGCCGCTTTGATGCCGAGTACTCGGCACTGGGTTCGATCATCCGCAACAGTGAATTGGGGGAACTGTTGATGCTGCACCACCAGCACCGCAACCCAAGCACGCCTGAAGGCTTCACCAACGAGATGCTAATCAACGACTCCGTGGTCCATGAGTTCGACGCCATCCGTTACTTCACCGGCGAGGAAATTACCTCAGTGCAGGTCCGCTTGGGTAAGCCCACGCGCAACGCCCCCAATGGCCAGCACGACCCCCAGCATGTGCTGCTTGAAACTGAATCGGGCGTGTTGGCCGACGTCGAGATTTACGTCAACGCCAAGTTCGGCTACCAGGTTGCCACTCAGGCGTCCTTCGAGGATGGCATCGTGAGCATCGGCGGTGACAGCGGCCCGTACATCCAGTCCGCTGGTAAGTGGGGCGGCAGCGTCACTCCGGGCTTTGAGGAGCGCTTCGGAGCAGCGTACGACGTCGAGATCCAGGCGTGGGTTGATGCCGCCCTTCGCGGCGAAATCGGCGGTCCCACCGCCTGGGACGGTTATGCCACCGCTGCTTGCTGCGAGGCCGGAGTCGAGGCACAGAAATCGGGCGAGAAGGTCAAGGTGCAGTTGAACACCAAGCCTGATCTCTACAAGTAGGGGCACTGACATGAAGATTGCCCTTGACCCCACTCCGTTCCACCACAGCCACACGCTGCTCGAGTTCCCGCGCGTGGCAGCAGATCTCGGCTACAAGTACCTGCAGATGACGCCTCACGCGGACCTCATCCCGTTCTTCAACCACCCGAAGGCTGATGACGAGCTTGTGGGCAAGCTGAAGGCAGCGTGCAAGGACGCCGGCGTCGAAATCGCCTCCGTCCTGCCGGTCCTGCGGTGGTCCGGACCCGATGAGGACGCCCGGGAAGCTGCGGTCCGCTACTGGAAGCGGGCCATCCAGATCGCCGTAGACCTCGGCATTCAGACCATGAACACGGAGTTCAGCGGCCGTCCGGAGAAGGCTGAGGAGTCTGAACGCGCCTTCTACCGCTCGATGGAGGAACTGCTACCGATCATCGAGCGCGAAGACATGGATGTGCTCATCGATCCGCACCCGGACGACTTCGTGGAGGACGGACTGGCTGCGCTGCGCGTGATCCGGGGCGTGAACTCCCCGAACATCGGCATGGTCTACGTTGCCTCCCACACCTTCCATATGGGCAACAAGCCGTTGGAGATCATGCGTGCGGCCGGCGACAAGCTCCGCCTGGTGCACGTCTCTGACACGATGAACCACCACGCCTCACACGGCCTCAGGTACATCACCAACCCGCCGGGCAACGCTGTCCGCGTCCACCAGCACCTCAAGATCGGTGACGGGGATGTGAACTGGGACGAGTTCTTCGGCGGCTTGAAGGAGATCGGATTCCTGGACAAGGAGAACACCGTCATGGTTTCTTCGGTGTTCGCAGAGGACGAGAATGCCGAGGACGTTTCCAGGTACCAGCTCAAGACGATGAACGATTTCATCGCCCAAGCCAAATAGCGCTCAACACCAAGAATGCCCCTGTGACCGAGAGTCACAGGGGCATTCTGTTGGTTATGCGTCAGGCCGTAAACGGAAGCCTCGGGTCCACGTCCTGGTCCTCCCAGGTCTGGCGGATCCAGCCGTGGTGGGGGTCATCGCTGATGAGCCAGTCGCGTACGCGTCCGGGGCCTGCCATGACGTTCAGGTAGTAGAGGTCATAGCCCGGTGCTGCCATCGCCGGTCCGTGCCAGCCGTAGGGGACCAGGACCACGTCACCGGTGCGGACCTCCGCTGAGACATCGATGGGCCGGTCATCGGAGGCGTAGACACGGGCGTAGCCTATTGCGTCTGAGTCCGCAGGGGCAGGGGAGTCCGCGGCGACGCGGGTTTCGAAGTAGTAGATCTCCTCCAGGCTTGTCTCGCCTTCCTTCTCCTCGTCGTGCTTGTGGGGAGGGTAGGAGGACCAATTGCCGGCGGGTGTGATGACCTCGCAAACAATGAAGCGATCAGCTTCCAGCGCCGCCGGTGTGCCGAAGTTGTGGACCTGCCGGGAGCAGTTGCCCGCCCCACGCAGCTCTACGGGGGTCTCGGCTGCCGTGACCAGGCGGGTAGGGTAGCCGGCCTTCGCCGGTGCGGTCGCGACCGCCACCCTTCCGCCGTCGTGCGAACTGATGGTGACGGCCCTGTTGATACCCGTGTACAGGACGTCACTTGGCCCGTGGAAAACCGAATGCCGGCCCGCGAGGCTGTACGCGTCGTCGTCGACCGTTACGGTAAACGAACCACTCAGCGGAACCACAATGCGTTCCTCCCCAGCGGCAGGAAGCTCGACGGCGGCACCAGGTCCGAGCGTCGCAACCTTCAGTCCCGTATGGGCCCAGCCGTCGATCGCGAGGGTGGAATCGGAAGTGCCGAGCGAGATGTCCCATTTGCCGTCAGTGGCTGTTCCCAGCGGGTAGACCCAGTTGGCCATAAGTTTGTGTCCTTGCGTTAGCGCTGTACGAGTGTCATTTCAAAGCTGTAGGAATCGGCGCGGTAGACGTGGTGGCCCGTTTCAACCATGCGTCCGGTGTCGTCCACCGCAGTGCGTTCCATGGTGACGAGGGCCGAACCAACTTCGGCCTCGAGGAGGGGAGCCTGGTAGTCATTGGCGATCATGGCGCCGATGCGCTGGGATGCCAATCGGAAATTCACGCCGCCGCGTCGAAGGATGGAATAGAGTCCCTCGCTGGAGAGCTGGGCTTCGTCCATGCTGGTGATGTCGTCACGGACCCAGTTCTCCATGAGCGCCAGGGGCTTGCCGCCAACTTTGCGGAGGCGGGTGAAGTGGTAGACCTTGGACCCGGCCGGCAGCTGAAGCGCGGTGAGTGTGGCGGCATCGGCCTCCACGTGGGAGAAGCTAAGCACATCCGTGGTGGGCTTCTTGCCGTTATTACTGAGGTCATCGAAAAGGCTTGAGAGCTCCAGCGGCCGCCGGACCTGGCTTGAAACCACCTGCGTGCCAACGCCGCGCTTACGGACCAGGAGGCCCGAGCGGACCAGTTCGTCCATGGCCTTTCGCATGGTGGGGCGGGACAGGTTGAGCTGTGCAGCAAGGTCGATTTCGTTGTCCAACCGGCTGCCCGGTTCCAGGACGCCGCTGTGGATGGCGGCTTCGATTCCCTGGACCACTTGGTGATAGAGCGGCACCGGGGACGAACGGTCGATGCTGAGGCTGAGTTGGTTCGCCACTGGTTTCTCCTAGCCTGCGGAAGCCCGGCCAGGGAATCAGTAGCCCGGTCGGATGGATGAGTATGTCCGCTCATGTTCTCTTGATAGGACATACTGCCTTTTTCTGATAATAGCAGCCGTGCTGGGCTGGTCAAGGAAGTGACTTCCAGGCATGTGGTGGCGGCATCTACTCGAGGAACTTACGTCAAAACATTCTAATGTCAGGACAAAGTATTGACAAAGTGTGAGGCGAGTCACCATGATCGAGGTAGCAGGCGATCCGGGCACGAGTCCCCGGACGCCCGAAGCTGACATCAAAGGAGATAACGGTGGCAAAATTCTCGTGGCGCAAAGCGGCGGTCGTCGCAGCAGTGGTTCCATTGGTGGCCCTGAGCGCCTGTTCGAGCCAGGGCGGCAAACCGGCAGATTCCGGGGGAGGTGCAGGCGCCGGGCAGGCAGCCAGCACTGCACGCATCAAGGTGGCCCTCATTACGCACGCAGCAGCTGGGGACACCTTCTGGGATATCGTCCGCAAGGGCGCAGAGGAAGCATCGAGCAAGGACAACGTAGAACTCCTGTACACCAGCGATCCCGAAGCCGGACGCCAGGCCCAGCTTGTTCAGCAGGCCATTGATCAGAAGGTGGACGGCATTGCTGTCACACTGGCAACCCCGGACGCCTTGAAGGATGTCCTGAAAAAGGCCACCGCTGCGGGTATCCCCGTTGTGAGCCTCAACGCGGGTGAATCCGTATCCAGCCAGCTGGGCGCTTTCACGCACTTCGGATCGAATGAGCAGCTTGCAGGCGAGGCGGTGGGCACCCGGCTCGCTGCAGAAGGCTACAAGCACCCCGTTTGCGTCATCCAGCAGCAGGGCCATGTGGGCCTGGAAGCACGCTGCGCCGGTGTGAAGGCCAAGGTGCCGGCAACGGAGATCCTCTACGTCGATGGCAAGGACATGACCGCGGTCCAGTCAACGGCCACAGCGAAACTCCAGGCGTCCAAAGATGCCGATGTGATCATCGGTCTCGGCGCCCCCATCACCCTCACCCTGCTCAAGTCCGTCACCGACGCCAGCAGTTCGGCCAAGGTGGCCAGCTTCGACCTCAATGCCGATCTCGCCCAAAAGATCGTAGACGGCCAAGTGATCTTCACGGTTGACCAGCAGCCATGGCTTCAGGGCTACATGTCCGTTGATGCCCTGTGGCAGGCAAAGCGCGGCGGCTTTAAGATCGGCGGCGGCCAGCCCGTCCTGACCGGCCCGACCATCGTGGACAAGGCCAACGCCGCCGATGTCCTCAAATTCGCCCAGCAAGGCGTCCGCTAGATCCAGGCATCCGGCTGCGCGGCGGGGAACCGCCGCGCAGCCTGACCAACAAGGAGTCATTCCTATGGCAAATACAACAACTCTGCCGCCGGCGGGGGCTTCGGCCCCTGGCGACGAACGGGTCGGACGCCGTAGTCCGGTCCAAAAGTTCCTGGCGAGGCCCGAAGTCGGTGCACTGGTCGGAGCGGTTGTCCTTTTCATCTTCTTCGCGTCTGTTTCCCAGACGTTTACGCAGCCGAACGCGCTCGCCACCGTGCTCTACGGTTCCTCGACCATTGGCATCATGGCGGTAGGGGTTTCCCTGCTGATGATCGGCGGTGAGTTCGACCTCTCCACGGGTGTGGCCGTGATTTCCTCCGCCCTCACCGCCTCGCTCTTTAGCTGGAACTTCTCACTGAATGCATGGGTTGGTGTCACTTTGGCACTGGTTGTCTCGCTGGGCATTGGATTCATCAACGGCTGGATTCTCGTCAAGACCAAACTTCCGAGCTTCATCGTCACCCTGGCGACCTTCCTCATGCTGACGGGCCTCAATCTGGCACTGACCCGCCTTATCGGCGGCAGCGTCTCCTCGCCGTCGATCTCCAAGCTGGATGGGTTCGAATCGGCACGAGCGGTATTCGCCTCCTCCGTCAGCATCGGCGGCGTTGAAGTCAAGATCACCGTATTCTTCTGGATCATCCTTGTGGCAGTGGCATCGTGGATCCTGCTGCGCACGCGCGTTGGCAACTGGATCTTCGCAGTTGGCGGTGATGCCAATGCTGCCCGTGCTGTCGGCGTGCCAGTGACCAAGACAAAGATCGGCCTGTTCATGGCAGTCGGTTTCTGCGGCTGGATCCTGGGCATGCACAACCTCTTTGCCTTCGACGCTGTGCAGTCCGGTGAAGGTGTTGGCAACGAGTTCCTCTACATCATTGCTGCCGTCATCGGTGGTTGCCTCCTGACAGGCGGCTACGGCTCGGCCGTGGGTGGCGCTATCGGCGCCTTCATCTTTGGCATGGCCAACAAGGGCATCGTGTACGCACAATGGAATCCAGACTGGTTCAAGTTCTTCCTGGGCTTGATGCTCCTGCTGGCCACCATCGTGAACCTGATCGTCAAGCGCCGGGCAGAGCTCAAGTAAGGGGCCGGAACAATGAACGCACAACAGATCGACCAGCAGACATTGCTGAAAAACGAGAAGGACCCGTTGACGCACACACCCGTGCACCTGCTTTCGCTCGAGGGAGTAGGCAAGCACTACGGCAACATCATCGCCCTGCGCGATGTAACCATGGCGGTGGACAACGGCCGGGTCACCTGCGTCCTGGGCGATAATGGCGCCGGCAAATCAACGCTGATCAAGATCATCGCGGGCCTGCACCAGCACGACGAAGGCACCCTTCAGGTGATGGGTGATGCCCGGAAGTTCAATTCGCCAAGGGACGCCCTCGACGCCGGTATCGCCACCGTGTATCAAGACCTGGCTGTGGTTCCACTGATGCCCATCTGGCGTAACTTCTTCCTTGGCTCGGAACTGACCAGCGGATTCGGTCCGTTCAAGAGCATGGATGTCCAGAAAATGAAGGACATCACGCTGAAGGAACTGGCCGAGATGGGCATCGACCTCCGTGATGTTGACCAGCCCATCGGTCAGCTCTCGGGCGGCGAGCGCCAGTGTGTCGCCATCGCCCGGGCCGTGTACTTCGGCGCGAAGGTGCTGATCCTGGATGAGCCCACAGCAGCACTTGGCGTGAAGCAGTCCGGCGTGGTGCTCCGGTACATCCTGCAGGCCCGCGACCGCGGCCTCGGCGTTATCTTCATTACCCACAACCCGCACCACGCCTTCCCTGTGGGTGACCGCTTCCTGCTGCTCAAGCGCGGCAAGTCGATCGGCTACTACGACAAGAAGGACATCACCTTGGATGAGCTGACGGCCCAAATGGCCGGCGGTGCAGAACTCGCGGAGTTGGCCCATGAGCTGGAGCAGCTCGGTGGGCATTCCGATGCGCTTGAGGAGGTCAAGGCCGAAGTAGCGGGTGTGGCTGATGCTGCGCCGGAAAGTGCCACGAAGCGGCACTAGGTTTGTTCGGCGGACTTCTGCCCGGAGCGCCTCGTGGCTCCGGGCGGAGTCGTGTCCGGCGCCTCTAGCGCCCTCTAGCGAACGGCTCGCTCCAGCGAACGGCTCCCTCTAGCGAACGGCCGACGTCGTGCCGCGGAGTACCAGCGTCGGTTCGATGAGCTTGCGCTCCGGCTCCAATGTCGGATCGTCGATACGGGCAAGGAGCCTTCGCGCTGCGTCCACGCCCACAACGTCGCTTCGGTTATCGATGGATGTGAGGTCCAGGAAGCGCGACTTGGCCAACGGGGAGTTGTCGTACCCGATCACCGAAACTTCGTTGGGCACGGAAAGTCCACGGGCTTTGATGGCGGCGAACGCGCCTAGCGCCATGGTGTCGTTGGCTGCGAAGATGGCTGTGGTGCCGGGGTGGTGATCCAGGAGCCAGCAAGCGGATCCGTACCCGTCTTCTTCTGACGTTCCTTCACTCTCACCGATCACGACTTCGACGCCGGCAGCCTCCAACGTGCTTTGGTAACCGGCCCGCCGGTGGAAGGACGCGCCGTCGGACCCGGAAAGGTGGCCGATGTGGCTGTGGCCTAACGCCAGCAGGTGGTCCGCTGCCATCATGCCCCCGCGGTCGTCGTCGTTGGTTATCAGGTCCGCACCTGCCGGGACGCCGTTCCGCCATCCCGCAACAACGGTGGGGACCCATGTTCCAGCGAGCATTGGTTCGCTGGGCTCGGCGGCCAGGACCAAGGCTTCCACGTGCATCGCCAGCAGGCCATCCGTGGCTTCCTTGATGCGGTTCGCCCCGGGCCTGGAGTCCGCGAGCGTGACTTGGTAGCCGAGGTCTGAAAGGACGGATTCCATCCCACGGAGGAGGTCTACAAACCAAGGGTTCCGGTAGTCGTCAATGACCAGCCCGATGCTTTTGGTGCGGCTGCTAGCCAGCGTGGTAGCAGCGCGGCTGGGCCTGTAACCCAGTTGGGTGATGGCCTTTTGGACGGCCTCCCGACGCTTCTCACTGATCCTCCCCGGATCCTTGAGGAACAGTGAAACCAGCGACGGCGAGACTCCGGCCTGGGTGGCGACGTCGTAGAGGGTGGGGCGGCGGGTCTGTGCGCTGTTCAACGGAATCGGTGTGCCTTTCGTGTCTGTCCTCGAGGATAGTCGCTTAAGGATTGACAGGACATATAGACATAGTTACGCTCAAACCCAGTGCAAAAATTGTAGCGCTACAAAATGTCGTTCAGTGCCTCATGGCATGGCGAAATTTCAAAGGAGAAATCAATGGCTGAAAGCCTCGGCGTCGCCGTCATCGGTGCAGGCATGGCCGGTAAGGCCCATGCTGCCGCGTACCGCACGGCATCTGCCCTCTACAGCCCGGTACTGCCACAGCTCCGCCTCGTCTCCATTGGCGACGTGAATGCCGAATTTGGTTCCCTGGCTGCCCGGCGCTTTGGATACGAGCGCAACGATACGTCCTGGCAGGCAATCGCCGAGGCGGACGACATTGACGTGGTGAGCGTGGTCATCGCCAACTCCCTCCACCGCGAAGTCGTGGAAGGCCTGCTCGCCGCCGGCAAGCACGTGCTGTGCGAGAAGCCGCTCAGCGACACCTTGGCCGATGCCCGCGCGATGGCAGATGCCGCCCGCGCTGCTGAGGCCGGGGGAACCCTGGCGCGTATCGGCTTCACCTTCCGCCGCACCCCGGGCATTGCCTACATCCGCGATCTCATCCAGAACGGCGTTCTCGGGAACGTCCTGCACTTCAGCGGCCGGTACTGGACCGACTATGGCTTCAGCCCTTCGGCTCCGATGAGCTGGCGATACAAGGGCGGGCCCGGCTCCGGTGCGCTGGCCGACGTCGGAAGTCACCTGACGTATGTCTCCGAATTCCTGTGCGGCGATATCAAGTCCATCAGCGGCGGCCGCCTGACCACTGCCATCGACAAGCGTCCGCTGCCGCTCAGTGCGGTCATGGGCCACGACCATGTTGCCGTGAGCGACACCTTCGAGGCAGTGGAGAACGACGACTATGCAGCCTTCAATGCGGAGTTCACCAACGGCGCCGGAAGCTTCGAAGTCTCCCGGGTTGCAGCCGGCCATGCCAACGGCCTCCAGTTCGAGGTCTTCTGCGAGAACGGCGCCGCCAAGTTCGATCAGCGCCGCCCCTCCGAGATCCAGCTGTTCCTTAATGATGGATCCGGCAATGAGAACGGTTACCGCCAAGTCTCCCTTGGGCCGGGACACCCTTACATCGCCGGTGGCCTGGCAATGGACGCGCCGGAAGTTGGCTTCGGCCAGAACGATGCCTTCGGCTACCAGGCCCGGGCATTCCTCGAAGAGGTCGCAGGCCTTGGCGAAGAGGCATCCCTGCCCCGCTGTGCCACCTTCGATGAAGGTGTCCGCAACATGGAACTCCTCAGTGCCGTCACTGAATCCGCCCTGAACAACGGAAAGAAGATCACGCTATGAAACTCGGCGTCTACAACGCGATCCTCCACGACCGTCCGCTCCCGGAAGCACTGAAGGTCATTGCCGATCTGGGCCTCACGGGCATCGAGATCAACACCGGCGGGTTCCTGCCCGCCGTTCACGTCCCCACCTTTGACGAGATTCTGGAAAGCGACGCAGCGCGCGACGACTACCTGGAGATCTTCGAGGGCACCGGCGTTTCCATCGCTGGCCTGAACTGCAACGGCAATCCACTGCATCCGAAGCGGGAAATCGGTGAGAAGCACGCCGAAGACATCCGCCGTTCCATTCGCCTCGCCCACCGCCTCGGACAGGACCGGGTGGTAACCATGTCCGGCCTTCCTGGGGGCGAGCCTGGGGCGAGCACCGTCAACTGGGTAGTCAATGCCTGGAACTCCGCCGCCTTGGACGTGCTGGATTACCAGTGGGGCGTGGCGGCAAAGTTCTGGAAGGAAATGGACCGCCTCGCCGCTGACCATGGCGTCAAGGTGGCGCTTGAACTGCACCCTCAGAACCTCGTCTTCAACACCGCTGATGTGTACAAGCTCATCGAGCTCACCGGAGCCACGCATGTTGGGGTCGAGTTGGACGCTTCGCACCTGTTCTGGCAGCAGATGGACCCCGTAGCCGTGGTTCGCGAACTTGGCCCTTTGGTGTTCCAGGCGGCGGCGAAGGACGTCCGCGTGAACAAGGACAACGCTGCCCTGTACGGAGTATTGGACAACAGCTTCCGACGACTCTCAGCCGAGGAAAACCGCACCAACCTGGGCGGCGACGAGTGGGCGAACGAATGGCCCAGGAACTCGGCCTGGGACTTTGTGGCCTTGGGCCGTGGACACGATACGGCCTTTTGGACAGAGTTCCTCCGGGCCCTCCATGAGGTTGATCCCGACATGCTGGTGAACATCGAACACGAGGACGTTTCCCTGGGCCGCATCGAAGGACTTGAAGTTGCGGCAAAGGTCCTTAAGGATGCCGACGCGGCACTGAAGGCTTATACCGCTAGTGCTAATTGACAGGACAAACTGACAAGGTTTAGTGTCGCCTCAAGAATCCCTCTTTAAGACTCAACTTCTGCTGCACTGACGGAGACAGATAATGATGAAGCAAGTGACCCTCGGCCTTGTGGGTGTCGGCCGGATTGGCGTAATGCACGCCAAGAACATCAGCGCCCTCAACCAAGCCTTGAATCCGGAGGGTGTCCAGATCCAACTCAAGCTGACCGATGTGGCGAAGGAACACGCCCGATCCGTGGCCGCCGAATTTGAGGCGGAATTCGTGGGTTCGGTGGCTGAGCTGATCTCCTCGGGTGTGGACGGACTGGTGATCGCCACCGGCACGGCGACACACCCGGACCTCATCCGCACCGGCGTAGATGCCGGAATTCCGGTGTTCTGCGAGAAGCCGGTGGCTGTGAATGTTGCCCAGTCCCTGCCTGTCCTGGAGCACATCCGGGAGAAGGGCGGAACCGTGCAGATTGGCCACCAACGCCGATTCGATGCTGGCTACCTGGAAGCCAAGCGCGCCTACGAGGCCGGGGAATTGGGCTGGATCCACTCCGTCCGTGCCCTCACATGCGACATGACCCCGCCGCCGGTCCAGTTCCTGGCAACCTCCGGCGGCCTGTTCCGGGATTGCTCCGTGCACGATTTCGACATCCTTCGCTGGCTCACGGGCAAGGAAATCGTGGAGGTCTATGCCAAGGGCTCCAACAATGGCGACCCCGCAATCGGTGAGGTGGGCGACGTCGATACAGCCTTGGCGGTAGTTACGTTCGACGACGGCACGGTAGGTACGGTCTCCGCCAGCCGATACAACGGGGCCGGGCATGATGTCCGGCTGGAACTCCAGGGCTCTGATGGCTCGGTGATGGTGGGCATGGATGAACAGATGGCTGTCCGTTCGGCTGAGCAAGGGGTTGCCTTCCCGTCCGGCATCTCCCATCAGACCTTTGCCGAACGCTTCGACCAGGCGTACCGCTCCGAGATGGCTGCGTTTGTGGAACTGGTCCTCGGGGAACGCAAGAATCCGTGCACCCCCGAGGACGCCGTCGCTGCTTCCAAGGTGGCCGACGCCGCCCAGGAATCCCTCGAAACCGGCGTTCCCGTCCGCGTCGCCCCCTGATCTTCTCTCACATCCTGCGGCTTTTTTCCTGATCTTCTCTCACATCCATGGGGATTGCTGGCGTTCCTCTATCCCTTGTTTCAGGAAAGCCACGACGTCGGCACCTGACTTGGGTGCCGACGTCGGGACCTACCGTGCATGGGAGGTGAGAGAGGATCGGCCAAAAGGTGCCTCGACGTGAGATAAGACCGGTCAGAAAGGGCTTCGATGTGAGAGAAGACCGGTCAGAAAGGGCTTCGATGTGAGAGCAGAACGGCCGAAAAGGGCTTCGATGTGAGAGAGGATCGGACATAGCTGACGCGGGCCGGATGAGTCTGGGGGAAAACTCCGACCCGCGCCAGGTAGAGGGGGCTGATCACGCGATGACCTTCATGGCCTGCCAACCCGAGCCGAGGCTAACGGGCGGAACGTTGCTGAGCGTTCCGCTTCCCGATCCGGGATAGAGCCACAAAGTGTCTCCGATGCGGCCTACGACGTCGTTCTTGCCGTCGCCGTCAAGGTCCCGTGGCCCGGCCAACGCAGTGCGGGTTCCCCAGCCCGTCCCGATCTGCGTCCATTGCAACCAGCCCCCGGAACCATTGCCCGGATATAGCCATAATGCGCCTGTATCAGTGCGCCGCGCCAGTACATCTGCCTTGCCATCACTGTTGAAATCGCCAGTGCTGAAGATGGCGTTCATGACGCCCCAACCCCAGCCCACGGTGTAGGGAGTCCGCTGTCCTCCAGCACCATTTCCTTCATACAAACGGAGGTCGCCGTTGCTGCGCCGTCCCATGAAATCGGGAATTCCGTCACCGCTGAAATCCCCTGGGGAGAAGAGCTGTGTCATGGTGCTCCAACCGGTGCTGACCTGCTTCCGTGCGCCAAAGCTGCCAGCGCCGTCGCCGGGGTAGAACCACAGGACGTCCCCGGATCGTGCCAGGAGGTCGGGCTTCCCGTCGCTGTTGAAGTCGCCGGGGGTGATGGTGTCCGTGTTGGATGACCAGGCAGGCGCAGCCAAAGCGAGCTGCCTGGGGGAGAGCCCGCCCGCGCCGTTGCCCGGGTACAGGTACAGGTTGCCGGCGGTGTCAGCCGCCAGGACGTCGGCGCGGCCGTCGTCGTTGAAGTCATGGGCCGACGGCGGTCCGGCTACGGGAACGGTGTACGTCTGGGTACCGACGGACGACGTGTTGCCCGCCGTGTCCACGCCTATGTATTTCAACGTCAGGGTGGAGTTGCCCATCACGATCGGGGTGGAGTACTTGATATTGGAAGCAGATTCGGTGGCCGTGGGGGTGCTGCCGTCGGTGGTGTAGTAAATGGCCGCCCCAGTCTCGTTGGCTGTCAACGTGATCGTGGCGCCGCTGGCCAGTGCCCGTCCGGTGGGATTGGCCGTCACCACTGGAGCCGTCGTGTCCGGCGGAATCGAGTAGGTCTGCGTTGCGACGTCGGAGGTATTTCCAGCCGTATCCTTCGCGAAGTACTTCAGGGTCATGGGACCTGGCCCATTGAACGTAATTGGCGCGGAATACAGCAGGCCGGCTGTAAGGGGATCTGTGCCGTCTGTCGTGTAGCGGATTTCGGCTGGCTCGTTGGCAGATAGGGTGATCGTGGTGCCCGCAGCGTACGCCCCGCCTACAGGGTTGGCTGTCACCACTGGCTTGGTGATATCCGGGCCCGTGGAGTACGTCTGGGTGGCCACGGCCGATGAATTGTTGGCGCCGTCAACGGCAAAGTACTTCAGCGTCATCGGGCCATTGAGCGGGATCGGACTGGCGTACTTGCTGCTCGCCGTCGTGGGGTTGCTGCCGTCCGTGGTGTAGTAGATCGTCGCCGTCTCATTGGCGGTGAGGGTGATGGACTGGCCCACCGCGTATGTTCCACCCGGAGGCGTCGCAGTGACCACGGGGGCAACGTTGTCCGTTCCCAGGTAGGCCTCGAACTCGGCCAAACCGGCGTTGGTGGTGGTGGAGCTGACTGAGGTGATGTTCATACGCACCGAACTCACGGTCTTCGCAGGGAAGTTGATGGTGAGTCCGGAACCGTTGTTGGGAAGCGCTGGGACTGTCACCGTGCTTCCATCCGAGAACAGCAGGTTCCCTCCGGTCACTTGGTCAGTGAGGAGCGGCCGGTCGAACAAGGTCACCGAGTTGATGGTCCTTGTAGGGGAGAAGTCATACTGAATCCAACTGCCCGCCTTTTCGCCGGCCGTCACCCATTCACGCTTTGCGTCCATGGGGGCGCCCCACGCATACCCGTCCCGGGCTTTCTCCGGGCTCTGGGCGGTTGCTTTCTGGGATGACGCCGTGACGGTGGTCCCTGCCGACTTAGCGGCGTTTCCCACCCACTCGATGGCCGTGATGTATTGCCGTTTCAGCCACTCATCGTAGGGGGAATCGGGACATCCTTCGCCAGGACTGCTGCAGATATACATGTCGAAATCCGCGAACCGCACGAAGGTGTCCACCTTGGTGGTGAGTTCGGCACCCGTCACATTCTGGGGGTACTCGTCAATCACATATGCGTCGTAGGCCAGGGACGTATGGGGGCCGGTGTAGCTGCGCGTAGCCAGTTGGGCGAATTTGGCGGTCGCCCAATGGTCGCTGTGGTCGTAGGGACTGTTGAAGTTGCCGGTCCAGTCCTGTGTGCGGAACGTGGTCGGTTGGAAGTTGGCAACCAGCCGATTCAAGGCAGTTTGGAACTGGGACTTTGTGAACGTGGCTGCGTTATCCACGGGCCTGATGGAGGAAAGCCGTCCATCCCAGAGTTTGAGGATGCTCTGGTCGTTATACGCTGCACTGCCGTCACCGTTCGGGAAACCATCGGGCAGCCGCATGAAGACCACCGAGATGTTGGGTGCGCCATTGAGGGTTTGCATTGTCAGTGGGCGGTTGGGAACCCCTGCGTCGGAGGTGGTCCACGAATCAGACACTCCTGCCATCTTGGAGTAGCTGGCCCTGATTCCAGCTTCCAGGCTCTTCCAGTACGCAGCCCCCTCACCGGCCTCGCCCGCGGTGGTGAACACCGTTTGGACGCAGCGTTTGGCCTGGATGTCCCTCATGAAGTCCGGGCTGAGGAAAAGCAGGTCATCGTCCGTGTGAGCCACTATCTGCATGGCCCCGCCGGTTCCTGCGCACGGCGGAACGGCCGCCGACGCAGGGGCGATGGAAAATGCGACGAGTCCCGCGAAAGCCAAAGCCGGAGCAAGGATCAAGCTTAGGAAGCTGAAGAAATGGGGTTGCCGATCCGGACGGCGGACGTATTTTGGACGGTCCACAACCATGCCCCTTTGAGCAGATGTTGGGCCCCCCAGCCGGCAAACTTACGACGCCCACGGGACGTCATTCGAATGGAGTTATGCGCTTGCCGGGCTTTCAGCTGAGCTGAAAGCGATGCAGTGAGCGTTACTGTACTCCTCCGGGGCCCGCCTGGGTAGGGTTCCGGCACACTTCCACGAACGCTTTAAAAGGCGCCAGTCGCTGGTTATCGGGAAGCTGGGACGCTTCCGGATGCCACTGCACCGAGGCAACCCAACGGGAAGGATCTTCAAGCGCTTCCACCGTGCCGTCGTCGGCGATCGCCGTGACCACCAGGCCTTCACCCACCCTGGCCACCGCCTGGTGATGCCCCGAGGCGATCTTGATGGAGGTCCCGTCCGGGGCGCCATAGAGCGCGGCGGTCTTCGATCCTGGTGCAAGTACAACGTCATGCCATGCCCACTCACTGGCCGTGGGATCGTCGGGATTCAATCCGTTGTGGTTGACGGCCGACGGTGCCATGTCCTGGATCAACGTCCCGCCGTACAGCACGTTCAACAACTGGTGGCCGCGGCAGATCCCCAGCAGCGGAAGGCCGGCGTCGATCGTGGCCCGGGCGACGTCGATGTCCAGGTGGTCCTGTTCCGGGTTGACGTCATACACCGATTCCTCCGGATCCTGGCCATAAAGACGCGGTTCCAGGTCCCCGCCACCGGGCAGCAGCACGCCGTCGAGCGTTTTCATGACGGAGGCCAGACGCCCGGCGCTATCAGCGGAAACGGGGGTCAGCAACACGGGCTGCGCGCCCGCTTCACGGAGCAAATCCACAATAAGGGTGAACAGTTGGTTGGCTTCGCCCACGCGGGCGTCGGGATTGTCCGAGCTGCTAAGGCGAATCGGAACTCCGATACGCGGCCGGGCGCCAGCGCCGCCCTCATCTGAAGTCTTCATGCTTCATCATGCAACGGAACATCGCCCTACGCGTAAACGGGACTCAAGCCGTTGAGCACCACTACGCTGATGCCATGAATCCCTCCGGTGCCTTGAACCCAAGTCCACGGACGCTCGACGTCGAAAGCATCGTCCATTTCGACCAACTGGTTACCTCCGGGGCGGGATCCATGCACGGCTGGCATGCGCAGTCGCTGGATCTTCGCGGACGTTCGCGGGAACTGAAAATGATGGACCCGCAGGGCGCGATCTTCCTGGGATGCACTTTCGACGACGGCATCGAGGAGAGCCTGCGAAGCCGGGGCGCCCTCATCTTCCCCAAGATGCGGGGCGTGCCCTTCAACCCGTATCGCGGCACTCTCTACACGGCCAGCGAACTCTACGAGGACATTTCCACTACCGAGTATGAAGCCACCCTGGACGCGAGGATTTACCAGTGGAGCATCCTTCCGGGAAAGCGGGCAAGCCTTGACGCAACGCTCGCCGCAGCCCTCCACGACCACGCGATCGGCGACGCCCTGGACGAACTGCTGCAAGACGGTGACCTGGCAGGTACCAAACTCGTGGGCGTCATGGGCGGACACGCCGCGCAGCGCGGAACCAAGGAATTCGCCGACGCCGCGCGGCTGGGTCGCTTGCTGGCGCAAGCCGGATTCACAGTGGCAACCGGCGGTGGCCCCGGCGCGATGGAAGCGGCCAACATGGGTGCCTACCTCAGCGGACTGCCCGACGCCGATTCCACCGCAGCGCTGGAAACGCTGGCTTCCATACCGGGGTTCAGGCCCTCGGTGACGGCTTGGGCGCGGCGAGCAGCCGCCGTCGTCGAACGTTACCCAGAAGGCGCAGCGACGCTGGGCATACCCACCTGGTTCTACGGCCACGAACCACCAAACCTGTTCGCCACCCACATCGCCAAGTACTTCGCCAACGCGATCCGGGAAGCGATCCTCCTGGAGCTATGCAACGGCGGGATCGTGTTCCTGCCCGGTTCTGCCGGAACCGTGCAGGAGATCTTCCAGGACGCCTGCGAAAACTATTACGGAGCCCCCGAAACCATCACTCCCATGGTCCTGGTAGGCCGCGACCATTGGGAACACACTTACCCGGCATGGGCCATGCTGCGGAGCCTCGCGGCCGGGAGGCCCATGGCAGACAGGATTTTCCTGGTGGATACTGTGGAGGACGCGCTCGCAGTGGTGGCCGCGGGTTAGAAGTCCTTGCTGCAGGGGCTAGAAGTCTTTGCTGCAGGGGCCCGAGCCCAGCTGGGCAAGGCCCGTCTTGTCCCCGGCGGCGTATTCGCGAACCCACGAGGCTTGGTCGTACATCAGCTGGCGGGGGTCATCCACATGGTCCAAACCTAGAACGTGTCCGAGTTCGTGCATGATCACGGCCGTGCCCACTTCCTTGCCCTGGGGTGAGTCCATGATCCCGGCAAACTGCGGTGCATCCAACGATACCGAGCCGGTCACGTAGGCCTTGTAGCCGTTGCTGAGGCCGATGGAGGAACTTCCGCCCAAGCCCACTGTTTGTCCGGTCAGCCGCGGCACCTGCTCCGGCGTGGTCCAGGCAATCAGCACAGGCGCCCAGCGGTCACCGTAGGTGGTGGGCTGGTAGCCGGCCCTGTTGCTCGTGGGGATTTCGGACGTCGGACCGTCATAAATGAACTGCAGTCCGGAGGCGAGGCTGGCCTGCCGAACGGCGTCCTCCACCATGGAATACCAGCTCGTTGGGGCCAGATCTGCGTTGACCACGTAGTGGATCGGCCTGCAAGGGGAGTATGCCAGGGGAGTTCCGTCCTCCTTGACGGCCAGGAATTTGTAGGAAGTGCTGGTCCGCTGCAACGGCGCCGGCGTGCCCAGGGGTGCGTCGGCTTCCTCGAAGCCGGGCAGCGGATCCTGACGTTGGCCAAAGGGAACCAGCCCGGGCCGCGGCGCTTGGCTCTGCGTCGTGGAATCGGACCAGAACTGTTGCAGTTCGCCGCTGAAATATGCGCTGGCGCAGACCAAACCGAGAACGCCAAACAGGAACAGGATGGCCGCGATGCTGCTGTGCTTGATGGGGGGCCGGGGCGGCGGCTTGGCGTGCTGCTGGTAAGGCGGCGGGGGATAGGGGTCTGGCCACTCTGGCGACCCATAAGGTTCCATCGAACCCCCTCACGGGACGGCCCACTCGGACGGTGGGGCGCCGCCGTCGGCCGCTTCCGTCAGGATAGAGCCCATGGGGCCGCGAGTCCATGGCGATTCATGAGAAGCTGCGCTGCTTCAGATGTCCTTGCGGCAAGGAGCCGAGGCCAGGAGGTGAAGACCGTTCAGGTCGCCGGCAGCCAATCCGTCAGGGGCGCCGATCTCCGGGTACATAAGCTGAACCGGATCACCGACATGATCCAGACCCATGACGTGCCCCAGTTCGTGCTGCATGACTGCCAGCACGTAGTCCGAACCGCCTTCCTCGGCCAGAAGTTCAGCCACTTGCGGGGTGTCGAGCTCCAGGCTGCCCGTGATGTAGCTCTTGGGACCATTGTTGAGTGAGTACATGGTGCTGCCGCCCGTACCGATGACGGTGTCGGCCAGCGCCGGAGCCGTCTCGGGAGTGGTCCACGAAATCAGCAAGGGTGCCCACCGGTCACCGTACTTGGACGGTTGGTACGGTTCGCGTTTAGCGGTAGGCAACTCATCGGTGCTGCCATCGTTGATGAACTGGATTCCGGATGCCGCGGAGATATTGGCGATTGCGGTGGCAAGCAGGGCATCCGTACCCTCCGGTGCGGTAGCGGCATTCACGACGTAGTGCAGGGGACGGCACGGTGAGTACCCAACCGGAGTGCCGTCGTCGTTGGTTGCCAGGAACTTGTACGAATCGCTGGCGCTGGCTGGGGGCGGCGGCGATGCCAGCGGGGCGTCCGCCTCGTCGATTCCTGGAGGCGGCGCGTCCAGGGCCCGGGCCGGGGTCTGCTCGATCGGCTCGCTTTTGGGCGAATTGGGCAGGGCCACACCCGGAAACAGCCCGATGATTCGCGGATCGCCGTGGAGCAAACCGCTGACAAGGACAGCCACGACGGCGGCGACACCAGCCATGAGGACGCCGCGAAGAATTCGCAGCGTTGTGCCCGCACGACGGTGTTTTGGCGCGCGCAACGGCGGCTGCTCCGAATCCACGGTTCTCCATTCCCTACGCCCCGGTCACGCGGGGCTGCGCGGAGGACGAACCAACATTACCGCCTAGACGATCAACGTTCCGAACGCGAGGCCTAGCCCATAAGTGGCGGCCGCGGCACCCAGGCCGATCGCCAGCTGCCGCAAGCCACGGCTCAGCGGTGAGGTCCCGGACAACAGCCCGACGACGGCGCCAGTCGCCAGGAGCGCGATGCCCACCAGAACACCGGCTACTGTCAGTGCCGCCACACCCGTCATGCCGAAGATAAACGGAAGGATGGGCACGATCGCACCCGAGGCGAAGAAGCAGAAGCTGGACATCGCAGCACCCCAGGCAGAGCCGACCATTTCGTGGTCATCGGCGGGCTGCTCCTTCTCCGGTTGCAAGGAGAGGCTGGGATCGCAGTCGCAGCTGAAGAGTCCCATGCGCTCGGCGGCACGGTGCTCGGCGGCCTCACGGGTCATGCCGCGGGCCAGGTACACCAGCACGAGCTCATTGTGTTCGATGTCCAAAGAAGGGGCGGCCGTGAGGGTAGCCTGCGTGGGTAGCGTGGCGTTAAGCAACTCCCGTTGCGAGCGGACCGAAACGTACTCGCCGGCACCCATGGACAGGGCCCCGGCCAGCAATCCGGCAACACCGCTCATAAGGACCACCGGGCTGGGAACGCCCGTTGCGGCCATACCCATGACCAGTGAAAGGTTGCTCACCAAGCCGTCGTTGGCCCCAAAAACGGCAGCGCGGAAGGTACCGGAGAGCCTGTTGCGTCCACGGGTGGCAAGGCCCCTGACAACTTCTTCGTGGATTTGTTCGTCGGCAACCATGGCCGCAGTGGCAGCGGGTTCTGCACCGTAGGGGGAACGGCCTTCCGCACGCTGGGCCAGGGCGAGCACGAACACCGAACCGAAGTGCCGGGCCAGGAAGCCAAGTAGCTGGCTCCGGGTGGACGCCCCCTTCGGCATTCCAGCGTGCTCTCCGAGGAGCTTGAGCCAGTGTGCCTCGTGCCTTCCTTCTGCCTCGGCCAAGGCGAGCAGGATCTGGCGTTCTTCGCCGTCACGACGCTGGGCGAGTTCCCGGTAGACGGCGGCTTCGGCTCGCTCGTCGGCCAGGTATTGACGCCACCGCCTGATGTCCGCCGATGTGGGCCGGGCTGGTTGGGGCGGTGTTCCGGATCCGGGGGCGGGGTCCGGAGCGGGGCTCGACGAACCGTGGGATTCCTGGTGCTTCTGCACTTTTTCTCCTGTGCTGGGTGGGGTAGTTGCGGCCCCATTGCACGCCCACTGTACCGCTTATTGGCGCGGATTTTTGGCCGGTATTCCTTAGTTGGAATGTTCGGCATGCCTTAATTTACGAAGGTGCAATCCTCTGCTTTGAGCCTTTCCTTGGGTCCATGTTGGCCGTTGCCTTGACCCTCTTCAGGCACAGTGCTCAGATGGAAGGACAGGGGCGGGGGCCCTCCCCGCACTCGGTCAGCAGGCTGCTTGCCAGCCCACCAGACGGAGGTTGCAGCATGGACACCACCGAACCGCACGCCAACCACCCGGAACGGGAGACCATCGAGTCAGACCCCGCCTACGACTACAGCGAAGACCAGGAAGTCGACGAACCCTGGGTGGAGGAAATCGACGTCCCTGAAGACGACGAGCGGGTTGTCCCCCTGGATGAAACCGAAGAATTCCGCGGGGAAGAAGACGAAGAATTCTAGGACTCTTTTCTTCTAGGCAGGGCCCTCCTCATCCAAGGTGAAATGCCGCTCCAGTCCGGCCGGACGCCCCAGCGCTGCAACAGTCACCGTTAACGTCCTCGACGATGCACACCACCGCGATGGACGCACAGCCTGGGCAAGAGCACGCGCCAACAGCTGCGCTTCAGGGTGCCGGAATCGGGTCAGGCCACCGTTCAGGAACAGGGTCACAGTCCCACGGACAAGGTCGACGCCGGGAATCACCGGAACGGTGGGCGTCTCGGATTTGGTGGGGGTCGTTTGAGTTGGGCTGACTACACCTTGGTACGGCAAGGACTGCTCCTTTAGGGAGTGCTCTTGCCCGCTCGGTTGTCTCTGGTCCGGGGCGGGCCGCTTCCTCATCCGAACCACCCGTGAACATGGGGTTGGTGTGTGGCCAGTCGGAGCTTTGCGCCACCTCTCTTGAAGCTGGGACCACTGTACTGGAGGAGTGCTGTCCTGAAGAACTGCGGGTGGGTTGTTGTGGGGCCTGGTGTGCGTGCCAAGGGGTGTGGATGGGGCGCAGAGTGGGACCCACAACGCGGCGACTCGGGACGGAAAGCGCAACGGCGACGCCGCCCCGGAAAGGGGCGGCGCCGCCGTCGAACATTACCCGGGGCTGGGCGTCAGCTAGCTGGCGTTGTGGCTGCTGACAGGGTGGGCCTCCAGCGGCAGTTCTTCCGAGACTGCCCCGGCCACGCGCTTGTCCCACGCGGCCCGGACTTCGGGTTCGGTGGGTGGCGTGAGGAGGGAGATCACGACATAGGCCACGAACGAGGCCGCCAGGCCGTAGTAGATGGGTTCGTTGGCGTAGACGCCATCGACGCTCGGAATGACTCCAATAGCGAACAGAATCAACAGTGCCAGGGTCAATACAGAGCCCACTGCCATGGACCATGCAGCGGCGATACCGGTTCCGCGCTTCCACACCAGGCCGCCGAGAATCGCGACGAGGAGGCCGCCCACCAGGATGTCGTAGGCAATGGTGAGGGCAACAACCACGTCCTGCGCGGCCATGGAGATCACCACTGCAACGATGCCCAGGCCCAGAACCCAGTAGCGGTTGGCTTTGACGTCGTGCTCAGGGTTTTCGGTGTCGTCGGTGTTGATGGTCTTGCCGAACCAGCTGGCGACGAACGGAACAACATCTGCGCGAGCCACCGTGGCGGCGGCAATCAGGGCACCTGAAGCGGTGGACATCATGGCTGCAACAGCTGCGGCCATGACCAGGCCGCCAATGCCGATGGGCAGGATGTGCGTTGCCACTTCGGCGTACACCACGTCCTTGCCGAGGTTGGCGACATCGATGTTGGGGAGCGCCACCCGGGCGGCCAGGCCGATCAAGGCACCGGCTACACCGTAAAGGATGCAGTAAACGCCGGCGGTAGCTCCACCCCAGCGTGCAACCTTTGGAGTCTTGGCCGTGAAGACGCGCTGCCAGATGTCTTGGCCGATCAGGAGTCCAAGGGTGTAAACGACGAAGTACGTGATGATCGTCTGGACACCGATGCCGTCGATCTGGAAGAAGCTCGCATCGACGCGCTCACGGATTCCGTCGAGTCCTCCGGCCGCGTTCATGACGAAGGGGAGCATCAGGAAGAAGATGCCTACGGTCTTGATGATGAACTGGACCTGGTCGGCCAGCGTGATGGACCACATGCCACCGATGGTCGAGTAAACAAGCACAATTGCGCCGCCGACGGCGATCGCCATCCAGCGTTCCCAGTCGAAGAGGACTACGAAGATGGTGGCGTATGCGCCGGTGGACGTGGCACAGAGCATGAGGGTGTAGGCGAGCATCACGATTCCGGAGGTCTGCGTGGCCTTGCTGCCGTAGCGAAGGCTGAGCATTTGGGAAACCGTATAGATCTTCAGGCGCTGGATGGTGCCAGCGAAGAGCAAGCTCAGCAGGAGGACGCCGGAGCCGATTGCGACTACCAGCCACATCCCTGAGATGCCGAACTTGTAGCCCAAGCCGACGCCGCCGACCGTGGATGCGCCACCAAGGACAACCGCGGCCATGGTGCCTGTGTAAAGGAAGGGGCCCAGGCGGCGGCCAGCCACCAGGAAGTCGCTGTTGTTCTTGGTGCGGGACTTGCCCCACCAACCGAATGCAAGCATTGCAAGCAGGTACACCACCACAATGGCGATGTTTATGAACGATGAGTCCATGAGTGGCTCCTTGGAGCTGGTGCACGGAGTTTGGGGGTTTCGACGTTACTCCTGGGAAGTGCCGAAGTCTCCGTGCTGATGATGGGAGATTGGGGATCGTGTTGTGCCTCACAGACAACACTTGTTGCCTATGAGGATATGTTGTGATGGGAGTAACAGTCAAGGGGCTTTGGTCATCCTCGGGCTGTTAAGGGCTCCGGAGGCCCGCGGTCCCGCTACTATTGCTGCAATGACAGGGCCCAATGACAGGCCTGAAAGGTTCGTGAATGAAGGCTCTCCCCGTTGAACCAAGCAACGTTCCTGTTGCTATCGGTTCCAGAATCCGCGCAGCCCGCCAGGCGCAGCGACTCACCATCGAGCAAGTGGCGGACGCGACAGGCCTAACCAAAGGCTTCCTCAGCCGTGTCGAACGCGACCTGACCTCGCCGTCGGTCGCTTCACTTGTAACCCTTTGCCAGGTCCTGTCCGTGTCGGTAGGAGACTTGTTTGCCGCTCCGGAAACGCACCTGACCAGGCGCGACGACGGCCCCCGGATTTCCCTGGGTGGCCAGGGCATTGTGGAGCGCTTGTTAACAGCCCGATCGGAGCGGCGGCTGCAAATCCTTCAGGCCACCATCGAACCGCGGGGTCGTGGTGAAAACGAGCTCTACGCCGTTGACTGCGATGTTGACGTCCTCCATGTGGTGAAGGGACGCATCAAACTGATCCTGACCAACGAGGAGTACGACCTCGAAGAAGGGGACACCCTCTCCTTCCCGGGCCGGGAACCCCATACCTGGGTCAATCCCACGGACGAAACCGTCGAGGTCCTCTGGGTTCTGGTGCCCGCAGCGAGCCGCTAGACCTTCCCGCTGCTCCGCGGTCCGTCCCAGTTGCCCGCCGTTTACTCCCCGGATTTGGTGAGGGGGCCCTGGAATCCCTTGGCCTGGCCGGGTTCACTGCGTCACGAACCGGGGAGGAGCGTCGCGTGGGAGGCTGAGGACTGCCCGAATTTCTGCAAGCACGCGCTCCGGTTCAAACCAGATGACCTCCGGCGGATACCTCAGCACCAAGAATCCGTTGACCATGGAGGCATTATTCCGTGCAAGGTCATTCCGTAGGGATTTCCTGCTTGAGTGATACGCGAAACCGTCCACTTCCACGATGAGGAAGTCCTCAATGAGAAAGTCGACGCGCCCGATTCCAGGGATCGCTACTTGGGAGTTGAAGGCGATGCCATGAGTGCGAAACAGGTGCTGTGCATCGACCTCCACAATGGACTCCGCACTCAGGTCCAGCTCATTGAGGGCGTCGAGAACAGGCCGCGACCTGTCTCCCCGTAACTGATCCTTCAGTAGTTCCAATGGCACACCGTGCAAGCGAATCGCCGATGTTGCGATTGCCGTTGATGCGGGTGGTTCCAGGCACGCCATTGCGTGCAGCACGACGTCCTCGACGGCGGCAATGGGGAGAGTGGGATGGGGGTCGAACCTGTTGGTTCTGTGTCTGACGAAGCCGAGACCGTGCCCGTGGTTGCAGGCCAAATGGTGGAGATCGGGTGTCTTGCGTAGCCACAGCCCATAATGCGGGGCGGCGCTGGCGCAGGAGACGTGGGCGTTGTGACGGAGGGCCGCTGCCAACTCTGGTTTATGTTCCCCAAGCATGAAGACGCCCCGCCGAGGCTGTCGTGCCCCTTGGCTTGAAAGGCGTGCGAGATCCGCGCGCGAGTAGCCTGCGGCCAGCAGTTGCCTGGTTCGGGCAACTCCGCCGATTTTCTGGAGGTACCGGAGGGCATCCATCGGGCCAGTTCACACGCTTCCCGTGTCCCGTGAAATGACCAATTTGCCGTATGTGGGCAACGCCGGATGGACGCCCTCTCCCAGTTCGTGCTCCGAGCCGCCGCGCTCCTCCCCGGTTGCCCCCGGATCTCAAACCACCGCCCAAGCGAGGGGCCTGGAAATCCAGGGTTTGCCCGGGGCGTGCCTGGGACAAAAGGGGACGAAGTGGGGAGGAACGAAGCTGGGCGGGGGACCAACCGGGGAGGGGCGCGTCGGAAGTCGGGAAGCAACGCGGGATAGTCAGCCCACGTGGACCCATGGACGGCGGGTGATGTCCGGCTCAGCCTCACGCAATACCTCGCGGGTGACCGGCGCGATCTCGCCTTCGCCGAAGAACAGGAACCTGCTGAGGTTGGAGATCGGGTTGCCCTCGGTCCAGCGGAAGTAGATGTGTGGCATGAAACCCGTAACGTCGCGGATGTGGAGCAAGACGGCGGCAAGGGTGTTGGGTACGTTGTTGCTGTGGACTTCCAGGATCTTGAAGCCATGCCGTTTCTTGCCAACTACCTGGAGCTCCTGCTCGAAGTCTGAGCTGTCTTCAACAATGATCTCGATGAACACCGCATCGCAATCCAGCGGCAGGTGGTTGGCCTGCTGCGCGTGCTGGAGCTTCTCCCGGTACCGCCCAGCGCTTAGGTGTTTAGGTTCATGGGCGATGATCCGGACCGGTCCGTCGACGTTGTTCGCAGTGAATTCGAGTGCGGTCTGGTCCATCTTGATATGCGTGGCACGGAGCTCAAAGGCACGCCGGATCCGCGAAATAAAGCTCACTGCCATTATGCCCAGAATGAACAGTGCGGCGATCTTCAGGCCGTCCGGACGCTCGATTGAGTTGACCACGGTGGTGTAGATGAAGACCAGGGAAACCAGCCCGAAGCCGATGAACTGTGCCCGTTGTTTCTTTCGCCGGGCGGAAAGTGTCACAGCGATGGAGGCGGAGGTGATCAAGACGAGTACGCCCGTGGCGTAGGCGCCTCCCTGCGCGTTGACGTCGGCTTGGAAAATAATCGTCACTATGAAGGCGATGAGCGTGAAGACCAGGACGAGTGGTCGCAATGCGCGGACCCACGCTGGAGCCATTCCGTAGCGCGGGAGGTACCTGGGGACCAGGTTCAGGAGGCCGGCCATGGCCGAGGCTCCGGCAAACCACAGAATAGCGATGGTACTGACGTCGTACACCGTGCCAAATCCGTCGCCCAGGAATTTGTGGGCGAGGAAAGCCAGGGCCCGCCCATCAGCCTTGCCGCCGGGTTCGAATTCCGCGGCTGGGATCAGCATGACGGTGGTGAAGCTGGATGTTATGAGGAACGAGCTCATGATGATGGCGGCGGTGGTCAGGAGCTTGTGGGCGCCCTTGATCCGACCGGCTGGCTTGGCTTCAGTGTCGGAGGGATGTCCCTTGATCTGCGGCATGACTGCGACGCCGGTCTCGAACCCGGAGAGGCCAAGGGCCAGCCGTGGGAACACCAGCAGCGCCAGGGCAATCATCAGGATGGGATCACCGTGGGATGTGTTCAGTGCGGTCCACCAGTCCGAGATGACCCGGGACTCCGTGAAGGCATGGCTGATGGAGACGATGACGACCACAAGGTTCAGTGCCAGGAAGGCGCCAACCAGGACGACGGCCACGTTGATGGCTTCCTTGAATCCCCGCAGGAAGACGATGCCCAGTCCTGCAATGAGGGCCAGCGTGATGACAACCTGCTGGCCTTCCAGGAAGTGCGGAGCAAAGGGGTTCTCAATGAGGTGGGCGGTCGCGTCGGCGGCGGAGAGGGTAATGGTGATCATGAAATCCGTGGCCGCAAAGCCGAGGAGTGCCAGGACGAACAACTTGCCACCCCATCGAGGAAGCAAGCGCTCGAGCATGGCAATGGAACCCTCGCCCCGAGGACTTTCCCTGGCAACGCGACGGTATACAGGAAGTGCACCGGCCAGGGTGACGAAGACCAGCAGCAGCGTGGCCAGTGGCGACAGTAATCCCGCAGCCAGGGCCGCGATCGCTGGCTGATAGCCCAGCGTTGAGAAGTAGTCCAAGCCCGTGAGGCACATGACCTTCCACCAGGCCTGCGGTTTGTGGGCTTCCGCAGGCTTTCCGTGGGGACCCTGCCGCTTGCCCGAGGTATCCGGCATTCCTTCAAGCAGCCATGTTTTGAGGTGGAATGCGCTTTTGTGCCGGTCGGCAGGGTCGGCCGGCGGCCTCGTCAGGGTGGTCACGTTGTCCTTCCGGGCAGCAGTGTGCTGCTCATGCAAGGAGCGTATGGCCGCCTCCCGCGCCTGGACCCCGGTTTTTATGGAATCTTTACGCCTGATGTGACCGGCATCTCATGGGGGCTCGACCCTCAAGAGAACTTGTAAACAGCTGATGCTTATTAGGAAACTTTGAGTGTATGATGGGTGTCACACAGTTACTGATTCATCTCGACCTATCCACTAAGGAGTGGCGCATTTTGGAAGAGCTCCGTATTGAGGCCAACGGGAACCTTGGCCCCATCGATTCGTCCCGCATCCCGCGCTACGCCGGTGCTGCCACCTACGCCCGCCTGCCCCGCCTTGACCAGGTCTCCAAGGCTGACGTCACCGTTGTTGGCGTGCCCTTTGACTCCGGCGTTTCCTACCGCCCCGGCGCCCGCTTTGGCGCGAACCATGTGCGTGAGGCCAGCCGCCTGCTGCGCCCGTACAACCCTGCCTGGGATGTCAGCCCGTTCGAGAACATCCAGGTGGCGGATGCCGGTGACATGGCGGTAAACCCGTTCAACATCAACGAGGCCATCGAGACCATCCAGCAGAACGCCCTGGACCTTACGGCCAACGGCAGCAAGCTCGTCACCCTGGGCGGCGACCACACCATCGCCCTTCCGCTCCTGAGGGCAGCAGCAGAGCGCGCCGGTGAGCCAGTGGCCATGCTCCACTTCGACGCACACCTGGACACCTGGGACACCTACTTCGGGGCGGAGTACACGCACGGAACGCCGTTCCGCCGCGCAGTGGAAGAAGGCATCCTGGACACGGAGGCCATCAGCCACGTGGGTACCCGCGGTCCGCTGTATGGCAAGAAGGACCTCGACGACGACCACCGCTTTGGCTTCGGAATCGTCACCTCCGCTGACGTCTACTACCAGGGCGTCCTGGAGACGGTGGCCAAGATCCGCGACCGCGTCGGAAACCGTCCGCTGTACATTTCCGTGGACATCGACGTCCTGGATCCGGCACACGCCCCCGGCACCGGTACACCTGAAGCAGGCGGCATCACCAGCCGCGAACTGCTTGAGATCATCCGTGGATTCCGTGGCATGAACCTCGTCGGTGCGGACATTGTGGAAGTTGCCCCTGCGTATGACCACGCGGAAATCACGGGCGTGGCCGGCAGCCACGTTGCTTATGAACTGGTAACCCTCATGGCGGACAATGCCGTGGAAGGTGACCGCCACGGTGCTCCCAACGGCTACGCCCAGCAGGCCCTCGGTGCACGCATCGCAGAACTCGCCCAGGCAACCGGCACCGCGGGAGAGACGCGATGATCGATTTCGATCCAGGCACTGCCGCGCCAACGCGCGGTACCGATCAGCGCAACGGTGGGGACCTCGTCGTCGAGACCCTTGAAGCGTTGGGTGCGAAGACCGTGTTTGGTATCCCCGGGCAGCACGCTTTGGGTCTCTTCGACGCCATGGGCCGCGGGAACCTGCACTTCGTGTCTTCGCGCGTCGAGAACAACTCGGCGTTTGCGGCCGACGGTTACTCCCGCGCCACCGGCGAAGTAGGCGTGCTGTTCCTGTCCACCGGTCCGGGTGCGCTCACCTCCCTTGCTGGTTTGCAGGAGGCTTATGCCACCGGCGTTCCGATGGTGGTTATTGCCAGCCAGATTCCGCTTGAGGGCCTGGGTGCGCGCCGCAAGGGCATGCTGCACCAGTTGGACGACCAGAAGGCTTCCGCTGCGAACGTCACCAAGAGCCAGCGCCTGATCCAGCATGCCTCGGGAATCCCGTCGGCCATCCAGGACGCCTGGACCGAGGCGATTTCCTCGCCGCAGGGTCCGGTGTGGATCGAGATTCCGCAGAACGTCCTGCTGGATCCGATCATGGTCCCGCCGGTGGAGGACGCGCTCGCCGAGGCAGCAGACAACCCGCCGCGCGTCGAGCTGATCCGCGAGGCCGTGAAGTGGCTTTCGACGGCGGAACGTCCGGCGATCATCGCAGGCGGCGGTACGCGCCGTGGCCGGGCTGAGAAGTCGCTGCTCTCCATTGCCGAGCAGCTGCGTGCTCCCGTCATTTGCACCCCTGGCGGCAATGGTGCGTTCCCGTGGAAGCACGAGTTGTCGTTGCAGTCGTGGATCGAGGACCGGTACATGACCGATGTCCTGGAAGACGCCGACGTGCTTATAGTGATCGGTTCATCCCTCGGTGAAGTGACGTCCAACTACTTCACGTTCGAACCCCGCGGCCGCATCATCCAGATCGACGCCGAACCGCGCGTCCTCGAATCCAACCGGCCAGGCTTGGGCATCCGGGCCGACGCCGGCCAAGCCCTGGCAGCCTTGGACGAGGCACTGGCAGCAGCTGGTGCCGCGGACACTGTGAAGCGATCCTGGCACGGCACCAGCCCGGAGGACGTGGTCAGGGAATCCCTGGCCAAAGTCAAGGCACGCCTGGAATCCCAGGACCTGGCCAAGGAACTGAAGTTCATGGCCGATATCCGTGAAGCCGTCCCCGCGGACATGCAAACCTTCTGGGACATGACCATCTCCGCGTACTGGGGATGGAGCTGCTGGGACGCCCGCGAAGGCCAGTTCCATTCCGCGCAGGGTGCTGGTGGCCTCGGCTACGGCTTCCCGGCGGCAATCGGAGGTGCCGTCGGCCTGGAAACCGCCGGCAAGCCCGGCAGGGTGCTCGCTGTTTCCGGTGACGGTTCCTCGATGTACTCCATCTCCGAACTTGCCACGGCGAAGCAGCACAATATCCCGGTCACCTGGCTGATCGTGGACGACGGCGGCTACGGCATCCTCCGCGAATACATGGTGGGTGCTTTCGGCAAGGCCACGGCCACTGAGCTGGCACGCCCGGACTTCGTGAAGCTGGCAGAGTCGTTCGGTGTTCCGGCTCGGCGGGTTTCCCCGGAGGAAGTAGGGGACGCGCTCAAGGAGTCATTCGAGGCGGATGGCCCCAACGTCGTCGTGGTTGAGACGCTGCTGAAGATGTTCGGTCCCACCCACCTGGACGACTAAACGGATCACTAAACAACCAAATCAATCAGCCCCCGTACGGAACGCCGTGCGGGGGCTGACTGCGTTGTAGGGCCTGCCCTGCGCCCCAAAACCTTGGATTCGGACGCGAAGCAGGCCCCGCAACAACTGCGTATTCAATCTTCTTTAGTTTCCCAAAGCAATCAATATGAGTTATAGTTGCTCTAGGCAAACAAAAAAGGGGTGTTTTCCATGTCCGTCGGTTCTGCCACAGCAACCGATCTTGTGCATCAAATATTCGATCTCCAGCGCACCCTGCGCTGCGTGGTGACCGCCCACATGGCCCGCGTTCCCGACGTCGGGATGGCGGTCCAAGGCGTCATGCGCTTCATCGGCGAGGGGGAGACCCGGGCAACGGCACTAGCTGCGCGCCTGGGTGTCAGTGCTCCGGTCCTGAGCAGGCATGTCGCCGAACTAGAGGAACTTGGCTTCGTCGCAAGGCGGCCTGATCCTGCGGACGGCAGGGCCCAGCTGCTTGCCCTAACGGAGGATGGCGCGGCGAAGCTGCGCGAGGTCGAAGAACAACGCAGTGTGAGGCTGCGGGATTACCTGGCGGATTGGAGCGAGGCTGACGCCCTCGAGGCCTCCCAGGTCATCAACAAACTCACGACGTCCCTCAAGGACTCAATCCGGGCAACGGCGGCCGGCTCCACTACAACGACTCACACAGCTTAGGAGCCACGCATGGCCACACCAGTTCAGAATGCCGCCTCGGGGCAGGCCGTCGGGCGCAATACGCCGGGAATCGACACAGCCGCCGCACCCATGACGCATCGGCAAATCATGGAAGCCCTCACGGGTCTCCTCGCGGCCTTCTTCACGGCGATCCTCAGCAGCACGATTGTCGCCAACGCGCTGCCAACCATCATGTCCGAACTCAAGGGCACGCAGACCGATTTCGCCTGGGTCATCACCGCCGCTTTGCTGGCGAACGCGGCCACGACGCCGATCTGGGGAAAGCTTGCTGACCTCTTCGACAAGAAGCTCCTGGTCCAGCTGAGCATCATTATTTTCGTGGCGGGCTCCGTCATGGCCGGCCTGTCCGAGACGATTCCGCTGCTGCTTACCGCGCGTGTCATTCAAGGCATCGCATTGGGTGGCCTCACCGCCCTGGCCCAGGCAATCATCGGTTCCATGATTCCGCCGCGGGATCGTGGCAAGTACTCCGGCTACATGGGTGCCGTGATGGCAGTGGGCACTGCCGGGGGCCCGCTGCTGGGTGGCTTCATTGTGGACAGCCCGCTCGGCTGGCGCTGGACGTTCTTCGTCTGCGTACCACTGGCTGTGGTTGCGCTCATCCTGCTTCAGGTGACCTTGAAGATCCAGCACGTCAAGCGTCCCGCCAAGATCGACTGGCTCGGCTCCATCCTCCTGACTTCGGGCGTGAGCCTGCTCCTGATCTGGGTTTCCTTCGCCGGCAACCCGGACTACTACGATTGGTTCTCCTGGCAGTCAGCGCTCATGGTGGGCGGTGGCGTAGCGCTGCTGGCGCTCCTGGTGCTGGTGGAAACCAAAGTCGCCCAGCCGATCATTCCACTGAAGATCATCTCCGAGCGCACCACGGCACTTGCCATCATCGCGTCGATCGCGGTCGGTATCGCCATGTTTGGTTCGTCCACGTTCCTGGGCCAGTACTTCCAGGTGGCCCGTGGGGCCACGCCGACTGAGGCAGGGCTGCTCACGTTGCCAATGATCGCCGGCAACCTTATTGGTTCTGTGGCATCGGGCATCCTGATCAGCCGCTTTGGCAAATGGAAGCGGTTCCTGATCGCCGGCTCCGTGCTCCTGATCGGCGGCCTCGCTTTCGCCGGCACCATGGACCACACCACGGAACTCTGGATCGTCGCCATCTACATCGGTGTGTTCGGCCTCGGCCTGGGCATGCTGATGCAGAACCTGGTACTCGCCGTGCAGAACACAGTCCAGGCCAAGGACATCGGTACCGCCAGTGCGTCCGTTGCATTCTTCCGCTCTGTGGGTGGGGCAATCGGCGTGTCGGTCCTTGGGGCCATCATGTCCAACCACGTGAAGGACCTGGCAGTTGAAGGGATGGCCGCCGCCGGTATTCCTGTCCAGGGTGGCGGGTCCGGTGCCAGCATGGACCTGGCCGATATGCCTGCGCCCATCGCGGACATCATGCGCGCCGCTTACGGCGACGCCACCGCCCAGATCTTCCTGATCTCCGCAATCATCAGTGTGGTGGCACTCTTGGCTGTGCTGTTCATCAAGGAACGCCCGCTGCGGCGCACTGTTGACGCGGCGCCGGAGAAGGAAACCGTCCCGGCCGCGTCCGGTGATGCTGCCAAGCCCCTGGACGCATCGACTCTGGATACAACTTCCCTGGCCGCATCGACTCTGGATGCCGCTGACGCCCCAGCCGCTCAGGCGGGAACGTTCGACGACGGCGCAAGCCGCCTTAATGCCGGGCGTCGCCTTCCAGGTCGCCTCCAGGAGGGCGGCCAGGGTCCGGGCACGGACTCGGGATCCGATCTTGACCTCGAATTCGCCCGGATCCTGACCCAGGAACGCTCCCAGCCAACTGCGGACGTCAAGGAATTGCAGGAACAACTGTCCCGCACCCAGTACGTCCTGGCTGAACAGCAATTGCAGCTGAGCCGGGCCAACGTTGAGCTGCAGGCCCGTTTGCGGGAGCTGCAGACGGTCGGGGAGCAGCAGGCGCGCACTGCAAGCGAACTGTCCGCCCTCCGCAAGGAGATCAAGCGCGAACGCAGGCAGCAGGAGCGAATGGCGTTGCTTCTCCTCCAGGGCGTCCAAGCGCGGGAGGAACGGCCGGACCACGGCAAGCACGCGGGCTAGTACAGCTAGACATCACGGATCCTGCCCTCGTTCGAAACTCCTGCCGTACTACGCGGGGTGTGGCGAACAACGGCGGGACCAAAAGCGCCGGCTGGGTGACCAGCCGGCGTTTTCGTTGCGTGCAGCGGCTGATCCGGCTGCGGTGCCTGCGCCAGCGGGAGCACATCCGACACGCGAAATACTCCGCTGGGATGATCTTTTCCCTAGGTTGTTTCGCCGAGGCAACGGATTTCGTAGAGTAGGGAGGCTAATACTGTCAGCCCTTGCTGCAACACTTCTCTTACTTCATTCACGCACTCTTTCTAAGGACCCGTGGGCATGCTTGTCACCCTTATACGGCGCTACTCCAAGCCGTATTTGCCGCAGATAGTGGCCGTCCTCATATTCCAGTTGGCGTCCACTATTGCCACGCTCTACCTCCCAAGCCTCAACGCCAAAATCATTGACGAGGGAGTATCCCGCGGCGACACCGATTTCATTTGGCGCACCGGCGCAATGATGCTCGCCGTTGCCCTCGGCCAGGTGCTCACCGCTATCGCTGCGGTGTACTTTGGTGCGCGGACAGCGATGGCGATCGGTCGTGACCTCCGGCGCAGTGTCTACCGTCAAGTGAGCAGTTTTTCCGCACAAGACGTGAACCGTTTTGGTGCTCCTACGCTGATCACACGAGGCACCAACGATGTCCAGCAGGTTCAGATGCTGGTGCTGATGGGCCTGAACTTCATGGTCTCAACACCCATCATGTGTGTGGGTGGCATCATTATGGCCCTCCGCGAGGACCTGAGTTTGTCGTGGCTGGTCTGGGTTTCGGTACCCATTCTGGTGGCAGTGGTGGGCTACCTCGTGGTCCGGTTGATGCCGCTGTTCCGGTCAATGCAGACCAAGATTGATGCCATCAACGGTGTGCTCCGTGAGCAAATCATTGGTATCCGGGTCGTCCGTGCCTTTGTGCGCGAACCTTACGAGGCCAAGCGCTTCGGTGATGCCAACCAGGACCTCACCGCGGTCTCGGTGAAGATCGGCAATCTCTTTGTCCTGATGTTCCCGGCCATCGGCATGATCCTGCACTTGTCTACTGCCGCGGTGCTGTGGTTCGGCGGTCAGCGTGTGGACTCCGGCGACATGCAGGTGGGATCCCTTACGGCTTTCCTTCAGTACCTGTTGCAGATTCTGATGGCGGTCATGATGGGCACGTTCATGGCCATGATGATTCCCCGTGCGTCCGTTTGTGCAGACCGCATCGGCGAGGTATTGGACGTAGAGCCTTCCATCCACAATCCGGTTTCCCCTGTGGTTCCGGCCGAGAAGAAGGGACGCGTGGAGTTCCGCGATGTCACCTTCAAATACCCCGGGGCCGAGGCTCCTGTGCTGAGCAACATTTCCTTTACCGCGGAGCCGGGCAAGACCCTGGCCATCATCGGTTCCACAGGCGCAGGCAAGACCACCCTGGTCTCCTTGCTGCCGCGGCTTTACGACGTCGCCTCAGGCAGTGTCCTGCTCGACGGCGTTCCTGTCACCGAGCTGGATGCCTCGGAGATCACCAGCCGTGTCTCAGCTGTGCCGCAGAAGCCGTACCTTTTCTCCGGGACCATCGAGCACAACCTGCGCTTTGGCAAGCCCGAGGCTACCGACGAGGAACTGTGGGAGGCGCTGGAAACGGCGCAGGCCAGGGGCTTTGTTGAGGAAAAGTCATCAGGGCTGGACCGTCGCATAGCCCAGGGCGGCACCAACGTTTCCGGTGGCCAGCGGCAGCGCCTTTCCATTGCCAGGGCCCTGGTGACCAAGCCGAATGTCTATCTCTTTGACGATTCCTTCTCCGCTTTGGACGTCGCCACAGATGCCAGGCTCCGTAAAGCGTTGAAGGCCAAGACCCGGGACGCAACGGTCATCATCGTCGCCCAGCGTGTCTCCACCATTGCAGACGCGGACGAGATCCTGGTCCTGGATAACGGCCGCATCGTGGATCGCGGAACGCATGATGAACTCCTGGAGACTTCGCCGACGTACCAGGAAATCGTTGAATCCCAGCTGAGTGTAGAGGAAGTCGCATGAGCGAGCAGGACCAGCAGAAGAAGCGTGGCTGGGCTGCCAAGGCAGAAGCCGCAAAGAATGCCAAGGCTACGGCAGAGGCGGAAGCGGCAACCGCGGTGCTTGACGATGACGTGGTGGATGAGGAGTACGTCCCGTCCGAAGCCGATGGCGGTATGTTCGGCAATCTTCCAGCCAAGAAAGCCAAGGAGTTCTGGCCATCCGCCAAGCGCCTCATGGGCCTGTTGAAGCCTGAGAGTCTCGGCGTCTACATCGTGATCGGCCTTGTGGTGGTCTCGGTGGTCCTGAACGTGATTGCGCCCAAGATTTTGGGCAGTGCGATGGACGTGATCTTCGGCGGCGTCATGGGCAAACAGCTCCCGCCGGGCGTCTCGCAGGAACAGTTCGTAGAGCTCATGCGTCAGCAAGGCCAAGAGAACTTTGCGGACATGGTCTCCAAGATGGAACTCACCAACGGGATCAATTTCCCCAAGCTGACGTTCCTCATTTCGATCGTCCTCCTGATGTACTTTGTGGCCAACATCTTCCTGTGGGCACAGGGCTGGCTGCTCAACAGGATTGTCATGCGAGTCATCAAGCAGCTCCGTAATGACGTCCAGGCAAAGCTCAACAGGCTCCCGCTGAACTACTTCGACACCCGTCAGCGCGGCGACATCCTTTCCCGCGTCACCAACGACGTCGACAATGTCCAGCAGGGCCTCCAGCAAGCGTTCGCACAGTTGGTGAGCTCCGTGCTCACCGTTGTGGGAATCACCGTGATGATGTTCATCGTGTCCTGGGAACTGGCACTGATCGCGTTGATCGCCTTGCCGCTTTCCGGTGTCATGGCCGGCTTCATTGGTGCCAAGAGCCAGAAGCTCTTCGCTGCGCAGTGGAAGAACACCGGTTCGCTGAATGGACAGATTGAGGAGTCCTTCTCGGGGCATGACCTGGTGAAGGTGTTCGGGCGCGATGCTGACATGCTGGTGCGCTTCGATGAACGCAACGAGGCCTTGTACAAGGCGTCCTTCGGCGCCCAGTTTGTTTCGGGTGTCATTTTCCCGGCCATGAACTTCGTGTCCTACCTGTCCTACGTCGGCATTGCGGTGGTGGGTGGCCTGCGGGTTGCTTCGGGCTCCATGAGCCTTGGCGACGCCACGGCCTTCATCCAGTACTCGCGTGAATTCACCCAGCCTCTGGGCCAGATTGCCGGCATGGCGAACATGCTGCAGTCCGGTGTCGCCTCGGCCGAGCGCGTCTTTGAGTTCCTCGACGCCGACGACGAAGTTGAAGAGACGGGTACCCGCCACCTGCCAGCCAAGACCGACGGCCACGTGGAGTTCGAGCATGTCTCGTTCAGCTACGTGGAGGATAAGCCCCTCATCGAGGATCTCTCCTTCAGTGCGGAGCCTGGCCACACGGTGGCGATCGTCGGGCCTACGGGTGCTGGAAAGACCACACTGGTGAACCTTGTCATGCGGTTCTACGAGCTCAATGCCGGACGCATCACCCTGGACGGCGTGGACATCAAGGATCTCAGCCGCTCCGAGCTCCGGTCCAAGGTGGGCATGGTGTTGCAGGATGCCTGGCTGTTCGGCGGAACCATCTACGACAACATCAAGTACGGCAACCTGGATGCCACCGAGGAACAAATCATGGAGGCTGCCAAGGCCACCTACGTGGACCGCTTCGTGAGAGCCCTTCCGGACGGTTATCAGACGATCATCGACGAAGAAGGCAACAACGTCAGCGCCGGTGAGAAGCAGCTCATCACCATCGCACGTGCGTTCGTTTCCGATCCGTCGCTGTTGATCCTTGACGAAGCTACGAGCTCGGTGGATACGCGTACCGAGCTGCTGCTGCAGAAGGCAATGGCCGCGCTCCGCACCGACCGGACGAGTTTCGTGATCGCCCACCGTTTGTCCACCATCCGCGATGCTGACACCATACTTGTCATGGAGAACGGGCAAATCGTGGAGCAGGGCAACCACAGCCAGCTGCTTGCGCTCCAAGGCGCCTACTACCGCCTGTACATGTCCCAGTTTGCCGGTGAGGAAGAGACCGCCGTGGATGACTCGACGGCGGTGCACAGCTGAGCGCGAATTCCCTGAGCACCGGGTTGTACTCCCGGGATTCCGTGGACCCCCAGCGCATCGAGGTACTCGTACCTATGCGCTGGGGCGACATGGACGCGTACGGGCATATCAACAACGTGCAGATCGTACGCATGCTGGAAGAAGCCCGAATCGCGGCTTTCGGACCACCACGGGGTGCCGGCCTTCCGGGCATGGAACCGCCCGCGGCCCTCTTCAATGACGTTGAAGAGGGCACCATGACGTTGGTTGTGGAGCACAAAGTCCGTTACGTGAGGACTTTGGAATACCGCAACATCCCGGCCTTGGTGGAGATTTGGGTTGGCGCCATCAAGGGTGCCAGCTTTGATCTTCACTACGTCATTAAGGACCCCGTTACAAAGGAAGACTGTGTCAAAGCCACTACGCACCTGGCCTTCGTGGCAGAAGCTACCGGCAGGGTCCTCAGGCTGACTCCGGACCAGAAGGAAAAGCTGGAGCGTTACCGCGCGTAGAGTTTCACCATGAAACTTGAAATCGCCGTGGTGAGCGCGACGGGTGCCGGTACGGCCGCATCCGAAGGTGCCGATCGGATTGAGCTCTGCAGCAGCCTGGAACTTGGTGGCATCACGCCAAGCCAGGGACTACTTGAGGCCAGCATGGAACATGTTGACGGACGCCTGGAGATCCACCCTCTGGTGCGGTGCCGCCCCGGCGATTTCCACTACTCCGCCTCGGATGTGGACACGATGGTGCACGAGGTACGCCACTTGCTGGCTCAGGGCGCCCACGGAGTAGTGGTGGGCGCCCTGACCGCGGAGGGCGACGTCGATGTTCATGCGGTTCAACGCCTGGTGGATTCTGCCCGGGACGCCAGCCCGGATGCGCAGTTGACCTTCCATCGCGCGATCGACCAATCACGGGATCCCATGGCCGCCCTTGATCATTTGCTGGAGCTCGGCTTCACCAGGGTACTTACGTCGGGCCACGAGGCCACGGCAGGTGCAGGCCTTCCCACCCTGTCCGAGATGGTGGAGCGGGCCGGAGGAGCCCTGGAGATCATGGCAGGAGGCGGCTTGCAGCTTGGCGATATCCCGGCGATGCACGCAGCCGGCCTCTCGGCAGTTCATATGTCCGCCAAGAGAACCGTCTCTACGCTGGGTCAACGAACCATTTCCCTTGGCACGCAGGACGGTGCCGACCCCACCGCCTATACCGTTACTGACCGGGAAACGGTCCGCATGGCGCGAGCCGAGATCAACGCGCTGGAACTCGGTGCTCCTCCGGCATAGTTTCCACCGCTGGGGTCAGCCTCCCCACATTGCCTGGTTCAGGGGAGTTACCGTCATGCTTTCGAGCCGTGCGGTTCCTCCTTCTGCGAAAACCGAGATGTTGGTCGCCCCAGCGCTTGGAAAGACCTGGTCCGTGATGGTGGTCAGGCCGTCCTGGGCGAAGAGCTCCACGGATGCACGATCAACGTACAGGCGCAGGCGTAGCCGGCCGTCGATCAACTCCACGCGCGGGTCCTCTACTGAACTGAAGGCTGGATGGAATCCCTCGTTGCCCGAGTTGGTCCTGTCGATGGAGAGCCGCTTCGTGGAGGGAACGTAGCCAATCCGGGTTGCTTCGGTTCCGTTATCGAGGACTTTCACGCCAAACGCCGATGCCGTCCCCGGAGAGAATTCGGCGTCAACCTGGACCACGTCACCGGTGATGGGGAGTGTGGTTGTTCCGGGCGTGATGTCCTGGGCCGGCGCAGTATATGCGGCCGCCGTGTTCTTCAACGCCTCGGCCTGGGACACCACCTGCTGCCGCAGCCGCGGACCCGCGGACGTCTGGGTTAGTACCACTTCTCGCGGCAACGCCATGGTTCCGCGCCATGTGGTGGTGGGAGTGTCCTGACCGTAGTCCCAGTTGTTCATCCAGCCCAGCATGATCCGCTTGCCGCCTGGAGCATTGTTGAAGGACACCGTGGCGTAGTAGTCCCTGCCCCAGTCCAGCCAATCGTGCTGCTCGAGGTAGGAGGCATCCGAGGAAACGAATTCGTCGGCGAGGATGTGTCCCCAGCCGCCGCGGTTGTTGTCCACGATCTTGATGGTGGCCTGGCTGCCTTTGTAGGCGCTGACGTCCCAGGCTTTCCACTCCAGATTTTCGGAGTCATTGCCGGTGGCGGTACGAACTGTCTGACCATTGACCACAAGGTTCACGGTGGTTTCGGCGCTCCTGGGCTTCGCCGGCTCTGAACCCAACACCATGTTGTCCAGTGTCAGATGGCCCCATGGGCCGGTTGCGTTGTCCACAATCCGGATGCGGGCGATCTGGCCGTACCATGGGGAAACGTCCCAGTTCTGCCAGTTCAGGTCGCCCGAATTCGAGCCAGTTGCGGTACGAACCGGCACGCCTCCCACCAGCAGTTCAACCTGGAGTTCCCCGTTGGTTCGGCTGCCGCCGCCTAGGAGGAAGCCGATGTTGGTGTTGGTCAGGTAGAACTCGGGGGACGTGATGGTGCCGACGTTGTTGTCCTGGTACGGGCCGCCTTCGAAAGTGTTGATCCGTTTTCCGATGGCGAATTCACCGCCCGACGACGAGGGGTTCAGTGCCGCCTGGAAGTCGCCGGTAAGCTGCCAGCCGGCTTGCGTGAGTGTCCCGGGGTAGTCGAAGCCGTCGAATAGCAGGTACCCCGGAGGGGCTTGGTTTCCCGATTGCTTTCCGATTACCTGGGGGTGCTTTCCGCCGCCGGCGAGGAAGTTCAGGTAGTCCTTGTCCAACGTAAACGGTGCTGATTCCATAGTGCCCACGGGTGCATCGCCACCGTGGAAGCCGTTGACGAACCCGGTGCCGATGGTGCCAGTAACCGCCATTTGCCCTGAAAGAGTTCCCGAGGCGGGGGCGCTTCCCCAAGGCCCGGAACTGTTTGACGGATCGTTCTGGACGTTCCAGCCGCTGTAATTGCCACCATTGAAGCCGGCAAGAAGGTTTCCCGGAGGAAGCTGGCTGGCGGGATCGATATTCTCGGCGGTGAAGGAAGTGCCGTTGAAGGTTCCTACGAAGTATTGTCCGCCGCTGCCGCCGGCCACGGCTCCGGGGTTGATATTCACCGAGAGGACCCACTTGACGTTGTTTGGATCTCCGTCGACGGCGAGGGGGAACAGATCAGGGCATTCCCACTGTCCTCCGGTCGCATTTGCCGGACCGAAGTCATCCAGATAGTTCCATTGCTTCAGGTCGTTGCTCTTATAGAAGAGGACGCGGTGTTCGTCAGCTTCAACGGCTGCCATGACCCAGTAGTCCGGACCGGTGGGGGAGTCGTACCAGAAGACCTTGGGGTCGCGGAAGCTGGACGTGTTCCTGTTCAGGACCGGATTGTTGCCGTACTTGGTCCAGGTCTGCCCGTCATCGGTGCTGAAGGCCAGCGACTGTGCTTGTTTACCGGCGAGGGTTGGGTGGGCCGCGGTGTAATTGCTCGTATAGATGGCCACCAACGGCGGATTTTGGAGGGTCCCGAGTCCGCTGGTGTTCTGGGTGTCCACCACGACGGATCCCGAAAAGATTTCTTCGATCACCTGGCCGGATCCGTTGAAACCCCGTGGGATAGCGAGTGGTTGTTCCTCCCAATGGATCAGGTCGGTGGAGGATGCGTGGCCCCAGCTCATGTCTCCCCACCGTGTTCCGTTGGGGTTGTACTGGTAATACATGTGGTATTTTCCGTTGTGGAACACGAGTCCATTGGGATCGTTCATCCAGTTCGCTTCCGGCGTGTAGTGCAGGTATGGCCGGTATTGCTGGGTGGCCGGATCCGGGTCGGTGGCCTGCGCGGTGGCGGCAACGGAGAATGAGGCAGCGGTGAGTGCCACGGCCGCCCCGATCGATATTAGGGCTTTGGCGCGTCTTGTCATCGTTGACAGACCTTTCGTCAAGGGCTTGCGTTGCAGGATGACGACGGCGGACCCGCCTCGTGGGGCGACGCCCGCCGTCGTGCTATTCGCTATTCATATTCATGTCGTGCGATGACGCCGCGCAGCTATGGCGTTGCCCTGAAGGCGTAGTTGGACGCGTACCGGACCACCTGATTGCTGTCGCCGCTGTCCAGCACCTTGGATCCGGAGGTTGATGCATCCAGGACTACGGTGTGCACGGCAATGGCCGAGACGGTGTTGTTGGTGGCGATGTAGTTGTTGTTTCCGGAAGCCACCAGGATGATGGTGGGCGTCTGCCCCGACGGCGTGACCGAACCCGAAGCGACGTCGTAGCTGAAGTGGTTTCCAGTAACCGTGTTGTTGCTGCCCGCTATGTGCACCAGGCCGAACAGATCGTCCAATCCGTTGTTGTACGGCTTGAGGGGATCGAACGGTTCCATCTGTCGCAGGAAGTGATTGGCTCCAATGAGGTTTTCGGTGCAGCTTCCCTCGAAGTTCACCATGCCGGGGTAGAACGCATGGAAGCGGTTGGACGTAATGGAGGAGCGGGTGCAGTCCTTGAAGTGCACGCTGCTCTTGCCCCGGGGGAAGACGTTGTTGCCCGTGACCAGCAGGCCCATGTGCCCCTCGGCGAAGATCGAGAATCCCACGAAACCGGCACCAATGAGGTTGTCGGTGACCTTCGAGGCCTGGCCCGATCCTGTCAATTCCACGCAGGAGCCACATTCAGCAAGGAAGTTGCTGCTGACGCTCAGGGCATCTGTATCCCTGACAACAAGCCCATGCTCCAGGTACACCATTCCCATGCGCTCCACCCGGCAGGAATCGTTGGCGGAATCGAAGCGGATGCCCGTTTTCCCATTGGTGTAGTCGTTCTCGTTGGAGCCGAAGGAGACGCCATCAAGGCAGAAGTTCTCGAACACCACTGCGCTAATCCGTGGATCACCTGTGCGGTAGACCCGGAAGGCGTCCGTGTTCCCGTCAGTATTTTCCACCCTGACGCGGCTGGCGCCCGGGTTGATTTCGTGCCAGGCCGATGTGTTGCCGGCGTTGTAGCGGATGCTCAACGAGGTGAAGCCATGGCCCGATCCCCGGATGGTCAGGAAGCTGATGTCCACATTCACCCTGGTCTTCAAGGAGTAGTCTCCCGGCGGGATGTAGATGACAGCACCGGGCTTGGACGCCTGGCTGGTCTGCTGGCTCTTGATGTCAGCGATGATGCTGTTGATGATGAGCCCGATGTCGTTGTACGGGGTAGCGGACGGATTCCCTGGAACGCTCCAGGTGGTGACGTCGTAGACGGTGGTCAAAGCTGGTTCTCCTCACATCGTTGGGGGACTGAACTGTGCTGCTTCTCTTCAAGTGCGTCCGGAACCGCCGGCGCCGTGCTCTGCATGCTCGCTCGTGCCTCGTTTAGCCGCATGCTGCCGCACGCCTCCGGCGGTTCCGGGTGGTTCTACAGACGGGTGCTCTATAGACGGTTGCTTTACAGGACGCCGATAAGGTGGCGGTGCCCCTGCGGCTGAGTGCCGGCGTCGGGCGTTGCGACCACCGGCCCTGGCGCCGCGGCAGCAGCGCTGCCCGTGGCCGCCACAGCAAAGGCAACTGCTGCCGATGCCGTGAAAGCGCGGAGTAGGCTTCGTCGGCTGATGTCCGGGACGGGTTTCATACTTTCTCCAGTGAATAGGGTCACCAAGCGTGGACGCTGGTGAGAGATGGGAAGGGACCGCCCTAAGGGTGGAGACCGGTGGACGGGAAGAACAGGCATCAAGAACACGCGTCGCCCTAAAGAACAGGCGTGAGCGGAAGGGGCACAGCGGGTCCCAAAACCTGCCGCATCAGCCAAAATATGCCAAAACGGTTTATCTGCCTGCGACGATGACTTTAGAGCTGGGCCATCCAGCTCGTCAAGATCCCGCACGAGCCAAAATGTGACGCTTGACATACCCGGGAAAACGCGCCTATGGTGTTGCCAAGTCGTTTTGGCAAAACGATTCTCCAGTCTACAAAAATCTCTCAAATCCCGTTCCAAGAGAAAGTCGACAGCGATGTCCACTCGAAAGACCATCTCCAGGCTCGTCACACTCGGCGGCCTCTGCACTGCCGTCGCACTCGCAGCTACGGGTTGCGGTGCCGGGGGCCCCGCACCCACATCCGGAAGCGCGTCCAGCACTGTCAACGTCCTGGTGGAAGCAGGCGGCCACGCCGAGCTCACGGGCGTTGCCGAGCAATGCAAGAAGGACACCGGCCTCAACGTCAACTTCGTCGAACTGCCCTATGACGGCATGTTCAACCGGCTCTCCAGCGAGTTCTCCTCCGGCAACGTTTCCTTCGACGTCGCCGCATTGGACTCCGTCTGGCTCCCCAGCTTCAAGGATGCAGTCCAGCCCATCGATGAACTGTTCACCGATGAAGCCAAGAAGGACATTTTCCCCGCGCTCGTGAAGGAAGCCAATGTAGACGGCCACTTCATCGGAATGCCTGCCTGGACCAACGCAGAGATCATCCTGTACCGCAAGGATCTCTTCGAGGACGCCAAGAACAAGGCAGATTTCAAGGCAAAGTACGGTTATGAACTGGCAGCCCCCACCACGTGGAAGCAGTACCAGGACATTTCCGAATTCTTCACCAAGGACGGCATGTACGGCACGGATGTGAAGGGCGCCGTGGAAACGGAATGGCTTGCCCACGTCCTGCAGGCCGGTTCGCCGATGGTCCTTGATGCGAACAACAACGTGATCATCGATAACGCTGCCCACAAGGAAGCCCTCGACTTCTACGTCAGCCTCACCAAGTCCGCCCCTCCGGGCGCTGCACAGGTTGACTGGGCCGCGGCACAGAACCTGTTCAACCAGGGCAAGACCGCCATGACCCGCTTCTGGGCCCACGCTTACCGGCAGATCCCCAAGGACTCTCCCGTAGCGGGCAAGGTGGGAGCCGCAGCGATGATTGGCGGCAGCGCCGGCGTCGCGGGTGTTCCGGGCCCGTGGTACCTGTCCGTACCCAAGGCCACCAAGAACGCTGATGCCGCCAAGAAGTTCATCAAGTGCGCTTACGACAACAACAGCATGGGTGTGGAATCAAGCCTGGGACTCGCCTCGCGCATCTCGGCGTTTGAGAAGTACCAGAACCAGCCGGGCTATGAGAGCTTCAAACCGCTGATCGAAACGCTCAACGGCAAGGCAACCGCAACGCGTCCGGCAACAGCCAAGTGGCAGCAGATTGTTGACACCGTGCTGGTTCCGCTCCTGCAGAAGGCTGTAGCCGGCGGTGACTCCGCCACCCTCCTGGCTGACGCCAAGAAGCAGATCCAGGACCTCCTCAAGTAAAGACTCCGCGGCTGGCACCGGCAGACTCGGCCGGTGCCGCCCGCGGTCCCAACAAACAGAAGAGAAAATCGTGCGTATCTCCGATCGCCGCTTCGCCCTATACCTGATGACCCCAGCGGCGCTGTTCCTGGCCGTGTTTGTGGCCTACCCGCTGTTCCGCCTGATCGCAGACAGCTTCTTCAAGATTTCGCCCATCGCGGGCGGCCCGCGTGACTTCGTCGGACTCCAAAACTATGCGGCAGCATTCGCCTCCGAAGCCTTTATGGGTGCTGGTTGGCGGACCCTGGCCTACACCGTGGTGGTAGTGACCCTCGAATTCGCGCTCGGCCTTGGGATGGCCTTGTTGTTCACCACTCTCGGACGCAAGTCCCAGGTTTGGCGGACTGTCTTCCTTTACCCGCTGATGATTGCGCCGATCGTGGCCGGCCTGCTCTGGAAGTTCCTGATGATCGATAACTTCGGCCTCATCGGGACCCTCCTGCACCAAGCGGGCATCCTCTCCAACCCCAACCAGATCGGCTGGCTCTCGGACCCGAACATCGTGCTGTTCTCGGTAGCCGTCCCCGATATCTGGCTCACGACGTCCTTCATGTGCCTGGTGCTGTTCGCCGGCCTCCAAAACATCCCCGGCGACCTCATCGAGGCAGCCCGCCTGGACGGCGCCAAGGCACCGGCGCTCCTGTTCCAGATCATTCTTCCGCTCCTCCGCCCGGTAATCGCCGTGGCACTGGTGGTCCGCGGAATCGATGCCGCCCGGGCCTTTGACACCATCCTCATTCAAACCAACGGCGGCCCGCAGTCCGCCTCCGAAACCATGAGCCTGCTGATCTACCGGACCATGATCCGCTTCGGCGATCCCGGCCTGGCCAGCGCCATGGGCACTATCTACCTGCTGGCGATGCTCGCCGTCGCATTCTTCGCGGTGGCCACCATCTGGCGGCCAGGAAAGGACAACTGATGCGCGTCGCCGAACGAACAAAGCCCGACGGCGGGAAGGCGCCTACAGTGACTGCCAGGAGTTCCGTTTCAACCGCCACGCATGTTGCCCTGCGCAGGCGCCGCGGCGTCAACCGTGAAGGCCTTGAGGCTGGACGCCGCAGCACCAGGACCATCCTGTGGATCCTGCTGGCCGCAGCCATGGTGCTGTACGGGTTCCCGTTCCTGTACTTGCTGTTTACGTCCTTCAAGACCCCGATCGACACCATCGCCGTTCCACCTACCATCCTTCCCAAAGAATGGACCCTGGAGAATTACGCGAACGCCCTTGGCCGTAGCGGTGTGTTGGCTTCATTCATCAACAGCATCCAGACCGCGATCATCAGCACCCTGCTGTCCTTGGTACTGGCTGTCCCGGCGGCTTATGGCATCACGCGCTACAAGACTCCGAGCGGCCGGGTGTTCATCATGGCCGCACTGGTCACCCGCATGGTGCCGCCGGTAGCAATCGGCATTCCGCTGGCATCCATGATGGCTTCGGCTGGTTTGGCGGATACCCCGATCGCGTTGTCCATTGCCCACACCACCATTTCCTTGCCGCTTTCCATCTGGCTGATGTCCAGCTTCTTCGAGGCTGTTCCCCGTGACTTGGAAGAGGCAGCAACGGTGGATGGCTGCAGCAGGCTCGGCGCGCTCTGGCGGGTAGTGATCCCGGTGGTTTCCGGAGGCATCGCCGTCACCGCGATCTTCGCCTTCCTCGCATCATGGAACGAGTTCCTCTTCGCACTCCTGATGACCGCCATCCGCTCCCAGACGACTCCAGTGGTCATCGCGAACTTCCAGACCCAATTCGGCCTGGACTGGGGATCCATGACGGCGCTGGCCGCCGTGTACTCCATCCCGGTCATCCTTCTCACCCTTCTCCTGCAGCGCAAGATCGTCGCAGGCATGACGCTCGGCGCCGTCAAGGGCTAAGAACCGTCAAGGGCCGGGAAACCACACCACAAAAAGGGCAGAAGCTATGTCAAGCAACAACTACTACGACGTCACTACGTGGCCGGTCGGCAACCCGTCCGAGGACGTCGGTGAAGTCATCAACAGCATCATCGCCGACATCAAGGACCGGCAGGCAGCCACCGATGTGAACAACGGAGGAAAGCCGGGAGCGGTGATCTACCTGCCACCCGGGGACTACCACCTCCGTACGCAGGTGGTGATCGATATCAGCTTCCTCAGGATCCAGGGCTCGGGACACGGCTTTACGTCGTCGAGCATCCGGTTCAACGTTCCCGAAGACGAGTGGCCCGACCTGCATGAGCTGTGGCCCGGAGGAAGTCGCATTATTGTCGATCTTCCGCTCGGTGTTGACGGGGAAGCCTCCGACGAAGCCAAGGGAGCAGCCTTCTACATTGAGCGAAGCGGGAGCCCCCGGATCAGCTCGGTGGAGTTCTCCAACTTCTGCATCGACGGCTTGCACTTCACGCCGGACGGCTCGGAGCTGCCACCGGAAAACACTTATGTGAATGGCAAGACCGGTATCTATGTGGCGAGCGCCAATGACTCATTCCGCGTTACGGGGATGGGGTTCATCTACCTTGAGAACGCCCTCACGATCCATAACGCCGACGCGCTTTCCATTCACGACAACTTCATTGCTGAGTGTGGAAGCTGCATCGAGTTGCGCGGTTGGGGGCAGGCCTCAAAGATCACCGACAATTTGATCGGAGCAGGTTTCAAGGGCCACTCGATCTATGCCAGGAACCATGGCGGGCTCCTGATAACCGCGAACAACATCTTCCCCAGGGGTGCGAGCAGCATCCATTTGGACGGCGTCACGCGTTCAAGCGTCACCAACAACCGTCTGCATTCGTTCTACCCCGGGATGGTGGTCCTCGCAGCGAACAGTTCCGAGAACCTCGTGGCAACGAACCACTTCCTGCGTGACCATGAGCCCTGGACGCCGTTCCTGGGAGTCGATAACGGGCTGGACGATCTGTACGGGCTTCTCTGCGTGAGCGGGAACAACAACTCTGTGGTGGGCAACCACTTCTCCGAGGTCATCGACGCGCAGGGCATCCGTCCCGCAGGTGCGACGCCGGTCATCATCCGGTTGCTGGAGGGGGCTGGAAATTTCGTCTCCAACAATCACGTGGTGGCGATGGACGTTCACTCCACATCCAGTGATTCCTGCTTCTCCGCCCAGGTGGACGCCCTGCTGACCACGGGTGTTTCCGACGGGCTCGCCGTCACGGCCGTCCTGGTCGATCCCGGATCTGCCCGGAACACGATCCTTGATTCCGGAACTGACGCACAGGTCATTGCAGATAGGGCTGTTAACGCCTTGAGGGCCACACCGACAGTCGGTTTCCGGGCGGCACATGCTGATTCGATCGCAGGATCAGCACCAACATCATGAGGACGTGGGGGACCAATGACCAATAGATCAGTGGGTATCAAGGATGTGGCGGCAGAGGCCGGGGTTTCGGTCACCACCGTCTCCCACGTCCTGAACGATGTTGCCTACGCCCGGGTCGGCGCAAGAACCAGGGAGCGGGTCCAGGAAGCCGCACACCGTCTGGGGTACGGCCCTAACCGTCTGGCTCAAGCCCTGCGGACGCAACGTTCAGGGATGATCGGGTTCATCAGCGAAGAAATCGCTACCACGCCTCATGCAGGCAGGATCATCCTGGGCTCGGAGGAAACTGCCAAGCGCCGGGGCTACAACATCATGATCATCAACTCCACCAGCACCAGTTCCCAGGAGTCCAAGGAAAGCCAAGTGGCGGACCTGCTGGACCGGCAAGTGGACGGCATCCTGTACGCCACGATGTATCACCGGAAGCTGGCTGTTCCCAAGAACCTGGCGGGACTTCCTGCGGTCCTGGTGGACTCCGAAGATATCAGTAACACTGTTTCCTCCGTTATCCCCGACGAAGTGGGCGGCGCAAGGTCCGCCGTGCAGACACTGATCGACGCCGGTCACACCCGGATCGGGATGCTCAACAACACCGACGACGTGCCTGCAACCCACTCCCGGTTGCGGGCCTTCAAGGAAACGTTGGCAGACGCCGGGCTTCCGTTCCACGAAGAACTGGTCCAGTCCGAACATTCGGAGATGCCTGGTGGCTACCAGGCGGCGCTGCGTCTGCTGAAACCTGAGAGCCGGCCAACGGCCGTGTTCTGCTACAACGACCGCATGGCCATGGGTGCCTACCGGGCCGCTGCGGAACTTGGTCTCAGGATTCCGGAGGACATCTCCTTCGTCGGTTTCGACAACCAGGAACTCATTGCCGAAAACCTTTACCCTGCGCTGACAACAGTCGCCCTGCCGCACTACGAGATGGGTGCATGGGCAACGGAAAACCTGATCGATGCCATCGAAGGGAAATCCGACCTGCAGCTGTTCGCCACCCACCCCACCGTTCTTCCATGTCCCATGGTTCTTCGCGATTCCGTCGCATCCCTCCCGAAAGACCTCCGATGACTGAAACAACAACGCACCGTGCCGGTCTCGGCGAAGACGCCGCCTCAACGATGCGCCCGATACTTCACTACACGGCCAGGAACACCTGGCTGAACGACCCCAATGGACTGGTTTGGCACGACGGTCTCTACCACCTCTTCTACCAAAACAACCCGTTCGACAACGTCTGGGGCAACATGTCTTGGGGGCATGCCACCTCAACAGACCTCCTGCATTGGACTGAACACCCGGTTGCCATCGCCTGTGACGAGGAAGAAGACGTGTTTTCCGGCAGCATCGTAGTGGACCACGGCAATACCTCGGGATTCGGCACGGAGGAAGACCCGGCGTTGGTGGCCATCTACACGAGCGCCTTCAAGGAAGGCTCGACGCACCAGGGGACACAGGCCCAGTCCCTCGCGTTCTCCACGGATGGCGGCATGACCTGGAGCAAATATGCGGGTAATCCCGTGCTTGGCCGCGGTTCGGCGCATTTCCGGGATCCCAAGGTGTTCCGCTACGAGGGATCTGCCGGCGCCTGCTGGGTGATGGTGGCGGTGGAGGCCCAGCATCAGCAGGTTGTCATGTACCGCTCGGCCAACCTGAAGGACTGGGAATACCTGAGTACTTTCGGCCCCGCGAACTCGTCGGAGGGCGAATGGGAATGCCCGGACTTGTTCCCGCTCCCTGTCGACGGGAACCCGGAGAACGTCAAGTGGGTCCTGGTGGTTAACGTCAATCCTGGTGCCGTGGCCGGTGGCTCGGGAGGGCAGTACTTCGTAGGCCACTTCGATGGCGTGCAATTCACTGCCGATCCCGATTCGCTCGTTTCACCGGATGCTGACGGATCCACCGATCTCAGGCAATGCCTGTGGCTGGACTGGGGGCGTGACTATTACGCCGCGGTCTCCTTCAGCAACACCCCGGACAACCGCCGCATCATGATCGGCTGGATGAACAACTGGGACTATGCCAACTCCTTGCCCACGGCCCCGTGGCGCTCGGGGATGTCCCTTGCCCGCGAGGTGGAACTAGCGACTGTGGAGGGTTTGCCGCGCTTGGTTCAACGCCCGGTGCTTCCGCTGGTGCTGCCCCTGGACTCAGGTGTGCCAAAGAGCACTTTCCAAGACGTGGAACTTCACGATTCCGTGCTGGAACTGCCCGACGCCATGCCCGGATCAGCCCTGCTGATCGAGGCTGAGATCCTGCCCGGCTCGGTGCGGAGCATTGCGTTCAGGCTTCTATGTGCCCCGGACGGGAGCGCCGCAACGGTTCTCAGCTTTGATCCCGTAACGAGTCAACTCACCCTGGATCGCCGCACTTCCGGAAACACAGCCTTCCACGAAAAGTTTGCGTCGGCAGAGTCGGCGCCAGTGAAGCTCGACGGCGGTGTGCTGAGGCTGCGTATTATCGTGGACCAGTCCGTGGAGGTCTTCGCCCAAGACGGCAGGGTTGTCCTGAGCGATCTTGTTTTTCCCCTCCCCGGGAGCCTGGGCACCGACCTCCGCGTGGAAGGCGGTACGGCCACTATCCTGAAACTGGTTGTCAGCTCATTGTCCTAAGGACAGGGCCGGTTCGAGTCCGGATGGGAGAGTTCTAGCGCTGGCTTCCCGCTCCGAGGAGACTGTGGGTGTGGACGTTGATTCCTCACGAACGGATACCGACATGGCTGCCATTTCAAATTCCAACCTCACTGTCACCACCATTTCCCTGACGATGGCAGATATTGGCCCACTGAACCCCTTGCCCGTGGTGGCCGCGGAGCTCGATCAGCCTTACACCGTGGGGGAGGGCGTGCCGGAAGAACTCCAGGCGGCGGCCCGCTACGGAGTAGTGCCCAACGTGTTCCCGTACCTCATGCAGGATGGCTATACCCGGGAGGCGGCACCCAAGGAGCTGCCCGCCGTCGTGCTTGAGAACAGAAAGCTCAGGGCGACGGTCATACCGTCCCTGGGCGGCCGCATCTGGGAATTGTTCGACAAAGTGACGGGAAAGCAGCTCCTCCACACGCACGGGGCACCCCAGTTGGCCAACATCGCGCTGCGAAAGGCGTGGTTCGCGGGCGGTCTGGAGTGGAACATCGGCACGCGAGGCCACTCACCCACCAGTTGCGATCCACTGCACACCGCGATCGTCCACACCCTGGACGGCAAACACATCCTTCGCGTGTGGGAGTTCGAGCGGCTCCGGGAAGTGGTCTTCCAAGTGGACATATGGTTGCCTGCCGAATCGGCGGTGCTCTTTGCGGCGGTGCGTATCCGCAACCCCAACGACCATGACGTTCCCATGTACTGGTGGAGCAACGCGGCCATTCCGGAGACGGACCGCACCCGGGTGATCGCCCCGGCCGACGAAGCATTTGGCAGCGACTACGCCACGGACATCACCCGCGTCCGGCCCACGGACCACAACGGCTACGACGGCACGTGGTTGGTCAACAGCCCACATGCCGCCGATTTCTTCTTTGATATTGATCCATCCGAACGTCGCTGGGTTGTGGCTGCGGACGACGACGGCGACGGGCTGGCGATGCTGTCCACCGGCCGGCTGAGGGGCAAGAAGCTTTTCGTCTGGGGACAAGGTCAGGGCGGTAAACGGTGGCAGCAGTGGTTGAGCCCGGGTGCCGGCCCTTACGCCGAGATCCAGGCCGGCCTGGCGAGAACCCAGTTTGAGCATTTGTCCATGCCAGCGGGTGCGGAATGGTCCTGGGTGGAAGCGTACGGAAACGGGCATCTGGACCCGGACACATCCCACGGATCAGATTGGGAGGCGGCCGTGGGCCATGCCGGCCAGCGGCTCGAGGAGCTCCTGGGGCACGAGGAACTGGAAGCAATGCTGCCCGCCGCCATCACCGATGCTGACGTCCCGCCGTCCACCATGCTGCTCCACGGCAGTGGCTGGGGAGTGGTGGAACGCGCGCGGCGCCGAAGGACAGGCAAGGGCTGGATTGATGAGAGCGGCACCCCGTTCGTAGATGAAAGCATCACGGCGGAGCAGGAACCATGGCTGGAACTGCTGAAGGGAAAAGCGTTCGACGGCGCGCCCAGCTTCGTTGCCGGAGCTGACTGGGAGGAGCCGCTGGAGCGACAGGAAAGTCCTGAGGCGCGCTTCCATGTGGCCACCATGAGGCATGCCCGGCAAGATCTGGAGGGAGCCAAGGCGGCCTACCGCGAGGTGCTTGCTGCCGGGGGCGTTCAGTCGCGGACTTTGGCGCTCGCACATCGCGGATTGGGACTGGCGTTACTGGCTGACGGCACGGATCGCGAGGGTCTGAATGAACTCAGGAGCGGGGTGCAGGCTGACTCCTCCAATACGGCATTACTGACCGAGGCCGTGACACTCAGCATCCGCCATGACCAACCGGCCCAGGCTCTGGAGTTGCTGGAGTCCGCGCCCAAGGAGGGCACCGCCGTCAGGCGTTTGAGGTTCCTGAAGGCCCTGGCACTGGCCCGGGTGGGCAAGGCCGGCGATGCTGCCGCCATCCTGCGCGAAGGGGTAGAAATACCGGATCTCCGCGAGGGAGAGGATGCCATCGCGGCGCTCTGGGAAGAAGTTTGTCCGGGCGAAGCAGTGCCCTTCAACTACCAATTTGGAATGCACTAGGGGACTGGGACGCCAACTGGGTAGACCCTCACGCTTCGGGCAGCAGGACCACTTCGAAGTAGGCGCGCAAGGCTTTTGCTACGTCTATGGTGTCCGGGGCCAACAGCCATTGGGTTTGAAGCCCGTCCCACAGGGCAACCAGGGACATGGCTGCCCACGCCGAATCGACGCCGGGCCTGAGCTTGCCCTCCTGTGCCAAGGCCGAGAAAGAGCGGGTATAGCTTTCACGTAAGCGTTCGAAGCGTTCGGTGAAGTAATCACGGCCGGGATGGGCATTCGTGATCGATTCCGCGCAGAGCACTGTGTAGAGCTCGATGACTCCGGGAATCTTCTCGTTGTGGAGTGCTGTGCGAATCACCGCGTCCTCAAACGACTCTTCCCCGGCGGAGGGATTCGCGCTTTTGGTCAGCTCGTCGCGCCACTCCAGGACGGCCATCAGGAGATCGCTTTTGGAAGGGAAGTAATGCAGGAGGCTGGTCTGGCTGATGCCCGCTTGGTTGGCAACGTCCTGCAGCGAGCCTCCCAGATACCCCTTCGCGGCAAACACGGCGTGGGCGGAGTCGAGGATCAGCCGTCGCTTTTCCTTCGCCTTGGCATAGGGTCCCCGCTTGGCGCTAGCCGTGTCCTTTGTGGTCATGGCAAGCCAGTGTACAGCGTGCGGGGACTGCAATTCTGAAATTCGAGTATGTACTCGAAATTTGTGTTAGCGTGGTCACACCCAACCCTGTAGTGGACACTTGAAGGAGCCACGTGGAATCGACATCTTTGGCCTTGTTTGCCAGCACTTCCTACATCACGCATCCTGGCCCGGGCTCCGGCAATCGGCTGCCAGCCCGTTCCTGGCTGCGGAGTGACGCTCCCACGCTCCCGCTCAACGGCTTGTGGAGATTCCGTCTTCTGCCTGGTGCGCCCGGAACGCCAGGCGGCAGGGGAGTCCTGCCTGCTGGCGAGCAGGTAGAGGGAGTCGGCGATGAAGGCCTGGATGATTCCGGCTGGGATGAGATCCCTGTTCCTTCGCACTGGGTCCTGGAAGGTGAGGGTCGCTATGGCCGCCCCATCTACACCAACGTCCAGTTCCCCTTTCCCACCGATGCACCCCACGTGCCTGATGAGAATCCAACGGGCGACTACAGGCGGACCTTCACCATTCCTGTGGACTGGGCCACTGCGGAGAGGATCGTCCTGCGCTTTGACGGAGTGGAATCCCGCTACAAAGTGTGGGTCAACGGAACAGTGATCGGCGTCGGCACGGGAAGCCGGCTGGCCCAGGAGTTCGACGTCACCGAGGCAGTCCGTCCCGGGGAAAACGTCCTGGCCGTCCGCGTACACCAGTGGTCTGCTTCGAGCTACGTCGAGGATCAGGACCAATGGTGGATGCCGGGCATCTTTCGCGATGTCACGCTTCAGGCCCGTCCTCAAGGGGGGATCGACGACGTCTGGTTGCGGACGCCATTTGAGGGCACCGGCGACTCCGGTTCAGGCGTCATCGACGCCGAAATTGCGGCCGCTCCCGCTGCCTATCCTGTGCGCCTCCGCGTTCCCGAACTTGATGTAGACGTCACGTGGGAAAGTCCGGCGGACGTCGCCCCGGTGGCGATTGCCGCCGTCGAACCCTGGTCCGCGGAAGTCCCGCGGCTGTACGCGGCGACGATCTCAAGCCAAGGCGAGACGGTCGCGTTGAAGATCGGCTTCCGAACGGTGGAAATCAAGGGGGACCAGTTCCTGGTGAACGGGCGGCGGGTGGTGTTCCACGGCGTCAACCGGCACGAGACGCACCCGGACCGTGGCCGCGTCTTTGACGAAGATTTTGCCCGGGCCGATCTGGCCATGATGAAGCAGTTCAACGTCAATGCCATCCGCACCAGCCATTACCCTCCGCACCCGCGGCTGCTGGATCTCGCTGATGAGATGGGATTTTGGGTGATCCTGGAATGCGATCTTGAAACGCACGGCTTTGAGCGGCATGGCTGGGCCGGAAATCCCAGTGACGATCCTGCCTGGCGCGAGGCGTTGGTGGACAGGATGGAGCGCACCGTTGAGCGGGACAAGAACCACCCCTCAATCGTCATGTGGTCCTTGGGCAACGAGGCAGGTACCGGCGCAAACCTCGCGGCCATGTCCGCCTGGACCCACGCGCGCGACTCCAGCCGTCCAGTCCACTACGAGGGCGACTACACGGGCGCGTACACCGACGTCTACTCGCGCATGTACTCTTCCATCCCCGAAACCGAAGCCATTGGCCGCAACGATTCCGGCTCGCTCCTGCTTGGCTGCTCCGCCGCGGAATCGGCGCGCCAACGCAGTAAACCGTTCCTGCTGTGCGAGTACGTGCATGCAATGGGCAACGGTCCCGGTGCCATCGACCAATATGAGGACCTGGTGGACCGCTATCCGCGGCTGCATGGAGGGTTCGTGTGGGAATGGCGGGACCATGGGATCCGTACCACTACCGCTGACGGCACGGAGTTCTTCGCCTACGGGGGCGACTTCGGCGAGGTTGTCCACGACGGCAACTTCGTCATGGACGGCATGGTTCTTTCGGATTCGACGCCCAGCCCGGGATTGTTCGAGTATAAACAGATCGTGGCGCCCCTCCGTTTGGGCTTCGAAGTAGCCGGCACCGACGGCGTGAGGCACCCAATGCTCACAGTCGCCAACCTGCGGCACTCGGCGGACGCGTCCGACGTCGTCCTTCGCTGGCGCACCGAAACGGACGGCGAGCCGAACGCGTCCGGAACGTTCGACGTCGTCACCGCCACTGGCGGTCAACTCGCCGCTGGTAACTCCACAGTCATGGAGTTGCCGGAGTCAGCGCTAAGGGCTCTCACTAAGGTGGAGGCCGGCGAACAGTGGCTGACCGTCGAGGTTGCCCTGCGCAAGGACACCGCGTGGGCTCCCGCGGGCCATGTCATCTCCACTGCGCAGTTGGATCTAACTGCGCCGGCCGCCGGGCGTCCCGTTAAGACTCCGCGCCCTCTGTCGTCGGCTGCTCGCGGGGAGACCGGGACGGCCGGGGCACTATCCCTGGGACCGGCCCAGTTCGAGGATGGGCGGCTCGTTGCCCTGGCTGGACTGCCGGTATCGGGCCCGCGCCTGGAGTTGTGGCGGGCACCAACGGACAACGACCAAGGTTCGGGTTTCGGCAGCTATGACGCCGCAGACCCGTGGCTCAACAATGGCAACGGGGTTCCGGCTCCGTCCAACCAGAGTGTATGGCTCAAGGCGGGCCTGGACAGACTGACGGCCCGCGTCCAGAAAGTGGTGCAGGCCGACGACGGCGTGTTCGTCACCACCCGCTATGGCGCCGCGGACAATGCACATTCTGTTTCCGTGGACGAGCAGTGGCAGGTATTCGGGGGAGAGCTGTGGCTGCGCGTAGACATTGCGCCCAGCTCGGGCTGGAACATGGTGTGGCCTCGCCTGGGCGTGCGGTTTGACCTGCCCAAATCAGTGGACGGAGCCTCTTGGTTCGGGACAGGACCCCGGGAGTCGTATCCGGACAGCATGCGGGCTGCCTTGGTGGGCCGCTATTCGGCGGCAATCGATGAGCTCAATGTGAACTACGCCCGGCCGCAGGAGACAGGGCACAGGAGTGCGGTCCGATCCCTGGAGCTGCGCAACGGTACGGATCCTTGGGTGACGTTCCATGCACTTCCAGATTCGAGGGATCGGCTACCTGGCTTCACGTTGTCCCGGCATACGGCGCAGCAGGTCACGGGCGCGGCCCATCCGCACGAATTGCCGCAGAGCCGGAACAGCTTCCTCTACCTTGACGCCGCACAACACGGGCTGGGCTCGCGGGCATGCGGGCCAGACGTGTGGCCCGATTTCGCCCTTAAACCCGAAGCCCGCACGCTGGTGTTCAGGATCGCGGCTGCCGGCTAGCAGGAACCCAGCCCGGCCTTCGTCTGCTTGCGGGCAAGGCCGGGCACGCTCAGGGTGTCGCGGTGGGCGTGGCCGTGGGTGTGGGAGTGGCCGTCATGGTTGCCGTAGGAGCGGGCTCGGTAGTTGGGGTCGCTGTGATGGTTGCGGTGGGAGCGACCGTGGCTGTTGGAGTGGGCGACGCCGTGGGGTCGGATGTGGTGGTTGGTGATGCCGTGGGTTCGGCGGTCGGGCTGGCCGTTGGCGTCGGCGTGGGCGTAGCCGTCACAGTTGGTGTGGGCGTAGTGGTCGGAGTTGCCGTGGGTTCGGCGGTCGGGCTGGCCGTTGGCGTCGGCGTAGTGCTCACAGTGGGGGTGGGCTCAGCCGTTGCAGTGGGCGTGGGTGTAGCAGTTGGGGTCGGCGTGGGAGTAGCCGTCGGGGTCGCCGTAGGTGAGGGAGTGGGCTGCGCAGCCGGCTCGCGGGCTGACGTCCCCGGCTCGCCAAGCGCGATCCCGAGCGACCACACCGGAACCTCGCCAACCGGCGTCGTTCCAGTTGTTGGTGAGAAGCTTGTGAGCCTGAGTAGATCCACGGACGATTCTGTATCCAGCGGAATCAGGCTCCACGATGATGGATCCACCAGCACGCCATTCACAATTGTTTCAAAGTGAAGGTGGCATCCGGTGGACGAACCAGTGGAGCCGACCAATCCGATGACTTCTCCGGCTTCAACTACCTGCCCTTTGCGCACGGCGCTCGCCTGCAAGTGGTTGTACGTAGTGATAAGTCCGTTGCCGTGATCGATCTCTATCCGGTTGCCTCCACCCCAGGCATGCCAGCCGACCTCGCGCACGTAGCCGTCATCAGCAGAATGGACCGGTGTGCCACAGGCCGCTGCGAAGTCCTGCCCTGTATGGAATTCCCCCGGGGCACCTGTGATCGGATTGGTGCGTAGCCCAAAAGGTGAACTGGGGCGCAGATTCAGCAATGGGGACATCAAGGAGCCGGGTCCCGGCCGTACATGACGGGACTCAGGGTTCCCCACCGATGTTTGCCACGAGCCGCCGCCGGAACAGGTAGATGCACCCTGGGAATTCAGGAAACTCACGATTTCCTGTGCCAGCTCCCGGTACTTGGTGTAGTGGTCTGGATCCTGGTTCCGCTGCACGAGGTGGATGGCCAGGCTGGACGGCAGAAGCTGCCAGTCCTTGATGCCCTTCAGGGCAAGGAAGAAGCTGGTTGCGCTGACGAATGGATCCATGCGATCGGCATAAGAGCCCCATGCGCCGTTGGCGCGCTGCTGGAACAGCCCGCGGGAGTCCGGCCCAGCGGCGTCACCGAAGTCCTTGCTTTCAAGGGAAGATTCGCCAAGGGCGGCTTGTACCCCAAGGACTTGGGCATCAAGTGGCAGCCCCAGCTTTTTGCCCGCCACCATGATGGCCGAAGCGTTGCGGAGTTGGAGGTCTGAAGGGCCACCGGTGGTGGACGCCACTCCAAATCCTGAGGCTGTTTGTTGACAGAGTGTGGCGGCCAAGGGGTTTGTCGGCCCTGGTTCAACCGTTCCCGAAGGGGTGGTGCTGTTAACGGCAGTGTCATTCGTGGACCGATTGGCTACTGAGGGTGCATCAGCCGTTGAATCTGCCCGGATCTGCTGGGTGGCTGGGGGCGCCGTGGTGACCGCTGCAGATTGGAAGCAGCCAAGCATGACCGCCGCCGCGAGAACCGATAACGGAATCCGGGCGTGCCCATGGAGCCGGGTTGGGCCCTTGTCAGGAGGTTTGTTGTTCACAAAACCCGCTCCTGACATGGATCCGTGCCCGGCGAAAAGTGTTGGATGTCCACACCATTGTCTGGATCCGATCACTGCATGTTACGGGTACTGCAGGTCTATGGGAATGACGGGCTCACGTCAAGCCATGTTTGCGCGAACATCGCCACTTAACCAGACTTCTATCTGTCCTGTGCCCCTCCAAATCCAGATGCTTGGCTAAGTCAAACAAGGTAAGTTGGCATGGTGACCCCCTCCGTGAAGCCTGCCATTGACCGCGCCCCCGGAATCTCCAAGGAGATCGAGGACGCGGCCTGGTATGTGTTGGGCCCGGCACTCCAAGGGAGACCGTCAGCGCTGGACGGCCATACGCTGACGTGGACGGCGGACGCCGCCGGAGAACTGCTGGAACGCCTTGAGCGCGGGGTGGAAGATTCCAAGGCCCCCATGATGACCAATCTTCGGCAAAACCTCGAAGGCGCGTCACGGGAAGCCAAGCTGCTGGCGGTGGAATTGCTCTTCCTGCAGTCGCTGCCATTGGCCCATGAGGTCAAGTCCCTCAGGGTGAAGCGTGCCCGTGTGGCCGAGGCTGCCTCCTGGGTGGAACCGCCGATTGAGTTGCCGGAGGAACTCTACGAAGGCATGACGGACCACGGCGTGATCCGTGACCGCACCGCCGAGTTCAACTGGACCATTTGGGACCACCTGAAATGGCTGTGCCGCTTTGTTGCGCATGTAGACGGCCAGAGCACGGAGACCATCAACCAGGCGCTCGCCGATCCTTTGAAGTTCCACGAGCTTGCAGTGGGAACACCAGAGGACCAACCAGCCATGCGCCGCAGTATCGAGTATTTGGTGTGGCCCAGCTACTTCGAGCCTGTGGTGGCTGACGTGGAGCGCCGGGAGATTCGTGACGCTTTCGCCTCACTCGTTGGTGGCGCCGGGGGCGATACCGAGGAGGACGTGACTGCGGACATCCATCGGATCCGGTTGCACCTGGACGAACAAGCCGGCCAGCGCATCGATTGGTATGCACGCCAGCTGGTCAGCCAATGGCGCAAAGTGGGAGACCCCGGACGCCGCTCCTGGTTGCTGCGTACCCATCACGACAACGCTGACCTGTTGGCCACCTGGGTTGCTGAAGAGAAAGCCACCCTGGACGTTGAGCACCTCCGCTCCCTCACTGCCGGAGTCACTGCGGGCGTGGTCCAGCATGCCGTGGACGAGGATTACAAGCACCTGGGTTATGTAGAGCGCGAGGACACCAAGACGGCGGTCTTCGCCTTCCTCACGGTGATGAAACCCGGTGACCTTACGCTCTACCAGCACGCCGGACGGGTCCGTGTGGGAGTGGTCCTTGGCGAGCCCGAACACCACGAGGACAACCGGCGTATCCGCCGCAAGGTCCGCTGGTTCGATGACAGTTACGCCATCACCGAACTCCCACGCCATGCACAGCGGCAATTGTCCACGCCCGGGATCATCGTGGATGTCACCAGGGTCATTCAGGCGTTGCAGGAACTCCTGCCGGTAGAAGCCGAAACCGACGGCGAGGACGAAGCGCCGCCCACCGCCGTCGTCGAGGTTGTCCAGCAGGGTTTCCGGCCGTTGACCGAAGAGTTCGCAGCTTCACTTCATATGGACCTCGAGCCGCTGAAGGAAATCGCCGAACTGCTCGAAGAGAACCGCCAACTGGTTCTTTACGGACCTCCAGGTACCGGCAAAACGTACCTGGCCAAGCACCTCGCTGCCGAACTCGCCGGCGACAGCACCGATGAACGCGTGAAGCTGGTGCAGTTCCATCCGTCATACGCGTACGAGGATTTCTTTGAGGGTTACCGTCCGGACAAAACCGACGACGGCCAGGTCTCCTTCAAGCTCGTGGCCGGGCCGCTGCGTCGGCTCGCGGAGGAAGCTGCCAAGCCGGAGAACGCGCACAAGCCGTACTTCCTGATCATCGATGAGATGAACCGTGCCAACCTGGCTAAGGTCTTCGGCGAGCTGTACTTCCTCCTTGAGTATCGTGATGACCGGATTTACCTGCAGTACAGCCCCAACGAGCCTTTCAGCCTGCCGGACAACCTGTACATCATCGGCACCATGAACACCGCTGACCGCTCCATCGCCATGATGGACGCCGCCATTCGTCGTCGTTTCGCGTTCATCGAACTCCATCCCAAGGTGGAACCGGTGAGGGGCTCGCTGCGGCGCTTCCTGCAGGCCCGCGGCCTGGACACCCTCAATGCGGATCTCCTGGACGCCCTCAACGACGCCATCGATGACTGGGACAGGGACCTGATGATCGGGCCGTCCTACTTCATGAAGAACGCTGCCCAGAATCCCACAGGATTGCGGCGCATCTGGAAGTACGAGCTCATGCCGTTGCTGGAGGAGCACTATCACGGGCAGTTGAACCGTGCCCAGTTGGAGGAACGCTTCGGCCTGGACCAATTGCTGGGACGACTTGCTGCCCGCTAAGGCCGTCCCGCCACGCCCGCGGCGGCCACCGGCAAGTGCCGGTACGGCGCGGACGGCTGCCGGGACCCGGCACATCGTCATGGACGAGCTCTCACGGGGAGTCGTTGACAAGCTCGACCCCCCAACCGCTGCGTTCATCAACGCCAGTGGGCTGGCGAAAGCGTCACCGATTGGCATGGGCCTCTATAGGATCGAACCCGTCGGCAAAGTCGGTGCGGTGCGCACTTCCACTGTCCAGCTCGAGGTCCGCCCCAAGGACCGGCTTGGCCTGAGTCGCTTGCTTTTCCTCCTCAGCTACGCCGGTGACCAAGGCTTCCGTGACCACTCCGTAGAAGCGGTTGAGCACCCGGATCTCTGGAGCGCCTTGGCCGAGTCACTGGCCCAGCTGGCTGACCGCGCGCTGAGCCGCGGCGTCCTTCAGGGCTACCTCACCATTGATGAATCGCTGCGGACCGTCAAAGGCCGCATCCGCATCTCGGACCAGATCTCCCGAAGGCCCGGCATGATGGTGCCTTTGGAAGTGTCCTACGACGAATTCACTGAGGACATCGCTGAGAACCGCATCCTCCGCGCCGCTTTGGAACGGATGGGGAAGGTGCCGGGCGTCCGGGCCGACGTCCTGAGCCGCTTGCGCCAGCTCAAGGGAAAGCTCGACGCCGTCACCCGTCTGCAGTCCGGAGCCCCACTGCCGCCGTGGCGGGCCAACCGAATGAATCTCAGGTACCACGCCGTTCTGCGGCTCTCGGAGGTCATCCTGCGCAATGCCTCCGCCGAGGCCGGCGAAGGGAAGCAGCAGACGGCTTCCTTTGTGGTGGACATGGCACAGGTTTTCGAAGAGTTCGTGGGCACGGCTTTGCGTCATGCGATGAGTGTTTACCCGGGGGAGATGCGCCTCCAGTACGGAGCGCTGCTCAATGAGGCTGTCCGGGACGCGGATCGCCTGACAGTCCGCCCCGACGCCGTGCACTTCCTGGGTGGGAGGCCCGTGGTGGTCTACGACTCCAAGTACACAGCGGCAGGAGATGCCGGCGCTTCACTGAACGCGGACCATTACCAATTGTTGGCGTACTGCACCGCACTCCGGGTCCCGACGGCATGGCTTGTCTACGCTGGACCGGGCGAGATGAAGTTGCGCAGGATCCTGAACACGGACATCGACATCGTGGAGTATCCGCTGGACCTGTCCCTGCCGCCGTCGGAAATCCTGGCTGCCGTGGCGGACCTCGCGGAACAGTCGTGGGGCGAGGTAGTGCGTCAGGCTGTGGCGGGACGAACGGCGTCAGACTAGCCTGAGAACTACGGCCGGGTGAACGACGGCTGAGGGGAAATTCTCGAGGGAGGCATCATGGCTGGCAGGAAATCGTGGCGCGATATGAGCAAGGGCCAGCGGATCATGGTCATCGTCAGCGGAGCCATAAATATGGCCCTGCTGGGTGCAGCGCAACGGAGCATCGGAAAGACCCCCGACTCCAGAATCAGGGGAAAGAAGGCGGTGTGGCGCGCTGTTTCGTTCATCAACTTCTTCGGACCGGTGAGCTACTTCCTCTTCGGCCGCCGTCGTGATGCCGCAGTAGCGGGCAGCGGGCGCTAACGCCTAGGCGGGCATCTTCACGAGGAAGGTTGTGCCCCGGCCGGGTTCGCTTTCCAGCGTGATGGTTCCGCCATGCGCTTCGACGATCGCCTTGCTGATGGGCAGTCCAAGCCCGACGCCGGGAATGGTGCTGTTGCGTACGCCGCCGGCCCGGAAGAACTTGGTAAAGGCCTCGGACTGCTCTTCTTCAGTCATGCCCATGCCGGTATCGGAGACGCGGCAGAACACGAAATCCTGGTCCTCCCACGCGGCAACCTCTACGTTTGCGCCTTTGGGGGAGTACTTGATGGCGTTTGATACCAGGTTGTCCAGGACCTGGGCTATTCGTGAGGAGTCCACGTGGGCCTCCAAGGACTCAGGGACATCCATGGACAACCGGATTCCCGCTTTGGCAGCCCGGGGACCGGCAGAGCTCACGCTACCCCGCACCAGCTCGGCCACGTCCACCGCGTGCGGCTGAATGACCATTTGGCCTGAACGCACTGCCAACAAATCCGATACCAGGGTAAGCAACCGTTCGGCGTTCCTTCGAACAATATCGAGTTGCCTGCGCGACGAGGGATCCAGGGAACGCGGTTCATCCAGCAGAAGCTCAACGTAACCAAGGATGGACGTCAGCGGCGTTCGGAATTCATGGGAGACGTTGGCGACGAAGTCGTCCTTGGCGGCCAGGGCATTGACCAGGTCTGTGACGTCGCTGAAGACAATAACCGAGCCGGCGAAGTTCCCGGCGTCGTCAACCATGGGGCGGGCGCTTGTGGTGAAGGCGCGCTGGTCTGCTCCGGAACCAAGCCATACGAGTTGGTCCGTGAACCTTTCCCCCAGGACCGCACGCCGGACTGGACGGCGGTCAGAGGGCAACGGCGTGGTCCTGTCCTGGTCGAAGACGAGCAGCTCGGATTCGTTCGGATCGTCATTGCCTGGAGGAGTTGCCAAGGAGTGGGTTTGCCGTTGGCGGCGGTTCATGAGGATGTCATGGCCTTCGCCATCCACCGCCACCACACCCAGGGGCAAGGCTTCCATGACAGTGTTCAAGAGCCGTTCCTGCCTGGTGCTGACGTCGAGCGCTTTCTTTAGTTCCTCATCCTTTTGTTCCAAGGCCCGCTGCTGGCGCACCATGCTCAGAGTCAGCACGCTCACGGACACGCCGATGCCAAGCATCAGGATCGGGAAGAGCAGGGGCTTGGTGAGGTCCTGCTCAGTGAAGGAGCCCTTGACGAACAAGGGAGCCCAAACGATGCAGAGCGGACCCACGAATGACAAGGCAATCGCCAGTCTTGGGTACAGGCCGGACGCACAGAGCCAAATGACGGGCAGGACCACCAGGACACTGAGCCCCGTGAGCGCTTCCTGCCCTCCTTCCCTGCCGAACGAAATCGACACCATGTCCAGGATCGGTATCACCAGGAAGCTGGGGAACGGCAGCCGGTGCCACGGCACAATGACGCACACCGCCAACAGGAATGCCTGGCTGAGCAGGAAGAGGAGGAACATGGGATTTTCGAGCGTGGCCGGGAAAAACAGCCACACCAGAATCGCCGAAATGCACACACAGACGGACAGCGGCAATTGGCTGAGAACCACCCTCATTCGCAGGGTGTGTTCGTGGAAAGAGCGCCGGAAAACCAGGAGTTTTTTCTTCTCGCCAAGATCCCAGGTGGTTGGGCGGGTCACGGCGCAACCACCCGGAATGCAGAAGAAAGTCGGTTCATGAGATCAGCCTAACCATAATGGTTATACTTCGAAGGGTTATCGAAGGGGCTGAGGGGCAGCGATGAGTGAAGTACGTGTGGGGCTGGTCATTGAAGATGACCAGGATATTCGCGAATTGGTGCGTGTGGTCCTTTCCCAAGCGGGATTTGACGTCCATGTTGCATCCACTGGATCCGCGGGCGTCACGTCAGCCCGCGAACTGAATCCAGACGTCATAACGCTGGACCTGGGCCTGCCGGACATCGATGGTTTCGAGGTGGCACGCCAGATCCGGAAATCCTCGGACGCCTACATCATCATGTTGACGGCTCGTGCGGAGGAACTGGACACACTCATGGGCCTCGAGGCCGGCGGGGACGATTACCTCACCAAGCCGTTCCGCCCGCGCGAACTTCGTGCACGCGTCGAGGCCATGATGCGAAGGCCCCGCGCATCGTCGGAGTCCAAGGCCGCCGTCGAAGAAACCGACCCGGAGATGACCCACAACGGCCTTGCCGTTTCGGCCGGCTCCAGGACGGCAGTCTTGAACGGCCAGGAGCTGAGGCTGACACGCACCGAATTCGACCTCCTGCTTGCCCTCCTCGAGACAGGCAGGATTGTGCGGACCAAGGCAGATCTGGCGCGGCGCCTTCGCAATGAACCCTACGACGTCGGTAGCTACGTCAGCGATGCCGACGAACGTGCCGTTGAGGTGCATATGGGCAACCTGCGCAAGAAACTTGGCGACAGCATCCAGAACCCGCGCTGGCTTGAGACTGTGCGCGGCGTTGGGTACCGGCTCGCGCCGCTGGCTCAGGGCAACTAAGGATCTGCTGGACCACGCCCGGAGCTTGCCCTATGGTTGGGGCATCAACGGTCGTTGGCCGATGGAGCTCCATCGCGGAGGTGCATCATGGGTATTATTTCTTCCGGTTTCCGTGGACGGCGGTCCGAGAATGCTGCGTTGCCTCCGGGACAGCATGAAACTCAGGACTTTCCTGTCCTGACCGCGGGACCCGCTCCGCTCATTCCCGTTGAAGAATGGGAGTTCTTCATTACCGCGGAGGATGGCCAGCGGCTCACGTGGACCTGGGATGAGTTCATGGCCTTGCCGCAGGAAGAGATCACCCAAGACATTCACTGCGTCACCAGTTGGTCAAAACTGGGAACAGCGTGGCGCGGCGTTTCGGTGGACACGCTTTTCGAAAAGGTGGAGACCACCCGCGACTTCGCCACCGCCCATTCATTCGGCGGTTACACCACCAATGTTCCGCTGTGGGACCTGTTGGGTGGCAAGGCCTGGGTGGCTTGGGAGTTCGGCCACGAACCACTTGAACGCGCGCATGGTGGCCCGGCGCGGCTTTTGGTGCCGCATTTGTATTTCTGGAAAAGCGCCAAATGGATTCATGGTTTGGAACTGACGGATGACGACGTTCCCGGTTTCTGGGAATCGAATGGATATCATCTGCACGGCAATCCCTGGCGTGAGGAGCGATACTCGTGAGGCCTTTGCCGTGAGTTCTGTATGGCGGGTCGCTGAAGTGGTGGGCGGAGAACTGGAAAACGCCACAGCCCGGACCATTAAGCTGCGCGTGGATGGTTTGATGGGATATCTGGCCGGTCAGCACATTGATATCCGCCTCACCGCGGACGACGGCTACACAGCCATCCGGTCCTATTCGGTGGCGTCGGCAAGTACGGATGAGCATCTGGAAATCACCGTTGATGAACTGCCCGACGGCGAAGTGTCGCCTTACCTCGTCCGGGACCTGGCGGTCGGAGACCGGTTGGAAATCCGGGGACCCGTGGGCGGCTGGTTTGTCTGGCGGAATGGAAATGCCAACCCTGTGCAGCTGATCGGAGGAGGGTCAGGTGTAGTGCCGCTGATGTCGATGATCCGTGCGCACCAGGCATCCAACAGCGCAGCCCCTTTCAAGTTGCTCTATTCCCTTAAAGCTCCGGAAGCTGCCCTCTACCGTGACGAGCTGCATCGTTTGGACCAGGATTCAGCCAAGCTGATGGTCGATTACGTCTACACGCGCTCGACGCCGGAGGGCTGGCCGGTAGCGCCAGGCCGCCTTACCTCCGAGAGCCTTTTGGGCAGGATCTTCCCGACAGAGGAGAACCCGGATGTTTTTGTTTGCGGCCAGACAGTCTTCGTGGAGACCGTTGCGGACTGGCTTGTCATGGCCGGTTATCGGCCGGAGTCGATCAAGACCGAGCGGTTTGGCGGGACGGGAGGTATCCGGTGACCAGCACCGACGACTTCGCTGTCCCCGAGTCCGATGACCCGGACATTGCAGCAGGACCCCATGACCCGATTCCGTATGTGGACGGGAACGCCGCGGCCGGCGCCCTGTCCGAAGTCTTCCGGATCGACATCATCGCAGCGCTTGGGCGGTGCAGGCACTGTGGTTCCGTCAGGGCTTTCGGCGAGGCCATGGTCTTCACGGACGCGCCCGGCATTGTGGTCCGGTGCCGCGACTGCCAAGGAGTGCTGCTGCGATTGGTCCAAACACCAACGCGATATTGGCTGGATCTGAGCGGTCTCAGCTACTTGGAGATCGACCGCGAAGAATAAGCGCCAGTTGCGGCGCTTCAGGTAGGCGTTCATTGCCTGTACGGCTTCTGAATTACTCACGCACCTGGATGATCGTCTTCCCATTCCGGCGTGCGGCTGGATTAAGGGCGTTGAGCGCGTCGTCGAATTCGCCGATGTTTCCGATGTTCGTCCGCAGCCGTCCGTCCCGGATTCGCTGGACGATCTCAACCAGCTGCGCACGATCCGACTCGACAACGAAATCCACTGCCAACCCATCCGCAGGGCGGGCTTCAACTGGCCCGGTGATGCTCACCAGCGTTCCGCCGGGGCGGATCAGGGCCGCTGACTGCTTCTGGATGTCACCCCCGATCACGTCGAATACCAGGTCAACCCCGCCGATTTCCCGCAAGGTGTCATTGGCGAGATCGACGAACTCGTGCGCTCCGAAGTCAAGTGCTTTCTGCCGGTCGGCAGTTCGTCCGGTGCCGATGACGTAGGCGCCGGCTTCACGTGCCAGCTGAGTCACCATCGTTCCGACTGCCCCGGCCGCACCGTGCACGAGTAGGCTCTGTCCCGACTGGATGCGGCCATGGATAAACAAGCCCTGCCAGGCGGTCAGTCCAGAGATGGGCAGGCTGGCGCCAACTGTGAAGGGGACGTCGCCCGGCAGCGGCGCAAGGTTACGTGCTTCCATGGCCACGTACTCCGCCAAGGTGCCGTCCCGGTGCCAGTCCGCAAGGCCAAACACGCGTTGACCCACAGTCAGGCCTGTCGTGCCATAGCCGAGCGCGGTTACAACCCCGGCCACCTCGTGCCCAATGATGGAGGGTGTCCGATCCCTACCGGCTCGATCAGTCCAGGTCGAGGACCACTCGACCTCGGTCGGAACGAACCCAGAGGCATGAACCTGAACAATGACATCGTTTATCGATGCCGACGGCTGCGGCCGTTCGGCCATCCTGAGCCCGGCCCTTCCGGCGGACTGATCTGACACAACAATTGCTTTCATCAAAAGCTCCCGGTCATCGATCCTGGCCTACACGGCGGTTTCACACTTGTAGTTCTAGCAGTCCAATCGCTCCGGTACCGCGAGCAGTGCCGCCTAACTGCCCACTCGCACCGGCTCCGCGATCACTACAGGATGATCGCGGCCCACGTCCTCGAAGAACTCCGCGTTCGCCCTGACGTAGTCTGCCCATTCGTCAGGGACATCCTCAGCGTAGTAGATCGCCTCTACGGGGCACACGGGATCGCATGCCCCGCAGTCAACGCACTCGGACGGGTGGATGTAGAGCGAGCGTTCACCTTCGTAGATACAATCCACCGGACACTCGTCAATGCATGCCTTGTCCTTCACATCCACGCAGGGCTGTGCGATCACGTAGCTCATGGCGCACTAAATGCCTGTGTAGACGGTCTTGCCCCAGGTGTAGAAGTCCAGCGCTGACCTGCCTTGCTCACGGAAGGTATTGGTGGAGGAATCCTTCACACCGCCGAAGGGGACGTTCAGGTCCAGCCCGGCAGTTGGCCGGTTGATCTTCACCACCCCTGCCTGCGCCCTGTCAGCGAAGTCCGTCGCGAGGGCCAGTGAGTCCGTGCAGATGCCGGCGGTGAGCCCGTAGCGGGATTCATTGATGGCAGAGAGGCCGGTTTCGTAGTCGGCCACTTCGAGAACGGCCACCACTGGCCCGAAGATCTCTTCCGTCACGGCTGCGTCGTCGAACGGCAGTCCGGTGAGAATCGCCGCCGGGAAGAACAGCGCACCGTTGGGGTCGCCGTCGTACTGTCCGTGCAGGAGTGTAGCCCCGCGTTCGACGGCGGTACGCACCGCTGCCTGGTCCTGCTCGAATTGTTGCTTGCTCACTACGGCTCCCATCCGGGCGTCGCCATCAAGCCCGTCACCGGTGGTGTAGGCGGCGGCCTCCTGAACCAACGCATCGAGGAAGGCGGAGCGGATGCCGGGGGTCACGTAGACGCGGGACGTTGCTGTGCATGCCTGTCCCGTCAGGCCGAATGCGCCCGCCGCTACTACCTGCGCAGCTTTGCGGGGGTCGGCGTCATCCAGCACCAACACGCCATTTTTACCGCCCATTTCGAGCTGTACGCGTGCGCGGCGGGCATTGAGGATCTCCTGCAGCCCAAGGCCAACATTGGTGGAACCTGTGAACGATAAGCCGGCAATGCGAGGGTCCCGGGCCAGCGCGTCGCCCACCACACGGCCCTTGCCGTGCACCACATTGAACACGCCGGCGGGCAGTCCGGCGTCCTGCAGGGCACGTGCCAGGTGGGTGGTGGACAACGGCGTGAGCTCGGCTGGCTTGATCACCACGGCGTTGCCGCTGATCAGTGCAGGCGCGGTTTTCCAGGCAGGAATGGCGATGGGAAAATTCCACGGGGTAATGAGTCCCACCACGCCCAGAGGTTCGCGACGCGTCGTGATGGTGGTGTCGGGCAGGCCGCTCGGCAGGACTTCGCCGGTTGCTGCCCAGCCCAGCGAGCCGAAGAAGCGCAGCACGTCCGAGGCACGCTTGACCTCGCCTTTTGCTTCCGCGAGCGTCTTTCCTTCCTCACGGACCAGGTCCTCGGCGATGGCGTGTTGGCGTTCGTTGAGCAGGTTTCCGGCCGCGATGAGGATAGCGCCCCGGGCTGGTGCGGGCAGGGCCGCCCACGATGGCTGGGCCGCGGCGGCCGCGGTGATGGCGGCGCCGACGTCCTGAACGGTGCCGCTCGGTGAGAGTGCTGCGATTTCGCTTGGTCGGGCCGGATTCATTCGCTGCGTGTCGGCGTCTCCGAGCCATTGGCCATTGATGAGGTGGTGGGCGGTAATCGTGTGAGGGTCGGTGGTGGCCTGCGTGTCAACCGCTGTGGAAGTCATGATGTTCCTTTGGTTTTCGTGAAGGGGGCTAAAGGCTGCGGATCAGGCCGCCGTCGCACCTCAGCGCGACGCCGGTGATGTACGACGCCGGCGCGCTGCACAGGAAGGCGGCAGCCGCGCCGAACTCGGCAGGTTCTCCATAGCGTCGGGCGGGGATGGTTTTGCGGGATTCGAGCTGGATGTCTTCCAACGTGGTGCCGCGCCGCTTGGCCGCGGCCTGGTCAAGTTGGGTGACACGGTCCGTGGCGATGCGGCCAGGTAAGAGCAGGTTCACGGTGACCTCGTCCAGGGCCACTTCGGCAGCGAGTGTCTTGAGATAACCGGCCAGGGCAGCCCGGCCAGTGTTGGAGACGGCGAGGTTGGGAAGTGGGGCTGTCACGCCGCTGGACCCGATAGCCAGGATCCGGCCCCACCGCCGTTCCCGCATTCCGGGAAGCACGTGGGAAACCAGGGCGTGCTGCGGTTTGACCAGCAGATCGAACGCCGCCGCGATGTCATCGGAGCTTAGCGTTGCTGCGGCACCGGGTTTGGGCCCCGGGCCGTTGAGGACCAGGATGTCGATGGTTCCCAAGTCCGCGACCGTCTGTTCGACTGCCGATTCAATGCCCTCGGGCGTGGTCAGGTCTGCCTCGATCGCCACGGCGTCGAAGCCCTTGGTCACTATGCCGGAAGCACCGGAAACACCATTTCCGTACGCGGCCTGCAGTTCAGCGACGATCTCCTTCGCACGGTCCCGACGACGGCCCACGATCGCCACGCGAACGCCTTCGGCGGCGAGGGCACGAGCCACGGCAAGGCCAAGCCCGCCTGTGGAAGCGGCGACCAAGGCTGTCTTGCCCGCAATTCCCAGATCCATCACAAGCTCCTTACAGGGGTCGTGTCATTTTCGAGGGCAGCAGCTGCCTCCCGAAGGTGTGTGGCCATACTCCGGCGCAGGGCTTCGGGGAAGCCCGCTGCAGGTGCGCGAACGCCTGGGTCCTTGATGAGACCGCGTTCGCGCAGGCATTCCTTGCGAATAGCCAGGGCTACCTTCGCCTGCTGCTCAAAGTTGATCAGCGGCAGATACGGGAGCAGTTCGCGTTGGGCTGCTTCATAGCCCCCCTCCTGCCATGCCCGCACACACGCTATGAGGGCTTCAGGGTAGGAGAAACCAGTCATTGCGCCCGCTGCGCCGGCCATCAGTTCATCCAGCAGTCCCTGCCCGCCTAGGCCGCCAAAGACTGAAACCTCGACGCCGGCACTCAGCTCAGCGATCGCGACGCTGGTGGGTGGCGCTTCGGCCTTGACGGCAATGACGAAGTCGCAAGAGGTCACCACCCTGATCAGAGCGGGTGTGGGGATACTGACGCCACTCGCCAACGGATAATCCTGAAGGACAACCTTGGCGCCAGTAGCCCGGTGGATGGCATCCAAGTGCGCAATCACCGTCTCCGGCTTGGCCGAGTTGGCCTGCACCATGACAGCTGCGAGGCGTTCCCCGGCAACTTCCAGGGCTGCCCGGACCTCCTCGATGGCGGGACGCGTGGCCAGGGCGGTCACGCCCACCACCAACGGCAACGCAGTGCATTCGACCACCGTTTCCAACACCTGCCGGCGTTCCTCAGCAGTCAGTGCGGCTGCTTCGCCGAAGACTCCCAGTACGGTGAGTCCCGTGGCACCGATGGCCTCGTAATGCTCCACCAGCTCGGACAAACTGTCCAGGTCCACGTCCAGCGTGCTGCCTTGGAATGGTGTGGCAACAACGCCCCAGACACCCGGTTGCAGGCTGTCCTGGCGGGTGTTTCTGGGCACGGAAGATTGCTGCATGTTTCTTTCCTTTCAGGACGAACGTGGGAGGTTGGGGGGATCAGCGGCCCGGCCAGACGGGCGGGCGCTTTTCCTGGAATGCACGGACTCCTTCGGCGGAGTCTTCGCTGTCCAGGGCCGCCATGAGAGCCGGCAGTCGCAGGCCGCGGGCTTCCTTGGCCGTGAGGTGGGACGTCTGGGTGACCATCTGCTTCACCGCGCGGACGGAGGAGGGGGCACAGGCAAGGATCTGGTCCACCCAGCCCTGCACAGCGGCGTCGAGCTCTTCGGCAGGAACTACTTCGTTGACGAGGCCCATGGACTGCATCTCTGCGGCATCGGCTTTGCGGCCTGTCACGAGCATTCCCATAGCCTGCGTATAGGGGATCCGCCGCACCAACTGGTGGATGCCGCCGTCGAGCGCCAATCGCCCAACCCGAGGTTCCGTCAAGCCGAACTTCGCGGTGTCGGCGGCCACCACAATGTCGGCACCCAGCACAATTTCCATGCCGCCGCCAAGGGCGTAGCCGTTGACCCGGGCGATGACCGGGACATCCAAGGTGGTGCGCAGGCTCAGGCCGCCGAAGCCGTTGGGATCCAGTCCCGCCCAATACTCCAGGCCGGTCTTGTCCACGGCGTCCGCCGACATGTCAGCACCAACGCAGAAGGCACGGGATCCCGCACCTGTGATGACAACCGCACGCACGGACGGGTCCTGCTCAAGCTGAGTCCAGATCTCGTTGAGCCGCGAATGGGTTGTGGCATCCACGGCGTTGAGGACGTGCTGACGATCGAGGACCACCGTAGCCACGTGGTTCTCGATGGTCAGGGTGACAGTGTCCACTCGCTCGATTACGGATGTCACCGCAGAACCCCCAGCTGCTGCAGGCGCTCGATTGCCTCTTGGTCGAAGCCGTTCTCCAGCAGGACCTCCACGTTGTGCTCACCGAGGCGCGGTGCGGCGCGACGGATGGTGGGCGGGGTAGCGGAGAGCCGGATGGGGGCATTCAGCATACGGACCGTGCCGACGCCGGGGTGCTCTGCTTCCACGATCATCCCGTTGGCCTCGGTTTGCGCATCGGCCAACGCCTGTTCCAGGGTGTGAACCGGAGCATTCAGCAGCCCCTGCCCTTCAAGCTGGTGTGTCCAATACTCAGTGGTATTGGTGGCGATGCGCTCGCGGAAGATGGCCTGCAATGCCGGCTTGTTCTTGAATTGCTGCTCGAGGTTGGCGAATTCAGGCCGCTGGGTGAGGTCCTCGTCCAGGCCAAGTGCTTCGGAGATCCTGGCCAGGGGATCCGGCGTGAAACCACCCACCATGCACACGGCGCCGTCGGTGGTTTCGAAGACCCCGCTCAGCGGCATGGCGCCCCAGTTGACCTCGTAGCCGCGGTTGAGCTGCATGCACGCTTCCTGCATCTGCAGGTGCAGCATGGAGTCGTACATGGTCACCTCCACCTTCTGGCCCACCCCCGATGCCTCGCGTGTGCGCAGCGCCAGAAGGATGCCCTGCATGAGGTGCATGCCGGTGATGTAGTCGCACAGGGTGGTGGCGTAGATGGAGGGCTTGGTGTCATCGGATTCCCGGCGCCACATCACTCCGGAATACGCTTGCGCGATCGCGTCCTGGCCGCCTTTGTGGGCATAGGGCCCTTCCGGACCGAAGCCTGTGCCCGAGGCCCAGATGATCCCCGGGTTGGCAGCTTTGAGGTCCTCGTAGCCGAAACCCATCCGTTCCATGACTCCGGAGCGGAAGTTGCTGACCACTACGTCCGCATCCGCCATGAGCCGGTGCAGTACCTCGCGACCTTCGTCGGTGCGGGTGTCCACCGAGACGCTGCGCTTGTTCCGGTTGATGGACAGGAAGATCGGGTTGTCCTGTCCGTCCTGGTCCGGGAAGGAATTGCGGGAGATGTCGCCTGCGCCTGGACGTTCCACCTTGATGATGTCTGCACCGTAGTCGCCCAGCAGCTGCGTGCAGGACGGGCCCATGAACACCTGCGTGAAGTCCACGATTTTGATGCCATCCAGCGGGAGGGGCGTTGGTGAGGGAGCCGCGGCGGTGTGCGTCGCCGTCGTGGTTTCAGTCTGGTCGAGGAGAACGGTGCTCATGCCAGCACCACTGCGTTCAAGTCGATGTCCACGGTAGCGTTCGACGACGGCACGTCGCCTGGGTCTGCACCATGCCGGCGCATGCCCTGCTGGATATCCAGCGCGGAGACGTCGCGGACCAACATGTTGTTCCCCGCCGCGAGGGCCGCTGCAACGCCGACGGCCTGTCCCATTGCCATGCAGGGCGGGATCTCGCGCGACATTTTCTGTGCCTCGGGGGTGGCGGAGTAGTGGCGGCCGGCAACCAGGAGCTGGTCCACTTCCTTGGGCAGCAGCGAGCGGTACGGGTAGTAGTAGTCACGGCCGCGGGCAACGGTGTCCGCGAAGTGGCGGCGCTGGGTGACGTCGTCCTTGGTCATGACGTACTCGCCCTGCAGGAGCCGGGTTTGGCGGACGCCCATCTGGGAGGCGACGTCCAGCATGTAGCAGTTTTCGAAGCCGGGCAGGTTCGCGCGGACATACTCCACGGATTCGGAGATCCGGTCCCGGGCGGCGAACTCGGCGGCAGTCATGTCCGCTGGGTCAACGCCGTCGAATCCGCTCATGTGCGGGGCGTTGCACCAGACCACGCCGTCGATGGGGGTCTTGAGCCACCAGAGTTCCCACGCGCCGCCGAGGAGGCGCTTGATCTTGCGGTTGATGGCCCGGGCTTCCTTGGGGTTGGCCTGCTCGAAGGCTTCGGCTGCCTTGGTATTCACATTGCCCAAACGGAAGACCAGCGTGGTGAGGTAGTTGTCCTTGGCGTAGCTGGCGCCGGCACGGGAGGCGACGTCGATGTCGCCGGTGGTGTCGATCACGACGTCGGCCATGAACGCCTGCGGGCCCAGTTTCGTTTCGCAGATCACGCCCTTGATCACGCCGTTGTCCACGATCGGCCGGGAGAACCAGGAGTGCAGGCGGAGGTCCACTCCGGCCTCTCGTACGAGGTCGTTGGACACGCGCTTCCAGCCATCGGGATCGAAAGCCGCGGCGTAGCAGATGGGCTTGGGGTTGGTGTGGGAGTGGAAATCGAAGGTGCCGTAGCGGCCCCATTTGTTCCACAGTTCCTCGGAGGTCTTGCGGTCATCGGCGGGCGGGACGATTGCCAGGCCAAGCTTCTGCAAACGTTCCACGTATTCGGAGACGATGCCCGTGACGGTGATTTCCTGACCGTTGATCATGTCATCGAGAACCAGGACCATACCGCCGGAGGCGAGTCCGCCCAAGGATGAGTAGCGTTCCAGGAGAGTGACTTTGGCTCCTGAGCGGGCGGCGGTAACCGCCGCAGCGACGCCTGCGGGACCACCTCCAACTACCAGGACGTCGGATCGTGAGATGACGGGGGCGGTGAGGTCCGCCGTCGTAGTGCTGAGTTCAAGGGTGTTCATGGTGAGTCCTTACTTTCCGACGAAGATGCCGTTGGAGCGGCGTGCGGCGAGGTAGAAAACGATGCTGAGGATGGACAGGACGGCCACGTAGACCGGGAAGACCCAGGTGAGGTTCAGGGATTGGAACCAGACCAGAAGGTAGGACGCGGTGCCGCCGAAGAGAGCCACACCAATGCCATAGCCCAAGGCGACGCCGGTACCGCGGATGTTCTTGGGCATCAGGGAGGAGCTGACCACGTTGTAAAGGGTCATGTTCAGGACCAGGACGATCGAGCCACCCAGGAGGACTGCCGCGAATCCGCCAATGCCCGGTTGGACGTACATCAGCATGAGGAACACGGACGGGATGGCGAGGATGCGGGTCACCAGGAACCAGCGGGACATTGCTTTGCCGTCGGCCAGCTTGCCGATGACCCAACTGCCCACTACGAGGATGACGGCCAGGATGGTGGTGAGGGCGAAGACCGCGGTGGGATCTTCCTTGAAACCGCTACGGGCTGCGGTGGGAAGGCCAACGTTCCAGGCGTAGTTGTAGGCCTGTGCTGCACCCACCACGAAGATGATGGCAAGGACGGAAAGCCAGTGCTTACGGACTCCGGACCACACGGCACGCGGCGTGTTCGTGGCCATTTCCTCGGCCTTGAGGGTTTCCGGCAGGGAGCGGCGGAGGTAGAGAACCACAAAACCGAAGGCGGCGCCGATGATGAACGGTACGCGCCAGCCCCAATCGGCCATTGCTGCACCGCCGAGGACAAGGCTGCAGAGGAAGCTCACCAGCGAGGCCAACAGGATGCCGATGTTCACGTAGAAGGACATGATGCCGGCCACGTAGCCTTCGCGGCCTTCCGGTGCGAGTTCGACAGCGTGGGAGGTGGAGAGTGGGGCTTCGATTCCTGTGGCGATACCCTGCAGGACGCGGCACACCAGCAGGATTATGCCGGCCCAGGCTCCGATGGTGGCGTAGTTCGGCGTGATGGCAATGATCAGCGTGGTGCCGGCCATGAGCATGATGGACAAGAGCATGACCCGACGCCGGCCGATCCGGTCTGCGAGCGTCCCCAGCAGTATGCCGCCAAGGGGGCGGAAGGCGAACCCGACGGCGAACACGGCCAGTGCGTTCAAGGTGGCGGAGAGTGGCTCGGTGTTGGGAAAGAAGTTCGGTCCGATGAAGGCTGACAGGAGGCCGAAGACCATCCAGTCGTACCATTCAAGGGCGTTGCCGAGGCCCAGGCCCAACAGTCCTTTGCGGACCTGGGGAGTGAACTTTGCGTTCTTTGCGGGGGAGGAGTGGCTAGTGCTTGGTGACGGGACGGCGCTGTCCGTCGTTTGGGTGTTGAGCATGGAAGTGTCCTTACGCTGACGCCCCGGAGGGCGTGGGAGGGTATGACGCAGGAACGCCTGTTGGAGGAGGCGCATTGTGCGAAAGTGGCAAGGATTGTCAGCGGCCACGGTTCGTGTCCGGACAGTTAAGGGAAAACGCTGGCGCCGTTGAGGGGCAGCAGTGTTACCACGCGTGTGGTGCGTTGACCCAGATGGCTACGCATACCTCTTCGTAGCTGTTCTTGTACCAGTGGGGGATCTCTGAGGAGTAGGTGATCGAGTCGCCCTCTTCGAGGCTGTAGCAGACGCCATCCAGATAGACGTCCTTACGGCCGGAAATGATGTAGCAGAACTCTTCACCGCTGTGCGTAAAAGGGGTTGCGCTGGTGTCGTGCCCTGGGGGCGTACTGATCCACTGCGCTTCGATGCTTCCGTCGCGGTTGGGAGTCAGCAGTTCGTGTACGGCTTCGCCCACGGATTCGCGGGTGACGTTCTTAAGGTTGCGTCGTTCGGATCGGCGGACCACGGGTGAGGTGGAGTGGTCCTGGCCAATGAAGAATCTCCCTACGGGGATGTCCAGGCCGTGGGCCAATTGGGCAAGGGTGGTGAAGGAAGGGTTCGCCATTCCGCGTTCGATTTGGCTGACGATCGCCTGGCTGAGGCCGGTGATGTCCGAGAGTTGGGCGAGGGTCATGCCCTTTGCCTTGCGCATGGTGCGCACCTTGTTCCCCACAGTTGCCAGCAGTTCGCTTGTGGCTGCCGGTGCAGGAGTCTCGGTAGTCATTGCCGCATCCTTCGTTGGTGAGCTAACTCACACAACTATAGTGAAGATTTTTAGCGAGTCAATGGTTTTCTTTATTTTCGTGAAGATCTTTACGGAAGTGGGGGTTGGAGCTCGCAGATCGTGCCGAAGACGAAAGCCTCGATCAGCTCCACTTGCGGTCTCAACTCCTGAAGGTGGCTGGCGTTGGGGAGGAGCCTGATGCTGATCTCCAATTCCGCGGCCAAGCGGCGCATGCAGATGGCGCCCACCATCTCGCTTGAGGTCTTCAGGCTCAGTACAGCGTCCATGGCATCTTCGATGTCCAGGTTATTCAGCGCGTGATGCAGGCGGGCAACCCGCCATGGCAGGAGTTCCACGTAGGTGCGGACGAAAGCGCCAACGACGGTTCGGTCTCCGCCAAGTTCTGCCTGAAGCTGGATAAGGACGGCGGGATCCACCAGTGAGTCTGTGCACTCGTCATACTCAGACACCAAACCCCTCCCGCCTCCGAACAATAGATGCACGATTCAAATGTAGGTCCGGGGGAAGTATCGCAACGCCGGAAAGCGAAAGCTTGATCCAATCTTGAGCGGACTCAGAGGGGGTCTTGATCGAAGTCCCTGAAAGTAAGTAAAGGAAATGGAATAATCGCCGAACCGGGGGAGCAAGGCGTGGGTAAAGGAATGGAAATCAGCATGAACGGTGGTGTTCGACCCTCGGCGGGCCTCGTGGTCATCATCGTGTTGTGCCTGACGGTGCTGCTGGGCATTGGTGGAACGTCAGCGTATGCGCTGTGGGAGCAAGGTTCCCACGCCAGCACCGGTCACTCCGACTCCACTGGGTCCGCCGGGGCTGGGTCGAAGGCGCCATAGGGCGACCTGCCCTCCAACGGCCCCTCCAAGAACGCCGTCAGCCGTTCTTCGAGGACTGAGCTGTCCCGCAATTCGCATTCCCACACAGTCAGAACGTCCCAACCGGCAGCGTGCAGCTGTTCCCTCTGTGCCAGATCGCGTTCACGGGTCCGCGTGCGCTTGGCCTCCCAGAAGGCCGCATTGGCAGTGGGGGAGTGCAGGCCGACCTTGCAATCATGAAAGTGCCAGAAGCAGCCGTTGACGAAAATGACTTTGCGACGGCCGGAGAACACCAAATCAGGCCGGCCCGGCAGCTTGGTCCCACCGGCTTGCCCATGCAGCCGGTAGCGGTACCCCTTGGCATGCAGTAGTTTCCGGACCAGCAGCTCGGGCTTGGTGTTTTTGCCCCTGATCCTGGACATGTTTCGGCTACGCTGCTCCGGCGTCAGCAAGTCACGGCTCTCGCCCATACAGTCCAGCCTACCCACCCAAGCTGGCTAGGGGAGGGCAACTCTGACGGTCCGCGGAGCCTGAAAGGAGAGTAGCCGCAGCCACTCAGGGTTGGGGTTCCCGAGCCGGACCCCCTTTAGTGCCGCGGTGGTTTCCTGAACCACGACGACGGTCTCCAGCTCAGCGAGTTTGGCACCAAGGCAGCGATGGATTCCTGAGCCGAAGGCCAGGCCGTAGGGTGTGGGTCCCGGATGGTCTGTGCTTTCTCCGGCAGATTCCGCAGTGTCAACCCCGGCTGCCCACGGAAAGCCGTGGTTCCCGGTCAGCTCCACCAGGATTTCCTCCCCCGCAGGGATGTGCTCGCCATTAAGTTCGGTATCGCGGGCAGCCACCCGCCGCCAGGTAGGCACGGAAGACTCGGTGGCCAGCACATGCCGAACAATCTCGCGGGCTTTGGCGCTGGAGGAGGCCTCGTCCCAGGAGATTCCCCGCGAGCCCTCGGCCAGCCGGAAGAGCGTGGTGCTGATGAGCTGCGTGGTGGTCTCCTGGCCCGCGATGAGCAGGAAGTAGCCCAAGGAACAGATCTCCGGCGTGCTGAGCCCGTGGTCTGCGAGTGCCCTGAAGAGGTTTGTTGTGCCCGGAACCAAAGGTGCCTCCACCGATTCAAGGACCAGTTCGCGCAGCCAGGTGTAGAAGTCCGCCGCGGTGTGGGCCAGCTCGAGCTGCCGTGCGGGATCCGGCCATCCCCAGAACAGCTCGAGGGAGTCCAGGCTCCACGCCTTCAATTGAGGAAGGTCGCGGACGGGGAGGCCCAGCATCTCCAGCATGATGACTGCCGGCGGATACGCGGCCACTGCCTGCACCAAATCAACATTTCCCACGGAGCGGAGGAGTTGGGCTGCGGCCGTGGCTGACTCCCGGGAGAGCTGCCGGATGCGCGGTTCCATGGCCGCAACTTTGGCGGGAGTGAAGAAGCCCGCCACCACCTTGCGGATAGCTGCGTGTGAGGGGGAGTGGTTGCTGGCCAGGACTGGTGGAAGGGCGAAGCGTGCCTTTTGCAGGATGCGGAGGGCCTGGCCGCTCAGGGGCGTCACGGCCAAAAGTGCGTTGGCAGGGCTGAAGTCGTCAGGCCGGTGAAGGACCTCGCGGACGGAATCAGGATCGCGCAGCACCTTGTAGGGGCATGTGGTGACGGTGCTCATGCCGGCACCCCCTCAAGCCAGGAGGCTGCCTGTTCGCGGAACGCTTCAGGGGCCAGTGCGGCGGCTTCGTGCCGGATGGCCCCCAACAGCGGAACGGGCCAGCCGGAGATGGTGGCACGGTTGCTTCGCTCCACTGCACCTGGGACCGCAGGCCAGCTGCCAAGCACAACACCCACCACCGGCAGGCCCCTCCGATCGAGGGCTTCGAGCGTCAGCGCCGTGTGGTTCAAGGTGCCCAGCGACGGCCGCGCCACCACGGCGAAACCAGCCGAGTCGCCCAGGAGGCTTCCGAGGTCCGCCAGCGTCCCGCCGTCGTGGTCCAACTCAACCAGCACCCCGCCGGCACCTTCCACAAGTACATGGTCATGGGTGTTGGCCAGTGCGCGGATTCGCTGGGCATGCGAAGCAAGCTGCGGCAGCACCACCTCGTCGCAGGCAGCAGCGGGGACGGGGGCCAGCGGCTGTTCCAGCACAATGCCGGCCTCGGCAGTGAGTGGGCCGGCAAGCCGCACCACTTCCGCGCAGTCCGAATCGCCGTCTACGTTGCCGCTTTGGCAGGGCTTGTAGACCGCCACCGAGCAGCCGCGTTGCTGAAGCGCTGTGGCGAGCGCCGCCGTTGTGATGGTCTTCCCGACGCCGGTATCGGTACCGGTCACCAGGATGATGCGGGGAAGTTTCATGGGGTTCGCTCCAGGATGTCGCGCAGCACTGTGCAGGCATGGTCGAGGTCGGTGGGGGTGAGGTTGGCCCGGGCTGTGAGCCGCAGGCGGGAGACGCCGTCGGGCACCGAAGGTGGGCGGAAACACCCCACCTGGACGCCGACAGCGTACGCGGCCTGGCTCGCAGCCAAGGCAGCCTCCGCTGAAGGCATGGGGATGGATTGAACTGCTCCGGCTGAACGTTCGACGGCGGCTGGGCGTCCCAGCGTGGGTTGCAGTTGGGCGGCGAGGGCGGCTGCGTTGTGATGGACGGCCGCGGCGCGCCAAGGTTCCCGCTGGATGATTCCGACGGCGGCCATGGCAGCCGCCGCTGCCGGCGGGGCCAACGCGGTGTCGAAAATGAAGCTACGCGAGCGGTTCACCAAGTGCTCCCGCAGGAGGCTGGAACCAAGCACCGCCCCGCCTTGGCTGCCCAAGGCTTTGGACAGGGTGGCAGTGCGGACAACACCCGGATGGTCGGCCAGGCTGGTGCCGGCCACCGCGCCGCGCCCTTGAAAGGGACCAACGCCGGCAACGCCCAGGCTGTGGGCCTCATCGATCAGCAGCACGGCGTCGTGTTCCTGGGCGAGGTTGAATAATTCCCGTAGTGGAGCAGCGTCCCCGCCGACGCTGTAGATGGACTCAACAACAACAAGGGCCCGCGGCTGTGTCCGCCCCTCTAGGAGGCGTGCCGCGTCCGCAGCGTCGTTGTGCTTGAATTTCCGCACTTCCGAGCGGCTCAGCCTAAAACCGTCGATCAACGAGGCATGGCAGTACTCGTCTGCCACAATCAACGTTCCGGGACCACCCAAAGCCGTGGTGACACCCAGATTGGCGAGGTAGCCCGAGGAGAAGACCAACGCAGCCTCCGCTCCCGTGAACAGGGCAAGGTGGTGCTCCAACTCAAGATGCAGCTCGGTGGTGCCGGTGACCAAGCGGGATGATGCAGCGCCAGTGCCCCAGCGCCTGATCGCGTCCGTGGCAGCCTCAGCCAGGCGCGGGTCCGTGGAGAGGCCCAGGTAGTCGTTGCTGGCGAGGTCGATCATCCCGCGGTGTCCGGCTTTACGATCGGGGGCGCCTTCTCTGTCCGAGGCGCTTTCTTTGCCGCGGGCGCCCTGCGGACCACGCACTGTCGGCGTCCGCACCAGCCCGCGGCGCTCGCGGACCTCTGCCTGTTGCTCCAGCCAAGCGGTCATGGAGAGGCTCATACTCTGGCCTCCAGCCTGTCTGCGGCCGCGGAGACTGCCGCCACCATGCCAGCAGTGATGGTCCTGATCTGGGAGGTTGAGCTGATGTATGGCGGCATCGTATAGACGAGATTACGGAAAGGACGGATCCACACTCCCCGCTCGATCGCAGCCCGGGTCACTGCAGCGACGTCCACCGCGTCCGCCAACTCAATGACGCCCACCGCGCCGATAATGCGGACGTCCCTCACGCCGTCGAGCTCCAACGCCGTGGTCAAGCCCTCCGCGAGCCCTGCGCCTACGCGGTCAACGTCTGCGCGCCAGTCGCCGTCCCGCAGCAGCCCGAGGCTCGCGTTGGCCACGGCACAGGCGAGCGGGTTGCCCATGAACGTGGGGCCGTGAAGTAGGGCACCAGCATCACCGCTGGATACCACCCGGGCAACCTCACCCGTGCACAACGTTGCGGCCAGCGTCATGTACCCACCCGTGAGCGCCTTGCCGACACACAGGATGTCCGGGACGACGCCGGCATGGTTCGCAGCGAACAACTCGCCTGTTCGCCCAAAGCCCGTGGCGATCTCGTCCAGGATGAGCAGCAAGCCGTGCGCATCGGCAACCTCGCGGAGGATCCGCACACACTCCGGCGGGTAGATGAACATCCCGCCAGCACCCTGCAGGACAGGTTCCACAATGATCGCTGCGAGCTCATTGGAATGCTCACGGGCCAGCGTCTCGACTGATGTCCGCCACTCACCGATAGCTGCTGGGGTGGCCGTCGCTGCGGCTGGAGGACGCGGCGCGAACACATTACCCGCCAGCAAACCAGGGAACGCGGAGTGCATGCCGTCAACGGGATCACAAACGCCCATCGCGGCAAACGTGTCGCCGTGATAGCCACCGCGGACCGTCAGGAAGCGCTGCCGTTGTGGACGCCCGGAGGCAGTCTGGAACTGCACGGCCAGCTTTAGGGCCACCTCCACTGAAACGGAGCCGGAATCTGCCAGGAACACCCGTTCCAGCTGGCGGCCCTGTTCCTGCGGTGCAAGAGACAGCAGGGTCTCGGCAAGATCCACGGCAGGTTGATGCGTCAGTCCACCGAACATCACATGGCTGAAGGACCCCAGCTGGCGCTGAACCGCGGCATCCAGCACAGGATGGCGGTACCCATGGATCACCGACCACCACGACGACATCGCATCCAGCACCTCATGCGTTCGGCCGTCCTCGTCCCGAAGCCGCAGCGCCACGCCGTCGGCCGCTTCAACTTCCCAAAGCGGCAGCGTCCCGGACGCCGGAGCGTAAGGATGCCACAGGCTCGCCCGGTCCCGCTCGATCAGCGAACTCATCGGGACACCCGTCCGTGGCGCGAGCACTCCGCCGACCAACCCAACGGCGTCACCTGGACCTTCATCCTGCGGCGACACTGCGCGCAATACCTGGGCGGTTCCATCGCCAACCGTTGCTGGCAGCCTTGGTGGGAGTCCAACGTCGAGTGGGGGTGCGACGTCGGGCGCTCGCCGTTGGTGCCTTTGCGAACGGTACCGCCCCCAATGACGGTGCCGTCCTCAACAGCGCCTTCAACAACGTCCTCAAAAAGGGCGCCGGCAACCGTGCCGCCGCAGTGCCCGCAGTATTCCGCCTGCATGGCGCCTATCGCGGTCATAGCGTCTTCTGGAGTTCCTTGATGGGCATGTTGAGCTCCACCAGGAGGTTCAGGTCGGCGGTGGCGGGGCGCCCAAGGGTGGTTAGGTAGTTGCCCACGATCACGGCGTTGATGCCGCCGAGCAGTCCCTCGCGGGTGCCGAGATCGCCCAGGGTCAGTTCGCGGCCGCCAGCGTAGCGGAGTACTGTGCGCGGCATGGCGAGCCGGAAGGCGGCGATGGCGCGGAGGGCGTCCTTGCCGTCCATGATGCCCTGGTTTTCCAACGGCGTTCCCGGACGTGGATTCAGGAAGTTCAGCGGAACTTCGTGCGGTTCCAATGCGGCCAGTTGGGCGGCGAGTTCGGCCCGCTGCTCGAGGGTTTCACCCATGCCGATCAGGGCGCCGCAGCACAGTTCCATACCGGCGGCTTTGACCATGTTGCAGGTGTCCAGCCGTTCCTCGTAGCTGTGCGTGGTGACGACCTCGGGGAAGTAGCTCCGCGCGGTTTCGAGGTTGTGGTTATAGCGGTGGACGCCCCACTCGGCCAGCTGGTCAACCTGGCGCTGGGTCAACATACCCAGGGAGCACGCAATGTTGATATCAACTTCCTCGTTGATGCGGTCGATCGCGAACTTGATCTGGTTCATGAGTTTGATGTCGGGGCCACGCACAGCTGCAACGATGCAGAACTCGGTGGCACCGGTGGCGGCTGTTTCCTTGGCAGCCTTCACCAGTTCAGGGATATCCAGCCACACGCCACGGACCGGGGAATCGAAAAGTCCGGACTGGCTGCAGAAGTGGCAATCTTCGGGGCAGCCTCCGGTCTTGATGGAGATGATGCCTTCAACCTCGACGTCCTCGCCGCAGTGCTTCAGCCGGACCTCGTGGGCGAGCTGCATGGCAGCGGGAATCGCTTCGTCAGAAAGTTGGAGGATCTCCACAAGCTGGGCTTCGTTGAGGCCTTCACCGCGCTCAAGGACCTGCTCGCGTGCGATGTCCAGGATGGCGTAGGCAGCGCCTGCCGGGGTTCGATGAGTTGTTTGGGTCGTCATGGACTTGACGGTATCCGTGGGGGCGGCACGCGATTTTGTGGGGTCCGCACAAAGTGGCGTAGCGGATTTTGGACTGCCCGTATGGCTTGTGGGCGCAGTCGGCTGGTGCAGAAGTTACAGCTGTGAAACATCGTTGTGACTGATTTGACCCGCTGCGTGACTAGCGTCGTTGACGAAGCACCGACCACGAATCTTGAAAGTGAGCCCGGATGAGCGACGTTCTGACAGACACCCAAAGAGTTACGACGGCGGGGAACGCCGATGCGATGAGCGCAGCGAAGGAGAGCCTGGAAGACTACACGCTCCGGTTCGCCCCGCGCTCCTACCGGAAGTGGAGCGCCGGTGTGGTGGCGACCAGTGCCCTTGGCGGGATCGCCTACCTGGCTGACTTCTCGATCGGGGCAAACATCGGCATCGCCTACGGCACCGTGAATGCGATCTTCGGCATCATCGTTGCCGCGGTGATCATCTTCGCCACGGGCTTTCCACTGGCGTACTACGCCGCCCGCTACAACATAGACCTCGACCTCATCACTCGCGGGTCAGGCTTTGGCTACTACGGTTCAGTGGTCACGAACATCATTTTCGCGACCTTCACCTTTATCTTCTTTGCCCTCGAAGGCTCCATCATGGCCCAGGGCCTGCAATTGGGCCTCGGCGTCCCGCAATGGCTTGGGTATGCCGTATCCACCATCATCATCATTCCGCTGGTGATCTACGGGATGAAGACCCTTGCTACTTTGCAAGTGTGGACCACGCCCTTGTGGTTGCTGCTCATGGTGGTGCCCGTCGGCTATCTGCTGTTGTCCCACCCCGAAAGCATCGACGCCTTCTTTGCCTACACCGGCGCCTCGGGCGAGGGCGGCACCAATCTTGCCTCCGTGATGCTGGCTGCCGGCGTTTGCCTTTCGTTGATGGCCCAGATCGCAGAGCAGATCGATTACCTGCGCTTCATGCCACCCAAGACCGCGGAGAACAAGGGTGCTTGGTGGCGTGCCGTAATCCTCGCCGGACCCGGCTGGGTTATTTTTGGTGCCATCAAGCAGGTTGTAGGCATGTTTATTGCCATTTACCTGATCGCCAGGTTGGATCCCGCCGCGTCCGTGCACGCCAATGAACCAGTCCACCAATTCCTGGGCGTGTACCAGGAGATGATGCCGGCCTGGCTCGCGATGTCCCTGGCAGTTGTGTTGGTGGTTATCTCGCAGATCAAGATCAACGTCACCAACGCCTATTCCGGATCGCTTGCCTGGACCAATTCCTTCACCCGCATCACCAAGACCTACCCGGGCCGCATGGTGTTCGTTGTGGTCAACCTGGTGATCGCATTGGTCCTCATGGAGTCGAACATGTTCGAATTCCTCAACACGATCCTTGGCTTCTACGCCAACTGCGCCATGGCCTGGGTGGTCACAGTTGCCTCCGATATCGCCATCAACAAGTACCTCTTGAAGATCTCGCCCAAGGTTCCTGAGTTTCGACGGGGCATGCTCTACCCCATCAATCCGGTCGGCTTCGTTTCCATGCTGGTCTCGGCAGGGATGTCCATCGCGGTCTTCTTTGGGGCTTTCGGTGCCGGAGTGCAGCCGTATTCGCCAATTTTCGCCGTCGTCCTTGCTTTGGTACTTCCCCCGGTCCTGGCTTTGGCCACGCGTGGCCGCTACTACCTTCGCCGCACCGATGACGGAATCGACCTGCCCATGTTCGACGCCGACGGAAACCCCAGCGACGAGAAGCTCCTCTGCCACGTCACCGGCCTTGAGTTCGAACGCCCGGACATGCTCCGCTCAGGCCAGGACAGTCCCGACGGCGAACCCCGCTTCATCTCCTCCCTCGCCCTGTCCACGGATAAGTCAGGCGCACTGGTGCTGTCGGCCCAAAAATAGGTACCTTGGCTAGCGCTGCGGGCGAAAAGTCAGGGTGCTTAGAATTAGGCATGGCACAGGATGAGCGGAACGAAGAGACCGGGCTGAGCGAGGAACCAGGGCAGCCAGAGGAATCCGAGCAGACCGACGACTCAGGGCAGGTTCAGTCAACAACCGACCTCGACGAGGACATCGCGATGGCGTTGGAAAACCACGTCCTTAACCCGGCGGAGGACCCGGAAGAGGCCTCAGACCCACGGACGATGTATCCGTCGGGGGAGTTCGAGCCGCAAACCCAGGACTACCCTGGCTGGACCGAGGCAATGATCCCGCGACCGGATCACGGGGAGCAAAGCTACGTGGGCCATCACCGGATGATGGGATTCCGGACCTTGATTACTGGCGGCGACAGCGGGATTGGGAGAGCTGTGGCCATTGCGTTTGCCCGTGAAGGGGCAGATGTGGCGTTCACGTATTTGCCGGAAGAGGAGCAGGACGCCGAATTGACCGTCCAGTTGATCGAGGCCGCCGGCAGCCGGGCCCTGGCGCTGCCGGGGGATCTGCGGGACGAAGAATTCTGTCAGGAAGTCATCGCCCAAACCATCGAAGAATTTGATGGGCTGAACGTTCTGGTCAACAACGCGGGTTTCCAGATGACTACCAGCCAGGGGATCGAAGATCTCAGCAGCGAACAGTTCGACCGGACCTTCAAGAGCAACGTCTATGCACTCTTCTGGCTTACCAAGGCGGCCTTGCCTCATTTGCAGCCGGGGTCCTCGATCATCAACACCTCATCGATCCAGGGTTACCATCCGAGTCCCTCGCTCATCGATTACGCCGCCACCAAGGCGGCCATCAACAGCATGACGTTCTCGTTGGCAGAATCCCTGGGATCCAAGGGGATCCGGGTCAATGCCGTAGCTCCCGGACCCATTTGGACCCCCTTGCAACCACCAACCCAGCCCGAGGAGAAGATCGTGAAGTTCGGGCAGGACACGCCCCTCGGCCGGGCCGGTCAGCCTGCTGAACTTGCCGCGACGTATGTCCTGTTGGCGACGGAGGAGTCCAGCTACATTTCCGGCTCGGTTATTGGGGTTACCGGCGGAAAGCACCTCGCCTAAGGCGCCTCCGCCCATCTCTATGGCCCAACTGATCCTCCAGGAAATCAGGGCTTCAGCACCACCTTGATGCAGCCGTCCTGCTTCTGCTGGAATTTCTCGTACAAGTCAGGTGCGTCGTCCAGACCACCCGTGTGGGTGACCAGATGCATGACTCCCAGCGGATCGGCGTCGTCCTCTACAAAGGGGAGCAGCTGGTCAGTCCAGTTGCGCACGTTGCATTGCCCCATGCGGAGTTGGACTTGCTTGTCGAACATGGTCATCAGCGGCATGGGATCCGCCTGGCCTCCGTAAACGCCGCTGAGCGAAACGGTACCGCCGCGCCGCACCAGATCCACTGCCGTGTGGAGGGCGGCAAGGCGGTCCACGCTCATGGTCTCCATGGCTACCTGCGCCGGCTTGTCAGGCAGCAACGAAACCGCCCGGTGCAGGAAAGATGCCACCGGGGAGCCGTGGGCTTCCATGCCCACTGCATCCACCACCGCGTCCGGGCCCCGGCCGAGGGTCTCCTCGCGGATCTCCGCGGCGACATCCGGGCTGTAGTTCATGGTCTCCACGCCATGTTCTTCCGCCATCGCCCGGCGCTCGGGAACGGGATCCACGCCAATGACACGGAAACCCTTGTGGACGCCAATTCTGGAAGCGAACTGGCCCACAGGGCCGAGTCCGAGCACCGCCAACGTGCCTCCCTCGGGGACGTTGGCGTATTCCACGGCCTGCCACGCGGTGGGCAGGATGTCCGAGAGGAACAGGTAGCGCTCGTCGGGGAGGTCTGAATCTACTTTGATGGGCCCGTAGTCGCCGAAAGGCACCCGCAGGTATTGTGCCTGGCCACCCGGCACGGAGCCGTAGAGTTCGGAGTATCCAAAGAGTGCAGCCCCTGTACCCTTGGCTTTGACCTGCGTGGTTTCGCACTGCGACTGAAGGCCTTGGTTGCACATGTAGCACCGGCCGCAGGAGATATTGAAGGGCACCACCACCCTGTCGCCCTTCTGGAGCCGGTGGACCTCCGAGCCCACTTCTTCCACGATTCCCATGGGCTCGTGGCCGATGACGTCGCCCTTGTGCATGTAGGGGCCGAGGACTTCGTAGAGGTGCAGGTCCGAGCCACAAATGGCTGACGATGTTATTCGGACAATGACATCCGTTGGTTCCTGGATGGTGGGATCGGGGACATCAATAACGCTCAGCGAGCGCCTTCCTTGCCACGTCACTGCTTTCACAATCGCTCTCCCTGCTTTGGGGCTGGAGGTGTGTCCCGCGCTGCAGGAGACCTTCCCAGCGAAGCAGAGTTGGCAGCGGCGCACAAGGTCTTTGGTAGCCTCGACAGCCCTTGAAGCCCGGCCTACATTGAGGCTATGAGCGAAGAATCGAGCGAACGGGACAAATCGCCTTCTGAACCTTCAAAGCAGGCGGTACCTGACGACGTCGAGCATGGGGACAGCACCCCCGGGACGGGTGACTTTACTACGGAGGTGGACCCTACGTTCATCCCGGACGATAGCGGCGAGACGCCGGAGGAGAAGCGCGCCAGGGAGCATCCAGAGGCGACGGGTAGCTAAAAACACCTATTTTGGGCAGTAGTTGGGCAGTAGTACGACGGCGTCCCCCGCTGACCGGCCTAGTCACCTTCGCACCCACTTTAGTAAGTAACCTGATAATTGGTGTTAAGCTGGTAGGAGATAGCTGTCCACGTGATCAGAAAGCGTTTCGAACGAACACTGGATGGGTACAGCTTTGGGTACTAAGCACAGCATGGGCTAGGGGCGGCGCCCAAACAAAGCCGTTCACGAGGGAGGCAATCCACATGGACACAGGACAACTGGTATTGATCATCGTGTTGGCCGTCGTCGTAGTCGCAGCTGTGATCATTGCAGTGGTAGTTGGACGCAAGAAGAAGACCGAACTCAATCGCCGTCGCGCAGGGGAACTGCGCGAGAAGGCAGACCAGGAAGCCCTCGGCGCACACCAAGCGAAGGCTCAGTCGGCACAAGCTGAGGCAGCAGCCGTTCAGGCAGAAGTCGAGGCCAACCGGCTCCGGCGCGAAGCGGACCGGCATGCGGAGAAGGCCGAAGAAGCCAGCGGGCGCGTACAGGAACACCTGCGCCACGCCGACAAAGTGGACCCCGATGTCAGGACTGGCCGCGACCGGGAGAATGACGCGGATCGTGGACGTGACCGTGACATGGATACACGTGACATGGATACAAGCGAACAACGGCTTACACGGGATCGCTCGGCACGGGAAAGCGCCGTTAGGGAAGAGCCTTTGCGGGAGCGGGCTACGCGGGAGGGCTCTACCCGGGACGATTCTGTGCGGGACGGTTCCGTGAGGGACAGTTCGAGGCGGGACGGAGATAGGAACGTGTAAGTTCCTACGGTGAAACGGAGGCAGGAAGTGAGCATCGTGGTAAGGCGACCGGGCCAAGTGGTGCGCCCGACGGATTCAAGGCAGAACAGGCATGCGGTTGACGTTGTTCTTGGCCATTTGGGCGAGATCGGCCCAGCGGTAGCGGCCTTGCGCCGTGAATCGTCGCGGCTCGCTGAATGGGGGGAGGAACTGGCCCGCGTACGTCTTCGTGGCGGCAGCGTGTTTGCAGCCGGCAGCGATGGCTCTGCGCACGAAGCACAGAGATTCACCTCCGAGTTGGCGGCCCACGACCCCAGGGATGGCTCTGCCTTCAAGGCCATATCTGTCAGCAAGAGCGGCAACGACGGCGCCCGCGGAAGCATCAGTGACCAGATTCGAGGGCAGGTTCGCCGTGGCGACATCGTGGTGTTGCTTGCTGCGAAGGGAATCACGGATGATCTCCGCGAGGCCGCTGCCGCTGCCAAAGCCGCCGGAGCGCGGGTGTGGGCATTGACTGGCAAGGAGTCCAAGGATCTTGCCCAGGCTGTCAACGAAGCGATCTGCATTGACACTGACCCACCGCATGCCGAAGAAGCGCACCTGGTTGCGGTGCTGGCCCTTTGCGAATGCTTCGACGACGCCATGAGGCTGCGGGGCCGGGGCTAAACAGCATGTGATCTGTCTCGCATCCGGAATAGTTGCAGACGCCGCACAGTTGCCAAGAGTGAACCTGATTCATTCTGAAAGGAACTGCGCATGCTGTTTTCCCCCTTGGCACTTGGTGAGCTCGAACTTCCCAACCGACTGGTGATGGCGCCCCTGACCCGGCTGCGGGCCGGCGCGGAAGGCATTCCGGGTTCACTGATCGCCGAGCACTACCGGCAGCGCGCTTCCCTTGGGCTGATTGTCAGCGAGGGAACGTACCCGACGCCGGCCGGTCAGTCGTATCCAGGCCAGCCTGGTCTGGTGACGGAAGCGCAGATCGCGGGCTGGAAGACGGTCACTGACGCCGTCCACTCTGAGGGTGGGCGCATCTTCGCCCAGGTCATGCACGGTGGCCGCGTTTCGCACGCGGACATCACGGGCGGCCACGAAATCGTGGGCCCGAGTGCTGTTGCCATCGAGGGTGATGTCCGCACTCCCAGCGGCAAGCAGCCGTACCCGGTGCCGCGCGAACTCCACACGGACGAGCTCCCGGGAGTCATTCAGGATATTGTCACCGCCTCCAAGAACGCGATTGAGGCAGGATTCGACGGCGTGGAACTCCACTCCGCCAACGGTTACCTGCTGCATGAATTCCTTGCGCCCAACTCGAATGTCCGTACCGACAGCTACGGTGGGTCCCCGGAGAACCGTGCGCGCTTCGTGATCGAGACCGTCAATGCGGTGGTTGAAGCACTTGGCGCGAACCGCGTTGGCATCCGCATCTCCCCGGAACACAACGTGCAGGGTATCGCCGAGACGGATGCCGCGGACGTCCGCGCCACCTACGAAGTCCTCGTGGAGACCATTGCGCCGCTCAACCTTGCGTACCTCAGCATCCTGCACCACGACCCCAAGGGTGCCCTGGTCCAGGATCTTCGCGAACGCTTCAATGGCACGTTCCTGGTGAACACTGGCTTCAGTGAAATCACCACGCGCGAGGAAGCTGTTGCATTGGTGGCCGATGGCCTCGCGGACGGCGTTGTGGTTGGCCGCCCCGCCATTGCCAACCCGGATCTCGCGCGCCGCTGGCGTGAAAGCCTCCCGCTCAACGAGCCGGACGCCTCCACGTTCTATGGCGAGGGTGCAAAGGGTTACACGGACTACCCGCTCTACGCCAACTAACCGCGCAGAACCCCAGCAGGACCGCGACGCCGGCACTCACCCGAGTGCCGGCGTCGTGCGTTAAGCGTGTGCCCGCCCAACTAGGTCGCACTTAAGCGCGTTTTGAGCGCTCAAAACGCGCGCTGCTGCGACCTAGTTGGGAAAGAGGGGTCGGCTGGTGCTCGCGTTCCTATAGGATTTGTGGCATGTCTGAACCTTCGCCGGCTCTTCCCCGCCCGGGCTTTCCCGTCAGCCGCCAGGTGTTGGCCGACCACGTTTATGAAGCCCTCCTCGAGTGGCTCATGGATGGTCGGCTCGAACCCGGGGCAGCCGTCAGCATCGACGGAATGGCGCGGGAACTGGACGTTTCTCCCACCCCCGTGCGTGAAGCGCTGGCGCGGTTGGAGCATACAGGCATGGTGCGCCGCGTGGCGTTGAAAGGGTATCGCGTAGCCCCCGTGTTCACGCGGGAGGACTTCGCCGAACTCATGGAAGCACGGCTTTCGATAGAGCCAGTGAATGCCCGCCTCGCGTGCGAGCGCATGACGTCGGAAGGCTTGGACGCCCTGAAGCAGGCCGTTGAGGATCTCAGGACGGCACCGCGGGGCGGCACGTTTGCTGAGTACCGCAGCTACCTCGAGGCTGACGAGCGTTTCCACCAGTTGATCGCGGCGCAAGCCAGGAACCAGTTCCTCCTCGCCGCCTACAACACGCTGGGCGGTCAGATCCAGCGGTTCCGCTTGTTTGGGGGAGTGGGCATCACGGATGCGGAGCAGGCTATCGCCGAGCACCAAGCCGTGCTGGACGCGATGTCCACTGGGGACCCGGGGAAAGCGGCCGAAGCAATGATCAATCACGTGGAAAAGGTACGGGGTCGGGCAATGGCTGACGCGCCTGAAGACTGAAAACCCACAAGTCCGTAAGGGCTCGTCGCGAATGCGGCGGGCCTTTTTCGTGCGATCAGTGAGCCCCTTCACAGACATATGTAAGACATATAGGATCTAGGAAGTTTCGCGAAAAGGGTTGACAGCTTTGCTTCGTTCATAAATCCTATAGGAAACAGGATTCCACGAAGGAGTGATCATCATGGCGTATACCGCCGAGAATTGGCCCATCACCGCGGCCCTCCTGCAGTTCCCGGGCATCGACGCTGCGGGGCGGCACATCAACGACGCCGACGCTTCCGTTTGGGCTGCAGTCTTGCAGGAAGTGAAGGAGGCTGGGTTCGCAAACGCGGACCTCACCGACAGCTGGGTCCGCCCGGGCGATCTCAGCACGGAGCGTCTGGCCGAGTTCAAGCAGACGGCTGACGAAGTGGGCATCGGGGTTCCGGTCATCTCCGCAATCCGCCGCAGCATCATCCACCAGACGGACTGGGCCGACAACCTCGCCTACAGCCACCGCACCATCGACGCCGCGGCGGAGCTTGGATGCGAGGTTGTCTCCTTCGGACTTCACCAGGCCATCACTCCGGAGCAGCAGAAGCAGTTGTGGTTCTGGACGGTGGAGGGTTACAAGGACCCGGTAGGCGACAAGGAAATGTGGGGCAACGCAGTCTCCCGCCTTCGTGAACTTGGCAAGCACGCAGCCGAAGCCGGCATCCTCATCTCCCTGGAAATGTACGAGGACACCTACCTCGGCACCGCTGATTCATCCGTACAGCTGGTCCAGGACATCGGTCTGGACAACGTCGGCCTCAACCCGGACCTCGGTAACCTGATCCGCCTGCACCGTCCCATCGAGGACTGGCACGAGATGGTGGCCAAGACCCTGCCGTACTCCAACTACTGGCACATGAAGAATTACATCCGCGACGAAGATGTGGCCCGCAACAGCTACATCACCATGCCCGCACCCATGGAAAGCGGCTTGATCAACTACCGCGAGGCATTCAAGTTTGCTCTCTCGGTCGGCTTCCAGGGCATCCTCTGCACGGAGCACTACGGTGGCGACGGGCTCAGCGTCACGGCCAGCAACCAGGAATACCTGCGCCGCCACGTCCTGCCGAAGACCGAGGGCTACAAACTTGGCACGAGCCAGGTCGCGCAAGGCCGGCAACAGCCCGTCACGGAACTCGCAGGAGTCTAAGGAATGACACAGATTTTCGACAACCCGGCAGACTTTGCCGATGAAGCCCTGGACGGCTTCGTGGCTGCCAACCGCGGCTACGTTGCCAGGGTAGATGGCGGCGTGGTCCGCTCCACCGAAGTACCTGGCGGGCAAGTGGCGTTGGTGGTCGGCGGCGGTTCCGGGCACTACCCGGCCTTCGCCGGATTGGTCGGCCCCGGACTCGCAACCGGCTCGGCCTGCGGCAATATGTTCGCCTCCCCGGCCGCTGGCCAGGTGTACCGCGTGGCCAAAGCAGCCAATGCCGGAGGTGGGGTTCTGCTGAGCTACGGCAATTACGCTGGCGACGTTTTGCATTTCGGCCAGGCACAGCTCCGCCTCAACGCCGAGGGCATCGAAACGCGCACTGTCACCGTCACGGATGACATCGCAAGCGCTCCGATCGACCAACTCGAGAAACGCCGCGGCATCGCGGGCGACCTCACGGTTTTCAAGATCGCAGGCGCCGCAGCCGAAGCGGGACTGAACCTTGACGACGTCGAGCGCTTGGCCATCAAGACCAACTACCGGACCCGGTCCCTCGGGGTGGCCTTCGACGGTTGTACCCTGCCTGGTGCCAAGGATCCGCTGTTCCACGTCTCGGCCGGGCAGATGTCCCTGGGCCTCGGAATCCACGGTGAGCCCGGGATCTCGGAACACCCGATGCCCACCGCGTCCGAGCTTGCACAGCTTCTGGTTTCCAAGCTGCTCGCTGACAAGCCCGAGGGTTCGGGGGACCGCGTTGTGGCGATCGTCAACGGCCTGGGCACTGTGAAGTATGACGAACTCTTCCTGCTGTTCGGTAAGGTCGAAAAGCTGCTTACCGCTGCTGGTCTCACCGTTGTTGAACCGGAATGCGGCGAACTGGTGACCAGTTTGGACATGTCCGGACTGTCCCTGACGCTGCTCTGGCTGGACGATGAACTCGAACAGTATTGGGCAGCGCCCGCCGATACCCCCGCTTTCCGCAAGGGCAGCATGGCACCCCGCGCAGCGCGCGCCGAGGCAGCAATCGTCGACGCCGAAACCGCCGACGTCGAACAGTCCACCCCTGCGGCGGCGGAACTCGGGCGGCAGGCCGTGGCGATGCTCGCCCAGGTCCGCGATGTCGTCGTCGAACACGAAGACGAGCTCGGCAAGCTGGACGCTATCGCCGGCGACGGTGATCACGGAATCGGTATGCGTCGTGGCGTCGACGCTGCGGCTGCTGCGGGCGAAGCCGCATCCGGGTCTTCGGTAGCGCGAATCCTCCTCGCGGCCGGCGAGGCCTGGAGCGAACGGGCAGGCGGAACATCCGGCGCGCTGTGGGGTTCGGCGGTCATCGCGGCCGGCCAAGCACTCGGCAACCGCGAAACGTACAGTGCCAACGACGCCCGAGCCGCCGTTTCCGCCTTCGTCCTGGCCATCACCGAACTCGGCAAGGCCGAGCCCGGAGACAAAACCATGGTTGACGCACTCCTGCCGTTCCGGGACGCGTTCCTGACAGAGCTCGACGGCGGTGCTCCCGTTGACAGGGCACTGGCAGCAGCTGCTGCGGCTGCTGAATTGGCTGCCGCGCAGACCGCTGAACTTCGTCCACTCAAGGGCCGGGCCCGGCCCCTTGCCGAGAAGAGCCTCGGCCACCCCGATCCCGGCGCAGTCTCCTTTGGTCTGATCGCCACAAGGATCTCCCACCACATCGATTCACTACTGGCCAGTGCTGCTTCAGCGGCTCCGGCCGGAAACGGAGCCTGAGAATGAGCGAGACACAAGGCTGGCGCATCGTCGTCGGCAATGACGAAGCCGGAGTGGAATACAAGCAAGCGCTCTTGGCTCTGCTGGAATCCGACCCGCGTGTGGCATCAGTGACCGATGTTGGAGTCGGTGCCAACGATTCCACGGCCTATCCCCACGTCGCCGTCGATGCCGCCCGCAAGGTAGCCGACGGTGAGTTCGATCGGGCCCTCCTGATCTGTGGCACTGGGCTGGGCGTTGCCATTGCGGCCAACAAGGTCCCCGGAATCCGTGCGGTTACTGCCCACGACAGCTACTCGGTGGAGAGGTCCGTGCTGAGCAATAATGCGCAGGTCCTCACGCTCGGTCAGCGGGTGATTGGCTTGGAACTGGCCAAGAAGCTCGTAGGGGAGTGGCTCGGCCACCGCTTTGACCAAAACTCATCCTCCGCCGCCAAGGTGGACGCCATTTGCTCCTACGAGCCCAACTACACGAAGGCAGTCTGATCATGACCACTCCTGAAGCAAGCGAAGGCACCGCGAAAAGCACAGCCCGGAAGATCGCCGTCGTCGGCTCCGGTTACATGGGCGGCGGCATCGCCCAGGTCCTGGCGCTCGGCGGAGCGCGCGTGGCTTTGGCGGATGTGTCTGCCGAGATCGCGCAGAAGAACTTCGATCGCCTGCTGGTCGAATCCGATCAGTTCATCGCCGATGGTCTGTTCCCGGCCGGATCCACTGAAATCCTCAAACAAAACCTCTGGGCTGCGAAGGACATCGAGGAAGCCGTTGCTGATGCCGACTTCATCGAGGAATGCGTTCCCGAGGTCCTGGAAATCAAGCATCAGACCCTGGCCCGGATCAGCGCCGCGGCCCGGCCGGATGCCCTGATTGGCTCCAACACCTCGACGATTTCCATTGCCGCACTGGCAGAAGCCGTGACAAACCCGGAGCGGTTCCTGGGCGTTCACTTCTCCAACCCGTCACCGTTTATCCCCGGCGTCGAGGTCATTCCGCACGCCGGCACTGACGCCGCCACGGTGGCCGCTTCCCGCGAGCTGGTCCACGCGGCCGGTAAGCAGACGGCCGTCGTGAAGGACGTTACGGGTTTTGTGCTCAACCGCCTGCAGTACGCGCTGTTCCACGAAGCTGCGCAGCTGGTGGAGCAGGGCATCGCAACAGCGGACGACGTCGACACTCTGGTGCGTACGACGTTCGGCTTCCGCTTGCCGTTCTTTGGTCCGTTCGCGATCGCGGACATGGCCGGTCTGGACGTCTACAACTTCTGCTACAAGTCCCTTCAGACCGGCTTCCCGGAGCGGTTTGCGACGCCGAAGATCCTGTCGGACCTCGTGGAGGCAGGCAAGCTCGGCACCAAGACAGGCGCTGGTTTCCTCAACGTCCCCGCCGAGCGCACCCCGGAACTCATCGCGTACCGGAACAAGGCCTACGTCGCCATGCAAAAGCTCATTGAAGAGCTTGGCCCGGCACCCATCAACTAACTCTTTCCTAGGAGAAACACATGACTTTCCCCGCTGAACGCACCGCCATCGTCACCGGCGCCCTTTCCGAGCGCGGCATCGGCAGGGCCACGGTGAACTACCTGGCCGCCCAAGGTTGGAACATCGGCATCATCGACCTGGATGACGCGGCCTGCAAGGCTGCGGCCAAGGAAGTTGCTGCAGAGTACGGGATCCAGGCCCACGGCGTGGGCGCGAACGTCGCCAGCGAAGCCGAAGTCCGGGCAGCGATCGATGAACTGGAAGCCGAGCTGCCGCAGATCGTCGCCTTGGCCAACGTTGCCGGCGTCAGCTCGCCCATCGGCTACCTGGAACTCGAACCTGCCGAGTGGGATCGCGTCCTGAACATCAACCTCAACGGTGTCCATTACGCCACCCGTCGAGTGGCCGAATCCATGGTAAAGAACCGGATCGGCCGCATCGTGAACATCTCCTCGGTCTCTGCCCAGCGCGGTGGCGGAACGTTCTCCAAGACTCCCTACTCGGTTGCCAAAGCCGGTGTCATCGGCCTGACCCGTGCCACAGCCCGGGAACTCGGCGAATACGACATCACCGTCAATGCGATCTCACCCGGGCCCGTCGATACCGACATCATGGGCGGCACGCTGAGCCAGGAACGCAAGGACGAACTGACCAAGGACCTCGTGGTGAACCGCGTGGGCTCAACCAGGGACATCGCAGCCGCGATCGCCTTCCTCATCAGTGAGGACTCCGGCTTCATCTCCGGACAAACACTGAATGTGGATGGCGGGCTGTACATGCATTAGGCCCCGCAAGGGAACTGACCACATGAAGACCTGGACTAGAGAACGCAAGATCTACCTTGCCGTGGGCATCCTTGCCTGCGCAGTGGGCATGGTGCTCATTTTCTTCCCGCGCTGATGGCGCGCTTCCTTAGCCATCACAACCCCAACTGATTGCTCAAAGAGGAGTTTCAATGTCCGTTGCCTCAACTTCCACCAAGGAGTTGCTGGATTCGCCGATCCTGAAGTCGGCGATCTCCAAGGCTTCGCTGCGGCTGATGCCCATGCTCGTCATCCTGTACGTGGTGGCATTCCTTGACCGCACCAACGTGGGCTTTGCAGAAGCTGCCCTTGGGGTGGACAAAGGCATCACGGCAGGGGCTTATGCCCTGGGTGCCGGTATCTTCTTCATCGGCTACGCACTGTTCGAGATCCCCAGCAACCTGCTGCTCACCAAGTTCGGCGCCAAAGTCTGGCTCGCACGCATCGCCATCACCTGGGGCATCGTGTCCGCGTGCTTCGCCTTCGTGCAAGGTGAGACGTCGTTCATCATCCTTCGCTTCCTGCTGGGTGTCACCGAGGCAGGACTCTTCCCAGGCGTGATTATGTTCCTCGCCGCCTGGTTCCCCAACAAAGTCCGCGTGAAGATGTTCGCTATCTTCTACCTGGCTCAGCCCCTCTCCCAGATGCTGGGTGCTCCGCTGTCCGGCTGGCTCATCAACATCGGTGACCAGGTTCCCGGGGTCGCCGGATGGCAGGTCATGTTCTTCGTTGAGGGTTCGTTGGCCATCGTGGCCGGCATCGCGTCCTTTTTCTTCCTCATCAACAGCCCACAGGACGCCAAGTTCCTGAGCAAAGAAGAGAAGCTTGCCCTGACCGATGTCATGGCACTGGAAGACACTGTCAAGGAAGAATCAGGTCCGCGCGGCGTCTTGGCTGCCATGCGCAACGGCCGTGTCTGGTACTTCACCGTCATCTACTTCTGCCTGCAAGTAGCTGTCTATGGCGTCACGTTCTACTTGCCGCAGCAGGTCTCCCAGCTCACCGGCCAAAAGGTTGGGCTCGCCGTCGGACTCCTGGCCGCTATCCCGTGGTTCTTCGGGATCTTTGCCTGCTATTTCGTTGGCAAGGCTGCAAACACCGTGGCACGTCGTCGCCGCTGGGGAACCGCACTGTTCGTATCCACGGGGCTCTGCATCTTCGGCTCGGCTTGGGCCGGCGCCAACCACCTTCCCGCGCTGGGCATTATCTTCATCAGCCTGGCGGTGTGCAGCTTCCTGTCCACCGGTCCCATTTGCTGGTCATATCCGACGGCGTTCCTCACCGGAACTGCCGCGGCCGCGGGCATCGGGCTGATCAACTCGCTGGGCAACCTCGGCGGTTTCGTCGCACCGATCCTTCGCACCACGGTTAACGAAGTCACGGCCTCGGACACGGGCACCATGGGTGTCTACGCTCTGGGCGTCCTGCCGTTCCTGGCCGCGTTGATGATGTTCGGTACCCGGGCCTTCAGCAACAAGGCCGACGAGTTGCTGGCCAAGTAAAGGTGGATGCCCAAGTAGCCGTGAACATTCCTGCTCCTGCTTCCGCCTTGTTCATCGGGGTCAGTACCAAGATGTACATGGGTTATGCGCAGAGTTTGGCGTGGCTGGAGCAGTTGCTGGCAGAAGTGGACGCCCGTCCGGCCCTTGCGGCCGGGCGGGTGGTCCCGTTTGTGATCCCCTCCTTCCCGGTGCTGCCCACAGCGTCTGCGATGCTTCAGGGTTCGCCAATGGTCCTTGGAGCCCAGAACTGTGGGTGGTCGGACGGGCCGTGGACTGGCGAAGTCTCACCGTCGATGCTTGCCGAGCTTGGTGTCGGCCTGGTGGAGATCGGCCACGCGGAACGGCGCCGTTACTTTGCCGAAGACGATGCCATGGTGGCCCTTAAGGTCCGTGCCGCCGTCGACGCTGGCCTGACGCCACTGCTGTGCGTGGGGGAGGGCGTGGTTGCTGAACCTGAAGATGCCGCCGGTACCGTCTTCCGGCAAGTCAAAGCGGCCGTGTCCGGAGACTGGTCCGTCGCTTCCCAACTGGTGATCGCCTACGAACCCGTATGGGCCATCGGTGCTGCAGAGCCGGCGTCGGCTGCTTATGTGTCCCAGGTTGTAGCTGCACTGCGTGTATTGCTCACTGCCCACGGGTTGGAGGAGCTGCCCATCATTTACGGTGGCTCAGCCAAACCGGGTCTGCTGCCGAGGGTGGACGGTGTCTCCGGACTCTTCCTGGGCCGCTTCGCTCACGATGCCACCAATTTCGGCCGTGTGTTGGACGAGGCCCTTTCCCTGCCCAACTGAGTAGCAGCAGATGCCTTTATGGAGCGTCAAAACGGCGTCTGCTGCTACTTAGTTGGGTGCCTCCCCACGCTGGCATAGGGCCACGAAGCCGCCAAGGTTTTCCAGGCCTTCCGGATGCGTCGGGAGGTAGTTGGTGAGTTCAGGCGAACGCACGACGACGGCACGCCACTGCCCTCGCGACACCGCCACGTTGATTCGGTTGCGCAAGAGCAAGAACTCCATGCCGCGCGGTACTTCCCCTGCGGCTGATGCGGCCATGGAGACGATGACCACCGGCGCTTCCTGGCCTTGGAACTTGTCCACCGTGCCCACCCGGACCTTGATGAGCCCGGCCTCACGGAGCTGGTGCTTGATCAGTTGCACTTGGGCGTTGTAAGCGGCCACCACCAGGATGTCTGTTTCTTCAAGAGGCCGGCTCCCCGATGATTCAGAGGGGTCAGTCCACGGCAGGCCCACGTGTGCCCGGACTTGGCGGACAACCTCTGCGGCTTCCTCCGGCGAGGAAGTCGAGTTGCCGGTGTGGGGGACATACACACAGGAAATGCCAGGGCTGGCACCATCCAAGCGGCGAAGTGACGCGGCGGGCGCCGCTTCCAACCGGTGATCGTAAGAGAGCTCCGAAACGGCGTCAGATAGGGCAGGATGCATCCGCCATGACAATGCGAGGAAGTAACCAAGTTCGGGCGGCAACGTGTTGTAACCGTCCGACAACCACCCCAGCGCAGATTCGTCTACGGGTTCCGGGTGTTTGCCTTGGGTGACTTGCGGTAGTTGCTGCGGATCACCCAACAGCAGGAGGCGTTTTGCTGCGCGGCTCACAGCCATGGTGTTGGCAAGGGAGAACTGGCCGGCCTCATCAATAACCAGCAGATCCAGGGAACCAGGCGGAACCTCTTTACCTACCATGGCCCATGCAGTTCCGCCGATGAGAGCTCCACCTGGTTTGGACAGGATGTCGCTGACGTCGGCCTTGGCGCACCCGTTCCACGGCACAGGCTCGTTGTGCTTGACCTCCTTGGCCACCCGCAACGGATCCACACCGGCTTTCTCCACTGCCGCACGGAGCATGTGTTCCACTACGGCATGGGACTGCGCCACGACACCGACTTTCCAGCCATCGGCTACGAGCCTGGCCAGGACATGGGCACCAACATAGGTCTTTCCGCTGCCGGGAGGACCCTGGACGGCCAGGTAGGAATGGTCCAGATCCTTCACAGCAGCAGTGATGGCGTCGATATAGCCATCAGGACCGGATTCCACGGCGGGCAAGGATGGCAGGGTACGCAGTCTTGGCGGCTTCCTTCGCACCAAGTCCAAAGCGGGATCTTGCGGCCATTCCGGCAGCGAATCGCTGAGCTTGCTGGCCAACGCGGCCAACGCTGCCCTCTGGCCGTTCGTCGCAATCGGACTGTCTGGCGTCAGCGCCATAGGAGTCTGTGAAAATTCCGTGGAGTCGTTGCGCAGGCTTTCCAGCATTGTCACGGACTCAAGGTCGCCTTCTTCGCCAACCTCAATGACCTCAGTCTTGCTCCAACCCGCCCTACCCAGCACTGATGATTCCTTTGCGACCAAGGCGTCAGGCAGTGGGGGACCGTACATCCGGAAGTACGTCTTGCCAGGCTCCAACCCGGCACCGTCACCGGAACGGCCAATGAGTTTCACGATCCGTACAAGGTTCCTGCGTGGAGGGCGCTTGGCCCAGTCCTCCAGCACCTCCGCGTTGTCCACGACGAAGATGTCGCGGCCGTCCTCCCACTCGGACACTGGCTTTTCCAAGCGGTCGAAGTGCCCCCACCAATATTGCTTGTCCTCACGCCGGTGATATCCAACGCCCGCGGCCACAATCGCAATCGCCCGGGAATCGGGGGACAGCTTTTCCTCTTCCGGCAGCGCGGCAACGTAGTCCAGCAGGGCGGTTTCTTCCGGTGCAGCCTCATATTTCGTCGGTTCGGCTGCGGTCTGGGAATCATCGGACTCGTCCCCCAAATCTTGCGCATTCCCGGAGTCGTCGCCGGCAGAGCCGCCCGGGACGATGGACCGCTCGGCGGCGCGGGCCAACAACCAGTTGCGGAGCTCCAGCGTCGAGAGGCAGTCGTACTCGTTGTAGTCCCTGATGCTTTCGAGGATGGCCGCAGCCTGGTCAGGGTTATCGGTGTCTCGAGCCGTGCAGTAGTCGGCATAAGCAACCACGGAGGCTCCGGCGTCGGTCACGTCTCCGGAGCGCAGGTGCTGACCCATGTAAAGGGGCTCCAGTTTCTTGATGCTGTACGAGTTCTCGGACACGCGGATGCTGTGGCGGACGGTGTCGTAGAGGTCCACCAGCACGCCTTGCTTCAGGAGATCGTCCACGGCGTTTTCACCCGTCACGTGCGTCAGGGAGAGATTGCGGAGGGCAGTTTTCTCGTAAGCCGCGTAGTGGTAGATATGCATGCCGGGGTAGCTGGCACGGCGCTTGGCAACATACTCCAGGAAGTCTACGAATGCCTGGCCTTCTTCAGCTCGTGAATGCGCCCAGAACGGGCGGAAGACCGGTTCGGAGCCAGGCTCCAAGGGGTTTTCGATGACTCCGAAAAGGTACTCAAGGCCCCATTTCCCTGTGCCTGGATCCTGCCAAAGGGGATCGCCCTCAAAATCGAAGAAAATATCGCCGGGATCCGGCGTGGGGAGCCTGCCGAGGGTGTTGTCCGGCAGGATCTTGTAACTTACTGCTTTGGCTTCCCCGGCTTTGTCCGTGTAGTTCACCGTCCCATCGGGGGCCCCTGTGCCGGTCTGGAGTTGGGCTTGCTCCCGAAGGCGCAGCAGCGTGGGATCACCGACAGCGGGGAGCTCGGCCAGTTGGTCGATCGTGGTGATCCCGGCCTCCACCAGCTTCTTGCGGCGGCTGATCCGCATGCCGGCAACCATGAGGAGGTCACGGTGCAGTTTTACTTGCTCGGCACAGTAATCGCAGCGGCCGCACGCGGAGAAGCGGGAGTCGCCCCATTCTTTGGGTCCTGAAGCAGCCCTATGGGCCGTGGTCATTCGGAGGAAGCGTTCCCGGCGTTCCTTGAAGACGGGCAAAATCTCCGCGAGCGGGTGATCGCTGTGCACGCGATTGCCCAGGACCAAGGTGACAGTGGGATCCGGCGTAATACCGGCCTGAAGAAGTTGATCGCCATAGGCAGCCAGCTGCAAAAGCGCAGTGACCTTGGCATGGCGTGCAAGCTTTGTGTCGAAGACGGCGTACTGACCGCCCGGACGCTTGACCAGGAAGTCGGAGCGGCCGTGGAATTGGCCATCGAAGAACGCGGCCTGGAACACGATGTCCGCCCCGGAGCGCAAGGCCTCGATGGATTCCGCATGCTTGGCCAAAAGGGTGGCGCGGTCCATGGCGGAGGCGGGAACGACGTCGTAAACGCCCTGTCCAGTAACCGGATCCCAGGGCCCGAACTCTGCCATGAACTCGTCCAGGACTCTGTGCTCGTGGACATCGCCAAGCTTCGCCGTGCGATCCAACATGGCATCTGCCGGGAACTCGGCTTTGGGGGAGCGGCCCAGTTTTTCGTCGAGTTTCCGGAGGAGCTGGTACTCACAGGTGGCCGCGATGACAAGATCGCTGGCTGAGAACACCAAATCCTGCGGCGCGCCAGCTATCTCCGAATCGAGAAAGAACACCGTAACCTACTCCCTGTTGCCGGATGAGCCACTGCGAAGTGGACCATGAAGCCAAGCTATCAGCGGCCCCCGACAATTTAGCGTGCGGGCAATTTGGCGTGCGGGCAACTTAGACTGCCCCCATGACTGAATCAGCCTTCACCATTGCGGACCCAGCGTTCGAGGCCGCGTACCAAGCCGCGCAAAAGAGTCTCAGCGAGGGCGGGATCCCCATTGGCGCCGCTTTGGCCCGCGCTGGGGAGGTCATCGCCAGTGGGCACAACGAACGTGTCCAGAATGGCGATCCGATCGCGCACGGCGAGATGTCCGCGTTGCGCGCTGCGGGCCGGCAAAAGAGTTACCGGGACACGACGCTTTACACCACGCTGGCGCCGTGCGCGATGTGCACGGGAACCATCATCCAGTTTAAGATCCCGCGCGTCGTGGTGGGCGAAGCGGAGACGTTCCCGGGGGAATTCGAGCTCCTGCGTTCGCGTGGCGTTGAAGTAGTGGTCCTCAATGACCCCCGCTGCGTGGACATGATGCGCACCTTCCAGGACGATCACCCCGAACTGTGGGCCGAGGACATCGCGGAATAACTGCAACTGCTTAAAAGAGCGACGGCGGCACCCACCTTTCGAGCGATGGAGCGTGCCGCCGTCGCCGGCTGCGTAGGAGCCACATGCCAAACGGTCATCCGACGACTATTTGGCAGGCTTCCTCGGAGCCGACCGGCGGGAACGGGCCGCCGGAGTTGGTGGGGTTCCAGTGGATCGGACCGCAGCTGATGGAACCAGCTCCTTGACCTGGGCCAGGACCGTGGGGTTGACGCCGCGGGAGCCAAGATCTTTGGCTAGGGTTTCCACCTCTGACTTGGCGGCTGCGGGGTTGTCGGCCTTGACGTGCAGTTCCGTCCGCAGTTCAACCAGGTTGCGGTAGGCGAGGTTGCTGCTCGCTCCGCCTTCTTGCTGGTACTTGGCCAGGCCCGCGTCCGTCAGCGCCAGCGCCCGCTCAGGATCGGCGCTGTGGTGCTTCACCATCTTGTCGTCCTTGCGGCGGAAGAAGTCGTCTCCGACGGATTGGGCGACGGCGGTAGCGGCCTTGACGCCCAAAGGCTCACCGCTGAAACGCTCGGCAGCCTCGACCAGGGTATCCAGTCCCTTGCTCAAATGGGGCGACATGGACCCTTCGAACGCCAGCGTCAGGCCTACCTCCCGAGTGAAGAACTCCGGCGCAAACCGGTCTTCTTCCTTGGTGACGGGGAAGCCCACCCGCAACGGCCAAGTATTGGACGCCTGGACCAGCCCGTCTGTGCTGTAAACGGCCCTGACCAAGTACTGGCCCGGCTTATCGAAGACAAACCCCACCGTTCCATAGGCCAACTGGACGAGCTGGCTGTATCGGTCGCTGCCGTCGCTCCCACCCGAAGGGGCGGCCGGCGAGAGCATCACCATGTCTGGTATCCCGTAGAAGCAAACCACCGATTCGTGGAGCACCACGGTCCCATCGGGCTTTTGGACGTACACGGTGGTGTTGCCGTACCTCGGATCGAGCCGCCCGTCCACCAGGACAGGTGCATCACTGGTGTTCCGCAGCCGGAATTCGAGTGCCACGGGTTCCATGTAATCGAAGTGGTCCTTGCCGGTGAGCGTCAGCTCCACATCGCTGCCGGGCCCTGAGACCGTCATAGCCCCCGGAGGAGATTCCAGATGTCCGCCCGAAGCCCACGGATCACCGCCCATGATCACGGAGGCCCGGTCGCCGTGACGCATGTGGAGCAGCTCGTCGTCGTCGAAACGGAAGCGGAAGTTTGCCCAGAAGGTGTCCGTGCCGTTGCGCTGATCGTATTTCCAGTCGTAGTTCATCCACGAAAGGGAATCAGGCCTGGCTTTGTCCCACGCATGCAGGAAGTTAAAAGCATGTCCTGCCTCGTGGACCCAGGTGTAGAGGAAATGGCGCATGGCCCACGCTTGGTCCTGGGTGGTCGGATTGGAGACGAGATTCGTAAACCACGTGTGGTTGCGGAATATCGCGAAACCCTGGCGATCCGGACCGCGACCTGCGCCGCCAAAGCCCGCAGCGGCGTCGAACATGATGCCACCCACTCCGGCAGTGTCGAAGATGCCGGCCTGCACGCCCCACAAGTTCCATGCTGGCCAGCCGGAGTTGAACTTGCCGAACGAAGTTTCCATGGCATCGTGCAGTTCGCCGACGTTCCAGGAGGCGAAGCCCGCGGCGCTGTCGTCGATCACCGTGTGCACGGGGTCGATGGTGACGGCCACCCCAGCGTCTTTGTACGAGGACTCGATGCTGAGGGTCCGCTCGGAGAGATCGGCCGGGCGGTTGTTGTGGGCGTGGCTGTTGTAGATCGGGACTTTGGGATCGACATCCACGGAACTGCAATAGTCCAGTTCAAGGTTGACGTCCCGGAAGCAGCCCGAACGGTAGGCGCACGCGTAGGGCTGCCCGGCAACGCCGCCTGCCGTGAACGTGGCCACTGCGCCAGTGATGGCCCCGTGGGACCAGGACACAGTGATTTCCACGGTTGTGGCCGGGTGCGTGCCTTTCCAGTAGCGGACCGTTCCAGTGATGTGTGCATCGGCATGGGTCATGGTGACTACCGGCGCGTCCACGATCCAAGACTCCACATAGGTCTTCACGAGTTGGTTGACGCCACCCGCTTTGACCCAGCGGGTGTTGTATAGATCGCCACTGACTTTGTTCAGCACCGGGGATTCCACGCCCTGGCGGGGATCGACGTCCAAGCGGAGGTCCAGCGCGCTGCCGACAGGGCCGCTGCTTGCCTGGTTGCCTTCATAACGGCCGCTGACGGGTGCAGAGCGCCAGCACCTCCACCAATCTTCGGAGGGCCATGTCAAGGTGCTGGGTTGGGGCTCAAAAGCGCGGGACCCAAAAGCGTGGGGCTCAAAAGCGGTCGGGAACGGGGTTTCATTGGGGTGGTGGGGGACAGGGGAGTAGTGGGTACTGGGGACGTTGGGGGTGTCCATGGGAGGATCTTTCTCGCTCTGCAAGCAGTCAACAATGCGTTCGTCCATCACTGGGGAAAGCAGATGGACGGCATGACGGTTCAGGGCGGAGGCGATGCATGTGGGGAGTCCCGAAGGATGTGAGTGGCCGATGCCCAGAAGCCGTGTGTAACCCAAAAAGGAGGATACTCCACCGAATGGATTATATCTAGGGGGCTGACTAAAATTCCGCCCGGCAACCTGCGGGATCGCCTAGTCAGCCGCAGCCGCCGAGCGTAGGCTGGCATCATCGGCGTCGGTGCCGAAAGGACCATCCCGAAGGACCCCGCGTCGATAAAGTCCAATCGATGAAGGAGGACCCATGAGTGTCGTACGTGAATTCATGACAACGAATGCCTGGTGCATTCCTGAAGACCAGACTCTCCAGGACGCCGCCCGCAAGATGAAGGAACTGGACTGCGGTTCACTTCCTATCTGCGGGAATGACGGCAAGCTCTCCGGTTTCATCACCGACCGCGACATCGTGGTCAAGGTCCTGGCCGAAGGCAAGGACGCCCGTGAAGTACGCGCCAGCGAGCTCGCCCAAGGCAAGCCCTACTGGATTGATGCGGACGCCAGCATCGATGAATGTATTCGGATGATGGAGGAGCACCAGGTTCGCCGGCTTCCCGTCATCAGCGACCACAAGTTCGTTGGCATCATCAGCCAAGGTGACATTGCACGGAACTACACCGAGGACCGCGTTGGCGAACTGGTGGAGCACATTTCCGCCAAGGAGCACATGGCACACTAAGTTGCCGATCCGGCACGTACATCCAGCCGCCGCGAAGCGCTCCTCGTCAGAGGAACGCCTCGCGGCCCGTTCCTTCGCGCAGCACGAGCTCGTCGTCCTCTATGGAGACAATCAGGCTCCTGGGTTTACCAGCGAGCTTTTTCGTTGCGCTGAGCTTTCTGCTTCGGACTTCAACTCCCACCGTGGCGCCTTTCGCCGGCAGCTCCACCGTGATTTCGTCGGCCATTCCCAACAGCATCTTGGTGGACACATCCCGTTCGGACACAGCTTCCTTGCCGTTGACGGTCACGCTCACGTCATCGGAAACAAACCCGTCCTGAAGGATGATGAGCAGTTCCTGCATGCTCCAACTACAGCACTAACAGCGCTCCCGGCATAGGCTTTCCGGAACCCGAACCTGAAAACTGTCGGTCATGTGAGGCAAACTGTCAGGGTGACTCAATCTCTCCAACACCAGTCAGCCGATTCTGCCATCCACCACCTCATCGCCAACGAACTCGGCGTCAAGGCCTGGCAGGTCAAGGCCGCGGTGGAACTGCTCGACGCCGGATCCACCGTTCCCTTCATCGCCCGCTACCGTAAGGAAGTCACCGGGACGCTCGATGACACCCAGTTGCGCGATCTTGAGGAACGGCTCCGCTACCTGCGAGAGCTGGAAGAACGGCGCAAGACCGTCCTGGAGGCGATAGCAGCCCAAGGCAAGCTAACCCCGGAACTGGAAGCCGCCGTCGTGGGTGCTGACACCAAGGCGCGGCTGGAGGACATCTACCTCCCCTTCAAATCCAAGCGCCGCACCAAGGCTCAGATTGCCCGCGAAGCCGGATTGGAGCCGCTGGCCGACGTCCTGCTTGCCAACCCACAGCTGGACCCCGAAACCGAAGCCGCCAAGTACCTCAACGCCGAGCACTCCATTGAGGACGCATCCGCCGCGCTCGCAGGTGCCCGGGCGATTCTGGTGGAGCGCGTGGCCCAGGACCCCGACCTGGCCGAGGACCTGCGCGAACGGCTCTGGAAGCAGGGGCGGATGGTCTCCCGCGTCAAGAAGGGCATGGAGGCCGAGGGCCAGAAGTTCAAGGACTACTTCGAGTTCACGCAAGTCCCGTCCGGAATGCCGTCGCACCGGGTGCTCGCCCTCTTGCGGGGTGAAAAGGACGGCGTACTTGAGTTGGACCTCGCCGAAGCGGATCCCGCCGACGACGACGCCCTGGCCGCCGCCCGCGGCCGCTACGAGAACGCTGTGGCCAAGTGCCTTGGGGTCGCCAACCACGGCCGTCCTGCCGATCTCTGGCTCACCCAGACTGCCCAGCTCGCCTGGCGCGGTCGCATCCTGGACCGCCTCACTACGGATCTTCGCGGACGGATGTTTGCTGATGCCGAGGATGAGGCTGTCCGCGTCTTCGCCGCCAACCTGCGTGATGTGTTGCTCGCTGCGCCTGCCGGCAACCGCTCCACGCTCGGCCTGGACCCGGGACTCCGTACGGGGGTCAAGGTGGCGGTGGTGGATGGCACGGGCAAGGTGGTTGCCACGGATACCATCTATCCTCACGCGCCGGCAAAGAAATGGGACGAGGCACTGGCCACGCTCGGCCGCCTCGCCAAGCAGTACAACGTGGAGCTCGTGGCAATCGGCAACGGCACCGCGTCCCGGGAAACGGACAAGCTGGCCACCGAACTCATCAAGTCCCTCGAGGCCGCCGGTTCCAAGGGTGTCCAGAAACTCGTTGTTTCCGAGGCCGGGGCTTCTGTGTACTCCGCGTCGGCCTTGGCAGCTTCCGAGCTCCCCGGCATGGACGTTTCACTCCGCGGAGCTGTCTCTATTGCCCGCCGGCTTCAGGATCCGCTGGCCGAACTGGTGAAGATCGAACCCAAGTCGATCGGGGTTGGCCAATACCAGCACGATGTCACGGCTGCCAAGCTGGACCGCTCACTGGATGCCGTGGTGGAAGACTGCGTGAACGCCGTGGGCGTGGACGTTAACACGGCGTCTCCTGCCCTGCTGAGTCGAGTGGCCGGCGTCGGACCTCTGCTGAGCGAAAACATTGTGGCGTACCGCAATGAGAATGGCCCGTTCGCCAAGCGGAGCGACCTCAAGAAGGTACCCCGTCTGGGAGCAAAGGCGTTCGAGCAGTGTGCAGGCTTCCTACGGATCACTGGGGGAGCGGAGCCGTTGGATGCTTCCAGCGTGCACCCTGAGGCCTACTCCGTTGCGCGCAAGATCCTCGTCGCGGCCGCTGGTGGGCCCACCACTTCACTGGATCCGCAGGCATTCGTGGATGGCACGTTCGGCCTGCCGACCGTCAAGGACATCATGACCGAGCTCGAGAAGCCGGGCCGCGACCCCCGTCCTGCGTTCAAGGCAGCATCATTCTCAGAGGGCATCGAAAAGATCTCGGATCTCAAGCCGGGCATGATCCTGGAAGGCACCGTCACCAACGTTGCCGCTTTCGGTGCTTTTGTGGACGTCGGAGTGCACCAGGATGGGCTGGTCCATGTGTCTGCGCTGTCCAACAAATTCGTCTCGGATCCCCGCGAGATCGTGAAGTCCGGGCAGGTAGTGCGGGTCAAGGTGCTTGAAGCCGATCCCGAGCGCAAGCGCATCTCCCTGACCTTAAGGCTCGACGACGAACCCGGTACCGGGGGCGGCCGCGGTTCCGGAGGACGTTCCTCGGGCGGAGACAACCCGGGTGCACGGAATGCTGGAGGCCAGCGTTCGGGCGGGCAGCCGGGTCAGCGTGGTGGTCAGCTGGGTCAGCGTGGCGGTGGTCAGCCGGGCCAGGGTGATCGTCGCCAGGGCAAACCCCAGCAGTCTGAAGCTCCCGCCAACACAGCGATGGCCGAAGCACTTCGTCGGGCAGGGCTCGGCAAGTAGCCCTTCACCCGAGCCACAAATCCCGGTCTTGTTCGCTAAACCCCACCTACAAGGTTGCGATCTGCGTACAAGGCCGGGATTTGCTACGACGGAACCGACGAGCCGTCCGGAACTGAGCTGCCGCCGTCGTGCTCTTTTTCCTTCTGCCACGGCCAGCGGCCAGTGATCTCCAGCTCCAGCGAGAAGCTCAGGAACGTCCGGATCAGCACGATGATCGCAAGCACGCCCACGCTTTCAAACGTGGGCGTCACAGCAACTGTCCGGATGATGTCGGCGGCCACCAGGAGCTCAAGGCCCAGCAGGATCGACCGTCCCAGCAATTGCCGGTAGGCGCGATAGGGAGAAAACGGTGCGAGCCCACTGGCGCGTTTGGGTTGGTACCCGCGCAACGCGAGCGGGATGGAAACCAGCGCCCCAACCACCATGACTGCCACGCCGGCGAAGTCCATGTACCGGCCGACTTCTTCGATGATGTGCTGGAAATCCATGGCCCTCCCTCGCTGCTACTGTGCCGGTGCGGGGATCGGGAAGAAGACGCGGGGGTCCTGCAGCAGGGCCGGGTAGTCGAAATCGGAGCGCTTGACCACGTCAGTGACTTCGAAGTTGCGGGCGAACTTGCCGTCAACCGTGATAGGCCGTCCCTGGACCAAGCCGACGGCGAAGATCTGGCCGCCGTCGAACGGGACGGCAATCTCGGTCTTGCCGGGAAGTGTGTTGAACGCAGCTTCCTGGGCTTGGCGTTTCCGCGTGGGCTTCTTCTCCAGTTGTTTCACGGGCCGCTTCTTGGGGCCGCCCACCTGGCGCCGGGACTTCTCCTCGGCGTACACGAACTCATACTCATCGGCGTTGGAAACGGCCTTCGCCTTGCCGTGAGGGGGCATGCTTACCGTGGTGAGCTGCTCCGGACGGAGGTCCTCCACGTTGGCCCGCAGGATCCAGAGTCGGTCCTCGTCAGGGTCTTCAGGGTGGAACTCGTGCTTGGGCTCAGGCCATATGTACTCGAGCTTTTCTTCGACGCCGGGGAAGAGAGGTCCGTAGAACTTGGGATCTTTCCCAAGGAGCTTGGAGCGGTGGCTGAGGTGCAGGTCCTCGTAGCCCAGCCACGGCGGCATGACGATCCTGGAGGCGTAGTCCGGGTGTGCCGCCTGGGGTGCGAACTCAGCGATGTTGTTGCGGGTGTTGTCCGGGTGGCCACGCTGGATCCACTCGTCGGCCATTGCCAGGCCGTACATGGTGAGGGCAGGGACGTGGCCCATCCACATACGGACGGCGGGGTGCTGCTGCCAACCGTACTCCGGGATGACCAGTGCGCGGAGGACCTGAAGGGCTTCGACGCGCTGTTTGCCGAGCCTTGAGGTGTCGAGCGCCGCGGCGCTCTCACGGAAATCGGCGAAAGGGAGGAAAGTCTGCATCCTTTCAGTTTGGGGGTCCCGCGGCGAAGAACCAAGTTGAGTGCTCCGGGACACGTGCGGATATGGGGCCTAGAGTTGTCGAGTGGAAACTTTTGGCGAGAAAACGACGACGACGGCGCCCCCGGTTGCCGAACTGCACCTGCACATCGAAGGGACTCTCCAGCCAGAGCTGATCTTTGCCCTGGCCGAACGTAACGGCATCGAACTGCCGTACGAAGACATCGAGGAACTGCGGGAGAAGTACGAATTTACGGATCTGCAGTCCTTCCTTGACCTGTACTACGCCAACATGGCCGTCCTGCAGACTGAACAGGACTTCACCGATATGACCCGCGCTTACCTTCAGCGTGCCGCAGCCGGGGAAGTGCGCCACGCGGAGATCATGATGGATCCCCAGGCGCATGTATCCAGGGGTGTCCCGCTTGAGGTGTGCGTCAATGGCGTCGCCAATGCGCTGGCGACATCCGAGGAAGACTTTGGCGTTACGACACTCCTCATAGCTGCGTTCCTCAGGGACATGTCCGAGGAATCCGCACTTGAAGTGTTGGACCAGTTGCTCGCGATGCACGCCCCCATCGTCGGCATTGGGCTGGACTCAGCAGAGGTGGGCAATCCGCCGTCGAAATTTGAGCGACTGTACCAGCGTGCCGGCGAGGCCGGGCTGCGAAGGATCGCCCACGCGGGCGAGGAAGGGCCGGCCGCCTACATCACCGAGGCACTGGACGTGCTGCATGTGGAGCGGATCGATCACGGTATCCGCTGCATGGAAGACACGGAGGTGGTGCAGCGACTCGTCGCCGAGCAGGTGCCCCTGACTGTTTGCCCGCTGTCCAACGTCCGTTTGCGTGCGGTGGACAAGCTGTCCGACCACCCACTGCCGGAGATGCTTGCCATCGGTTTGAACGTTTGCGTGAACTCGGATGACCCCGCCTACTTTGGCGGCTACGTAGACGACAACTTCGAGCAGTTGGCCAAGGTCCTGGAATTCTCGGTTCCTGAGCAGGCCACTTTGGCGGCAAACTCGATCCGCTCTTCGTTCGCCAGCGACGCCCGGAAAGCCGTATTGCTGGACGAAGTGACGGAGTGGGTTAAGGCGTCTGCACCTGCCCAATAAACCCGGAATTGGTGCTGGAGGCGAGACTCGTCGATCACTTCCGGCCGCGGGAATGTCATACTCGGTCACGACACACGGTGTTTACCATTAGCAGTCGCGCGAATTAACAATTCATTGGCAAACTGCAAGGGATATCCACCGTAGAAGGAGAAGCATGGGCGCGAACACCGCCGAGAACACCAACCTTCGTCTGAAGGCCGTACTGGACATCCTCGCTGAGGGCGTATGGTCTGGAGCCACGCTGAACGCAGGGGAAGTCCTGGCAGAGGCCATCGGACGCGTTCCTTTCAACGATCATGAGGCTGAACTTCTCAGTGGGGGCATTCCCCGCGGCCACAAAACCCTGACGTCGGCATCTGCAAAGCTGGTCAAGGCCGGCTGGCTGGTCAAGGGGCGTTCGGGATGGACCATCCCGGAAGACGGACTGCGGGCAACTGTCGCCTTCCCTGACATTTCGGCTTTCGCAGAGGCCCTCGACGCCGGAACACCGGTACCAGCCGATGTTCCCGTGCCTACGGCCCCTCCGGCCAAGGCCAAGACGAAGCGTGCGGCAACGTCGAAGAAGGCTGCAGCTCCGAAGGCTGCCACCGCTAAGGCTGCGACCACCAAGGCTGCGACTGCCAAGTCTGCAACCACCAAGGACGCGCCGGCCGCGAAGAAGGCTTCCACCCGCAAGGCTCCTGCGAAGGCAGCGGCGGCTCCGGCCGTCGAGACGCTGCCCCAGCCGGACGCCGTCGCGATTGCGGGCGACTTCAACGAGATCCTGGGAGCTCCGGAAGACTGGGCTCCCCAGTACGACGAAGTCCAGATGGAGTTCAACCCGTTGGTTCAGCTGTGGACGCTGACGGCTGAACTGCCGGCCGGTTTCTATACGTACAAGATCGCGCTGAACCGTTCGTGGGATGAGAACTATGGCGCGTTTGGCGTCCGCGATGGCGCCAACCACGAGTTGAACCACGACGGCGGCACGGTCACCTTTACGTACGACCACGCGACGCACGACATCGTGGTGGGCTGACCTAGTTCCTGCCGCACTGGTCCCCTGATGCACGCCGGACCCGCCCTTGTTCGCTCCACTCACCCTTGTGCGGTGAGTAGTGCGAACAAGGGCGGGTTTCGTTGGGCTCCCCACTCGGCATCGCAGGTGTGCCGGGCTAGATTGGGTCCATGACTGAGTCGCTGGAAAACCGCTCTGCCGATGACGAAGTACGGATCACTGCCCGCATCACCGGCGTGGTCCAAGGCGTGGGGTTCCGCTACTGGACGGCCCGCAAAGCGGATGAGCTAATGCTGAGGGGGACGGTCCGGAATAATCGCGACGGATCCGTGCAATTGGTTGCCGAGGGACCGGTATCCGATGCCGAGGCACTGGTGAGTTGGCTCCGTTCCGCGCGGGCACCTGGTCGGATTGAGAATATGGAGTTCGACGTCTCCGATGCGACCGGGGAGTTCGACGAGTTCCGGATCGTGGGCTAACCGGGCCTAGCCAGGCTCGAAAGGTCAGGCCGCGAAAGATCAGGCCGCGAAAGGTCAGACCGCCAAAGACGTGCGCGTCGCCTCAACGTAGTGCTCCAACGACTTCAACGCAGGCTGTGACGAAGCATCCCGGACAGCATCCGCACCCACGGCGTTGGCCACAGCCAGAGCATGGCTGTGCTCAAGTCCGGAGCGGAGGGCCAAGACCAGCGCTGCGCAGAAGGCGTCGCCCGCTCCGATCGTGTTCGCGATCTCCGTGACCCGAACCGCGGGAGCTTCGGCCACGCGTTCGCCATGCTCAAAGATCGCCGAGCCCTCGCCCCCATACGTCACGGCAACCAGGGGTGCCGTGCGAAGGGCAGGGATCAGGGCGTACTCGGTCTCGTTCACGATCACCAGGTCGCAGCGTTCCAGGAGCTCCGGAATGATGGGCGCAGCAGGCGCTGCGTTGAGGGCAAAATAGCCTTTGGTTCGGCGGGCGGCTTCCAGCACCACGTCCTGGTCAACTTCGAGTTGGCAGAGGACTGCCTCTTCCTCCGCGAAGGAGACGCCGTCCACAGTCACTTCCCCGTTCGCGCCCGGGCACACAACAATCTGGTTTTCGCCTTCGCTGTCCACCAGGACCAGGGCTGTCCCCGTCGCGGCGTCCACTTGCGCGATGTCCTGAACGTCGACGCCGGCACTTGCCATTGCTTCGAGGAGGCTCCGGCCTGCTTCGTCCCGGCCTACCGCCCCCACCATGCGGGAAGCGCCAGCGAGCCGGGCTGCAGCCACGGCTTGGTTGGCGCCCTTGCCGCCGGGCTGTTGGCGGAGGACGGCGCCGCCCACGGTTTCGCCCGGCGTCGGGAGACGGCTGGCGGTAGCTGCGATGTCGAGGTTGATGCTGCCTACAACCGTGAGCGCGGTGCTCGCCGGAGCCAAAATGGGCGCGGAAGACTGAGGGGAGGAGCTCATGGAGGGACCTTTTCGGGAGGATTCAGGAGGACTGGATGACGGAGAGGTGCCCGGCTTTTGCGGCCACGAGGCATTTGGCCAGGTAGAACGGGGAACCCTTGCGGCGGACGTATTGGGTGAGGACCAGAACCGGTTCAGACGGCCGAAGATCCAGCAACTTGGCGCGGCTGGGACCTGCGGTACTCAAGCTGATTTCGCATTCGCCAGGGCCAAGCGACGCCCCCGGAAAGCCGCTGAGGACTTCCAAAAGGGTGGAAGCCGAAAGGGTGGGAGCCTCCGCTGCTTCTGAGAGTGCCTCGGCTTCGGGGATGCTTTGTGCCACGTTTTCCTGCAGGTGTGCCACGGGCTCGCCATTGCGGATCAGCACGCTTTCCCAGAACCAGACGTCCTGGCCCGGTTCCACGCCGATTCCGGGGGCAACAAATTCGGAGGCCGGCTGTTTGATCGCAGCAACGCGCTTGACCTGGATGTCCTGGTCCGGCCCGCCAAGGAGTTGATCGAACGGGCGGATGTGTTCGATGCCGATCCGTGGCAGCGAATCAGCCACGAATCGTCCGACTCCCCGCCGTGCCCTGGTGAGTCCGTCTTCCTCCAGCAACATCAGCGCTTCCCGGATCACGGTGCGGCTGACGTCCATCATGACGCCCAGCTCGGTCTCGGTGGGGAGCAGCGAGCCCGGAGGGAGGAGCTTCGTCCTGATGGCCTCGGCGATGCGTGAGTATGCCGCAACGCGCAAGGGCTGGCCGGGTTGGGGCGCAATGGGTCGGGACAGGAACTGGACGGCATTGTCGGTCAAGGGTGCCTCGCTTGGGTTTGGTTACGGACACTGTACCGGAAAAATGTGATAGGTTGCACAAGCTCGTAATACATGCTTGTATAACAACTCACATCTCGTGGCGCCGCCTGCGCCCTCGGACAAAGGAGTTTGATGTGAATATCCCCAACACGGCGGTAGAGGCGCAGCCTTCCGAAGCCGTAGAAGCGACGGCGGAGACCCGCCCCGGCGGTCGTGCGGCAGTCCTGTTGATCACCACGCTGGTCCTGGCCGTATTGTCGTTCCAGCTCAACGCCAGCATGATCACCCCGGCACTCCCGCACATTGGTTCCTTTTTTGGCGAGACGCCCGAGGCTGTGGCCCAGGTGCAGTCCATGTTCTTCCTTGCGGGCGCCATCTCCGGACCGGTGATTGGACGCTGGAGCGACTTCATCGGCCGCCGCACTGCACTGCTCCTGGTCCTGGCCATCATGGGCGCTGGCACGGTGTTGTGCATCTTCGCTCCGAGCCTGCCGCTGTTGGTCGCAGGCCGTTTCATGCAGGGTGTCTCGAGCGCCATCTTCGCGCTCTCCTACATCGTGCTCAACGAATACTTGCCTGCCCGACTCTTCGGCACGTCCATCGGCATCATCGCCGCCATTAACGGCGGTGTGGGCGGCGTAGACGGCTATTTTGGTGGACTCATGGCTGAAACGCTCGGCTTCCAGTCGATCTTTGTTGCCGTCCTCGCCCTGGCCGCGATCGCCGTCGTCTGCGTCATCAAAGTGGTCCCGGGCGGGAAGTCCGCTGTCGCTCCGGGCCGGATGGACTGGTGGGGCGCAGGTTCGCTGTCCGTGTTCCTGGTCTTCATCACCTACTTCGTCTCAACGGGTTCCTCTGCCGGATGGGTCTCACCTGCCGCGCTTGGCCTGCTCGCCGGTAGCATCGTTTCCTTTGCCGCGTTCTGGCTCATCGAGAAGAGGCGCTCCACGCCCCTGGTGGCAGTCCACCACCTCCGTTCGCGCCAGGTATGGCCGGTCATCGTCACCACTGTGCTGACGCTCGCGGGAATCTTCGCCATCATCAACTTCACCGTGGTGCTGATTAGCCAGGACAAGGAAAATGGCTTCGGCTTGCCGGCCTCGGTCGCAGCATTGCTGTTCCTGACTCCGGCAGCCCTGATCGGCGTGTTCGCGGCCCCGCTCGCCGGCTGGATTGCCGACCGCCGTGGCTGGATCAAGACGGTGCGCGTCGGCACGGCCACGAGCCTGGCCTGCGCCATTGCTGCTGCGTTGTTCGCCGACAACCAGGTGGCGGTCCTCATCGCGATCGCAGCCTTGGGCATCTTCTACAACGGCTTCTTCCTCACTGCGATCAACGGGCTCTCGGTCCTGCTCTCGCCCAAGGAAGCACCTGCCGCGCTGCCGGGAATCAACGGCGCCTCCTTCGGCATCGGGGCGAGCCTCGGCGTCGTGGTTGTTGCACCGTTCGCCGGTCAGGGCACCGCGGCCGGGTACTCGACGGCGCTCTGGATTTCGGTGTCCATCACCGTCCTCGCCTTCCTCGTCAGCTTGTTCATCACAGCCCCCAAGGGCGAAAAGATCTAACGCCCGACGGCGGTACGCAGCACCGCGCCTCCGCCCCGTTCCTCTTCACAACACTCCGCTACACCTGAAACGAGAGACGATGATCCAGCCCACCGCCGCCCCCTTCTACCTTGACTGCGATACGGGAATCGACGACGCCCTCGCCCTCGCCTACCTGCTCGCAACCCCGAGAGCGGAACTCGTGGGCATCGGCACCGTGAGCGGCAATATCAGCGCCGCCGGTGGTGCCCGGAACACACTGGACCTGCTCAAACTGGCCGGGCATCCGGACATCCCCGTGGCGATCGGTGCACACGATCCGCAGGTCGGCAGCTTCCACGGTGGGGCGCCGCATGTCCATGGCGATAACGGAATCGGCGGGGTGGAGCTGGCTCCGTCGGATCGTGAGCCCGTTGAGGCAACAGCTGCTGAACTGCTGGTGCAGCTGGCTCACAAGTATGCTGGGGCGCTTCGGGTTGTGGCGATCGGGCCGCTGACGAACATTGCCGAAGCACTCCGGCTGGAGCCCAGGCTGCCGGACCTCATCGCTGAAATTACCATCATGGGCGGCGCCGCATTGGCCCCGGGAAACATCACTCCCGTTGCTGAAGCCAACATCGCCAACGACCCCGAGGCTGCGGCCGAAGTACTCGCCGCCGAGTGGAACGTGACGCTGGTGCCGTTGGACGTCACCATGACCAACGTCCTTGAGGAAACCCACCGCCAAGAGCTGCTGGCATCCGAGCACCCCGTTTCGCAGGCCCTCGGCGAGATGCTTGGCTACTACTTCGGGTTCTATGTGGATATCTTCGGTCGCGCTTGTTCGGCGATGCACGATCCCCTGGCTGCAGCCATCGCCGTCAGGGGAGTGGAGTTGACCCTGGCGCCTACCGTTCGCGTGGAGGTTGACACAACAAGCGGTCCCAGCCGGGGTCAGACGGTGTGCGACCTCCGTGGACAGTACCTCGGCTTCCCGGACCAGCGCGGTGCGCGGTGCCGCGTGGTGCTGGAAATCGGCGAAGACTTCGCGCCGCACCTGCTGGGCACCATGCAGGCGGCCTGGCTCTCGGAAGAGGAGCTCACCGCTCCCGTCGCCTAACTGGCGGGAGGCAATACATAGCGACGACGACGGCGGGAAGCTCCCGCCGTCGTCGTGGTTTAACGTGCCTAGGCGTACATGAGCGAGCCGGGCGTTGTCAGTGTTTCGCCTGTTTCGAGCCACGTCTTAAGCCCGGAGAGGATCATGGGCCAGCCGCCGTACAGCTGTTCGTTGGCGCCTTCGCGGAGCTGATCGTGCGTCACGGTGAGGTGGCACGAATCGCCCACGGGTTCGATTTCCCAGGTGATCCGCGACGTTCCTTCCGCTTTGACGTCCTCGCCCCACAACGCTTGCATCGTCTGGACCAGCCGCCGCGGGGGATCGACCTCGATGTTCTCGCCTTCGCCCAGGGGCTCGTCTGCTTTGACGTTCCGCATTTCAAACCGGCCGCCGGGAGTCCAGTCCGCCGTGAACGTGTTACCGAACTGGTACTTGCTCCGGATTTCGCTGTTGGTGATGGCTTCCCAGAGCCGTTCCGGGGTGGTTTTGATGTAAATCTCGAAGATCTTTTCCATGGGACTTTCCAATCTGGATTTGAGGTCGCTGAGTGCAGCGGCCCATGGTTCTGCGTATTTGCTCACCCAGCGGTCATGGATGAGCCTGATGGGGACGGGGTTCAGGAAATGCAGCTTTTCACGTCCTCGGCGGCGCGTGACCACCAGTCCGGCATCCTCCAACAGTTTGAGGTGCTTGGCGATGCCGAAGCGGGTCATCTCGAACCGGGCTCCGAGTGCGGTGAGGGTTTGCCCATCCTCGCGAAACAGCTCATCGAGCAACTCCCGCCGGGTGGGGTCTGCCAGTGCTTTGAACACGGCGTCCATGGGTTCAGAATAGGTGACCATTTGGTCACGTGTCAACGGTTTTGGACTTGCCGTCTTGTTTCCGCTGAGGGGGCATTTGACCGTGCTTGGATAGTCGCATGCCTCCTACTCCGAGCGTTGCCGTCTGCGGCCCGGCCTCGTGGAACCAGATCATCCTCCTGGACCACCTCCCCGAGCCCGTCCCGCACATGCAGTTCGCGCGACGCGCTTGGGAGACAGTCGGCGGAACGTCGGCGGGGAAAGCGGTGCACCTTGCCGCTCTGGGCATCGGTGTGCGTTTGTGCTCGCCACTTGGAGCGGACGACGACGGCGGGCGGATCCTGCGCGCACTGACCAACGCCGGCGTCACCGTAGAAAGGATTGCCTCCGACCGAACTGAGCGCCACGTCAACCTCATGACCGACGACGGCAGCCGCGTATCGCTCTACGTCTCCGTGCCGTCCGCCCCGGCCGAGGAGGATCTCGCGACGGCGGCCGTCGTAGTGGCTGCCGCTGATCTTGCCGTTATTGACCTGAGTGAATTTGGGGTGATGCTGCTGGAGCGCGAAGAGGTTCACGAGACGCCTTTATGGGTGGACCTTCATGACTACGACGGATCCTCGGCGTTCCATGCACCCTTTCTGCGTGCGGCCGGTGTGGTTTTCATGAATGACGACAGGACAGACGATCCGTGGGCGCTCATGCATTCCTGCCTTGCACGGGGGCCTCGCTTGGCTGTCTGCACACTCGGGGCGGAAGGTGCGGTCGCTTTGGAAGCGGACGGCACCCAGCATGAGGTTCCAGCCGTTCCCGCGGACGTCGTGGATACGAACGGGGCCGGCGATGCTTTCATGGCCGGCTTCCTTGCTGCGACCCTGCGGGGCGCACCGGTTTTTGATGCCCTCGAAGCGGCGGCAGTTCAAGCCCGCGTCGCGATTGAGAGTGAGCATCTGCACCCTGCGCTGGGGCGTTGAGTACTGAGTAGGGCTGATTTCAAGTCCGATAGTTTCTTACTTTCATCGGAAACAAAACTAGCTATCGCCTTCTATTTGCGCGGCATTACGGCTTCATAGAGGTTTGAAAGTCCGAGATTTCCTAATTTTTGGCTGCAACAACAGCCCATAAGTTACTCTCCAGTTTCGGCTAGTGGCTGTTGTTATTGCGTAAAGTTTACGATACTTTCTCTCTGTGATCTGTGTCGCACTGTGGTTTCCAGGACGACCAATGCCGAGCGAAGGACAAAGATGACCATCGACCCTGAGGACTTACGGGCTGCTGAAAAGCGGCTGCAGCTACTGCATCGACAACTGGGCGGCATCGCCTACGGCGGTGATTACAACCCTGAACAGTGGCCGCGCGAGGTCTGGCTTGAGGACGCAAAGCTCATGCAGCAGGCCGGGGTGAATCTCGTAACCCTCGCTGTTTTCTCTTGGAGCCGCCTGGAAACCAGCGACGCCGTCTTCGACTTCGAATGGCTGGACGACGTCATGGACCTGATGCACCAGCACGGTATCGGAGTGGATCTCGCGACGCCGGATGCCGTTCCGCCAGCGTGGCTCGTGGAGCAGTACCCGGACATCATGCCGGAACGTCCCGACGGAACCACGTTCGGCTTCGGATCCCGCCAACACTTTGACGTCTCCCACCCCGTGTATAGGGAAAAGTCCTTGGCGCTCGCCGAAAAGATGGGGGAGCGCTACGCACAGCATCCTGCGCTGCGCATGTGGCATGTAGGAAACGAATACGGGCCTACCTCGTATGGGCCGTGGGCCGAGAAGGCGTTCCGACAGTGGCTACGGAGAAAGTACTCATCGCTCGATGAGCTCAACGAGGCATGGAGCACTGCAGTGTGGGGCCAGATCTACACGGACTGGAACCAGGTACGCGTTCCCGCGCAGCCCCGCACGTGGTCCAACCCTTCCCGACGGCTGGACTTTCACCGCTTCACCTCGGACAGCATGCTGGAACACTTCAAGGCCGAACGGGACGTCCTCAGGCGCCACAGCCCGGACCTGCCGATTGTCACTAATTTCATGCGCTTCTACAAGACCAACGACTACTGGGCATGGGCCGCCCAGGAGGACGCCGCAGCTCTGGATATCTACCCGGATCCCCGTGAAGATGATGCACACGTCGCCGCCGCGTTGAACTTTGACCTCACGCGTTCCTTGCGTCACGGACAACCGTGGATGGTCATGGAGCAAGCGACTGGCGCTGTGAGCCAGTGGTCCGTCAACGTCTCCAAGCTTCCAGGCAAGATGCGGCTCGGCTCTTACCAGGCCATCGCGCAGGGTGCCGATTCGATTCTTTTCTTCCAGTGGCGCCAGGCCAAGGGTGGAACCGAGCGTTACCACTCGGCCATGGTGAACCACGCTGGCCCGAACACCCGCATCTTCCGCGAGGTTTGCGAACTCGGCCAGGAACTCAAATCCTTGGGCGGCCTCACGGGCACACGGTCCGCAGCCAAGGTGGCGATTGTGTTCGATTGGGACTGTTGGTGGGCATTGGAGCTGGGCAACTCGCCGCGCTCGGACCTGAACTACACCGAGGAAGTGTTGCGTTTCTACCGCCCGCTGTTCGACGCCAACATCACGGTGGACTTCGTCAATGCCAACAGCGAGCTGTCCGCGTACAGCCTGGTGATCATGCCGGCCTCGTACTTGCTCACGGACGCCGCCGCCGAAAAGTTCGAAAACTACGTGTCCGACGGCGGCCGACTGGTGGTCTCTTACCTCTCCGGCATCGTGGACCAGGACAACACAATCCGCTTGGGTGGCTACCCCGGCGCCCTCCGCAACGTGCTGGGCGCGTGGAGCGAAGAAATGCACCCACTCGCCGGGGACGGCGAACAGGTGAAGCTCTCCACGCTCGACGGCGGTACCTCCTCGGCGAGTTACTGGACAGAGCACTTGCACGCCGAGACGGCGGACGTCTTGGCCAGTTACTCTTCAGGGCGCCTCGCGGGAGCTCCTGCCATCACGCGCAACAGTTTCGGGCAAGGAACCGCGGTTTACATTTCGGCCCGCGTCGAGGACGGGCTGCTCAAACAATTGCTCGACGACGAACTTCGAAGCGCAGGCGTGGAACCGGAACTAGCGGCGCCTACGGGAGTCCAGGTCCGCCGTCGTACTGCCTTGAATCCGGCTGACCTGGGTCATGATGCCGGCGGTTCAGGCACCGGCGGTTCAGGCGACGCCGCCAAAAGTTTCCTCCTGGTGCTCAACCACAACGATGCGCCATCCCGGGTGAACGTCCTCGACGGCGGGATAGACCGCATCAGTGGACAGCCGATTCGCGGGGAAGTGGAACTTCCAGCGAACGGCGTCCTGGTCCTCGAAGAAGTCTCGGTCCTTGAAGAATCGACAACTAAGGCGGGAAAACCATGGCACTGAGGCTGGATGCTCCACCCGAGGTTGTGCCGGGCGCTGAATCGAGCAAACAGAAAAAGCGGCGCATCAAGCCTGGAAGCTGGAAGCTGGCGCTCAAACGGGATTGGCGTCTGTACACACTGTTAGCGCTACCACTGGCATACCTCCTCATTTTCAGGTATTTGCCAATGGCCGGGAACGTCATTGCTTTCCGCCAATTTCAGCCTGGCGGCAGCATCTTCGGCGAGAAATGGGTGGGTTTCAAATACATCACCCTCTTCATCAACGACCCCAGCTTCTGGCAGGCCTTCCAGAACACGATCGTCCTGGGCATCCTGACGTTGGTGTTCTGTTTCCCGATGCCCATCATTTTCGCGCTGATGCTCAATGAGCTCCGGTCCCAGAAGTTCAAGAAGTTCGTGCAGACTGTGGCTTACCTGCCGCACTTCATGTCAGTGGTGATCATCGCCGGGATGATCCTGCAGAACTTCTCCATGACTGGCACGGTGAACCAGGTCGCTGAATCGCTGTTCGGCAACACAATGAACTTCACGCAGGATCCGGGCTGGTTCCGGCCGATGTACATCAGCTCAGAGGTGTGGCAAACCATGGGCTGGGGAGCGATCCTGTACCTGGCCGCACTCACCCGGGTAGACGAATCACTGTACGAGGCGGCCAGGATCGACGGCGCCAACAGGTGGCAACAGACCTGGCACGTGACGCTGCCCGCCATCCGGCCGACCATCATCACGCTGCTGATCCTGAACATCGGCACTTTCATGGCAGTGGGCTTCGAGAAGATCTTGCTCATCTATAACCCGCTCAACTACGCAACGTCAGACGTTATCTCCACCTACCTGTACCGGGTGGGCCTTGAATCCAGCAACTTCAGCTATGCGGCGGCGATCGGAATGTTTGAATCCGTCATCGGCCTCACGCTGATCCTCTCAGCGAACGCGATATCCAAGCGCCTCGCAGGAACGAGCTTGTGGTGAACAAGACAGCAACCAAGTCCGCTTCTTCTCTGCGTCCTCGCGCTGCCGGCGGTGTCCTCCTGAAAGACATGAGGGTTTCCACTGGAATGCGGATCTTCAGGGCTTTCAACCTGGTGTTCCTGCTGTTCGTAGTGTTCCTAACGGTCTATCCGTTCCTGAACATCATCGCGCAGTCGTTCTCCAGCGAAGGGTTCATCAACGCAGGGCAGGTCAACCTGTTCCCGATGGGCTTCAACACCGAGACGTACAAACTGATCCTGGCCGACTCCACGTTCTGGACCAACTACGGAAATACCCTGTTGTACACGGTGGTGGCTACCGCGATTTCAATGGTGCTGACCACCTCATTCGCCTACGCCATTGCCAAGAAAGACCTCAAGGGCCGCAGTGTTTTCATTGGACTCGCCGTCTTCACCATGTTCTTCAACGGCGGGTTGATCCCCAACTACGTGCTCATCAGTTCGCTGGGCATGCGGGATTCAATCTGGGCTGTGGTCCTGCCGAATGCGATCAGCGTGTTCAACCTGCTCATCATGAAGTCCTTCTTCGAAAACATGCCGCGTGAGCTGGAAGAAGCGGCGTCCATCGACGGACTCACTCAATACGGCATCCTCTTCCGGGTGGTGCTCCCACTGAGTAAGGCAATCGTGGCCACCATGGTCCTGTTCTACGCGGTCGCAAACTGGAACTCGTGGTTCCAGGCCTTCCTGTACCTGGATAATCCCGACCTCTTTCCGGTCACCATCTACCTCCGCAACATGATCGCTGGCGTCACTACTGCAGGTTCGGCCGGCGGGACCGCGGAAAACGTGGGCCAAATCGCGGCCAACATCCAGTCGGTCACCATCGTGCTGACCGTCATTCCCATCCTTTGTGTCTACCCCTTCGTCCAGAAGTACTTCTTCTCGGGCGTGATGCTCGGTTCCGTCAAGGAATAACCCTTATGAAAGGACATCCAATGATCGCCAAACGAGAGTTCCGCAGAAGAGACTTCCTCGGCCTTGCTTCCGTTGTCACCATCGGGTTGATGATGACCAGCTGCGATTCTGAAGCCGCTGAGAAGGTTGATACGTCCAAGTCCCGCAATGGTGCGATGGATAGCTTCAAGGTAGGTGACACATTCAAGGCGACGACGCCCTTGTCCTTCACCTTCCTGTTCTCCGACCAGCCAACCTATCCGTACAAGAAGGACTGGCTGCTCTTTACCAAGATGGCCAGCGACAACAACGTCACGCTGGAACCAACCATCGTTCCCAACAGTGATTACGAGCAGAAACGCAGCCTTCTCATCAGTTCCGGCAGCGCTCCGGAGATCATCGCCAAGACCTATCCCGGGCAGGAAGCCGCTTTTGTGTCTGCCGGGGCAGTGCTGCCAGTCAGCGATTACGTGGAACTCATGCCGCACTTCCAAGAGAAGGTCAAGAAATGGAAGCTCGAACCAGAGATCGAAGCCCTCACCCAGGAAGACGGTAAGTACTACGTTCTTCCCGGACTGCACGAGGAACTGTGGCCGGATTATTCTCTGTGCTTCCGTAAGGACGTACTGAAGAAGGAAGGCTTGGCTGAGCCCACCACATGGGACGAGTTCCGTGAAGTGCTGCGGTCGCTCAAGAAGGCGTATCCCGACGTCGTGCCTTTCTCAGACAGGTTCAAAGGCGACAGTGTGCTGAACATCGCGGCACCAACCTTTGGCACGGCCGCGGGTTGGGGCCTGGTGGATGGGCTCCTGTTCGATCAGGACAAGAAGGAGTTCGGCTTTGCTGCAGGATCAGAGAAGTTCAAGGACCTCGTGACCTACTTCAACTCCCTGGTTTCTGAAGGACTGATGGATCCTGAGAGCTTCACCCAAACCGACGACTCTGCCATCCAAAAGTTCGTTTCCGGTAAGTCGTTCGTGATCAGTGCCAATTCGCAGAATGTCATCACCTACCGGACCTCCATGGAACAGTCGCTGGGCAAGGGCAACTTCGAGATCGGCAAGATCACGGTTCCGGGAGGTCCTGCAGGCGACGTCATCGGTGGCACACGCCTGGAAAACGGCATCATGCTGAACTCGTCCGTCAAAGACAAGGACAGCTTTGTGGCTCTCATCCAATACATCGACTGGTTGTTCTACAGCGATGCAGGCCAGGAATTCAGCAAGTGGGGCGTTGAGGGAACAACCTTTACCAAGGAAGGCGGCAAACGCAAGCTGGCGGCCGATATCAACTTCCAGGGTCTCAATCCCGCAGGCACCAAGGACCTGCGGGTGGACTACGGATTCTCTGGAGGAAACTTCGCCTACGGCGGCTCGACGGAACTCCTGCACTCCACATTCAACGACGAGGAATTGGCGTTCCAAGAGGCCATGAAATCCAAAAAGCCACGCCCGGTTGCACCGCCTGTGCCCTTCAACGACGTCGATCGTGAGCAGGCCACGCTGGCGCTCACCCCTCTCAAGGACCACGTCAAGCAGAACACTCTCAAGTTCATCACCGGGCAGCGTGCTGTCAGCGAGTTTGGTGCGTACGTCAAAGAGCTCGACAGCAAGGGGCAGAGTAAGTACGTCGAGCTCGCAAACAAGGCATACAAGGCCTACGCGGACAAGAAGTAGTCCTGATGGCAGCCACGAAAGCTGAGTTTGGATCCGGGACCTTGTTCAAGGCAGCTGGAACTGTGTACGGCATCATGGTTGGCGATGCTTTGCTGGTTCTCGTCAATGCGCTGCTGGTGCTCACTCCGGTGCTGGTTGGCGTCATTGGGCCGTTGGCGTTGATTTCCCTGATCCTGGCAGGCCCTTCATTCGTGGCTGCCTGTTACGCCTTCAACCGGCTGCTTGCACACGAGGACACCGGAGTTTTCCACGACTTTATGAAGTCGTACCGCAGTAACTTTGGCCAGGCGTTGGGGGTTTGGCTTCCGTACCTCGCGCTCCTTGCGGTCATTGCTTTCAACCTGAGTGTCCTGCCCGGGAACCTGGGACCTGGCCCAGGAGCCAGCCCAGTGCAGATCGCTGCCCGGATAGGGTTGTTGGGCATCGGAGTCTTAGTGGCTACCGCTGCGGTAAATGCTTTGCTCCTGTTGTCCCGGTTCGCCTTCCGTAGCAGCGACATCTATCGGCTCTCTCTTTACACCCTGGGTGCGCAGCGGCGGGTGTCCCTGGGCAGCGCCGGAATCATTTTTATTTCAGGATCCGTGCTGATGGCCACTACTGCTTGGCTGATCCTGTTTGTTGCGGGCTTGCTGGTCTATCTGGTCTGCATGAACTCCCGTCCGCTACTCAAGTTTGTTGAGGCCAAGTTCACGGCAGCCGAATAGGCAGCATTCGATACCCCATCATGACCTTTCCCTGTTTGAGGCTCTTTTATGTTTTGAGGGGTGTGTGGTGGTGGTTGCGTCGTGGTGTTTGTTTGGGGTCGATGTGTGGGGGTGGGGTGAACCAGGGCACGCCGGTGGTGGTGGTGATGGTGATGGTCCAGTTTTCTTTGTGGATGAGGTGGTGGTGGTGGCTGCAGAGCAGGGTGCCGTTGTCGGTGGAGGTGGTGCCGCCGTGTGACCAGTAGGTGATGTGGTGGGCTTCGCACCAGGGGGCGGGCATGGTGCAGTCGGGGAAGGCGCAGCCTTGGTCGCGGGCGGTGATGGCTTTGCGGATGTGGGGTGGG
>NZ_JAHOPC010000012.1:0-174403 GCF_019038615.1 Paenarthrobacter aromaticivorans
GGTGATGGTCCAGTTTTCTTTGTGGATGAGGTGGTGGTGGTGGCTGCAGAGCAGGGTGCCGTTGTCGGTGGAGGTGGTGCCGCCGTGTGACCAGTAGGTGATGTGGTGGGCTTCGCACCAGGGTGCGGGCATGGTGCAGTCGGGGAAGGCGCAGCCTTGGTCGCGGGCGGTGATGGCTTTGCGGATGTGGGGTGGGAAGATCCGGGTGGTGCGGCCGATGTCCAGGATGCGGGAGTCGGTTCCGAGCAGGACGGGGAGGATGTCGGCGTCGCAGGCGATTTTGCGGATGGTGTTGGGGTGCATCGGGCCGGTAAAGGTGGCGGCGCCGGAGCTGAGCCGGGAGTGGCGCGGGCCAGGTTCGGTCCCTGTGCCTGTGGTCCGGGTGGGGGCCGTGCGTGTGAGTCGTTCGAAGAGGTCGCGTTCGTTGATGGTGACGGCGAGTTGGGGTCGGAGTCCGCCGTTGGAGGGCAGTTTCCCGGTGGTCATCGCGACGGCGCAGGCTCCGACGAGGCCGTCGAGGAGTTTCTGGGCCCGGGAACGCCGATCCAGCTCCGGACCCGCTGGTTCATTCCCGCCGTCTCCGTTCCCGTTAACGCTGTCGTTGCTTTCGCCGGTGGCGTTGTTTTCGTCGGTGGTGTTGCTGGTTCCGGGCTCATTAGCGTGTGCGGGGGTGAGTCGGGGGTTGGTGGCGGTGTTCATGGCGGTGGTGAGTGTTTCGTATTGTTCGGTGGTGGCGAAGATTTCCAGGTGGTGCAGTCCGTGGCGGGGTTTGCGGATGAAGGTGCCTTGGAGTTGGCGGAGGATTTCTTCGCTGGGTTCCGGGCCGTCTTGGTCGATGAGGTCGTTCCAGCGTTTGGTCATTTTCAGGACGAAGTCGGGGTCGGAGCCGGCGGCGGTGCGGGTGAGGGCGTGTTCCATCTGGGTGAGGGTTTCTTCGTCGGTGAGGAGCCGGGCTTTGTCCAGGGCGGCGCTGATGATGCTCGCGGACCGGGTGGGTATTTGTGTGGATTCGAGGGCTTGGGCCAGGATTTCGCGGCGGGCCGGGATGTGTTGGCCGGCGATTCCGGTCCGGGGGAGGACCTCGGAGGCCAGGGCGAGCCGGCGCCGGGCTTCGCTGATGCCGATCCGCAGGCGGGCGCGCAGGAATTGCGCGGCGTCCCGGTACCCGTCATCGGCCACCGCGGCAGCGTCCGCCGCAGCAACACCACCGAACCCAGCACTAGCAGACCCGGCAGCAGCAGTAGCGGATCCAGCGACAGCATCGAAACCCGTGGCGGTGGCGAAACCTGCAGCAGTAGCGGATCCAGCAGCAGCAGCGGATCCACCGGCAGCAGCAGACCCTGCAGCCGTGGCGGTGGGGGTGGCGGGGTTTGGTGCTGGTGACGGGACGGCGGGGTCTGTAGTTCCGGAGTCTGTGGTTCCGGGGTCTGTGGTTGCGGGGTCTGTGGTTGCGGGGTCGGTCCAGCCGGTCTGCCATCCCGTGCCCGCCGTGGAGGGCCGTGCCTGCTGGGCTTGGGTACGGGTCCGTTCCACGGCGTGCGCCGCGATGACCTGCAGGTATTCCACGGTGCGGGAGATCTCCTCCACCCGCCCGGCGAACCCCGCGGCTTCCGCAAACCCGAACGACAGGGCACCAGCAACGGTGCAGGAACGCAGGCTCTCCAACGCCTCAACGCTGTCAGCCAGCGCACCCTCAATTCCCCGCGCATCCTCAAGTCCCAGAGAACCATCAAGTCCCCGCGCGTCCTCAAGCCCGTGGGAAACGCCGTGCCCGGGGAAAGCGTCACGGTCCGCTTCGCCGGGCTCAGGAACGGGCAGTGGTTTGACGCCGCGAAGCAGCGCCATGGCCCTTAGGCTCTCCGAATCGGTGACTGCCGCCGTCGGGCTTTCACAGCCGTCCTGCCCGTGGGTAGGACCGGCGTGGCTTCCGAGGGAAACGCGTCGGGGGCGCAGCGAGGCGCCAGTCACTGCTGCCCGACGCGACAGAATCTCCCCAATGCTTCCCATGAATAAACCCTCTCACCAGGGTCTGACATTATTAGGAGGCCCGTGCCGCGGCCCTAGGTGCCACAGGCTTCCCAAGCGTTTCCAGAGATTAACCATGTGTTCAGAATCAGAGATTTATGGCCCGTGGATTGGTCCGGTCCTCGGGCCGAGAGAGCGAAGGACTGCACGGCCCGCCCTACCGACCTCCGTACAACGCCGCCTCAAGCAGGCGGTCAAAGCTGGCAGTTCCACTGCTGACCGGAGCAACGGTGATAACAGCGAGGAGTTTCTCGGAGCCGTCTTCCTTGGCACTTGCGACCCTTTTCACGTGCAGCCGCAAGCCGGGAATCCCGTTGATGAGCAGTGGAAGCTGCTCACCGCTCTTGATCAATTTCCGCAGCTGCTTTGTGGTGATTTTGTCGTCGGAGCTGCCCGTTAGCTCCGTGAGGGTGTCGTTGATCCGTTTTGCCAAGCCGCGCAGCAGGTTCCTCTGGGCGGCGACCGTTGGAATGGTAAGGATCGCTGCGAACCCGGCGGTGAATATCGCTGCTGGGCCCACGCTTCTCAGGGCAGGCATGAAGATCATCAGGATCAGCCACAGGACCACAGCAAGGATGCCGAAAGTGACGAATTTGATGATGGGTTTGTCGCCGGGTTTCCTGAGCCAGCGCACGATTTCAACAGCGTCCGACGCGTTCTCCATGGTCAGGATCCCTTCACTTCGAGGAGTGCTTCGGCCAGAATTACTGCCTCGCGTGCTTCCTTAAGATCGTTCCGCAATCCCAGATCGGGGATCTTCGCGACGCCACCGCCGGTACCAGCAAGTTCGTAGAGGGCCCTGCTGAGGTTTTCGCGATCCTTTGACAACCTCCGGGACGCATCCAGCTTGGCTCTGCTGGCCTCAAGCTCCAGGAGCGAACGGCTGATGGCGTCGCGTCGTCCTTGCATGAGTGACAGTTTCTCCGTGAGCCGCAGGACCTGTGCACTGTGCATTGACCCCATCTGAACGGCAGTTCGTTGGAGCTCACCGAGGGCCGCCGACGTCTGCGGCTTGCCCGAGTGCCGGGCTAGCTCCTCATTGATGCGGACCAGTCGCCGTTCCCAGCCCCGAAGGGCCCGTTGATACCGTCCCAAGAGCAGCGAGATTGCCGGCAGCGCCTTGTCAAGGGCCCTCGCCCGCGTGCTCAGGCTTGCGGTTGCCGCGTCCAGCCTTGCGAGGAATGCGGCGTAATTGTCAGGTGAAGGAACCTTGTTGTGGGGATCCATGCGTCACCTGCGCCCGATGCTGTTGCAACCAGGCTTGGTGCGGCACAACGCTCCCCAAACGCCCATGGCAAGAGAATAGAGGGTCCCCGCCCGTTGGGATAGGGCTCCTGGTGATCCGACGCGCTCAGTACTGACCCTTGATCACGAAGTACGACCCCCGGATTACCCCTGCCAGCTTGGACTTCTGACGGGCGAACTTGAAGCGCGATTCCAGTTCTTCCGGAACGTCCATGCCCTCAGCGAGCTTGAACCCGACCGCACGCTTCCCGCCGTCCTCGATGCTGTACATGACGTTGATGGAAAGCCCCGACTCGTAGAACACGTAGTCCATCCGCAGACCGTCCACTTCGAAGGCCGTCGCCTCAAGGGGGCGGGAATCGATGACGATGTCGCGCTCTTCCTTCAGGATTCGGCTCACCCGATCCACTACTTCAGGGACCTCGCTTGCAGGATGCACGGTGAAGGTATGGTCGTATTTGTTCTTGTAATAACGGGCCTCGTTGGCCCGCAATCCTGCGAGTTTCTCGGCAACCGGAGAAGACTCCAGGCCCTCGGTAGAAACGTCCTTGAAGTCAACGATGTACGGCAATTGCTCTCCTCGTCAGATGTCTTGGGACCAACGATAACGCTCCACACTGACACGGCCATGCATGGACGTGCTGTTGGGTGAGGAAAACGCACGACGGCGGGAGGTCGCCGTCGTGCGTTAACCGAAGCGTCGTGCGTTAAGGCGAAGCAGGTATCGGGAGGGACTCCCTCCTGATACCCGCTTGGCCTAGCGTGGAAGCTATGGATAATCGAGCGGAGGTCCGCGAATTCCTGATTTCACGGCGTGCCCACGTTGCCCCGGAGCGGGTGGGACTTCCCACTGGGACCAATCGGCGGGTTAAGGGGTTGCGGCGTAGTGAAGTGGCCACTCTTGCCGGGTTGAGCGTGGAGTATTACACGCGCCTTGAGCGTGGCGCGATCAGTGGAGCTTCGCCGCAGGTTCTCGAGAGCCTCGCCCGGGCGTTGTGCTTGGACGACGCCGAGCGGGCCCACTTATTCGACCTCGCCCACGCGGCCAGTCCGGTGGCCCGGCCGCCCCGGCGGCGCAACTCCAAGTCCTACGTTCCGCATCAGAGCCTGCAATGGGCGCTGGATGCTGTCACCGCTGGTCCGGCGTTCGTTCGCAACGGCAGGATGGATCTGCTGGCGGTTAATCCCCTGGCCCGGGCGTTCTACAAAGATTGCTATGACATGCCAGGCCAGCCGCCGAACATCGCACGCTTCACGTTCTTGGATGAACGTGCCCACGATTTCTATCCGGACTGGGATGCCTTCGCAGAGGTAACTGTATCCATCCTGCGGACTGAAGCCGGTCGCGACCCGCACAACAAGGAACTGCACGACCTCATCGGTGAGCTGGGTACCCGCAGCGATGAATTCCGGAAACGCTGGGGTGCGCACAACGTGCGCCACCACGGGACGGGTTTCAAGACGTTCAATCATCCCGTTGTGGGTGAGTTGACCCTCGCTTATGAGGGGCTGGAAATGGCCGCTGAGCCCGGCCTGACCCTCACGATCTACAGTGCGGAGCCCGGGTCGCCGTCGGCGGAGCGCCTGCAGCTCCTGGCATCGTGGGCTGCCAGCGAGTATGGCACTGCAGCTCAGGCCGAGCCTGAGAGGGCTGCTTCGGACGGCTGAGGTGACCGTTCTTTCCGCAACAGGACGGTGAGCGGGAGAAAATACAGTGCCGCTATGCAGGTACCCACCAGCACGGGGCCGGTGGCACCGAGCGCGGACTCGATTGCGAAACCTGCGATCCACGAGCCTACTGCTGTGCCGAGGTTGAACGAGGACGTGCTGAGGGCCGAGGCAAGCGTGGGTGCATGGTGGGCATAACCGACTGCCTTGCCTATGAGGATGGGGTTGGTTGCCATGCCGAACAGGCCCAGCAAGAAGATGAGGATCACCGTCAGCGCGGCGTTGCGTGAGAGCAGGCAGAGAGCCCCGAGCACAAGAAACGTCATTGCCGCCGAGACGAACAGCGCCGTGAAGGGGCGGTGCGCGCCAAAATGGCCGCCGAGGTTGGAACCGATGAACGCTCCGACGCCGTAGCCCACGAGAACCAGCGGAACTGCTGCTGCCCCTATGCCCGTGTTCTGTGTCAGGAGCGGAGAGACGAAGCTGTAGGCCGCAAGGGATGATCCACACACGACTGCGCAGCCTGCAAGCACAAGCCAAACCCTGGCGTCACGCATGCTCGCGATCTCGGCCCGAACTGAGGGGATGGTGCCAGAGGAAGGTTCGACGCCGACCAAACGGTAAACAGCCAACGCCGCCCCGATCGCCAGGACACTGAGGATCCAGAAAGGACCCCTCCAGCCGATCGACTGGCCGGCAAACGCTCCCAGCGGGACACCGATCACGTTGGCGAGCATGCCGCCGCCCAGGACCACCCCCAACGCTCGTGAGGCGGAAGCGGCACCAGCCGCCTTCGCCCCCACGACGGCGGCGACGGCCCAGAAGGCTCCGGTGGCCAGAGCCGTAAGGAACCGGGCACCAAGAATCACTGCGAAGTCGGTGGTAAGGGCAACGATGACGTGTCCAACAGCGAAAACCACCAATGCGAGGCTGAGCGTGACGCGTCGCTGCATCTTGAGGGTGAGGATGGACATGGTGGGCGTTCCAACGATCATGCCAACAGCGAAGACGGTAATCATCAATCCGGCATTTCCTACAGTGATACCCAGGTCCCGGGCGATCTCTGGAAGGATCCCGGCCACCACGAATTCTGTGGTGCCCATGAGGAACACGCCCGCGGCGAGCACGTAGGTGACAAGCGGCAGACGACGGTTTGTTGGTGCCCGCCAAGTATCAGTGGTCATAGTCCCAGACCATCACGGGCATTCAGCCTGAGGGAGTCCCGGTTGATGGGGGTTCTCCGAGGGACTCTTTTCGGCGGCACTGAATGTGCGTTAGTCCGGTATCTCCATCTGGAACCCACACTCATCGCAGTGCAGCACCCGGGTGTTCAAGTAGGTCTCAAGCTCGGGATCGGCCCGGCCTGTGGCTCCGGAGGAAATCAGGTGGAGTTTCCCGGGCCCCGTGTGCATGGGAACCCCGCAATGCAGATGATGGCGTCCGAACTGCAGGACGCCGTTCGGATCATCGGAGCGGGTCAGGACATCGGCGACGTCGGCCACTTCCGCGGCGTGGGACCGCGAGAATCCGCAAGCTTGGCAACGGTACTCCACATGGATCAATCCTGCGGCAGATCCGGGGGCTTGCCTGATGCTTTCGATGGTTTCGATGAGGAGGTGCTCATCCGTCCCGCAATGATCGCAGAAGGGCTCGGCCGGCAAGGGGGAACGAGGAAAAGGAGGGTGGGCTGACTGCGCAGGCATGATCATCCTGTGACAAGTGGAGAGTGGATACCTTGGGCACAAGTACGATTTCTCAGGCTTGAGCCTAGACGCCGCCGGCTCTGGATGACAAGGGCTTCGAATCTTCCGTTGGGTCTTGCCAAGAAATAGTAAGCATGCTTATGTATTGCTGTTCCGCGAAGTCAGCGGGTTGAATCCATTCCCCGTCCTGATTCCGGAATCTATGCCCGGTGATGCAGGCCGCTGGGCTCCAAATGCAACAGAATCACATTCCAAGGAGACATCATGCTCGCCAGGGAGAACATTGACCGTCTGATGGGCCTCAACGGAAACGTTCGGACCACGGAGGGTGACAAGGTTGGGTCAATCGGCACGTTCTACACCGATGACGACACAGGGGAGCCAACATGGGTAACAGCCAAAACCGGTCTTTTCGGCACTTCTGAATCGTTCATTCCCTTGGAGGGAGCCAACGTGGAGGGCGACGACGTCGTTGTTCCCTACAGCAAGGACCACATCAAGGACGCGCCCCGCGTGGCTGAAGATGGCCACCTCGACCCGGGTGAAGAAGAGCGGCTTTACAACCACTACAGCATCCAGGACCGGGGTGGTTTCGAGGGCCAGCGTGACTACGTGAACCGGAGCGCTGGAACGGAGACAAGTGCTGGAATGGGCACAAGAGCCGGGGTAGACGCCGTCGGCGGCATGGACGTTGACACGACCGGAACTGCACGCGCAGGCGATGACGCCATGACCCGTTCTGAAGAGCGGCTCAACGTCGGGACGGAAAGGACAGCGGCCGGACGGGCGCGTCTTCGCAAGTACATCACCACCGAAAACGTGACTACCACCGTGCCGGTCCAGCGTGAGGAAGTCCGGCTTGAGCGTGAGCCCATCACGGACGCCAATAAGGGAGACGCCATGTCCGGTCCTGACCTCACAGAAAGCGAGCATGAGGTCACACTTCACGAAGAGCGGCCGGTAGTGGATAAGGAAACCGTCCCAGTAGAGCGCGTGCGCTTGGAAAAGGACACCGTCACCGATGATGTCCCCGTCAGTGAGGAAGTCCGCAAGGAGAATATTGAAACTGAAGGCACGCGCGATACCCGCCGCTGAAACCTGCGGCAGCTGCCGCACTACTGAGGGGCGAAAACGCCCGACGGCGGGAGGCCGCCGTCGGGCCTTTATCCAGCCAGCCGTCCCTTCTCCAGACAGCGGGTCCTACCGCAGAAGACCAGGTGATGGGACGATTTCCTTATGGGCGAAGAAGAGAAGAAGGGCCCTGGCGCGCCCTCGGGCGCAGGGCCAGAGGAACGCGATCTGTGGCAGGATACCGACGCTGGATCTCCGACCACACAGCAGATGAGGACTATCGGCCAGCGTCGGCGGGAGGCCGAGCGCAAGCTCGATCAACATCTGGAGGAAGCCAAGCACAAGGCTGAAGCCGCGGATCCGGACGACCAAAAAACGGAATCTTGACTGCGGCGCTTTTCAGCGGCTGGTTTCGGGGCGCTTTCTTGGCGCCGGATGATCTGTGCCCGGGCCGCTTTCGGAAATGGCCTGTTGTGGGAGCTGGTCGGTACCCTTCTCCGGGTGTTTCGGGCTACGCAGTGGCGTGTCACTGCCATGGGCTTCGCCGTGATGGAGCTGCAGGGCGCAGTGGATCAGAGGAAAGTGGCTGAACGCTTGCGGCGTGTTCCCGAGTTGCCGCTGGGTTCTGGGATCCCATTCCTCGCTTAGTAGCCCCACATCGTTCCGGAGCGTCAAAAGCCGCTCGAACAACGCTGTTGCCTGACCGGCATGGCCAATGCCCAGCAGCGCATCCACCAACCAGAACGAGCACGCAAGGAAGACTCCCTCATCGCCAGGCAGGCCGTCATGGCCGGACTCCGTTCGATAGCGCAGCACCAGGCCATCATCGGTCAGCCCCTCCTGGATGGCTTTCACGGTGCCCGCAACCCGTGGATGGCGGTGCCCCAAAAAGCCAACGCGGGGGATGAGGAGCAGGCTGGCGTCCAGTTCCTTACTGCCGTAGGACTGGACAAAGCTGTTGAGCTCTTCATCGAAACCGCGTGTCATCACCTCTGCGTGGATCTGCCTGCGCAGGGAGGCCCAGCGGTCTCCGGGGCCAGGCAATCCCGAAGTTCTTACGGCCTTGACCATGCGATCTGCAGCTACCCATGCCATGACTTTGGAATGCGTGAAGTGCCGGCGGGGGCCGCGCATCTCCCACAACCCGTTATCCGGTTGGTCCCAAGCCCCTTCCAGGAACTCCATCAACGCTACTTGAATGTCCCAGGATGTATCCACGGTGCCCGGCGGGGAAGCTGCCCTGGTCAGCGCGAGCCCGTCCAACACCTCGCCCCAAACGTCCAATTGCAGTTGGGGGGCCGCGGCGTTCCCGGTGCGGACTGGCAGGGAATTTTCGTAGCCCGAAAGCCACGGGATCTCGGCCTCCGGCAGTCTGCGGGCGCCGTCCAGGCCGTAAACGATCTGCAGCTCGGAAGGATCGCCCGCCACGGCGCGGAGCAGCCATTCCCGCCAGGCTGCTGCTTCATCCGTATATCCGGCGGCAAGCAACGACTGCAGGGTCAGTGTTGCATCGCGCAGCCAGCAGTAACGGTAGTCCCAATTGCGGGAACCGCCCAGTTGCTCGGGAAGGGACGTTGTAGCAGCGGCCACGATGCCTCCCGTCGGGGCATAGGTGAGTGCCTTGAGGGTGATGAGGGATCGCTCCACCGGGTCCTTGTACTGGCCCTCCATCTCGCATTGGTCAATCCATTCCCGCCAGAAGGATTCCGTGGCGTGAAACGCTTTGGTTGCATCGATTCGCCGGGGTTCCGGCTCATGGCTCGGTGCCCAGCGAAGCACGAAGGGGATGCGTTCCCCGGCGCGGACGGTGAACTCACTGATCGTGCGCCTGTCCACGCCCTTGAGCGGAGCGGGCGTCGTGAGATAGGCCGAATCGGGCCCCGCTACGGCGCTGATTCCGTGCTTGTTGCGACGCACCCATGGCACCACGCGACCGTAATCGAAGCGGAGAATCAACTCCCCACGCATGGCCACCTCGCCGGACAGGCCTTCCACGATCCGCACGAGGTCTACAGCGTCATCGCGGACAGGCATGAAGTCGGTGACGCGGACCGCGCCGCCGTCCACTTCCCATTCCGTTTCCAGGATCAGGGTGTCCGGACGGTAGCGGCGCCGTGTGCAGTTTCCGCCGTTGCGCGCCCCAGCATCTGTGGGCGCGAGGAGCCATCGGCCAGCTTCCGGGGTATGCAGCAGGGCTGCGAAGCAGGCGGGGGAGTCGAAACGGGGCAGGCACATCCAATCGATGGATCCGTCGCGTGCCACCAGGGCGGCCGTATTCAAGTCCCCGATGATCGCATAGTCCTCAATTCTGGCCATGGCATCAGATCCTTATAATCGGACGGCGTCAAGTATGCCCTGACCGTACACTTTTGCCTCACGCACCTCAACGGATGCGGCGGTTATTCGGCTGCCGCGCCGGCATCGCCCATGAGGGGTCAACGCACGACGCCGGCAGGTCGCCGTCGTGCGTTTGCGCGAAGTCTGGAATCAACGCAGCGCGGCATGCTACGACTGTTCTTTGGAGCGAACCCGGCGAGTCCAAGGAGCAAATCATGGCTGACGAAAAGCCTGTCCTCGTGGTTGGTGCTACCGGCTACCTTGGCGGTCAGGTGGTTGATGCACTTCTCCAGCGCGGCAAGAGCGTCCGGGCGCTTGTCCGGACAAAATCCGACGCGGGCAGGCTGGAAGCCAAGGGTGTCGAGATAGTCCGGGGCGACATGCTTGACGTGGCCTCGTTAATTCACGCAATGACTGGGGTAGCCGGGGCTATTTCGACTGCCGCCGGGTACACGCGGAACGATAAGAACGCCAATGCTATCGACACGTTCGGCAACAGCAACCTGGCCGTCGCCGCCAAACAAACAGGCGTTCCCAGGTTTGTTCTCATCAGCATCCTCACCTGCGATCTGACACCCCAAGTTCCGCACTTTTGGCACAAGAAGCAGGCCGAGGATGCCTTCGAGCAACTGGGCGTCCCTTTCGTTGCGCTCCGTCCGGGTGCGTTCTTTGACCAGACCGCTGGGATGGGTGGCGATCCTTTAGCGAAGAGGCGTGTCATGTGGATCGGCTCCAAGGACACCCCTCTGACTTTCGTCCTCACCAGCGACCTCGCGGGTTATCTTGCGGATGCCGTAGAGGCGGACGTGGCTGATGGCGAACGCATCGACATCGGCTGGACCCGCCCCGTCAGCATGACAGAAGCGGCGGGCCTCCTGTCCAAACATGGCGAGGCGGACGCCAAGGACATCAAGATAATGGCTGTTCCAACGCCAGTGCTCAAGGGCCTAGGGAAAGTCACCTCGCGCTTTGCCCCGCTGGTAAGCGATATGGCCAGCATGTCGGCTTGGTTCGAGACGGGCCGATACGTAGCCAACACGAGCCGGCAAGCTGAAGTTTTCGGTCCGCCGCCCTCTCCCGAGGACGCAATCGCCCGGTTTGCGGCGGGTTTCGGGCACTGACCGGCGACCGTTACGGCGCGCCTGGTAGGCGAACAATGACGGGCACAATCTTTCGCGCTCCCCAAATTGAGAAGTATGCTTACGATATCGACGCAGTTCCGTGATCACCCGATCGCGGGCCGGTCGGAAGTGAGAGGAGCACGACATGAGAATAGGTTCTTCCATAGCACTCATCGCCATTGGAGCGATTCTGGCCTTTGCCCTTGCCCCCGGACTCATCCCCTTCGTGGACCAGGTCCTGATCGGCTACATCCTGATGGCTGTAGGCGTATTGGGCCTGATCATTTCCATCATCATGGCAGGCCGCACCCGGCGTACGGACCACATCGTGGAGCGGCGCGATGCTCCCGAGACAATCATCGACAGGCGTCCGCGTCCCGAGGTTTAGCTTCTTCCAAGGCAGACGGAAACGCACGACGGCGGGAGGTCGCCGTCGTGCGTTTCTGCTAAAGCGGCGCTTCCCAGACAAATCCGTCGGGGTCGGTGAAGGTGCCTGCGTCGCCGCTGATAAGCAGATGATGCGACCCGGTGCCGTCAGGTGATACGCCGGCGGTCTTAGCCAGCGCGCTACGTTTATTGAGCGTCAGCTTGATGGAGCCAGTATCAAACTCGACGTACCGGCTTCCGAAACTCTTGGCCAACGTGAGGCCCCGGTCGAGATAGAACTGTTTGCTGGCGGCCACATCCGCGACTCCCAGTTGGAGCACCATCGCATCAATCTGCAGATTGGCCGGACCGCTGTCCTTCTTGGACGAGGAGGCGACTGTCCAGATGGTGCCGTCTGGAGCCTGGAGGACTCCGCCGTACCCCCACAGGGATTTGGCGGCAGGCTTAACGACCGTCGCGCCGGCGTCGCGGGCGTTGTCCATAAGGCCGTTTACGGTGGCCGGCTGGGAGACGACAAGTGACATCGTAAATCCGCGAAAGCCCGCGCTCGGCGCCTCGGATGAACGTACCTGGACCCTGCCGCCCATGTTGAAAACGTCAGTGTAGAAGGCCTCCGCCACCTGCGTGGTGGGAACGACCTCGATGATTACGGATTCGATGGCTGCCATGTCAGTCATCCTAGTGAACAAGCAGTGGGGACGGCTGAACACCACGTAGGCTGCTGGCATGGAGAAGTCATTCGATGTAGAACTCGTAAATCAGGATGAATACTTGGTGCGCTGGGCATCCGAAGGGCAGGCCGGAGAGTCCGTCTTCCGGATCACCCCTGAATTCCTGGCCGAGGCTGGGCTGGACGGCAAGGATGGGCAGTTCATTACTGAAGAGACGGCCAACTTTCTGGCGGAGCACCAGCCCGTGATCGACTTTCCCCAAACAGTGGATCTGGAAGAGATTGCCGCAGCCTACCCCGACTTCGCGCAGCAACTTCGGAGCAGGCTTGAGGCCCGCTAGCCCAACTCCGCTGACCTAACCCACTGACTCGTCCATAGGCAGGTCGTACTGCAGATGCGCCCCGTGCACCCTCACCCCGGCCGTAGGAACGTGGGGGACGAGCTTGGCTCCCGGCATGAGATGGCTGACCGGCTGTAAGTCCAGCAGGACGCAATGATCTGCGATGAGGCGGCGGTGGCAACGCCACCAGAGCGTTTCGCTGCACATGATTGCGGTCTTTTGGGCACTCGCGTCCGCCAAAAGCTGGCTCAGGGCTGCCGTGAACCCGGTTGTGCGCATGTACGCCGCGTAGGCCCTGAAAGAATCGTTGCGCAGGGATGTGTCGGGGGAGTCGGGTGGCAGTTTCCGGAAACCACCGAGCCGCTGTTCCCATCGATAAGCGATTCCGGCAGCGGGCAGCCACTCCTCCATGTGGTTTCTTCCGAAGTGAGGATATTTCCGGCTTCCCGGGGCAATCCGAACATCCACCAAGGACTTCACGCCGGCCGTGCGCAAAAGCTCTTCAAAGTCGGCCTGGGGCGTGGCGCCATGCCCAACCGTCAGCAGGTTTTGTTCGTTCGATATCGGTGTGCTCAGCATTGGAACTGGACGTCAAAATCTTCCGGCTTCCGCCCGCTTGAGGCAGTTGCGGCGTCGAGCACAGTTTGTGCCGCCTGTTCAAGCCGGGAAACGTGGAGCACTAGCCCCGGTATTTGAACGACGCGAAGTTCAAACCAGCCGTCGGTGGCCAGAGTTACCCTTGCCGTCAGTGTGATGGCGTTGGCCCGGCAGGTTTCGGTGGTCACGAGTCGGGAGCCAACAAGTGTGAGGGCCAAGCTGACCTCCAGTGAACCGGAGCGAATGGCGCCAACTGCTTGACTCTCTTGAGCATACAGAAACTGGCATGCGCAATGTCAATAAGATGCGCTGAGTTTCGCGGTTGTGTCAGCTGTCCACGTCGGCCGTTAGAAGCTCACCGTTGAAGTACTCCAGCTTCCAGCCATCGGAGGCGTGGTGATGGGCGAGGTTCAGCACGGCATTGTGGACGCTGTCCAGTGTGCGGCCGATCGCGCGGCTCAGCGCCAGGCGGATCAACGTGCCGTGGGTTACCACCAGGACGCGCTGTCCTGAAAATTCCTGCGCCAACTGTTCCAGGGCATCCATGCCGCGGCTGGCTGCGTCCTCATCGCTCTCGCCGCCTCGGAAACCGCCGGGGATGCGAAGTGCTTCGAGCTCCGGGCCGGCTTGCAGGCCTTCGGCCGGTCCGAAGCTTCGCTCAATGAGCTCGGGAATCCGCCGGGCGACGGTAAGGCCCAAGCCCTCTGCGATCAGGTCCGCCGTTTCTGCCGCACGGCTCAAGGGTGAGGAAACGATTGCGTCCCACTGGTAATTCGCCAAGGTGGCAACGGCTTCACGCGCCTGTTCGCGGCCGACGTCGTTCAGTGGAATGTCGGTGGCCCCCTGCAACCGGCGCTCCGCGTTCCAGTCGGTCTGGCCATGGCGGACGAGGGCGAAGGTAGTAAGGGTCATGCCTTCCATTGTGCCTTCCGGCCGCCCGGGCCGCAGTTCCGTGCGTCACGTAAGGAAAACGTCCGACGGCGGGAGGTCGCCGTCGGACGCTTGTTGCGGTTGGTGTCAGGCGGCGTCGTGGATGGTGATCCGGTAGCCGTCCGGATCTGCGAAGGTGAACGTGCGCCCGAAGGGCCCGTCGATGGGTGCTGCCGTGATCTGCGTGCCATGGGCGGAGAGAGCGTCGTGAAGTTCCTGGGCGTCGGTTGCCCGCAGCCACAAGGCAATTCCTTCGCCGGGTTGCGGGAGCGAATCCAACTCGGTTTCCGGCAGTGGCTCCCGGACAGCGAAAGGGACCGGGTTGGTATCAAAAACGACAGCATGTGGCGGACCGGCCATGGAGCGCCTCAGGCCGAGTTGGTGCTCGTAAAACAGTGCCGAACGTTCAAGGTCGCGGACCTGCAGGGAAATGAAATCTGGACCGATTGTAGCCATGCTTGTTCTCCTCAATATGTCAGTATGTTGACATTCGTAAGGTATGTCAGAATATTGACATGAGTCAAGACGGCAGCGGCGTGGATCTGGACACCTCCCTGGGCTATCTCCTGAAGCAAGTGCATACTGCGTTGCGGAGCGCAATGGACGCAGCCCTGCGACCCCTCGGAATGACAGTGCCGCAGTACGCGTGCCTTGAGCTCCTGGCGCAGCGTCCCGGCCTCTCCAATTCCGAGCTCGCCCGCGGAGTCTTCGTGTCCCGGCAGTCAATGAACGTGCTTCTGCAGGCGCTGGAGCGGGACGGGCTGGTTTCCCGGCCGGAGCAGCCTGTTGTCGGGCGGGCGCTCCCCGTGAAGTTAACCCCGCTTGGCAGTAAACGATTGAAGGCAGCCAGTGAGGCCGCCAATGCAGTGGAAGGGCGATTACGGCGGGGCCTGGCCATGGATGAGGAGCAGCACTTGCGGGCCTTGCTGGGCTCGCGGCTGGCGGAACTCCGAGGAGAGTAAGACGACCCGTGGGTGGCCCGTTTCCCTTCCGGGCCAATACTAAGTATCCTGATGACTTATCTGGTGAATCCGGATGATGCTGTTTGACGCAGGACTGCTCAAGCCGTAGCGGTTTCGCCGAACAGGGCGGCCGCACGGCTCTCGTGAAATTTTGATCGGCGGCGTTGCCTGGTAGTAACGGACACTGTTAGGGTCCGGAGCACACAGGCGGGCCTGAAGGGCGTGACAATTCGTGGGCAACAATGACGAGGCCGTGGAGTTCCACGTGACCGATTCCAGTGTGGCTGCTATCGATGGCCGCTATGAGCTGGGACCTGTTTTGGGCCGAGGAGCCATGTCCACGGTGTACCGGGCCACGGACTTGCTCCTTGGCCGGGACGTGGCAATCAAGATCTTCCTGCCTGGTTCTGGCGACGACTCGTTCAGGAGCCGCCAGGAAACCGAGATGCGGCTGCTCGCAAGCTTTGACCATCCAGGCCTGGTGGCAGCCTTCGATGCCGGTGTTGATACGCGCAATGACGAAGAACGCGCGTACCTTGTCATGGAGCTTGCCGAGGGACGTGACCTGAAAGCCGTATTGTCCGATGGGCCTCTGACGCATTCCGAAACCACCCGCATCGGCGTGCGACTGGCCGGCGCCCTTGCGCAGGTGCATGCCCAGGGCGTCATCCACCGCGACATTAAGCCGGCGAATATCGTCGTCTCGGAGGGGACAGATGGCGCCGACTCCGTGAAGCTGGCAGACTTCGGCGTCGCCTTGGTCATGGACGATCACCGCCTCACCGCAACGGGCTTCACCGTCGGTACAGCCCAATACCTCAGCCCGGAGCAGGCACAAGGGCTGCATCTGACGCCTGCCAGCGACATCTACTCCTTGGGTTTGGTGCTCCTGGAGTGCCTCACTGGCAAGCCCGAATACCCTGGAACCCCGGTGGAGACGGCCTCGGCGCGCCTTCACCGGGCACCCGAGATCCCGGAAGACCTACCCAATGGACTGCGCGGACTCCTCCAGGCAATGACCGACATGGATCCAGAACGACGCCCGACCGCGGGCGACGTTGAAGAAGTCCTGGCGGGCCGGCGTCGAAAGCTGCCACCCATGGCAACGGCAATCCTGCCGTCAGTTCCAGCGGCGCCTGCAGTCCCATCGAAGCCGGCTTTGCTGTCGCGGCCGCCGCAGGTGGTGACCTCAAGCCCCGGGCCAGCTGCTTCAGCCGCGGGAAGGCGTGCCTCCGCTACGGGTCCAAGGGTTTTTGGAAAGAAGTCCAAGGTGCTCGCCGGGCTGGTTGCGGCTGCCCTCGCGGTTCCCGTCGCTTTGGCGTTGCTCACCAATGGCGTCTTTGTCCCGGAATCTTCAGCCGAACCGACGCGGCAGGTCGATCCGCGTGTCACCGTCATCGAATCACAACCCAGCGGGCCGGCGACTCCCATGGAAACGGCGCCGCCAGCGGTGGCGCCCGCAGCCGAAGTTGTGGATGTGCAGGATCAGCAGCCCGTTCCGGCGCCAGCGGCACAAACCAACGTGTCTGCCCAGGATGGTGCAGGCGCCGGCTCCCAAGATCCCGCGGACGCCAAAAGCGGCGGCAAGGATGACACGAAGCCCGACAAAGGTAAGGGGAACGGCCGCGGGTAACGCCTGAGGGGCAAAACGCACGACGGCGGTAGGTCGGCGTCGCGCGTTTTCTTGTGTTGCGCGCCGCTAAAGATCGGCCGGAAAGCTCACTGCCACCGTGGTTCCACCGCCGGCAGTCTCCGAGAGGGTGAGTTCGCCGCCGTGGGCCTTGGCGATGCTGCTGCAGGTGGCAAGCCCCAGGCCGGAGCCGGGCCCGTCGCCTTGGCGGCGCAGGCGCACCAACGGTTCCAGGACCCTGGCCCGGTCGTCCGCGTTGATGCCCTTTCCATTATCGGCCACGAAGATGGTGGCGCCGTGGTAATTGGAGACACCGCTGATCCGGACCTGTAGATCCCTTACGGGGCTGCGGTAGTTCATGGCGTTGGACAACAGGTTCTGCAGCAAAGTGCGCAGTTGGCCTTTGTCCGCCTGGAGGTTCAGGTCCTGCACTTCAAGGATGTCGTCCTCGATGCCGAGGTCCCGGGCTACCTCGCCCGCTGCCTCCTTGAGTGAGACCTGTTGTGGCTGTATGCCGCCGCCCACCCTCGAGTAGCTCAGGACGTCTTCCAGCATCCCCAGCATCCGGCGGCCACTCGCCCCGATGCGGCTCAGGTATTCGGCTGCAGCGCTGTCCGCTTGGACGTCTGGATCGTCCTCCACCAACTCCACGTAACCCAGGATCGTGGTGAGCGGAATCCGCAGATCGTGGCTGACGCGGCCAGCGAAACCAGCCAGCTTGGCGTTGCTCTCCTTCAACTCTGCATACGTGCGGTCCAGTTGGATTGTGCGGTGCTGCAACTCCAACAGCTCTACCACCTGCTTGGCCAGGACTTCCAGCATGCTGACTTGCTCGGGCCGTATCTCTTTGGGTTTGTCAGAAAAGACGCACAAGGTGCCGGGAACGAATCCTGATTCTGTTTGCAGCGGAACCGAAGCGTAGAACCGAACCCGGCCCAATTCACCGGTGACGAAGGGGTTGTCAGCGGACCGCGGATCCAGCGAAGCGTCAGGGATAACCGTGATCTCGCGGGAGAGGAACACCTTGGCACACATGGAATCTTCGCGCGAGCACATGCCCGGTTCCACACCCCATGCGCCAATTTGGTATTGGTATTCGGCGCTGATGATATTGACCACCCCAAAAGGGGCGCCGCAAAGCTCAGTGGCAAGGCGCACGAGGTTCTGCAGCGCACTCATGACGGCGGCGTTGGGAAGCAGGGTGGAATCCTCTGCGGGGTCCAGGCCGTACTCCCGCAACTCCAGATCCCGGCTAACGTCATCGGTGAAGGCGAGCTGGCCTTTTGCACCTTTCATCAAGAATTTCCCCCAGGCTTCTTTAGGATTCCTTGCCGATCCTACCGGGAGGTTGGCGGGGTTTGATTGTCATAAGGACCGGGTTGTCGCTGGGCCTTATCTGCGGCAATTGGTGTCAGTACACTGGAACGCATGACCGAGCAGGAACCGGCTGGGGTAACTGACGTTATCGACCTCTCCCTGCGCACTCCGGCAGAGCGATCCCGCACATTTATGGGGATCCTGGTGAACACTGCCCTCGCAAACATCACCACAAGCTATCTCTGGTTCGCCCTGACATTCTGGGTTTATCTGGAAACGCGCAATGTTATTGCCACGGGAGTGGTCGGGGGCGCTTACATGCTGCTGATTGCACTCTCCAGCATCAGTTTCGGCACCTTCGTGGACAGGTATCGGAAGCTTGCCGTGATGCGCTTCGCTGCTGGGTTCACCCTGGTGATGTTCGTGCTATCAGGAGTGCTGTTTCTCCTGATCCCTACCAGGCAGCTGTTGGACCTCACGCAGCCGTGGTTCTGGCTTTTCACTCTGATCATCCTCGTGGGTGCAGTGGTGGAAAATCTGCGCAATATTGCCCTCTCCACCACCGTCACCATCCTCATCGAGCCTGATCGCCGGGCCAATGCCAACGGAATGGTGGGGATGGTGCAGGGACTGATGTTCGTTGTTACCTCGGTCCTCTCCGGGCTCTCAGTAGGCCTGCTGGGCATGGGCTGGACCATTGTGGCCGCCCTGATTCTTACCGCGTTGGCGTTCGCCCATCTACTTACCTTGCGAATGCCCGAAGAGGTGCAGGCCGCCGCTACTGACGCGCATGGCGGCTTCGACTTCCGGGGCTCGCTTGCCGCTGTCCTGGCAATTTCCGGGCTGTTTGCGCTGATCGTGTTTTCCACGTTCAACAACTTCGTGGGCGGTGTGTACATGGCCTTGATGGATCCTTATGGGTTGGAAATGTTCTCCGTTGAAATGTGGGGAACGTTCTTCGCCCTGGGCTGCACTGGGATACTGGTGGGCGGTGCCCTGGTGGGAAAGTTCGGGCTCGGCTCCAATCCTTTGCGGACCATGCTCATCGTTGTCGCCGTGATGGGGCTGCTTGGTGCAGTGTTCACCCTGCGTGAATGGGCATGGCTGTATGTAGCCGGTATCTGGCTCTATCTGACCCTGGTTCCCATCGTGGAAGCTGCCGAGCAAACAGTCATCCAGCAGGTGGTTCCCCTGAACCGGCAGGGCAGGGTGTTCGGATTCGCCATGGCCTTCGAGTCCGCAGCAGCACCCATTACAGCGTTCCTCATCGCCCCGATCGCCCAGTTCTGGATCATCCCCTACGCCCGCTCCGCCGAGGGCGCCGCCCAACTCGAACCGCTGTTGGGTCAGGGCACGTCCCGCGGGATCGCCCTGGTGTTCCTGATTGCCGGATTCATTCTCATTGCCGCGGCACTGATCGCCTTCCTGACACCCGTTTACCGGAGCGTCTCGGCGTCGTATATGCAGAAGGCAGCGGGCAGAGGCGATGGTGGGGGTGCCGGCGCTGACGGGAGCCTGGCTACCGGGGGTGCTGAGGCAGCATCTTCCGGGTGAGCGCCGTGGTCATCTGTCGGCAAACTCGGGAACAGCATCCCAGTCGATGTGATGGCCGTACAGCCAATCGAAGTTGTCCGCGGCCTTCCGGGCAAGTCCCCTGAAAATGGCACGCATGGCCAGATCCTGGAGCACTCGGGTGAACTGGTTCCTGACCTTGGGTTCAGAATTCCGGCGACCCCAGGCAACCACCGTCTCTGCACGGGGGCGGCGCTCCGCTTCGTAGGCCGCAAACCGGGCAGCGAGGCTAGCTTCTTTGTCGTCGCTTGTGGCTCCCCGAAGGGCACGGCCCAGCGTGACGGCGTCCTCGATTGCCATCGATGCGCCCTGCCCGGACGATGGAGAGGCAGCGTGGGCGGCATCGCCCACCAGGACCATCTTGCCGCTGTGCCAGCGGGGGACGCTCGGGAAATCGAACGTGGAATACGGCTTGATGATATCTTCCGTGGCGCGAATCAGGGCCGCCACCGGTGTTCGGTCTCCAGCCACCAGCCCGGTCAGCCAAGACTTGAGTTCCTCCTGGCCAAGCAAAGCCGGATCAGCACTGGAGCGCTGCAAAGGATTTGCGAACCACCAGATCCTGCCGTCGGGGCTGGGCATGTAGCAGTAGAAGCAGCGCTTGCCGAACACCATCTTCATGCGCCCCGGGGACACGCCGAGATCTACGTCTTTTAGCGCCAAGGCGGCGGTGTTGGCAGGAATGATGCCGCCCGTGTTGAGCAGTGGGATGGTGCGCGGTGCGGGGGAGGCGGGGTCGATCAGCGGCCGCACCGCCGAGCGCAGCCCGTCGGCCCCAACCAGCAGGTCACCGCGGGCGGATGTGCCGTCGTCGAAAACGGCCGTGACGCCGTCGGGCAGTTCCTCGACCTTTATCAAACGCCTGCCATGCTCGATCCTGATCCCACGGCGGAGTGCTTCCTCCCGCAAGAGGGTGTAAAGCTCCGAGCGGGTCATGGTCCGGGCCGTGGTGCCATCAGGGAGGGTGCCGCCAAAATCGAAATCGATCAGGTGGCGACCCGTGCTGCCCAGGTACATGGACATAAGGGGAGTGCTGAAGCCCAGCTGCGCGGCTTGCTCCTTGAGTCCCAGCGTGTCCAGGGCATCGAAACCGTTGACCGCGAGGGTGAGGAAGGCGCCGACTCCGTCAGAAGGCCCATTGTGGGCCTCAAAAACCGTGGCGGAGTGGCCGGCTTTCCGGAGTGAGAGGGCCGTGGAAAGGCCGGCTACGCCGGATCCGATGACAAGACAGTTCAGCATGGGAGCTCCTTGGGAATTTATTTCGTTCGATTAAAAGAAATATAATCCTGAGCTCGGCCCCGGTCAATCGTTTCGGGCAAGCGAAAGACTTTGCTAGCCTCGGAGCATGACGAATAAGGGGCAACGCGAGGCTCTGCTGGAAGCTGTTTATGCCTCGGGCCGGGAGCTGTCCACTGCCGCGATCATGTTCCACACCGCACTATCGGAACTCCGGGGCCTTTCGGCGACGGAGGGCAAGGCCATCGACATCCTGCTGCGGCACGGCCCCATGACGGCGGGTGAGTTCGGGGAACATTCGGGGCTGGCCCCCGCATCCGTCACCGGGCTCATGCAGCGACTCGAAAGCAAAGGCGTGGCCCGGCGGAGCAAGCATGGCGAGGACAAGCGGAAGGTCCTGATCGAGCTCGTCGGTGACCAGGTTGCCGCAGCGGCACCCTACTTCACCGATTTCATGGGCGGCATGGCCGCGCTGCTGGAGGGCTACAGCGACGACGAACTCCGGATCATCGCGGACTACTCAAGCAAGGCCGCGCGCGTCCAGCAGGAGGCGGCCGTTCGGCTGAGTCGGGGAGCTGGCTGAGGCGGCTGTATGGAGGGGCTCGGCTCCGAGATTCCTTGGCCCGGCCATCCCGACCGCGACGACCGGACGGCAACGCATAACGCTCCTTGTGACCTTCTGTGACGGATTCACTCTAATGCGAATGATTCCGGATAGTATTAATGGCAATCCACCAGCCCTTTACACAAGGATCCGTCATGCTTCCCGTCCTCCGAGCCGGCACCAACAAATGAAGCCGACGGCCGCGCTGACCTTGCGCCCAAAACCCACCCGCCGACGTCCCGCGAGGGTTGCGCCAGCGCCGCAACTGCTGCTCGCCAGCCAGCTCATCTTCAACATCGGTTTCTATGCAGTAGTACCTTTCCTTGCGGTAGCTATGCGGAACGACTTTGGTATGGGTGTGATGGCAATCGGCATCGTCCTTGGAGCGCGCACCTTCGCCCAGCAGGGTCTGTTCCTCTTCGGCGGGGCCCTTGCTGACCGGTGGGGAGCCAGGCAATCAATGATCACGGGCTGCCTGGTACGGATCACCGGCTTTCTGGTGCTCGCTTGGGCCGCCGATTTCCCGCTGTTCCTTATTGGTGCCGTTGTCACCGGTATTGGCGGGGCCCTGTTCTCGCCTGCGTTGCAAAGCCTCGTAGCCTCTGCCGCCGAACATGGCACCGTACGGGAAGGGGATCGCCAGGAAGCTACGAGCCATGACGGTAGCGTGCCTAGCAGTGTCGAACGGCACAGCAACAGATCCGCGCTCTTTGCATTGCTGGTGGTCTGCGGCGAGGTAGGCGTGGTGCTCGGTCCGCTGTTGGGTTCCCTACTCCTCAGCACCGGCTTTGATACTGCCCTGCTGACAGGGGCCGCCGTCTTTGCCGTGATGTCCGTGGTCTTTTGGCTATTCCTGCCCAAGGCCCGGCCCCAAGCAGCCAAGACCCCCTCCGACCTGCCTGGCCACCCGTCGGCGGACCTTTGGTCCTGCCTGAGGGAGAAGAGGTTTATCGGGTTCGCCGCCTTCTTCAGCGTCAATCTTCTGGCGACCAACCAGCTGTATTTCGGGCTTCCCGTCGAACTCGAACGAAGCGGGGCCGGTGCAAGCTCCCTGGCTTTAGTCTTTGCCTACGCGTCGATCCTGACCATCACGCTTCAATGGCCAATAGGACGGATCATGCGCAAAGCGGGACCGAAAATCGCGCTAAGCCTTGGCTTTGCCTTCCAATCCCTGGGCTTCGCGTCACTCGCTGCCTGGGCAGTGGTCCCACCGCCCAGCGGGCTTCCGATGCTGCCAGCCATCGTGCTGGTGACGGGCCTCTCCCTCGGCAACATGTGCGTGACACCTATCGCTATGGGATTGGTACTCGAATTTTCCGCCGGACGCCCCACAGGAGCCTACTACGGATTGCTTGCCAGTGCCGGTGGGCTCGCTGTGGTTATCGGCAACACGGCCCTTGCTCCGCTTTATGAACACGCGTACACGCCCTCAATCCCCGCATTAGCTCCCTGGCTCCTTATGTCACTGCTCGGGGCCACAACGGCAGCATTCATCCGCCGCTTCGTACCCAACACCCGGACGAACGCTCCAGTTCACATCGAGCGCCAAGATGCGCGAGAACCGTCGGCTCAGAGGCCTGCCGGGCAAAGATCGTAATCCTTCGGCATGAATCCTCCCCCAATTTATGCCGCCCATCCAGCGGAAGGAACCTTTCCGCTTGCCTGGGCGCCTCGAGACAAACCAGCAAAGCCGACCACGGGCTAGCCCAGGGGATAGCAATTCTGTTGATTGATTCAACAACCCCAGCGCCGCAGGCTTCGACACTCTTGAACTCATCGTAAAAATGCAGGAAGCAGAAGAACCCGGACCTGCCGCCGCCCCAGCCCTGACCTGTCATCCCCGCCAAGGCGTCAGCCGCGGCCACCACCCCGGAACGTTGCGCCGGTACTCGAGGTACTGCCCGCCGTAGGTGTCGGTGAGGGTGGGCTCCTCGTAACCCTTCACGAAAGTGACCACGGCGATGAGGGCTATCGCAGCGTAGATTACGAGCCACCAGCTGCCGCAGAGCAGCGCTTGGCCGAGGATGATCGTGAGCACCGCAATGTACATGGGATTGCGCACGAATCGATAAACCCCGGTGACAACCAGCGACTGGGTCGGCGCAACCGGCGCCGGGGTTCCCCGGTGAAGGGCGAACAGCGCAAATGCGTGGAGCAGGAAAGCTACCCCTAGGGCGATCGCGATCCAGGCGACGGGCGCCACGATCCACGTCGCGCCGTCCCAGTCGTAGAGCCGCCATCCGGAGATGAGCCATGGGATGAGACCCGCCACGATGCCAGGCGCGAGGAAGAGGAAAACAATGGTCCCGATCCACGCGCGCGCTGACTGAGTCATGTCAGTCAGGTTAGTCCTCGGTTTGAGGGCTGGCGCAACTCACGCCGCCAGCCCAGCCCCTGCCAACGCTGGGGCAGGATCTACCCGAACCGGCAATTCGTGCAGCATCGCGTAGCCCTGCAGTTGTTCAAGAGCATCCGGTTCGATCAAGGCGCCCGTAAGGTCCATCTCGACGTCCCTGCCGTCGGCCAGGCTGTTGGTGCGTTGAACGATTGGATATAGCGCGTGGAGATTGGAGGTGGTCACGTGACCGGTTGCTGCGATCTGGATCTGTGCTCCGTCGAGGTCGACTCGAACAACTACAGAGAGCTTCTCGCTGGTCAATATGCTGCCTTTCATCCGTTCGCTGCCACGCTGCAGCCACCCCAGCGTAGGCATCAGATGTGATCTGCGCAACATTGCGACGGCGCGAGTTCGCTACGCGTTCCCCTCACCGGTCATTGTCAGCAGCTTGTGACGTCGCCCCGACAGGGTGGCTGGTACGGGTCCATCCACCCTGTCGGGAGGCGTTAGCTAATGCGCGCGACCAGGCGGGAGGCCAGATCTTGCATTGCGGAGTACGTGGCCGGGTCGAGGTTCTGCTGCGAGCTGGCAATTCGGGCTTTGAAGCCATCGAGGTATTCCTGGCTTTCCCGGCTTTTCCTGTCGGCGTGGGCGAGTTTCTTCAGCCATTTGTCGAGGTCATCGTAGAGCGGTTTGGTGAGTTTGCCGGCGTCGTAATCGCGTAAGAGCCGTTCCCTCACGATGGTGGGGGACAGCACGTATTTGATGCGGGCGGATCGGCTGCTGCCTGCGGCGTTGGCAACGTCTACGGAGATGCGTGTTGCGCTTCCGTTTTTGGTGATGGTGACGCCGTCGTCGGCCGATACCGTTTCTGCCCCGGTGATGTCCAGATCGAGGACGACGGTGCTGGCCAGCTGGGTTGGGTCGCTGACGGAAAGGCGCAATTCCGTGTCCGTTTCTTCAACGATGACCGCGCACGGCTGCTGCGCGGTGATGAATGACGTGGTGCCCGCGGTGAAGAAGGCTACTCCGAGCTTTCCAAAGGTTTCATGGCGTGCGGCGTGCACGGTCGCGGACCGCTCAACCACCCGGATGGGCAATTTTTGGGCGTAGGCACGGGTTTGTTCGGCCGTTGCCTTGGGCAGGAGGACGTAGCCATAGTGGTCTGCTCCTGCCGTTCCGTGTTCGAGCCAGAAGGTGGCGAACGTGTTGGTGAATGATGCGGAGGTTCGGTTGGGGCTGATATCGGAGAGTTTGCCGGTTCGTTCTTCCCGCAGGACGTTTAGCGTGGTGGGCTCGGTGAGGACGTAGCCCGCTGCATTGCCCAGGTGCGCCCACGTGGCGCTCGTCTGTTTGATGGGACCGTTGGTGGTGAGTGCTTGCCCGTCGATGGTGATGGTTGCGCTGGAGCCGGTTCGACGGTTTTCGATGATTGTCTCGAGTGTCCGGCCTGGGTCCCCGGTGATACCGTCGCCCAGGCAAAGGATCTCGTCGCCGAAGAAGAACCAGGATTTCCGGCATTGCAGTGTGGAGGGGGATTCTGCCTTCAGCCGTAAACCGGCGAGGCCCCAGTTTGAGTCTGCAACGCCTCCGGCCCAGTAATCAGGGTTGTGATATTCGGCGCGCCACGGAACCGTGACCCGTGTGCGGGTTACGGTGTCGATCGTGGTTCCGGGGATCCGGTAGGGGTCCACCGTGAACCAGTATCCGTTGCCGAATTGAGTGGGGTCGTCAGTGTAAAGGTAGAGGGCGCCGTCGGCGGTGTACCAGCCGGCCAGATTTTCATTGTTGCCGGTTTCGTAGTTGGAGATGCGAGGGGAGTTCATGGCTACGGCGGCTGCGAACGTTTCATTGCGGTGCAGGACCCTGTCCATGGATCCGAAAACATGGGTGGTGACCAGTGGTCCGCGGGGTGCCACGGCCGCGTCGTTGACGAGTGCCCGTGCCATGCTGAAGGCCGCCAGGGTGAAGCCAGCCATTGGGTCATCGCCCTTGTCGCCGGTGAGTTCCTGCTTGAGCACGGCAGCGAGCCGACTGCGTTGGTCTCCTGTAGTCGTGTCCAGCAGCGGCAGTGCAGCGGCCAGGACGCCGTGTCCGGCACCGTGGTCGCCGTCGGGAGAGAAAGCGACGTTCCGGCCCCGGACGGTGTCCATCATGAGTCCGTTCCACATGAAGGGTTCAAAGGAATCGTGGATCCAGTCATAAATGATGTTCGTATCAATGGAGGCACCCAAGGGAACGGTTCTGAGGATGGTGGCCACCATGGACGTCAGAAGGCTCGCCCCGTAGCCTCCGACGTAGGGGAACTGGCCGTGTTGGATGAATGAACCGTCCGGATAGAAGCCGTCATAGCTGAAGAAGGCTGCTTCATCCTTGTTGCCGTCGATCGTGCCCACCGCGACGCCCGCTGGCTTTGCGTAGGTCATGAGTGAAGACAGGCTGTGCAGCGCTGCCGTGACCGTGGGCATGTCACCGGATAGTACGCCACGGCCGCTGAATCCATCTGCGACCAAGGCCAGGTTGGCGGCGGCGGCCTCTGTGCCGGTAGTCGGCATTTGGGGTACGTAGTGCGCCTCTGCGGCCACGTAGGAGCTGATCTGTTCGGGCGAGAGTTGATCGAAGAGCAGGACCACGGCGTCATTGATGGCTTGGGGCGTGGCGATCTTCCACTCGTACCAGTTGTCGTATGCGGTTCCGCTGGTGGTGTAGGCATTGGTGCACAGCCAATCAAGACCGTTCACGATTGTCGCGGCCAGCCCGGTGTCGTGATACGTAGAGGATCCGGTTGCTGCCCAGGCCATGGCCATATCGCGGAGTCGGCGGGCGGTGTTGGTGACGTTCGAGGATTTGATACCCAGAGGCAGGTCCGCCCACAAGGATGTGCGGCCCGATGCGGTATTCATGGAGGTCTGCCATTTCCGGCCGGTGGTAGCTATAGCCGTCAGCCGGGATGCGAAGGCTGGATCGGCGGGGTCGTAGCCACCGCCCATCAGGGCCTTTTGCCAGGCTTGGCGGGCGGCAATGAAGAGGTCATCCGCCGCGGATGCGCGTGGTGCTGTCAGTGGGAGAGTTCCGAGCACAGCCGCAGCGACGGCGCCGAACTGCAGCAAGGTCCTACGGTTCAGGACTATCGGGGTTGCCCGGCGGGTGTTCTTAGGGGCGGTTGAATTCGTGGTGTGTTCCATTGATTCGCCTTCGATGTAATGGGGAATGACACATGTCACGGACTTGGTATGTGGTGAGGCGGCCTACGCCGTGATTGCGAGATCTTCGGCTTTCAGTTGGTAGGCGAGGGGCACGCCGCGGGATAGCCGGAGTGCTTCCTGCACGGCGCTCGCTGCCATGCGTTCGAGCTCGGTGCCCAGCGACCCCGCCACGTGTGGGGTGAGCAGCACGTTGGGGTGTGAGTAAAACCGGGACTCTGCCGGTAACACCCAGGGCGTGGTGACGTCCAGGATGGCATAAAGGTCACCCTTTTCCACTCGCGCAAGAAGTGCTTCCTGGTCCACCAGCTCACCTCGCGAGGTGTTGATGAACGTGGCTCCCGGCCGCATCCGTTCGATCAGTCCTGCATCAATGAGGTTCTTCGTGGAGGGGAGCGACGGCGCGTGGAGGCTCACGACGTCGCTACTCGCCACGAGCTCGTCCAGGCTGAGGAGCCCGACGCCGAGTGCAGAGGCCTCCGAGGCGCTGAGGTATGGGTCGGCGACCACCACTTCCAGCTCGTAGCCAGCCAAGAGGCGAATGACGTGCCGGCCAATCTTTGAGGCTCCAATGATGCCGACCCGCTTGCGGTAGTTGCCCATGTCTGGAAAGAGCTGCTCCGCAGGTACTGCCGTCCGGGTGGAGTGCAGGGCCTGGGCGATTTGGAGCACTTTCTTGTTGGCCAGGACGATCATTGCAACTGTGTACTCGGCAACGGGGATGGCGTTGGCATCAGCGGCGGAGCTGATCTGGATGCCGCGTTCCCAGCAGGCGTCTCCAATGTGGTGTTTCACGGTGCCTGCAGCGTGAAGGACATAGCGGAGGCGGGGTGCGGCATCCAGGACCGCGTCGTCGATCATCGGACATCCCCAGCCAGTAATGAGGACGTCCGCTTCCACCAGGACAGCCCGGCCTTCCGGTGAGTGGAAGTCCTCAATCGGGTCATGACTGAGAAGGTTCAACGAACGCTCCAACGGATCAAGGCTGGTCGGCGGAAAGACAGTGCGTGCTGTGCTGGCGGGCATCGCCAGGGCCACGTTCAGGGAGTTGGTGCTCATTTGACGCTTCCCGCGCTGAGTCCTGACTTCCAGAACCGCTGCAACATAACGAAGGCAAGCAGGAGCGGGACAATCGAGAGCAGCGACCCCGTGATGACCATGGGCGTAAATTCCGGCTGTGGCACGGAGTAGCCCTGCCAGATCGAGATACCGACACTGACGGGCAGCAATTTCTGGTCTTGGAGCATCACCAAGGGGAGCATGAAGTTGTTCCACACTCCCACGAACTGGAACAGGGCAATGGTTACGTAGCCGGGCATCATCATCGGCAGCCCGAGGGAGAAGAATGAACGGATCGGACCCGCGCCGTCCACACGGGCGGCTTCCAGGGTCTCGCCAGGGACGTAGGCGGCCGAGTACACCCGGGCCAGATACACCCCGAACGGGTTGCAGAGCACCGGGATGAGGATGGCCCAAACGGTGTTGGTGATGCCGAACACCGAAGCCAACAAATACATGGGCAAAACGGTGGCGGTGTTGGGGATAAGGACGCCTACCAGGACCACTCCGAAGAAGGAATCCTTGCCGCGGAACTGGAACTTGTCGAACGCGTAGCCTGCCATGACGGAGATGAGCCCGCCGAAGACCGCCCCGAACGCGGCGTAGAACATCGAGTTCGCCATCCAGCGCAGGAACACGCCGCCGTCCTGCCCCAGAACGGCAGCTACGTTGTCAAGGAAGGCGGGTTGGCCGAACGCGTACGCTCCGGTGCCATACAGGTCAGCGGTGTTCTTGGTTGAGGCGATGAAGAGCCACAGGACGGGCAGGACCATGTACGCGCAGCCAATGACCAGCAGTGCGTTGACGGTGAAGGTGCCGGTGAACCTGCGGCTGCGTTTGGCGTTCCGGCGTTCTGATGCCGTTGTCTGCGGTGGCGTGGCGTGTTGTCTGGGCATGGTACTGGTGCTCATGCTTTGTTCATCCTTGAGCTGAAGCGGGTCACGGCCCAGGACAGCACGGCGGCCAGGAGCGCGATAATGATGGACACTGCCGCGGCCTGGTTGAGGTTATGCCTGTTGAATGCGGCGTCGTAGGCCCACATGTTCGGAACCCAGGTGCTGGTGACGGAGGCGGTGGCTTTGCCGATAATGGATGGTTCGGTGAAGAGCTGAAGTGTGCCGATAACCGTGAAGAGCATGATGACGCTCAGGGCCGGAAGTATCAGCGGCAGCTTGATGCTGATGGCGGCACGGATTTCGCCGGCGCCGTCTACCCGTGCTGCTTCCAAAACCTCGCGGGACACAGCCTGCAGCGCCGTGAAGAGAATGATGACGTTGTAGCCGGTCCACTCCCACACGGAGATGTTGACGATGGAGGGAAGGATCATGTGGTTGTCCAGGAAATTCAGCGAGATCCCGCCTGATTCCAGGACCGACACGATCGGGCTAACCCCCGGCGTGTAGAGGTAGGCCCAGATCAGGGCCGCGATGACACCGGGCACTGCGTGGGGGAGAAAGACAAGGAGCTGGAAGAGCTTCCTGGCACGAGCGACGCCGGCGTCCAGCAAGAGCGCGAACGCCAAGGCGCCGCCCATCATGCAAGGTATATAAATCAGACAGTAGAGGGCGAGTCTGCCGATGCCGCCCACGAAGCTTTCGGATTGCAGGACCTGCAGGTAGTTCTCCAGACCGACGAACGAGGTCTTGGCCTCGCCGAAGCCAAGACCGGACTTCTGCTGGGCGAAGAAGCTCAGCACAATTGAGTAAACGACGGGCGCCACCATTGCGAGGGTGAAGACTGCGAAGAAGGGCGTGAGGAACAGCGCCGCCGTGCGGCCGCCCGTTCCGGACATTGAGCGTTGCTTGCGGGCACTTTGGCGGGCCCCGGCGTTTGCGGTGGTTTCTTGGGTGACCATGATTCATCTCCTCGGGCGGGGTGGCTCCGGGATCCCCGAAACCACCCCGTCGTAGGGCCCTACTCCTTGACGGAGAGGCCGTTCTGCTTGAGTCCGGCCACTGTTGCGGTTTGTGCTGTGTCAACGGCCTCCGTGATCTTGCCGCCGGTGGTCAGCTTGCCGTATGCGTCCTTGAGGGCCGTGTTGGTAATGTCCCAGTTCGGTCCCCACTGCCAACCGGGCGTGATGGTGGAGTAGGCCTTATCAAAGACCGAGTAGATGTCGTTACCGAAGTAGCTCGCGTCGTAGGCCTGCTGGGCTACAGGTGTGAGCCCGGGGAAGGCCAGGAACGCGGACCCGGTGTTGCCGCGTGCCTTGATGGCATCGGAATTGGTGGCGAGGTATTCGATGAACTTGGCCGCCGCGGCGGGGTTCTTGCTGCTCTTGGTGATATTGAACGTGGAACCGCCGTAGAAAGCGTCCGAAGGCGTTCCCCAGTTGGGAACCTCAGCCGCGATCCACTGGCCCTTTTGCCCGCTGGCTTCGGTACGCTTCTGAATTCCTGTTGCGCTCCAGTTCGCGCCCAGGACACCGACGACGGCGCCACTGGCCAAATCTGCGCTCCATTCGTCGCTGAAGGATTGCTGGACCTTGACGATCTTCTGGTCAATCAGCTTCTGCCAGTAGCTGGCGACCTTCTGGGTTGGGTCGTCGTTCACTCCGATCTTCCAGCTCTCCCCGTCGGTGCCGAACCACTTGGCCCCTGCCTGCCACGCCAAGGCGCCGGTCAGCGAAGCTTCGTTAGGGTTGAAGCTGGCCAGGAAGGAATCCGGAGCGATCGCCTTGAACTTCTTGCCCGCCTGTTCGAACTCATCCCATGTCTTCGGAACGCCTACACCGGCCTTGTCCAGCATGTCCTTGCGGTACCACATGATCATCGGGGCAGCATCGTAAGGCAGGGCGAAGGTCTTATCGCCGAACTGCACCAGGGACTTGGTTTCGTCCTTGAGCTTGTCCACTGTGGCGGACTTGTTGATCAAACCATCAAGTGGCTGGAGCTGGCCGTTGCTGACAAATTGCGGCAATTGCGGATATTCAATCGTTGCGACATCCGGTCCATTGCCTGCCGTGACGGCGGTGGAGAGCTTGGCGTAACCGCCTCCGGAACCGTTGGGCACCGTCTCGAAGTTGACCTTGATCTTGCTCTGGCTGGCATTGAACGCGGCAGCAACCTTGTCCATCCCGGCCAACGGGGACCAGAACGTGATGGTCCCTGAAGGGTCTTCAGTCGGCGTTGGCGTGGCTGCCGTCGTGCTGCCACAGCCGGTAACGAGGGCAGCGCTGGCCATCAGGCTTACCGCTCCAAGCAGAAGCTTGCGACGCTTCATTCTGTTCTCCTTTGAAGTTCACGATGCGAAGTCGGGGTGTGCTCTACGGCACATTTGACTAATCACCATTGAAATCGCCACATATGAACAAATTCAACGAAGTGAACAGGAGTGAACATTCAGGTTTGGGTCGAGTCCCGGACCATCAGCGTCGGAGACAAGTTCACGCGCTGCAGCGCAGAGGTGCTCCCGCGTCTTGCGCCAATCCGATTCAGGCACATCACCATCGCCTGATGCCCGACGTCGTACTTCGGAGGCGCCACGGCCGTCAACGGAACGGCCCCCAGGGCGGCGATTTCGTCGTCGTACGCAATGATCGCAAAGTCCTCAGGGACGCGAAGCTGCCGCTCTTGGCAAGCGCTGGCAAACTGGAGGGCGTCCTCATCGCTGTGGACTATCGCGGCCGTGATCCGGGTTTCGGTGCACCAGTCCAGGATTCCGTCAACCACCAGCCGGTGGGCCTTCGGATCGTTCTGCGCCCGGGACATCGTGCGAACCATGGAGTCCCGGTTAGGATCCGAGGCGCCGTGAGTATGCGCGGCCCGCTCCATGGCTCGACGGTAGCCGTCAATCAGCTGCGACGCCGTCGGGCTGTTCTCGCGCAGGCACAACGCGATCTTCCGGTGGCCGAGACCCAGCAGATGCTTAACGGCGATCTCTGCCCCGCGCGCATGATCACTCCGCACGGCTTCGAGCGTTCCGTGATCCAGGGCGTTATCAATGGAGCGCTCGACGACGATCACCGGCACCTCAGCTGCGGCCAGCAGGTCCAGCGTTTCTGTGCCAGCCAACGACTCCTCGCTCGGCGTGACCAGGATCCCGTCCACCCCATGTTCATAAAGGCGGCGGAGCTGACGGCGTTCCTCCTCGCCCGAGTAGTTGGATACACCAAGTACCAATCGCACACCCGCTTCTTGGGCGGCGGCCTCGGCGCCGCGGATCACTCCCGGGAAGTAGTACGACGCCGACGGAACGATCATCCCGATCGTCGCCCAAGGCCGCCTCCCGCCCGGTTGCCAGGAGGCGGAATGCTGTACAGTCGCGCCGCTTCCGGTTGTTCGGCCCCCGGCAGGAACGGCTCCCCCATGCACCCGTTCGAGCAACCCCCGCTCAGCAAGTATCGCGAGATCCCGCCGTACTGTCATGCCGGAGGCTCCAAGCTTGGCCGCAAATTCGGCAGCATTCAGGGAACCGTGAAGGGCTAATTCCCTCAGGATGAGCTGTTGACGATCCTCGGACAGCATGTAGGTCCCCGCCTATCAAGTTCATTTGTGTTCAGTTTGTTCATTATGAACTATAGGCACTGGAACATTTCGGCGGAGTTCCTTCAGGGGGCCATGGATGACATCTTGGCGCGCTTTCAGGCCGCACGGCCCAAGCTCTGCTCGACGTCGTGCGCGGAGTAGCTGGCCGTACCGCGCCGCTCAACGGGCGGCGCTTCTGACCGTCCTTCGTACCGTCAACACAAGCGTTAGGGGTTGTTCGGCCCGGTGCTCACATCGCCGTCGGCCTGTTCGGGCGGTTCTCGTGGGCCGCCTGGGCGGCTTCGTAGCTGCTGTCGAACGGGAGCGTATCCATCTCCAGCAGCGGGTTGTGATCCTGCGTCTTTACCAGCTCGCGGGCGGCTGCCTCGGAGTCCACGCTGGGCATTGAGCCGGGAAGGTGCCGTTTGGCGGACTCCGGCAGGAAGTAGATAGCAACGGCCGCGATGACCGACGTCGCCATGAGGTAGAACGCCGGCATCAGGTCGTTGCCTGTCGCCTGGATGAGCGAGGCAATGATGAACGGTGCGGTGCCGCCGAAAATCGCCACGGCGAAGTTGTAGGCGATGCCCATGGCAGAGTAGCGGTGCGCAGTGGGGAACAGTGCCGGCAGCGCCGACGCGAGGATGGAAACGAAGAACGCCACCGGAAACGCGACCATGGCCAGGCCCGCGAGCGTGGCAGGAACGGTTCCGATCGATATGAGCAGGAAAGCGGGAAGCGCCAGGACAACGGTGCTGATGGCCCCGATCCAGAGCACTGGGCGGCGGCCAATCCTGTCCGAGAGGCGTCCCGTAAGCGGGATGCACAGCGACATGACCACCAACACAGGAACGGTCAGCAGCGTTCCGTGGATCTCGTCGTACCCCTTGTTGGTGGTCAGGTAGGTGGGCATGTAGGACGTGAGCGCATAACCCACAGTGTTGCCCGCGGCCACGAGGATCATGGCCAGCACGATGTGGCGCCAGTGATCGCGGAAGATCCCCACCGGTCCGACGGGGCGGAGCTCGTCGCCGGTCTCGTGATGCTGGGCAGCCACGGCCTCTGCCTCCTGTGTGGCCTTGAAAGCGGGCGACTCCTCGATCTTCATGCGGAAGTAGATGGCCACGATGCCCAGCGGCCCTGCGATCAGGAACGGGATGCGCCAGCCCCATTCCTCCATCTGTCCCTGACCCAGGATCAGCTGGAGCGCGGACACCAGTGCGGCGCCCAGTGCGAATCCCAGGTAGCTGCCCATGTCCAGGAAGCTGACGAAGAAGCCGCGGCGGCGGTCCGGTGCGTGCTCGCATACGAACGTGGTGGCGCCGGAATACTCGCCCCCCGTGGAGAAGCCCTGGACCAGCTTCGTGACCACGAGCAGGACCGCGGCCCAGATGCCCAGCACCGCGTACCCAGGAAGCAGGCCGACGACGAACGTCGCGCCGGCCATCATCATCAGGGTCATGGCCAGGACCTTCTGCCGGCCGATCTTGTCGCCCAGCCAGCCGAAGAAGATCCCGCCCAGCGGCCGGGCGATAAACGTAGCACCGAAGGTTCCCAGCAGGAACAGGTTCTGCACAGCCCTGTCCGCCTCCGGCAGGAACACCGGCCCCATTGTGGTGATCAAATAGCCGAACACGCCAACGTCGTACCACTCCATCGTGTTACCCACGATGGTGCCCCCAAGCGCCTTCCGCAGAGTGCGGTGATCGACGACGTTGACGTCGGACACCCGCAACCTCCGCTGCAGATTGTGCTCTGTCATGGCTCGGTCACCGCCTGTTTTGGGTGGGCACGCGCCGCCAGTTCGCCGGCATCCCCGTGTGGTGGAGGCCCAACTCTTCGATCATCTTCCCACTGGCCAACTGGTACAACAACGAAAATCGCAGCCGACTCAAACGCCACGGGCTGCTGTTGCCCAGCCTGCGTTCAGTTTTGTTCGCCTTGCCCCACGGCGGTATTCAATGGCTTACGGTTAGGGCTCTTGGAGACAGCACACCCGCAGGAGACCCATGGCCACCGGCTTCACCATGCCCGCCCCGGATTACGAGCTCAGCCCCATCACCGGATGGACGCGGGATCACTGGGTCGCTTTCGCGGATCAGCAGCTTCTCGCGGTGCGCCCCTACTTCTCCGCGCAGAAGGCGCTGATCCGGCTGAGCGGCCGCCCGTCGTCGTCGGGTGTTTTGTCCGACGGCATGGAGGGGTTCGCGCGCACCTTCATGCTGGCCGCCTTCCGTGTGGCGGGGGAGCAGGGCAACGATCCGCACGGCCATCTTGACCTGTACAGGACGGGCCTCCTTGAGGGTACGCGGCCGGGTAGTCCTGAAGCGTGGCTGCCCATTCGCGACCGCTCCCAGCCCATGGTGGAAGCCGCATCCATTGCGCTGGGCCTGCAGCTGACCAAACCTTGGCTGTGGGACACACTGTCCGGGGACGAGCGGGCCCAGGTGGCCGAGTGGCTGCAGGGTTCCTCGCGGAGCACCTGCGTGGACAACAATTGGGTGCTCTTCCAGGTCCTGATCGCCGAGTTCCTGGCTGGCGCCGGGTTCGAGCACAACGCAGCCCAGATCGAACATGGACTGAAGCGGCTTGACGACTGGTACGTCGGCGATGGGTGGTACCGGGACGGGGACAATGACGGCACGGGCGATTTCTTCGACTACTACTGCGGCTGGGCGCTTCATCTTTATCCCGTGTTGTGGTGTGGGTTCGCGGCCAACCGGCACCCTGAAGCCCAAGCCAGGTCCAAGGTCTACCGGGCCCGTCTCGCCGCGTTCATGGACGATCATGTGCGTTTCTTCGGCGGGAACGGCGCCCCGGTTTTCCAGGGCCGCTCGCTGATTTACCGCTACGCCGCTGTGGCTCCGGTGTTCCTAGGGGAGGCAATCGGAGCGACGCCCCTCAGCCCCGGACAGAGCCGCCGGATCGCCAGCGGTGCCGCAAAGTACTTCCTCGACGGCGGCGCTTACGACGACGGCCTGCCGTCACTTGGGTGGCTTAGCGCTTTTGAGCCGATGACCCAGGGATACTCCGGCCCGGCGTCGCCGTACTGGACCTCCAAGGCGTTCGTGGGACTTCTCCTCCCCGCCGACCATCCGGTGTGGACCGCCGTCGAACAGCCTTCGCCCCGGGAGTGCATGGACGCCGTGCAACACGCAGAAGGCCCGAACTACCTGCTCCACTCCACCTCTGTGGACGGTATCGCCCGCGTGCTCAACCACGGCAGTGACAAGTACTACGCGCCTGGACCGGACGACCCCCATTACCGCCGCCTGGCCTATTCGAGCCACACCGCGCCGCTCTTCACCGAGGACCCCGTGGACAACCACTTCGCCGTCGTGGATGCGCAGGGAACGCCCAGCCGTCGCGCGAGGATTCACCGGCTCGAGTCCGGGCAGCTTAAAGCCGGGCAACACCAGGCAGCTAGCTGGCATGCGCCGGTCTGGAACGACGTGGAGGATCCCGCCGATTCACGCTGGCGGGTGGCAACAGCGACAGCTGCTGCCAGTGGATATGAGCTCAGGGTCCACGTGGTTGAGACGCCTAACATGGGCGAGGCCGACCCAGGGCTGGTACCGTCCAGGCTGCGCGTCCGCGACGGCGGATATGCGCTCGCAGATACCCGGCCGCCTGAGCTGCATGACGATGTTCTTGGAGTCGGCGGACTTCACACAGGCATCTGGCCGTTGTACGGCTACTCCGGAAGCGGGACTTTCCGCGCCGAGGGTGTATCGCCCTTCGGCCAGCACGCTGCTTGTGGATGCTTGGAAGGCCGTTTGGCAGGAGGGCGCAGCATCTTCGCCTCCTTGGTGTACCTGGGAGGCGAGGCGCCCGCAGCGGTTCCTACCGCCGTCGTGATTGACGACGACGGGGCCCGTGTAAGGGGGCACGTTACCCTGTCGACGGGCCAACAACTGGAGGTCATTTTCGACTTCTGAACCTGCCTTCCCAGCCGCGTGGATTCTTGAGCGAATCTTGAGATGACCCGGCGTCCTTCTTGAGGGCCCCGTCCCATGGTTGAACTATCAGCCAATGGAGTTGATGGGAACTCTCCGGAAGGACCACCGAAATGCCTGACCAGATCGCAGCTACGTCACTGAATACCGGAGCGGCCCACGTGAAGTCCGAGCCCCTTGCGGGTACCGGGGAGGCTGGCGGCCATGGGGGCGAAATCCCCGGCCAGGCCCATGCCGTCACCACCGTCCGCGAGCACTTCAACCCTTTGGGTGTGGGGCTTCGGAGTATCTGGCCGCAGTCGGTGTGTGGTTTCTAGCAAGCCACCTGCGCCCCGTGGTCTTGTACTCGTTCGAGTGGCACCATGGTGACAAGTCACAAAACAATAAGGAGGCTTGTCATCAAAGAGGAGATGAAGAAGGCCGCTGATGCGGCCGAGGAAGCCTCAAACTCACCCGCCCTGGCTGTTTTTGCGAGGGCTGGATACGCCGTCAGCGGGCTCCTGCACATACTCATCGGGGTCATTGCGTTTCAGCTCGCCTTTGGGCGCGGTGGTGAAGCCGACGTCAGTGGCGCTGTTGCCCAACTGGCCGCACAACCGGTGGGTCCCATCCTGCTCTGGGCGTGCTTCGGCGCATGCGCTGCCTTGGCCTTGTGGCAATTGGGCAACGCAACCTTCGGCTACCGCAAGGCCTCAGACAACAAGCTTTCCAAGCGGCTTTCCGCCGTGGGCCAGGCAATAGTGTTTGCCGGGCTGGCTGCCACCATCCTGTCCTTCACCATGGGTCGGGGGAAAAACAGTCGGGAATCTGCCAGCGATGTAACTGTGACGCTCATGAAAGCGCCGTTCGGGATAGTCCTGCTTGTTGCACTTGGCGCAGGCATCATGATCACCGGCGTGGTGTTCGTCGTCCGGGGCGTGATGCGGACCTTCGAAAAGGACCTCGCGCTGTCCTACAAGGAACCAACACGGAAGTTCCAATCGGGTGTTGGCGTCGTGGGCTATATCACCAAGGGCATAGCACTGTTGCTCGTAGGCCTGTTGGTGGTCATCGCGGCGGTTCGCGTTCAGCCCGAGCAATCCACAGGTCTTGATGGAAGCCTGCGTGCTTTGCGGGAGCAACCGTATGGTCCGTACCTTCTAGCGGCCGTTGCCGTGGGCCTGATCGCCTACGGACTGTTCCTCATGGTGAAGGCCAAAACGCTCCGGACCTAGCCCGTGCGTTTAGAGTCCAATGTGCCTGGGTACAGCCAACGGTAGCGTCGCAAGCCGGGAATCAGACATCTGAGAAAGGCCAGAACCATGACTCAATCCGACCCAAACCACAATGGCCAGCAAGCAAACGGCGATCATCGCCTCACCTCGGCCCCCAAGGATCCCCGCAGCGGATATCACTCCGACGAATTTCCCCAGCAGGAACAAGAACAGCCCGGCCTGACCAAACCGTTGAACCCCCAGCCCGATCATGGCGAATCCAGCTATGTGGGGCACGGCCGCCTGCAGGGCAAGAAAGCCTTGATCACCGGCGGTGATTCGGGCATCGGTGCCGCTGTAGCGATCGCGTATGCCCGCGAAGGTGCGGATGTGGCCATTAGCTATCTTCCGGAGGAAGAAGAAGACGCGAAGTCGACGGCGGAATGGATCCGTGAGTGCGGGGCCCAGGCACTGTTGCTGCCCGGCGACGCGCGCGACGAAAAGTTTGCGGCTGAGATTGTGGAGCGAACCGTGCAGGAGCTCGGCGGCCTCAACGTGGTGGTCCTGAACGCCGCGTATCAAAAGAATCGCGAGGGTTTGGAGACCATTCCTACAGAGGAATTCGATCGGGTCTTCAAGACCAACCTGTACTCGTTGATCTGGACAGCACAAGCTGCGATTCCGCACCTTCGCCCGGGGGCGTCGATCATCGTCACGGCATCTATCCAGGCCTTTAATCCTTCCGCCCAACTTGTGGACTATGCCATGACCAAGGCCGCGCAAGTGGCGTTCACCAAAGCCATGGCAGAGGAACTGGGGCCCAAAGGAATCCGTGTCAACGCCGTGGCCCCCGGCCCGATCTGGACGCCGTTGATCCCGGCCACCGAGTGGCCGGACAAGCTTCCCACATTCGGCCAGGACACTCCGCTGGGCCGTGCCGGACAACCTGCTGAGCTGGCACCGGCGTATGTGCTCCTCGCATCTGACGAAGGCTCCTATATCTCGGGCGCTGTACTTCCGGTGACCGGCGGCAAGGGTCTCTGAGCCAGGACAGGAAAGGGGATGCGCGCATGATTGCTGTGCTGGTAATCGACATGCAGAACGCCTTTTTTGAGGAACCGGCCCTGAAGCGGCGTCAGGAAGAAGTTGTTGCTGCCTGCAATTCATTGACCAGCGCGGCGCGGGAGGCAGGGGCAAACGTGCTCCTGGTTGGTACCCAGCATGAGCGGGATAAGTCCACGTGGAGCCTGAACATGCTGGACGATGACCAAGGCTTCATCTTCAGGGGAAGCGAACAGGCCAACTTCGTTCCTGGCCTGGTGACCGCCGACTTCCCGCAGATGGTCAAAACCCGCGACAGCGCGTTCTTTGGCACGGACTTGGGGATGCGCCTCAGGAACTGGGATGTGGAAACTGTCATTCTGGCCGGAGTCTCGGCCCACAACTGCGTTGCCCAGACTGCTGCTGATGCTTTCGCCCATAACATCCGGGTCATTTATGCAGCTGAAGCCCTGGCAACGGAGAACCCGGAGTCTGCCGAGGCAGTCCTCCGGGTTCTTACCCGTGAATATCGTCAGAGGGTCTTGCCGCTTGACGAGGTGCTGAAACTCTTGAAGGGCCCCTGACTGGACTCAATGGGGATCCAGAGTTGCCCGCTCCCGTGGGTGCCATCCGCGTCCGGCCTGACGCTAAGGAGTTCGGGGCCGCGTGCCCAAAAGTAAGGGTTGGCCGGGAACCATTCAGTAGCCGCGTCCGCCCACATGCGCTGCAGGGCATCCGGGAATTTTCCTTCGGTTTCGAACACCACCCATTGGCCGGCGGGAATGTCCAGGCTCTCGAAACCTTCTGGAGCGGGCTGGGTTGAGGCCACCGCGTGCCAATAGTCCAGTTCACTGCCCTCCCTGCGCTCTTCGTCGATCTTGTCCGTTACGGACAGGAGCCCGGATGGCTCGGTGTCCGCCATCGCCATCAGCCGCTTCGTGGCATCCGGGTCAATGCTGCGATGAAACTCGATGATTGCAGGGTTCGGACCTTCGTGGACCAGCGGAACGCGGACTTTGAGGCCAATCAGGCGGAAAGCCTCCTTGTTGACTATTCGGTGCTTCATGACGGTATTCCCTTCAATACGGAGGTGGAACCTCAACTGAGGCTGGGAATGGAGGACTGCGCCAGGTTGCCGAGCTTCTGAGGGGGTCAGCCCATGCATCGCCTTAAAAGCACGCGCGAACGCCTCTGGGGATCCATATCCGTAGCGGAGGGCAACATCCAGCACCGTTGCGCCGGCGATGATTTCCGCGGTGGCGGACGTAAGGCGGCGTCGACGGATGTACTCCGAAATCGGAATGCCGGCCAAGGAGGCAAACATCCTCCTGAAGTGGTATTCCGACGTCAATGCCGTTCGAGCCAACGTGCTGACCTCGACCGCTTCAGTAAGGTCCTGTTCGATGAGCTCAAGCGCCCGCGTCCATTCCTGCACTGTTCCTCCCTTCATTCCTGACCATCACGCTACGGTGACGGCTCAGCCGCTGCCCCGACTATCCATGCCCGAAAATATCAGCCCCGTGAATTTCCGCCCCGCGCCAATTCATTTCGCAACCCCAGGAGTGGGCAAAGCAAGAACCCGGAGGCTGCAACTGCAGTCTCCGGGTTCTTGTGTATTCAGGACCCTGCGGATACCTGACTGTTAAGGGTGTCCTGAGCCGGAAGCTTCGTCATCCGGCTCGGACGAGAACGGCCTGTCCGCGGGCGTGTCCTCCGTATTGTGCTCGTCGAGCTCCGCGTCCGCAGAGGGGACCGTCTTCTCGGCGTAGTCGCCTGCGGTGTAATCCCCGCCGGCGTCTTCTTTCAGGGCCTCGGGCGATGCCCCGGCAGCGCCGTAATCACCTTCTGCGTACTGACCCTCAAGGTCGTCCTGGTTGGTGTTGGGTGTGGTTTCGTCAGCCATGGTGGGCCCGGCGTCCTCCTGTGGCCAGGCCGTAAATCAGCAGGACGATGATGGATCCGCCGATGGCCAGGAGCCACGTTCGAATGGCGAAGAATTCTGTCAGGCCCTCGCCGAAGATCAGGCCGCCGATCCAGCCACCCAACAGGGCGCCAACGACGCCCAGCAGCAAGGTAACAAACCAGCCGCCTCCCTGGCGTCCCGGAAGAATAAGCTTTGCGATAGCCCCAGCCAAAAGGCCGAGCAAAAGAAAACCAAAGAAACCCATTTTTGCTCCTACTTTCTTGTTGATGGAAATTCCATGAACTCGGTGAAGCGGTTCCGTTCATCGGTTGTCAGTTCCAGCGGCTAAGCGCTGTAACGGGGCCGTTCGAGGCCCAGTGGAATATGGGTCGGGATGTTTATTTTGCAAACGCCGAAGAATTATTAAATGCAGCCAAAAGCACTCCTGTCCAAGGGGCCGGACCGTAGTACTACAACAGCAACGCTAGCTGGTCCCGGGAACAACAGCAAGTAACCTTGCTATTTTTGCCGGTCGGGGCCCTTGCCCCTCGGGCGGGGTCGTATGGCCTGAAATCCGGCTACTTGTCGCCGAAAGCGTCCTTCGCAGCGTCCTTGACCTTCTCGCCAGCCTGCTTCACATTGGCCGCAGCTTGCTCGCCCGCGCCCTCGGCTTGGAGGTCCCGATCACCAGTGGCTTCGCCGGTCTTTTCCTTGATCTTGCCCGTTGCTTCTTCCGTGGCATTCTTGATCTTGTCATCCAGTCCCATGGTTTTCACTCCTCGGGTTGCCTGTGGTTGTAGCCTGCGGGTTTTCCGCTGGTTGGCATTAAAGTTTAGTCCTGTTTCTCAATTCAGCAAATGTCCGTTAACCATCCGCCCTTGAAAGCACGCGTGACAGTGGGTGAAGGCCGGACTAGTGTCGTAGGAATAGCACCTCGAAAGGAGTGGGTCCTGTGAAAGGGAAAGCATTGTTCGCCGCCGGCATCGCTGTTGGCTATGTGTGGGGGTCCAAGTCTTGGCCGGAGGTGTATCGGCGCGTTCGCGGAGGCGCCGAAAAGGTCTGGAAGAATCCGGAGGTCCAGGAGAACGTCCATCAGGCCACTGAGACCGTCCAGGAATCAGTCCCGGACATCCTGGACAATCTGTACGCCGCGGGCAAGAAGCTCCTGGAGAAGGCGGAGACCATGTTTCCGGGCATCCTGGACGCGAAGTCCGGGCACCATGACAACTCCAGCACCGGTTCCTCTGCTTCGGCTTCTACCTCAACGCCTCCAGTCAGGTCGGACGTAGTATCCGATCCTGCGCTCGATGATCAGACGGGAAGCGATTGGACGGACGAAGGCGGCGCAGCGCCGGAAGGGCCCGCGACCAACACCCCGGCCAAGCCCTGACTTGCAGGGGCGAGCCTTCACGTAGATCGTCCGACGGGATGTCCCCGTTCGTCAGGTTCCCGTGCGGGCTATGGCGCGTACCGCCGTCGAGCGTTAGTTGGTGCGCTCGACGGCGGCCAGTATGGCTTCTCCCAGTTCACGTGGCTTGGTGAATTGTGGCCAGTGTCCGGTGGGTAGGTCGATGAAATCGACTTCGCGGACGCGTGCGAGTTCTTCTGTGAAGGGGTGCCCTGCGTCCATCATTTCGTTGAGCATGGACGAGGGGAACTCGCAGGCGATGATCGTGGCTGGTACGTCGTAGCGCCGGACGTCATGCAGGTGCTGTTGGTCGTAGGCTACGCCCTTGGGTTCGGGAATGGCGCGTGCGCGGAAGGCTTCCTTGAGCTCATCGGTCAGATCGACGAGGTCCGCGTCCTCAAAGCCTTCCCAAGGGGGCAGCGGAACTTCGTCGCCATCATCGGGCAGTTCATCATTGATCACGCCGCCTTCACCGAGTGGCCCGCTATCCACATAGACGGCCCGGTCCACTCGATCCGGACGGGCGTCAACAACGCCGTGGATGATTGCGCCACCGCCTGAATGGCCCACCAAGACCACATTGCCGCCAAAAGAATCCACCTTGTCCACCACGGCGTCGATGTGTGTGCGAAGGCCAATCCCGGCGCGTGGCGCGTCAACGGACTCCAGCCCGGGAAGTGTGAGTGGGTGAACCGAGTGCCCAGCTGCCACAAGCGGCGGCGTCACCTCCTCCCACGACGAAGCGTCCAACCAGAAACCGGGTACCAGGATGATGTCCATGCGGGTACCCTACGGGAGTCCGCAGGGGGTATGCACTCATTTTTGCTGGATCATTTGGCAGACCACCTCGTCATGTGGGCTGAAAAAAGGGGGTTGACGACTGGCGCTTCAAGAGTGATAGTTATCGTATACGATTTCGTACTCGATAGATGTTGAATCAGGAGGAGGCGCCGTGACATTGGAGTTTCGGACCGAGGAAGTCAGCCAAGACATGCTGGCCCGTACGCGCAAAGTCATTGCCGTCCACATCAATTACCCTAGCCGCGCGGCCCAGCGTGGGCGCACCCCGGGGCAACCGTCGTACTTCTTGAAGCCGCCGTCTTCCCTGGCGCTCGGTTCCGCCGACGCTCCTGGCATCGTTGAGCGCCCTGCCGGCTGCGAACTGCTCGGCTACGAGGGCGAGATCGCGTTGGTGATTGGCAAGTCGGCCCGCCGCGTTGGCCTCGAGGACGCCTGGAGCCACGTCGAGTGGGTGACCGCTTCCAACGATCTGGGTGTCTACGATCTTCGCTACGCAGACAAGGGCTCCAATGTTCGCTCCAAGGGCGGCGATGGCTTCACACCTGTGGGCCCTTTATTGATTCCAGGCGACGCCGTTGATCCAGCCCAGCTGCGGATCCGCACCTGGCACAACGGCGACCTCGTCCAGGACGACACCACCGAGGACCTGCTCTTTCCGTTCACGCAACTGGTGGCGGACCTGTCCCAGCTGCTCACGCTCGAAGAGGGCGACATTATCCTGACCGGCACCCCAGCCGGCGCGTCGGTCGCCAAACCAGGTGACGTCGTCGAGGTTGAGGTCACCGGGGCTAGCTTCAGCAGCGGCCGCCTGACCACCAAAGTAGCGGAAGGTACGACGCCGTTCGCGGACTTTGGTGCCAAGCCCAAGGCTGATGACACACAGCGGGAAGAGGCGTACGGATCGCGTGAAGCGGCGGGCCTGCCCGCTGATGTCTCCGTCCTGACGCCCGAGCTGAAGGCGAAGCTGGAAAGCGTTGCAACCGCCACGCTTTCTTCGCAGCTCCGCAAGCGCGGACTGAACAACGTCAGCATCGACGGCCTGCAGGCCACGCGTCCCGACCGCAAAGTGGTGGGCCTGGCCCGGACCCTGCGGTACGTACCCAACCGCGAGGACCTTTTCAAGACCCACGGCGGCGGATTCAATGCACAGAAGCGCGCCATCGATTCCGTGAATGAAGGCGAAATCCTCGTGATGGAAGCCCGCGGCGAAAAGGGCACGGGCACTGTTGGAGACATCCTCGCCCTGCGCGCCCAGGTCCGTGGAGCCGCTGCGATCATTACCGACGGTGGCGTCCGTGACTACTCGGCGGTGGCCGACCTGGAGATGCCTACCTACTTCGCGAATCCGCACCCGGCCGTGCTGGGGCGCCGGCACATCCCGTGGGATACGGACATCACCATCGCGTGCGGTGGTGCAACAGTCCAGCCGGGAGACATCATTGTTGCCGATTCGGACGGCATCCTGGTGATCCCGCCGTCCCTCGCTGAGGAATTGGCGGACGACTGCATTCAGCAGGAGAAGGAAGAGACGTTCATCTTCCAGAAGGTCAAGGAAGGCAACAGCGTGGACGGGCTTTACCCGATGAACAAGGAATGGCAGGCCAGGTTTGCTGACTGGCAGAGCCGGCAAGGGAGCCAAAAGTGACTGAAACCGCCGTCGAAAGCGCCGCTGCCCAAAGTAAGTCCCAGCAGGCGTATACCGCCGTCAAGGCCAGGATCGTGGAAGGCATCTACACGCCGGGTTACCGGCTGGTACTCGCGAAGATTGCCGAGGACCTGGGATTCAGTGTGGTCCCCGTGCGGGAAGCGATCCGCCGCTTGGAAGCCGAAGGTCTGGTGAAGTTCGAGCGGAACGTTGGTGCCACAGTCTCCGGGATTGATCCCACGGAGTACCTGTACACGATGCAGACGCTAAGCATCGTGGAGGGTGCGGCCACCGCGCTGTCCGCACCGTTGATAGATGCCGTTGCGATTTCGCGGGCCCGTGCCGTGAACGAGGAAATGCGGGAATGCCTGGAGCACTTCGACCCGGTTCGTTTCACTGCATTGAATCAGGACTTCCACAGTGTCTTGTTTGAGCACTGCCCCAACCCGCACATTCTGGACCTGGTCCATCGTGGATGGAACCGGCTGGCATCGCTCCGATCGTCTACGTTCCGCTTCGTTCCCGGCCGCGCGCAGGAATCGGTGCAAGAACACGAAGCGTTGCTGCAGCTCATCGAGTCTGGAGCGGACGCCGACACGATCGAACACGCCGCCCGCCGCCACCGCGCCGCAACACTGGACGCGTACCTCGCCACCACCAACTAAAAGCAACCCGGGGTCACTTACGGCCCATAAACGCACCCAACATGGGCCGTAAGTGACCCCGCGTTGGATGAAAAAGGAAGACAACGATGACGACCCCTGTAGAAACATCAGCAAAGCACCACGTGCCTGAGAACCTGCCCACGCACATCCAGCACTTCATCAACGGTGAGTTCGTAGACTCCGTTTCCGGGAAGACCTTTGATGTCCTGGATCCGGTATCCAACGGAAATTACGCAACGGCAGCGGCCGGCCAGAAGGAAGACATCGACCTCGCTGTGGCCGCAGCCCGTGAAGCGTTCGTCAATGGCCCGTGGCCGAAGATGAAGCCGCGCGAACGTGCTCGTGTGCTGAACAAGATCGCCGACGCCGTGGAGGCCCAGGAAGAGCGCCTCGCCGAGCTGGAGACCTTTGATACCGGCCTGCCGATCACGCAGTCCAAGGGCCAGGCGTTGCGCTCAGCCGAGAACTTCCGGTTCTTCGCTGACCTGATCGTGGCACAGTTCGATGACGCCATGAAGGTCCCCGGGTCACAGATCAACTACGTGAACCGCAAGCCGATCGGCGTCGCGGGCTTGATCACGCCGTGGAACACCCCGTTCATGCTTGAGTCCTGGAAACTCGCACCGGCACTGGCTACCGGCAACACCGTGGTCCTCAAGCCCGCCGAGTTCACGCCGCTCTCGGCCTCGCTCTGGGCTCAGATCTTCAAGGATGCGGGACTGCCTGACGGCGTGTTCAACCTGGTCAACGGCTTGGGCGAAGAAGCCGGCGACGCCCTGGTAAAGCACCCGGACGTACCGTTGATCTCCTTCACCGGTGAGACCACCACCGGCCAGACGATTTTCCGCAACGCAGCAGCCAACCTCAAGGGCCTGTCCATGGAGCTGGGCGGAAAGTCCCCGTGCGTCGTGTTTGCCGATGCCGACCTTGATGCCGCTATCGATTCAGCCTTGTTCGGTGTCTTCTCGTTGAACGGCGAGCGCTGCACCGCCGGTTCCCGCATCCTGGTGGAACGGGCCATCTACGACGAATTCTGCGAAAAGTACGCCGCCCGCGCCAAGAACATCGTGGTGGGCGATCCCCACGATCCCAAGACCCAGGTAGGTGCGCTGGTCCACCCGGAGCATTACGAAAAAGTGGCGTCCTACGTGGAGATCGGCAAGTCCGAAGGCAGGCTCCTGGCTGGCGGCGGCCGACCCGAGCACCTGCCCGAAGGCAACTACATCGCACCGACCGTGTTTGCCGACGTCGGGCCTGATGCGCGGATCTTCCAGGAAGAAATCTTCGGGCCGGTTGTGGCTATCACGCCGTTCGAGAACGACGACGAAGCCCTCGCCTTGGCGAACAACACCAAGTACGGCCTGGCGGCCTACATCTGGACCCAGAACCTGACCCGGGCGCACAACTTCTCCCAGAACGTCGAAGCCGGCATGGTGTGGCTTAACAGCCACAACGTCCGCGACCTCCGCACCCCGTTCGGGGGCGTCAAAGCTTCCGGCCTGGGCCACGAGGGCGGCTACCGGTCCATCGATTTCTACACCGACCAGCAGGCCGTGCACATCACCCTCGGCTCCGTGCACACCCCCAAGTTCGGCGCCTAAACCCAACTAGGTCGCAATAGTGCGCGTTTTGAGCCCCCAAAACGGCATCTACTGCTACTCAGTTGGGTTCCACAACCACCCTTCCAACGAAGAGAGACCATCATGAGCAACCCCTTTACCGGCCCCATCCCCACGCCCACGGTTCCGGCCCCGGATATCGTCCGCTGCGCTTACTTGGAACTCGTGGTCACGGACCTCGCCAAGTCCCGTGCGTTCTACGTGGACCTCCTCGGCCTGCACGTCACCGAGGAAGACGAGAACACCATCTACCTGCGCTCCTTCGAGGAGTTCATCCACCACAACCTGGTCCTCCGTAAGGGACCGGTTGCCGCCGCTGCTGCCTTCGCTTACCGGGTGAAGTCCCCGGCCGAAGTAGACGCCGCCGAGGCCTACTACCGCGAACTGGGCTGCCGGGTGGAGCGCCGCAAGGAAGGCTTCACCAAGGGCGTGGGCGACTCCGTCCGCGTGGAAGATCCGCTGGGTTTCCCGTACGAATTCTTCTACGACGTGGAGCACGTGGAACGCCTCACCCAGCGCTACGACCTGTACTCCGCCGGTGAACTGGTCCGCCTGGACCACTTCAACCAGGTCACCCCGGACGTTCCGCGCGGCCGCAAGTACCTCGAAGACCTCGGCTTCCGCGTCTCCGAAGACATCAAGGACTCCGACGGCGTCACTTACGCCGCGTGGATGCATCGCAAGCAGACCGTGCACGACACCGCCTTGACAGGCGGGAACGGACCCCGCCTGCACCACATCGCGTTCTCCACGCACGAGAAGCACAACATCATCCAGATCTGCGACAAGATGGGCGCCCTGCGCATCTCCGACCGCATCGAACGAGGCCCCGGACGCCACGGCGTGTCCAACGCGTTCTACCTCTACATCCTGGACCCGGACGGCCACCGAGTGGAGATCTACACCCAGGACTACTACACCGGCGACCCGGACAACCCCACCGTCACCTGGGACGTCCACGACAACCAGCGCCGCGACTGGTGGGGCAACCCCGTAGTCCCGTCCTGGTACACCGAAGCCTCCCTGGTCCTGGACTTGGACGGTAACCCCCAGCCCGTCATCGAACGCGAAGAGAAATCCGAAATGGCCGTCACCGTAGGTGCCGACGGCTTCTCCTACACCCGTCCCGAAGGCGCCTCCGGTGGGGCTACTGAAGGATTCAAACTGGGGGCGCAGGTCTAAACCATGATGGACGCGAAGACGATCGAAGCAATTGCCGACGAACTGCTCGACGCCGGCCGGAACCGCAAGCCGGTCCCGCGCCTCACCGCCCGCTACCCTGACATGACGGTGGAGGATTCCTATGCCGTCCAGCAGTTGTGGCGGCGACGGAACGAGGAAGCCGGGCGCACGTTGGTGGGGCGCAAGATCGGCCTCACGTCCAAGGCCATGCAGGCCGCAACCGGCATCACCGAACCGGACTATGGGGCGATCTTCGATGACATGGTCCTGGAAACCGGCTGCTCCGTGCAATGGGACCAGTACACGCACCCGCGCGTTGAAGTGGAGCTCGCGTTCGTGCTGAAGGACGCACTCAAGGGGCCTGGCTGCACGATTTTCGATGTGCTCAACGCCACCGATTACGTGGTTCCGGCCCTCGAAATCCTGGACTCCAGGATCGAAATGGAGGGCCGGACCATCGTGGACACCATCTCGGACAATGCCGCGATGGGGGCCATGGTGATTGGCGGCCGACCAGTACGTCCCGACGCGGTCGACCTCCGCTGGGTCTCTGCGATCCTGTACAAAAACCAGACCGTGGAAGAGACCGGAGTGGCAGCCGGAGTGCTTGATCACCCGGCCAACGGCGTGCACTGGCTGGCCAATAAAATCGCCGCGCACGGGGACTCGATGAAAGCCGGAGATATTATTCTTGCGGGCTCGTTTACCCGGCCCTTGTGGGTGTACAAAGGTGATACCGTGCACGCGGACTACGGACCGTTGGGAGTCGTGACATGCAACTTCGACTGAGCCCCACCTTCTATTCGGCCCTCTCAGAGGCTGGCCGTCCGTTGGCTGGAATGTGGGTTTGTTCCGGTAGCCCGTTGGTGGCTGAGGTGTGCGCGGGATCCGGGCTGGACTGGCTGTTGATTGACGCCGAGCACAGTCCCAATGGCCTCGAATCGATCCTTGCGCAACTCCACGCCGTGAGTGGTTACCCCATTCAGGCCATGGTCCGGCCGCCGGTCAACGACACCGTGGTCATCAAGCAATACCTTGACCTCGGAGTACAGAATCTCCTGATTCCCATGGTGAATTCTGCGTTCGACGCCGCGTCTGCGGTGGCCGCCGTCCGGTACCCGCCCCTGGGCGTACGTGGTGTGGGTTCTGCTTTGGCCAGGGCTTCGCGCTGGAACCGAGTTCCTAACTACCTTGCTGCTGCTTCGGAATCGATCAGCCTCACAGTTCAGATTGAATCCGAGGCAGCGGCTTCGGCTGTGGAGGAAATCCTGGCAGTCGATGGCGTGGACGGCATCTTCCTTGGCCCCTCGGACCTCGCAGCTTCCATGGGTTTGCTGGGACAGCAGGAAAATCCCTTGGTGAGGGCCGTCGTCGAGCATTGCCTTGAAGCTGCCAAAGCGGCCGGCAAGCCAGCCGGCGTGAACGCCTTCAATGAGTCCACCGCCCGCGCCTATCTCGACGCCGGTGCCTCCTTTGTGCTGGTAGGCGCCGATGTTGCGGTGCTCGCCCGGGCATCGGAAGGGTTCGCCTCGACGTTCATTCCTGTGTCGGAATCGGCGGAGCGCGACAGCTACTGAGCCATTTCCTCGGTTGTAGTGTCGGGCGTGGATTCCTTCCTGGCCATGTACCACTCGGTGAATTCGCGCGCACGGCCGTCCTCGGCAAAGCGGATGACCCAAAGGTTGTCGTAGGTGGGCTCGCCGTTGAGGTATGTAGTCACGGCCTGGACGAAAGCCGTGTCACCATCCTGGCCAAGGAGCGTCCACTCGAAGGTCCAATCATCAGGCTTGTCGCCAGCGTCCGACCATGATTTGACGATTTCTTCATGGCCGTTCCATGGTGATTCAGTGTTCGGCCTGTCGTGGTAGATGGCGTCCTCAGTGAACAACGCCCGGATGTCATCGGGCTCATTCGAGGTCCAAGCGCGTATGTATTGGCTCATCCAGGAGTTCACGTCGGTCATGCCTCCGTTCTACCCTCCAGGACCCTGGGGTTCAACGGTATAAACTCCCGACGGCGCGTGGTTCAGTCCTCGTGCAGGGTTTCAGTCAGGTGATGGGTTGGGATGCGGTCCCGGTCGTACGTGATTTCCGTGTAGCCGTGGGGCTGCGGGCGGCCATCAGCGCCCAAGTTCACGAACACGATTTCCTCGATGGTCAGGATGCTCTGCCGGGTGATCATGTTCCGGACCTCGGCGCGCATGGTCAAGGACGTGCGGCCGAAGCGTTTGGCCGTCAGCCCCATTTCGATGAGGTCGCCCTGAACGGCTGAGCTCACGAAGTTGATTTCGGAGATGTACTTGGTGACCGCGCGGCCATTGCCCAACTGGAGGATGGCGTAGATCGCGGCCTCTTCATCGATCCACTTCAGCAGGCTTCCACCGAAGAGTGTGCCGTTGGCATTGAGGTCCTCGGGCCGCACCCATTTGCGCGTGCGGAAGGTGATGTCTGCTTTTTCCATTTTCCGAGATTATCTGACTACCGGAGCGCGTGCTTGATGTTGCGCGACGCTGGTTGCTGCCGGAGCACAGGTGTTTAGGCCATCGCAGTGTGGGAGGCGCTATGGGAGTTGATCCGCTTGGAGTAGCAGTAAGACCCATTTACGCCGACGTACGGCGCAAAATTAGGAACTTCGGCGAATCCGGCGCTTACATAGAAGCTCCGTCCATCAGACTGCGCTGATCCTGCCTCAGCTGCGATGACGCTGAAGCCGTGTGAGTGAGCCTGTGCTTCGAGTGCCGCCAGGATGGAGCTTGCGACTCCTGATCCCCGCGCGTAGGGAACCACGTACAATCGCTTGATTTCAGCTGTGTTCTCGTCCAACATCCTCAGGCCGCCGCACCCGAGGGGCTGTCCGGAGCATTTCTCGTAAGCCACAACAAAAACCGCCGTGTCAGCTTCCGAGGGCGGGGGACCGGGCTCATGATCCGTGGTTCCGAAACGGGCGTCCAGTTCAGCCTGTTGCGCGGCGCGGAGGTCAGCGCCTACCGGGTTCGCCCAGGTGACCTGCCGGATGTTGAGCCGGGGGTTGGTCTGCATCGATGCCTCATTTCGCTTGGTTTCGCTGAGGTGTTTATGCGTCTTAAGCCTAGGAAGCCGTGGTTACCGCCGTGTTTCCTGCGCGTAAGCTTCGGGAGAATTGCTGATTTTTCTCGCGTTGCGGGGCCTGCTCTGCGCCTTCGCGCGGGATTTTGGCGCGCAGAGCAGGCCTCACAACGCCTCGCCTGTTGGGTCCTCTGCCGTCTGGTCCGCCAAGGCGAGCCCACCCACGGGAATCTGGTCCCAATGAAGCACGCGCCACCCTGATTCCGGATCACCTTCGAGTGCCACAATTCCGGTATTGGGCAATTGATGGGTCTCAGCGAAGAGTGTGTCGATATCCTCTGCCCTGCGGCCTGCCCAGCAGCGGATTGCTGCACCGTGGCTGACGATGGCCGCCGTCGAATGTCCTGCCGCCGCAACCTTCTCCACAGAGGCATCGAAGCGGGCAAAGAAGTCATGGCCGTTGAAGGCGCCCGGCATGCGGACGTCGAGGTCGCCGTCAGACCAGGCGAACACCGTGCTCATGTAGCGCATATGCGACTCATGATCGGTCTTCTTCTCCAGAGCACCCGCCTCGATCTCGTGGACGCCGTCCAGGATTTCCGGTTCCAGTCCTGTGGCAGCGGCGAGCGGTATCACCGTCCGCTGGGTCCGGAGAAGCGTGGAAGTGTAGAGCGCCTGAATGGACTCGTCTGCAAGAGCCTCCGGGAGCGCCTCCGCTTGCCGCTCGCCGAGTTCCGTCAGCCCCGGGCCAGGAAAAGCAGTATCCAGTTGGCCCGCCACATTGCCGGGGGTCTGTCCGTGCCTGATCAGTAGGAGCTTCATGGGTGCTCCGCTCCTTACTTCGTAGCTGTCTGGTTGCGCTGGTGGGTTCTATCAGCTTAAAGGCAGCGTTGAATGGCTGTGCTGATTTAGTAAAACGTCGGCGGGTTAACGAGGACAGCGGGTAGGGCAGTGGGCTACTCGACGACAGCGCCTTAAGGCCTTAAACGCGAACGGCGGGCCGAGGCATCCAGCCCTGGTCCGCCGTCGTCAAGCGTTTGTTGCTACTTCAGGTGGTCCACCAATTTGTCGGCGATGCCGGTGTACTTGCCCGGGGTGAGGGCGAGCAGACGGGCTTCGGCGTCGGCGGACAGGCCGAGCCCCTGCACGAATTCCTGCATCCGGGCGCCATCCACGCGCTGGCCGCGGGTTAGATCCTTCAGGCGCTCGTAGGGGTTCTCCATGCCTTCCACACCGGCAATGGCCTCAGCACGCATGACCATTTGGATCGCTTCGCCCAGGACTTCCCAGTTGGTGTCGAGGTCGCCCGCAAGCACTTCCTCGGCGACGTCAAGCGCCTTGAGGCCCTTGGCTACATTGGAGATCGCCAGCAGGGAGTGGCCAAAGGCTACGCCGATGTTGCGCTGTGAGGAGGAGTCCGTGAGGTCACGCTGCCAGCGGGAAGTAACCAGCGTTGCGCCCAGGGTGTCCAGCAGGCCATTCGAGATTTCGAGGTTGGCCTCGGCGTTTTCGAAGCGGATCGGGTTGACCTTGTGCGGCATGGTGGAGGATCCGGTGGCACCGGCAACGGGAATCTGCCGGAAGTATCCGATGGAGATGTAGCTCCAGATGTCCGTGCAGACGTTGTGCAGGATGCGGTTGAAGCGGGCAACATCGGCGTAGAGCTCTGCCTGCCAATCATGGCTTTCGATCTGCGTAGTGAGCGGGTTCCAGGTGAGGCCCAGTCCTTCTACGAAGGTCTTGGCAACAGCTTCCCAGTCGGCGCTAGGGACGGAAGCAACGTGTGCCGCGTATGTGCCCGTGGCACCGTTGATCTTGCCCAGGTATTCGGTCTTGGAGATCCGTGCCAGCTGGCGGCTCAGGCGGTGCGCGATGACCGCCAGTTCCTTGCCGAGCGTGGTGGGCGTGGCGGGCTGGCCATGTGTGCGGGACAGCATGGGAACCGAGCGGTTGGCTTCGGCCATGGCCTCGATCTGCTGGACCAGTGCGGTGGCGTTGGGGAGCCAAACATCCTCTACGGCGCCCTTGATGCCAACAGCGTAAGAGAGGTTGTTGATGTCCTCTGACGTGCAGCCGAAGTGGACCATGGCTGTCAGGTTTTCGATGCCAATCGCGGGCAGGCGGCGGCCGATGTAGTACTCCACTGCCTTGACGTCGTGGACAGTGACGGCCTCGATCTCGGCGAGTTCGTTAACCGATGCGGCGTTGAATTCGGTGACGATGGCACGGAGCTGTGAAACCTGCTCGTCCGTCAGGGGACCCGCGCCGGGCAGCACCGACTGGCTGGTCAGGTGGATCAGCCACTCAACCTCAACGTGAACGCGATCTCGGTTCAATGCGGCCTCGGACAGGTAGTCAACGAGGGGCGCGACGGCGGCACGGTACCGGCCATCGAGGGCGCCAAGAGCGAGGGGTTCAGAAGCGAGGGACACGCGAGGGGATTCAGCCATGGTGCCTATTCTTTCATGATCCGTGGAGGCGCCCGAGTTGGTGACTGCGCTATGTGGACAGCCGCCCGCGTTATCCACATAGCCGGCGGCGGCGCTTCCGCCCGGTTCCGCGGCTCCGTAGCGTCATACCAACCGATCAGCAGAACAATCAATGGAGTACACGGACATGAGCGTCGGCTTGATGCCTGCAGCCACCCCACCCACCTTCGATCCCTTGGAGTGTGCCTCGCGCAGTCACGAGGTCCAGAGGATCGCGTGGCGAATTAAGTCGTGCGTGGATCAGACGGATGCCGTGCTGGCATCCTTGCGGCGGACCCAGTTGGAAGAGTGGCAGTCTCCCGCCGGAAGTGCATACAGGACAACCATTGCGCTTCACGCGTCGGCGCTAATGCGTGCACGGGCATCATTGGAAGACGCTGCTGCCTCAGTACTCCGTCATTCCCAGAACGTCGCCGTCTCCGGCGGGAGGGGCTACTGATGGCTGATGTTGCTCCTGTTGGCGCGGGTTCAGCCCCTCAACCTACGGCCCCCGCCCCCAATGGGATCCTCAGCATTCGTGGCGGAGTGGGCGGAATATCCTGCCAGTTGGAAGAGCTCCTGCGTGGAGCGGCGCTTCTTGACGAGTTGATCCAACAATTAATTGGTGTGGAAGCAGAAACCCGCAGGGTGAAGGCTGATTTGGGGCCTTACCTCTTCGACTCGTACGCCTCGGGGTGCGCCGCGATCGATGCGGTGGCTGAAAGCGGTCAGGAGGTAGGCAGGGTGCGTCAGGAATTGGTTGGTGTCACCGCGAGTGTGCGGTCCAGCCATAACGATTACGTGCAAACAGAGGTCCGGAACATGTACCCGCGGATATTGAGGCCTGATGAGATGAAGATGTCAGGTGCACCGTGGCTACCTGGCCGGGACATCATGCACAACGTGGCCACAAGCGTCATTCCCCCGGGGATGGAGGCTCGGAGCATCATGCGTGGACTTCTGCAATCACCCCTCGTTCCCGGACTGAGACCGCACCCGGTGAGCATCGAGAAGATCGACGAGTCGATCGAGCAAGTGGATCCGTCCATGGCGGAAAGCCTCCGGCGACTCGAGCAACTTCATGCCCGGGGCGATGGAGAAATTGAGATCATCCAGCTCGACCACAATGGCTCGTCCTCTTGGATGGTGTTGATTCCGGGAACACAACCTAAAGCACCAGATACCAATCCTTTCGACATGCCGGGTGTTGGTGAAGCCCTCGGTTACAACTCTGAAGAAGTGGTGCCGGCTATTGGTCAGGCATTGCGGGAAGCGGGCGCTGAAGCCGGCGAGCAGGTGGTGGCAGTCGGTCATAGCCAAGGAGGCGCTCACGCTATGAACCTCAGCCAGAACAAGGCATTCCTTAGCGAATTCGATCTCCGGTACGTCCTAACGGCTGGAGCCCCCGTTGGCGGTATTAGCCCGGAACCAGGAATTGCTGCGTTGCATCTGGAGCATGTCCAGGATTGGGTCCCGAGTTCGGATGGCCGGTTAAACCCGGATACCAGGGACAGGGTCACTGTCACGCTGAACAATGACGTCAAAACGCCCGAGGGGGAAGGCCATGGCTTGGGACCCGGTCATAGCCTGGATAACTACGCAGCAGGCGCCGAATTGGTCACGGCGAGTCAGGATGCCTCGCTTGCGGCTTCTACCGCGGCGTTCGCGGGTGTTGTTGGTGTAGGCGGGGCGGCAAAGGTGACGCATTTCAAACTGCAACGGGCACCCGTGCCGGACAAAAGGCCGGGCCTGCGGAACCCCAATCTTCCAGAGACGCGATCCGTGGCCGGCGCGCGGTAAGTACGGGGCGCGGTAAGTACGGGGCGCCGTCAGTACAGCGCGCCGTTAGTACAGGGCACCGCAAATGCGCGGCACGGTAAGTACAGTGCGCGGTAATACAGTCCGATGGTCAATGCAGCCCAAGCGGTACGTGGATCGCCAGTTGCGGGAACTGCATCTAGCGTTTGCGGGCCCCTGGAATGAGGCCGGCAACCAGGCTGATGATGCTGATGATGATCGAGGCGAGGATGGCTGTCCAGAAGAACGAGTCAATGGTGAGGTGCACAGGCGTAAAGCTGCTCAGCCACGCTGTCAGGTACAGCATGGCTGCGTTGATGATGATCGTAAACAGCCCCAGGGTCAGGATCGTCACAGGGAGGGACAGGATCTTCACCAGCGGGCGCACGAACGCGTTGACCACCCCAAAAATCAGGCCGATAAAGAGGTAAGCCAAGACGATGCCTGCTGCATCCGCGCCCTCTGTGATCCCCGCGTTGGCTGCCGCCTTCTCAGTGGCAGAGGAGGAGATCTCCAGTCCCTCCAACAGCCAGCTGGCGATCCACAGAGCTAGACCATTGATCAGGACGCGAACGATGAATGAACCCATGCGCCCATGCTTTCACACTCGTCTGTGGCTCGGCTGGGACATCACTAAAGGAGAGGTAGCTTGATGAGGATGAACGTTGGCGGCCGAACACCCCAAACGCCGCAGGCGTGCAAGTAGGCTTGAATCCATGACTACTACTGACAACGCACCGGAGGGCGTACTCCCTCGACCGGTCGTGGACAGGCTCCCCAAGTACGCGGCTGGTAAACCCCCCGCTGCGATCGAGGGCCTCACCAGCTACAAATTGTCGTCCAATGAAAACCCGCTGCCTCCGATCCCTGCAGTGTTGCAGGCCATCGCAGATCAGACCGACATCAACCGCTACCCAGACCCCCTTGCAACCAAATTGCGCAATGCTTTGGCTCACTTCCTTGATGTCCCAGCTGACGACGTCGTCACCGGTGCAGGAAGCCTCGGCGCACTCAACCAGATTCTTGCCACCTTTGCGGGCCAGAATGACGACGGCAAGTCGGATGAGGTGATCTACGCCTGGCGCTCCTTCGAGGCCTATCCCATTTGTGTGGGCCTTGCCGGCGCGGCCAGCGTGCAGATTCCGTTGCTTCCGGATGGCCGTCACGATCTCGAAACCATGGCTGCAGCGGTTACTGTGCGCACCAAGGTGATCCTGCTCTGCACCCCGAACAACCCCACCGGGCCCATCCTTACGGCTGAGGAAACGGAGCGGTTCATCCAGTCGGTGCCGCCCAACGTGGTGGTGGTGATTGATGAGGCCTACCAGGAATTCGTCCGCGACCAAGCTGCTGTAGACGGGATCAAGCTCTACCGGAAATACCCCAATGTTGTGGTGCTGAGGACTTTCTCCAAAGCCCACGGGTTGGCAGGACTGCGCGTTGGCTACAGTGTTTCCGGCCCACAGCTCACCCAGCACCTTCGCGTCACGGCTACACCCTTCGCCGTTTCGCAAATTGCAGAACGCGCCGCGATTACATCCCTCGAGAATTTCGACCAGGTTGTCGAAAGGGTACAAAGCCTGGTGGACGAGAGAGACCGCGTCACCTCGGGTCTCCGCGATCTCGGATGGTTCGTGCCGGAAGCCCAAGGGAACTTCGTTTGGTTGAACCTAGGCGCGAACAGCGGCGAGTTTGCGGCGTTGGCAGCCGAGCAGGCCTTGTCTGTCCGGGCCTTCGGCAATGAGGGAGTGCGGGTCAGCATTGGTGAAGTGGAAGCCAATACACGGTTCCTGAAACTCTGTGCAGGTTATACAAAGGCTCCGCACAGTTCCTAGCGGTTAACAAATGCGCCTACGCTACTTACTGCCGATAAAGTAAGGATGAAAGCCAAAATATATGCCCATTCCGGAATGCATTCCGGAATGGGCATATATCCCAGCGACAGACATTGCCCGGCACTAGCTGCGGCAAGCAAGGAGACGGAATGGGCTCGACACAACTGCCCCCCGGGACCGACGAAACTCTGGCGGCAACCTCAGCGGCTGTAGCTGCCTCGGGTGAACCCGTAGAGATGGTCCAGTTGCTCGGCCCTGACGGAAAGCTAGGCACCGATCCCGTCTTCTCTGACTATGCCAAACGGATAGACCCGGAAAAGCTCCGCGTCTTTTATGCCGACATGGCCAGGATCCGCCGTTTTGACCAGGAAGCCACCGCTCTGCAGCGTCAAGGCGAGCTCGCATTGTGGGTGCCGCTGACCGGCCAAGAGGCCGCCCAGATCGGCTCGGCACACGCCAGCCAGCCCCAGGACTACATTTTCCCCACCTACCGTGAACACGGTGTCGCCCTGGTGCGAAACGTGGACCTTGCTGAATTGTTGAAACAGTTCCGCGGAGTCTCCAACGGAGGCTGGGACCCGCGCGGGAACAACTTCCACCTCTACACCCTGGTCCTGGCCGCCCAAACACTTCACGCCGTGGGCTACGCCATGGGCATCCAGCGGGACCAGAAGCTCGCGGTTGCCGGTGAGTCCAATGATCCCAAGGCTGCCGTGATTGCCTACTTCGGTGACGGCGCCAGCTCCGAAGGCGACGTCCACGAATCAATGGTTTTCGCTGCCTCGTACGATGCCCCGGTTGTTTTCTTCTGCCAGAACAACCACTGGGCCATCTCCGTACCCACCGAAGTCCAGACCAAGGTCCCGTTGGCCAACCGTGCCAAGGGCTACGGTTTCCCGGGCATCCGCGTGGACGGCAACGACGTCATTGCCGTCCATGCCGTCACTGAATGGGCCCTTGAGCATGCCCGTGAAGGCAGGGGCCCTGTGCTCATCGAGGCTTACACCTACCGGGTTGGCGCACACACTACAGCTGATGACCCCACCAAGTACCGCGAACTGGCTGAAGAAGCCGCGTGGCGTGAGAAGGATCCGCTGGAGCGTTTGGAGAAATACCTGAGGACTGAAGGGCTCGCCGATGAAGCCTTCTTCGATCAGGTGCAGGCCGACGGCGATGAGCTGGCCAAGTATGTCCGCAGCACCACGCATGGCCTTGAGGTGCCGGACATCCGCGATTCTTTCGCCAACGTCTACGCCGAAGCACACCCGCTGATTGCGGAGGAACAGGCGTGGTTCGAAGAATACTCGGCAGGCTTCGAAACCGAACAGGAGGCAGCTAACTGATGGCAACAATGACCATTGCAAAGGCCATCAACGAAGGTCTCCGCGCATCGCTGAAGAGCAACCCGAAGTCCCTCTTGATGGGCGAGGACATCGGGCACCTCGGTGGCGTTTACCGGGTGACGGACGGCCTGATCAAGGAATTCGGTGCGGACCGTATCGTCGATAGCCCTCTGGCCGAGTCCGGCATCGTTGGTACTGCGATTGGGCTCGCTTTGCGTGGCTACTCTCCTGTGTGCGAAATCCAGTTCGATGGCTTCGTCTATCCGGCCTTCAACCAGATCACCACGCAGTTGGCCAAGATCCATGCCCGCAGCCATGGCCGGCTGACTGTTCCTGTGGTTATTCGGATCCCGTACGGTGGCGGCATCGGTTCGATCGAGCACCACTCCGAATCCCCGGAAGCGTTGTTCGCGCACACCGCTGGCCTCCGTATCATTTCGCCGTCCAACGCGCACGATGCTTACTGGATGATCCAGAAGGCCATTGAGTGCCAGGACCCCGTGATCTTCTTCGAGCCCAAGCGCCGCTACTGGCTCAAAGGCGAAGTGGATGTTGAGAATGCAGGCCTGTCAGAAGACCCCTTCAAAGCACACGTGGTCCGTGAAGGTACGGACGCCACGATTGTGGCCTACGGCCCGTTGGTTCCGGTTGCCCTGGCTGCAGCAAACGCCGCAATCGAGGATGGACGCAGCATCGAGGTCATTGATCTCCGCTCCATCTCGCCTTTGGACTTCGACACCGTTGAGGCGTCGGTCAAGAAGACCGGCCGCCTGATCGTCGCCCACGAAGCACCCACGTTCGGGGGCATCGGCGGAGAAATTGCCGCCCGGATCAGCGAACGGGCGTTCCTGCACCTTGAAGCACCTGTGATCCGCGTTGGCGGTTTCCACATGCCATATCCCGTGGCCAAGGTTGAAGAGGACTACTTGCCGGACATCGACAAGATCCTCGAAGCGCTCGACCGCTCCCTGGCTTACTAAACCGCCCTGATCCAGTCCGGCTTCACAGCCGGGCAGACGGAAATCGAGGACCACCGTGACTGTAAAGAAATTCAACCTGCCGGACGTCGGCGAAGGCCTTACCGAGGCCGAGGTAGTGGCTTGGAAGGTCAAGCCCGGCGACACCGTTGCCATCAACGATGTCCTGTGCGAGATCGAGACAGCGAAGTCGCTCGTTGAGCTCCCGTCGCCCTTCGCCGGAACGGTCACCGAGTTGTTGGTCGAGGAAGGCATCACGGTTGAGGTTGGCACGGCAATAATCGCCGTTTCAGACAACCAGCCCGGGGATGCAGCGCCTGTGACCCAGGCTCCGGCGGCGGCTCCCGCCGTCGAGGCCCCTCTCTACGGCAAGCTTCCCGCTGATACTGACAGTGGCGAAAACGGCCCGGCAGGCGGCCCGCTGGTGGGTTCCGGCCCCAAGGCCGACGCCGTGAGGCGCCGTGCGCGCAAGCGTCCAGCCGGTACTGGCGAGGCAACCACGGTCGCCGAAAACGCCGAAGGTACAGTCCAGGACCACCAAGCGGTTCTGGCTGCCCAAGCAGCACAGACGCCGGTGCCTCAACGCCCGACGGCGGCACGCGCCATCGTCGGGCCGGTCAACCAAGCGCCCGTAAAGCAAGCGCCCGTTACCCAAGCGCCAGAAGTCACGACGCCAGAAGTAGCAGCGACGGGAGCGTCAACGGCCCAGACCGCCGCATCACGCGGTGCCGCCATCAGTGGCACCATCAGCGGGCTCGTCAACAAGGTCTTGGCGAAGCCGCCGGTGCGCAAGTTCGCCCGCGATCTCGGCATTGACCTTGCCGACGTCGTAGCGACGGGACAGCGGGGAGAGGTGACCCGCGAGGACCTGGTCAGCTATCAGGCGCAGCGTGACGCTGAGCTTGATCAGGCGGAGTCGTTCTGGGGTGCTTCCAAGAAGCCGCAGGACCAGAGGATCGAGCGCGTACCTGTTAAGGGTGTGCGTAAGGCGACCGCCAAGGCCATGGTGGAGTCCGCGTTCACGGCACCGCACGTCAGCATCTTTGTTGACGTCGACGCGAGCCGGACCATGGAGTTCGTCAAGCGGCTCAAGGTTTCGCGGGACTTCGAGGGCATCAAGGTATCTCCGCTGCTTATTTTGGCAAAGGCAGTCATTTGGGCCGCCGCGCGGAACCCCAGTGTCAACGCCACGTGGGTGGAGAATGCCGATGGCAATGGTGGTGCGGAGATCCAGATCAAGCACTTCATGAACCTGGGTATTGCTGCTGCGACACCGCGTGGCTTGATGGTGCCCAATATCAAGGACGCCCAGGACCTCTCCCTGAAGGAGCTGGCCCTCGCCCTCAACGATCTCGCCACCAAGGCCCGTGCGGGCAAGACGCAGCCTGCCGAGATGCAGGGTGGCAGCCTGACCATCACCAACATCGGTGCGCTTGGCATTGATACGGGTACGCCCATCATCAATCCCGGTGAGGTTGCCATCATTGCGTTTGGAACCATCAAACAGAAGCCGTGGGTCTTGGACGGGGAAGTGATCCCGCGGTGGATCACCACGCTGGGTGGGTCCTTTGACCATCGCGTTGTGGACGGCGATCTCTCGGCCCGCTTTATGGCCGACGTAGCTGCCATTCTTGAAGAACCGGCGCTGTTGCTTGACTGATCCGGGTTGCTTGACTGATCGCCCGGCGGCCGCCACAAGTACGGCCGCTGGCAAGTCTGGTCATGTGCCTGCCCAGTTGCTGTCAGGACCTTGGCGCACTGTCGCCAGCGTTCTGACGGAGGCCTTCCAGCCGCCCATTGTAGTGACGGCGCTACTGCTGATCAGTCCGGCTATCGAACCCGGGTTTCCCGGCACCATGGGCTTTGGGTTGCTGGGAGCCCTCTTCGTCTGTGTTCTGCCGTTGGCGTACGTGCTGGTGATGATCAGGCTGGGCAGAATCACCGATCATCACGTCAGCGACCGCCGGCAGCGGCCCCCGTTGCTGTGGCTTGCCTTGATTTCCGTGCTTGCGGGCGTTGGGGTGCTTCAGCTGATTGGGGGTCCGATGAGCGTTTCAGTGATGATCATCGCCCTGCTCGGAGGCATCGCCGTTCTGGCGGTGGTGAGTGCTTTTTGGAAGATGAGTGGACACGCTTCGGCCATCGCCGCCGCTGCCGTCATTACAGTTTTGATGTTTGGGCCCGCTTGGCTGCCCCTGTTGGTCATTGTTCCGGCCGTGGGGTGGTCGCGGGTGGTGCTTCGCGCCCACACGCTCGGCCAAGTCGTCGCCGGTTCTTTGTTCGGCGGCACCGTCATCGCAGGATTGTGGTGGCTGCTACGAGAGTGGATGCTCTGAGGGCAGCCCTCCGGACACCTGCTGTTAGGGACCCGCTTTAGAACGCGGGGTAGTTGACCAGCAACGCCTGAAGTTCGGTGGTGGACATGTGGTTTGCCATCTCCACGCTGATGCCCATAGCGATGGCTGCGACGGTGATCATTGCGGCGCAGGCGAGGGAGAGGAACCGCCAGTCCTTGCGCATGACGGTGCCGAAAGTTTCCGGCATGTTCAGGCTGGGTGAAATCATGTTGGGGGCGCTGTCCCAGGAGCCGTCGTCGAGCATCGCGATGATGCGGTCATTCGCGCGGTCAAAACGCATCGTGCTGATGCTGTTGCCGTGGCGGGCAAGCAGGATGTCGTGTCCAACGCGCTGGCGCGGCTGCAAAGTAAGCAAGTGAAGTCCCCTGAAGTCAGTTGATGGAGGATGGCTCACGCCATTGGGGGCATCTCAATTTTATAACGATGACTTCGCGGGGCAGGCCAAAATCAGGCCAAAAGCCGGGTGAGGCTCCCCACCCGGCGGCGTGATTCAGCTCGCTTTACGGCTGGTCGGTCTTGGCGATGTAGACATCGCAAGGAGCATTGTGGGCAACCGTGTTGGCCACGCTGCCGAGGACGCGACCCAGGCCTTGCATGCGCCGGTTACCCACCACGATCAACTGCGCTTCGAGCATTTCTGCTTCTTTGACCAAGGCTTCACCGGGCTTGCCGCGGGCAGCCGAGTACGTTACCTCGAGACGTTCGTCAGCCAGGCGCTCCGCCACGGTGCGGGCGACGGCTTCGGCTTCGGCAGCGTCTGACACGATCCATTTGTCGGTCCCGATCTCAACTACCTCGGTCTTGTTGCTGTCAAAAGCGCTCACGACGCGAAGACTGGCGCCAAGCCCGATGGCCAGTTGCTGGGCAGCCTTGGCCGCCCTCATCGCCGTCTCGCTACCGTCTACTCCTACAATGACAACCCCGGTCATAGTGCTGCTCCTTCAGTGGTGGCTTTGATGGCCTCTGCGAGAACAGGGGCCAGACGACGTACGCCTTCGGCAATCGTATCCGGCGGCACAGCACTGAACGCCAGACGGAGTTTGTTGGAGGGGCCATCTGCCGGCGAGAAAGCTGCGCCGGGAATGAAAACAACCCCCGCGTCGATGGCCTTCTTCAACAAAGGGTAGGTGTCCACGGCTTCAGGCAACGTGACCCAGACGAAGAATCCACCGTCAGGGCGTGTCCACGAGACGCCGGCTGGCATGTATTCGTCCAAGGCGCTGAGAAGGGCATTGCAGCGTTCCGCGTACAGGCCCCGGTAGGTTTCGACTTGCCCCTGCCAGTCGTAGTCACGCAAATATGCGGATACAAGCATTTGGTTCAGGGGCGGGGGGCAAAGCGTGACTGCTTCGGAGGCCAGGTAGAAACGACGCTGCAGGTGGGCGGGCACCAAGGCCCAGCCAATGCGAAGACCCGGTGCGAAGATCTTGGAGAAGGACCCCAAGTAGATGACGTCGTCTGGATTTGCAGCCCGCATCGGTGCGATGGGGTGACCGTCAAAGCGCAGCAGGCCGTAGGGGTTGTCCTCCAGGACGATAATATTCGCCTTGCGGCATATATCGACGATCTGCTGCCTGCGCGCTTCCGCCAAGGTGATGCCCGAGGGATTGTTAAAGTTAGGGATTGTATAGAGGAACTTGATGCTCTTGCCCTCTGACTGGAGCGCGGCGATCCTGGCCTCAAGCAGTTCAGGTACCAACCCGTCGTCGTCCATTTCGATTGGCTCCACCTGCACTTGGTAAGCCTCGAAAGTATTCAGGGCCCCAACGTAGGTGGGGTTTTCGACGAGGACCACGTCGCCGGGATTGCAGAAGACCTTGGTAGCCACATCCTGCGCTGACTGGGAACCTGCAGTAATCACGATGTTCTCAGGCTGTGCGTCCATGATGCCTTCTGCGGCCATGATCGCGCAGACTTGTTGGCGCAATTCCGCGGTTCCTTGGCCTCCGCCGTATTGCAGGGCGGTCATCCCGTCTTCGGCGATGATCCTGGCAGCGGTCTGGCCGAGCTTTTCCAGGGGCAGCGATTGGAGGTATGGGTTCCCGCCTGCGAGCGAGACAAGGCCGGGCCGCATGGAGATATCGAAGACGTCGCGGACAGCGGACTGCTTGATGTTGGCGGCCCGCGCGGAGAACAGCTCCTCGTGCGGGTGGGTGGCGGCCGTGGCGGCGCGCTCGATGGCGTCGATGGCTTCAGCGGGCAGCTTGGTGCCGGCGTCCAATGTTTCGTGGGTCACAGTGACAGGATACTCCTGAAGGTTGCTAATTAGGCAACATATGTTTTCAAGAACGCGCCGAATTGCAGGGTTTCCTTTACGCCGGGAACGCTAGGGGCTGGAATGTAGCTATGACACTGCACCGGGGATCCGTGACCAAGGCCGAACTCTTCCACAAGCTTCACGACGCCGGACCCACGCCGCTGGTTCTGGTGAATGTTTGGGATGCGGCTTCGGCCCGCGTGGTGCAGGAGGCTGGTGCGACGGCGATAGCCACCTCAAGTTCGGCGGTTTCCTGGAGCCTGGGTTTCCGGGACGGTGACCACGTGCCGTGGGGATTGGCCATGGCGGCGCTGGGGCGGGTGGTAGGGGCAACCAAACTGCCGGTTACTGCCGACATCGAAACTGGATACGGGCGAACAGATGACGAACTGCGTGCCACCGTGCACGGCGTGCTGGATGCAGGCGCGATTGGCATCAACATCGAGGACTCGGCCGCGGAGCCACTGACGGACATCAAGGAACAATCGCGGCGTATCGCTTTGATCCGTGCCGTAGCGGACGAGCGCGGAATCCCGTTGTTCATCAATGCCCGAACGGACACATACCTCTCCGGAGAGTATCCGGATAACGCCTACGAAGAGACCTTGCGCCGTGCTGAGTCCTACCTCACGGCGGGTGCGGACGGCATCTTCGTTCCCGGAGTGGTGGACCTTCACGTCCTGCATGAACTCTCCAGCAAGATCCCCGCGCCACTCAATGCATTGGCTGGAGTAGGCGCGCCATCGCCGCTGGAACTTCACGACGCCGGCATACGGCGGGTCAGCATCGGCGGAAATACGGCTAAAGCTGCCTACGCAAAAGTCGCGCGGGTGGCCAAGGAGATTCTGGGCGACGGTAACTGGGCAGGCTTGGCGGGCACCCGCAGCCACGACGAGATGGATGCGCTCTTTGCCCAGGGGCCCAAGTACCGGCCCTAAGCAGCGCGGTTTGCGGCAGAGGAAAGCGCACGACGGCGGAACCCGGCTTTAATGTCTTACCCCGCTATTAGCTTGGAATCAGTAGCAAAGACCGCGGGCCGGGGAGGGCGGATGGCAAGACGCAGTGTGCAGTTCTGGCGCATTGACCAACTGAATGGCGAGGATCTGCGCGCTCCGTTTCCGGCGCGCCGCGTGGCCGAGGTACTCAAGAAGGCACAAGAGGCTGGGACGGACAGGCATTTCATCGGCATGGACGGCACGGTGCTGGTCGCTCAGACTGCATCCTTCTCACCGCATCCGGTGATCCTCCTGGATCGGGTCCGCAGCAGCAACCTGCCCAGCGTTGGAGATGCGCTTGGACGCCGCAAGCCCCTCCCCTTGGCGCCGGGCGACCATCTTCTGGAAACCACCTACTTTGCCTTCCTCAAACGCAACGTCATCGCCGTGCTCACCAGCGGCAATGGCCCGCGGGCTTCCAGGATGGGGGAGTACCTCGAAGGCATGTTGGGGCTCGAACCTGGCTTGGTTCCGGTGGTCCGCGAGGATATCGAGGAGATCCTCACCAGGCTTGAGGTGAGTCGCTTCGAGTTCGCTCTTCCTGCTGAACGCCTCTCGGGAAAGTTGATGGAGGGAGAATGGGCTGACGTTCTGGAGAGTGCCTCGCGCCTGGTGACCGAGGGAACCTTCCGGATTTCCCTGAGCGTGGGCCGTTCGGGAAGGGCCGAGGACAAGCAGCGGATCCGGGACCGCATCCAGCAACTGATTGACCTGTTCCGGAGGGCAGGCTCGGTAGAGCACTTCGACTACGTGGTAGCCGAGGGCAAAGACTCCCTGACCGGCGACCGCGAGGTGGTCGATCTCCTGAAGGAGCGTTTCATCTCCCACATCGAAGTGGATCCCGACGTTTTCAACGACCCCCGGAAGTCCGCTGCTGAGGCAGTCGCAATTCTCAACAGACAGGCCAGGGACAACGAAGCATTCTTCGCCCTCACACTGCCGGAAATCAGAGGCTCCGCAGATTCGGTCCCTGTGCCGGACATCGTCGCAGGTGGGATGGCCGCAGTGCGGGAAGCCCTGGCTGCGGTCACAAAGGAGGAACCCGCCAAGGCGAAACCTAGGGACGCGAAACCAACGGAGGGATCAGAAGGCGGCGCGGACCATGAGCTTGTACGACGTTGACGTAGAACACGCCGGGCGCCGCCGGACGGTGTGGAGGTGGTTTCTGCTCCATCCGCCAGCAGACTATGCATGGGCGGTTCTGGCTGTGCTGATGTGGCTGGGCTTGGCATGGCTGTTGAAGCAGCCGTTGATGCTGGAGGGCGTCGATCCCGGTGCGCGTCGAACCCTGTTCCAGACCCTCGCTACGTTGGCTGGAGCTACCGCTGGCCTCACGCTTACCAGCGTCTCCATGCTCATCAACGTGCTCGGTAAAAAGGCGGCCCCCGGGCAGCGTGAGCTTCCCCTGGAGAAGCTCACCGCCTTGCATCGCCGCCAAATCGGAGAAGTGTTCCTGTTCGCCATACCGGGCCTTGGCCTGCTGGTGGTGGCTGCCCTTGTCGCCGTGGTACTGGAGGGAGATGGTCCCAGGGGACTCTGGATTCCGGAGTCAGTTGTCTTCGTCCTCACCTTCGCGTCCGTATTGGCGCTGCTCCGTGTGGCGTGGGCACTACGGCGGGTGCTGGCCATCGCAACAGCTTGAGAGCTTGCGGCTTGAGGCCACAGCTTGAGAGCTTGCGGCCAGAAGCCCTCAAGAAATCCGGAGGGTCCCCGTGCTAGCGCAGGCTCAGCGCCTCAGACAAAGTCTTGCCATTGACGTAGATTTCGGCTCGGGATGCCCCGCTGGCGGAGACGACGGTGTGGGTCAACTGGGCTTCGATGCGCGGGATGTCGCAGACCCCACCGGGTCGCAGCGTTCCACTCAAATTCACCACAACTGTTGCCCCACTGATGTAGCCGGACACGAAGTGCAACGAGGAATTAGCCAACGAATCGTAGAGGCCCGCGCCGGTGTCCATGGGCATGCCAGCTTCCAGCAGGCGGCTCAGCGCCAGCGTCAAAGGGTCACCGGGCACCAGGGCGCCGCGGACAGGCACCAGGCTGTCGTTGCAGCCGAACCGAACACCTCTTGCACCCCCGTCGTCAACGGCAACGTAGTACACCGCCGGCCCCAAATTCAGGTCTTGGGGTACGGTCGCAGCCCGGGCAACGGGCGCAACAGCCGTCGGTGAAGGGCTTGGCGTGGCAGCGGGTAAAGGCGCGACGGCGGCACTCGGCCCAGACGTAGGGTCGACCCCAGAGCCAGAGCCAGAGCCAGAGCCAGAGCCAGAGCCAGAGCCAGAGCCAGACCCCGATCCGGAACCAGAACCAGAGCCAGCACCACTGGAGCCCGAAGGGGTAGAGGGAGTGGCGAGCGCATCCGGACGAGTCGCAGTGCCGCTTCCCGTTGCGGTGGATGTTGCAGACGGGGCGTCGGAAGCCTCATCCACCGCAGCATCTCGCGCGGAACCCGATGGCCCCACCACAGGAGCAGATGAAGTATCACCGGCGGAGGGCAGGGTCCCTGGGTCCGAAGTACAGCCAGCCAGCCACAGACTCAACACAAGGCAGGCAGCCGCGATCGCCGTCGTGCTTTTTGGTCTCCGCCCGGCACCCATGACAGCCCCACGCTCCTGTCCGTCCGCCTGTAGTTCAACGTTAGGCCGGTGGGACCCGGAGCAAAATGCCGCTACGGTGACGGTTCGGACAAGAGTTGATCACGCTGCATCCCGTAGACACCGGAAACGCACATGCCCCCCGCCCCGCACTGCGAAGTGGCAGGCGCGGGAGCGGGGGCAAGGAGAGCGAAGAAACTAGGCTGCGGCTTCTTCTTCCTGAACGGCGGTCAGGGGCTCGAAGATGCCCTTGATCTGCTCGACAACCTCGGCGTCGTCCTTCGGGTGGAGCTCAGCGAAGCGGATCATGGAACCCGGGACGGCGAGCTTGACGTCCTCGAGGACCTTGGCGCCAGCAATGCCAGCTGCCTTGCGGGCTTCGTCCTGCGCCCATACGCCACCGAACTGACCGAAAGCGGTTCCGACGACGGCGGTCGGCTTGCCACTGAGTGCGCCGGCGCCGTAGGGGCGGGACAGCCAGTCGATGGCGTTCTTCAGCGATGCGGGCATGGTGCCGTTGTGCTCGGGGGTGACGAGGAGAAGGGCGTCGGCGTTTGCTGCCGCAGCGCGAAGGGCCGCAGCTTCGGCGGGAACCTGGCCTTCGACGTCGATGTCTTCGTTGTAGAACGGGATGGTGCCGAGGGAATCGTGGATCTGGACTTCGACGTTTTCCGGTGCGTTCAGCTGGATGGCCTCGGCGAGCTTCTTGTTGTGGGAATCAGCGCGGAGGCTGCCGACGAGGGTAAGAACGGTGCTCTTTGACATGGTGTCTCCTTAGTAAGTGTTTGGACCTTCACTGATACTAAACGGACCGCGGTCCGGTTTCTATTCCCGGGTCTAGAATGTTTCTTGTGAGCTCGATCCCAATCCAGCCGGACGTGCCCTTAGGTCCGCCGCATGAGCGCAGCGATGCCGCCCGGAATCGCGAGCGACTCCTTTGCGCTGCCCGCGAGTTGGTTGACGAGTTCGGCGTGGAAGCACTCACCATGGACGCGCTCGCCTGCAAGGCCCAGGTTGGCAAGGGGACCGTGTTCCGTCGCTTCGGTAGCAGGGCCGGCCTGATGATGACCCTTCTGAGTGACTCTGAATCTGAATTCCAGCGCGGCTTCATGTTTGGTCCACCACCCTTGGGTCCGGGCGGGACACCCAGTGAACGGCTGATGGCCTTCGGCGAGGGCCGCATCTACTTCATCCTGGAAAATGGTGAGCTCCTGAAAGCGGCCGCAACCAATGCCCGGAATCGCTTTGATGTCCCGGCCACGGTCCTTGCCCACCGGCACATCGAGGTCCTGCTGCGGGAGGCCGATATCGCGGATCCGTGGGTCATGGCGATGTCGCTGCTTTCCGCGCTGGACCCGGAACGAATCGTCAACGACGTGAGGGTTCACGGCATCTCGCCGAAGAGGCTCACGGAATCCTGGCGCGAACTCGTCGCGCGCCTCATGCGATCTTCCTAGCTCAAGTTCGTCTTCGTTAGCACCCGCTGAGGCCTCACAACGCGAGTGGGGCAGTACGCGCCATAGTGTCGCCGACGTCGAAATCGTGACGCGGGCCCAGATAACAATCTGGCTGCAGGCATGAAACGGGCCCTCATTGAACGAAACGTGAAGCAGTTATTGTGGTAGTTTCCTCTTGAATGTGACCCATGCCATACATGGCTCGGTGATCACGGAAGGGGCGCTGGGGGACCCAAACTACCCGCTGCGCCAATTCGTAGCTGACGCCGGCCACAGCCGGGAACCGCGGAAGGACGAGCATTGAGCTTTGCCACGATCCAGGGCAGCCGCCCGACATGCTGAAATATCTGACAAAGCGGTCGGGCATCTACCTGATCATGATCTTCCTGACCACGAGCGCGGGCTATTTCCTGGCAGTGTCAACGCTCAAACCGGCGGTCCTGGAACAGGAGAAGATCCCACGGCCAACCCCGGAACAAGTAGCCGCCTCTTTCCGTGGACTCGGCCTGGACCCTGACGCCACTCCTTGGGAACGCTACATTGGTTGGCTCGGCGGCATCATCACCCGCTGGGATTGGGGCCGCAGCCCAAACGGGGCATTCGTCAACGCCGAATTCGCTGACCGGGTACTTGTTTCAACCAGGCTGTTTATCGCCTCCATCATCCTGACGCTGATCATCGGCGTCGCGCTCGGCGTTTATTCAGCGGCGCGGCAATACAAGTACCAGGACCGCGTCATCACGTCCTACAGCTACCTGGTGCACATCCTTCCAGCGCCGATCGCCTACTTCCTGGTCCAGTTGGGCGCCATCAGCGTCAACGAAACCGTAGGCCAGCGCATCTTTTTCGTCACGGGCATCTCGACGCCGGGGATCGAGCCGGGCTGGCCGGCTTTCGTTGACCTCGTTGCCCACTACGCCGTGCCCACCTTCGCAATGACCATCTTCGGTTGGGCCGGTTACCAGATCGCCCAGAGGCAGTATCTCCTGGACAACGTGAATGCCGACTTCGTCCGCACCGCCAGGGCAAAAGGACTTACCCGCAACCAAGCCATCCGCAGGCATGCCCTGCGGGTGTCCTTCATTCCCGTGGCACAGAGCATCGCCTTCACCATCCCCGCGATCTTCACCGGCGGCTTCTTTGCCGAGGCGATCTTCGCCTGGCCCGGCATTGGCCTGTGGAGTATCCAGTCAATCGGGCTTCAAGACGTCAACGTCGCCACGGCCACACTGGCCTACGGGTCGGTGATCTTCGCGATCGGCGCCATCCTTGCCGACTTCGCGACGACGCTGGTGGATCCACGAGTGAGGGTCCAGTAATGACGAACATCATTGATCCCATTGCGGAAATCGACGAGTCAAGGGCTGCCGACCAGGACGTCGTGATTGGGAAGTCCCGCATTATCTTCCGCCGTTTCATGCGGAACCGTACCGCCGTCGCCGGTTTGTTCATCTTCCTGGCGCTGTTCCTCTTCTCCCTGTTCGGCGGGTTCCTGACACCCTGGGATAAGGACACGATTGATCCCCTCAACATCGGAATGGGACCGTCACCCGATCACTTCCTGGGCACGTCCCAAGCAGGTATCGACCTCATGGCGCTCATCGTTGAAGGCACGCGGATCTCGATCTTCATCGGTCTGATCGTGGGCGGCGTGTCTGTCCTGATTTCCGCCGTCTACGGCTGCACCATGGCGTTCTTCGGCGGCAAAGTGGACGCCGTGATGTTGTTCATCCTTGAAGCCCTCATCATGATGCCGGCGATTCTGGTGGTCGCAGTGGCCACCAGTGGGGGCGGCGGACTGAAGAACCTTCCCAGTTGGCTCCTGCTGATCATTGTTTTGCTGTTCTTCAGCTGGATGGGCACCGCCCGACTGGTGCGTTCTTTGTCGATGTCACTCATGCAGCGGGACTACGTCAAAGCCGCCAAGTATATGGGTGTTCCCTCCCGAAAAATCGTGTGGCGTCACCTCGTTCCGAACATCGGCTCACTCCTGGTCCTCGATTTCACCCGCGGTATCACCGGGGCAGTGCTGGCCGAAGTGGCGTTCTCCTTCATCGGCATCGGCATCAAGCTCCCCGACGTCAGCCTGGGAGTCCTCATCGGCCAAGCCACCGGCCAGGTGTCCTCGTTCCCGTGGATGTTCTGGGTTCCGCTGACCGTCATGTTCCTCCTGACCGGTTCGCTGGCCATGATGAACGACGGCCTCCGCGACGCCTTCGATCCCAGCTCAAGTTCCATCGGCCGCGCGAAGACCAAGACCGCAAAGAAGACGATCAAATGAGCACCAACATCTCCCACACGCCTGCCGAGCGACTTCGCGACGCCGGACTCTACGCCCCTGGCGACGCCGTCCTGAGCATCAGGGACCTCAACGTCCGCTTCAATTCTGAGAACGGCGTCGTCCACGCCGTTCGCGGTGTGGACTTCGACCTCATGCCCGGAAAAACCCTGGGCATCGTGGGCGAATCGGGCTCGGGGAAGTCTGTGACGTCCATGGCCATCATGGGACTCCTCCCCGAGACCGCGGACATCTCCGGCTCCGTGCGTTACAAGGGCAAGGAACTCCTCGGCCTCAGCGACAAAGCGATGTGCAAGCACCGTGGCAGCGATATCGCCATGGTGTTCCAGGACCCGCTGTCGTCGCTGACCCCCGTCTACACCGTGGGGAACCAGATCATCGAGGCCCTTACCGTCCACAACCCCACCATGAGCAAACAGGCTAAAGAAGCCCGCGCCGTCGAACTTCTGCGGATGGTGGGCATCCCGAGCCCCAAGGACCGGCTGAAGGCATTCCCGCACGAATTCTCCGGCGGCATGCGCCAGCGCGTGATGATCGCCATTGCGATTGCCAACGATCCGCGGGTCCTCATCGCGGATGAACCGACGACGGCGCTGGACGTCACCATCCAGGCGCAGGTGCTGGAAGTCCTGCACACAGCGCAAGAGGAGACCGGGGCCGCCGTCGTCATGATTACGCACGACCTCGGCGTCGTAGCGGGCATGGCGGACGACATCATGGTCATGTACGCAGGCAAGCCGGTGGAAACCGGGACCGTGGAGGACATCTATTACAACCCCCGTATGCCGTACACCATGGGTCTCCTCGGCGCCGTGCCACGCGTCGACACCGCCAACAAACAGTCACTTGTTCCGATCGAGGGAACGCCGCCCAACCTGGCACTGCCCGTAACCGGCTGCTCCTTCGCACCGCGCTGCCCGCTGGCCAGCGATGCCTGCCTGCACGGTGAGCCCGAACCCGTTTCGGTGCCAGGCTCCGAAGGCCACAGGGCTGCCTGCATCAAAACGGACGAACTCTCCGGCGAAGCTAATGCCCACGCGATTTTCCAGGCGCCGGCCAAGCCCGTTTCAAAGTTCGACGGCGTTGCCCGGCTTGAGCGCGACAAGGTCCTTGAGCTCAAGGACGTCAAGAAACACTTCCCACTGCTCAAGGGCGCGCTGATCAAGCGCCGCATCGGCACAGTGAAAGCCGTTGACGGGCTCAGCTTCGACATCCGTGAAGGTGAATGCCTCTCAATCGTGGGCGAGTCCGGCTGCGGCAAGACCACCACACTGCTGGAGATCATGGAGTTCCACCCGGACCAAGTGGGCGAAGTGGTCATTGGCGGCGTCAGCAATAAGGTGGCCACCGACTCCAAGACCAAAATGGCCATGCGCAAGGAAATGCAGATGGTGTTCCAGGACCCCACGGGTGCGCTGGATCCGCGCTTCACGGTGTACGAGGTCCTGGCTGAGCCGCTGGAAAACCTCGGGATGCCAAGGGCCGCCGTCCGGAAGCGCATCATGGAACTCATGCGGCTCGTGGGCCTGCAGGCGGACCACGTGAACCGTTTCCCCAACCAGTTCTCCGGAGGTCAGCGCCAGCGCATCGGCATTGCGCGGGCGCTCGCAGTGAATCCGAAACTCGTGGTGCTGGATGAACCCGTCTCAGCCCTGGATGTTTCGGTCCAGGCTGGTGTCATCAACCTGCTTGACCAACTTCGCGCCGAGCTGGGCCTGAGCTACCTCATGGTTGCCCATGATCTCTCCGTGGTCCGCCACATCTCGGACCGCGTGGCTGTGATGTACCTGGGCAAGATCGTGGAGACCGGCGATGTGGATGAAGTGTTCGACAATCCGCGGCATCCCTACACCAGGGCCCTGCTCTCTGCGATCCCGGTACCCGATCCCAACCTGGAACGCACGCGTGAACGGATCATTCTGCAGGGCGACCTGCCCAGCCCGCTTGACGCGCCAAAGGGTTGCAATTTCGCAACGCGTTGCCCCGTATTCGCCGCACTACCTGCCGCCAAGCAGGAGAAGTGCCTTACTCTGGAGCCGCCACTTGCTTCAGAAGGTCAACAGGAGTTTGCATGCTTCTTCCCGGACGGGGAAATAGATGCCGACATGCTGGTGGTGCATGCCTGACGACAAATGACTCATTGATTGAACCCTGTATTCAATTCGTAAAGAATTCCAGTCGTAAAACATGAAGGGCAAACCATGAAGAAGTACACGACGATCGGCGGCGTGGCAGTTGCAGCAGCACTGCTGCTGACCGCTTGCGGCGGGGGAACGCCGTCGGGTCCGGCCTCCCAGAAGGCCGAAGAAGCTGGCGGTGACATCAGCAAGCTCATTAGCGTTAATGCCAAGGAAACCAAGGACCTGGAGCAGGGCGGCACTGTCACCCTTGCCATAGGCAGCATTGGCCCGGACTTTAACGGCTTCTCCAATGTGGGCAACAGCGCAGACAACTCTGCGCTGATGACTCCGGTTAATACGGCCTCCATCAACAGCGGCGGCATCGGCGGCTGCTGGAAGCTGGACTTCGACGGCAAAGCAGAGCCCAACAAGGACTTCTGCGAAGACGTCAAGAGCGAAGTCAAGGATGGGAAGCAGACCATCACCATCAAGGTCAATGACAAGGCGACCTGGAACGACGGAACGCCGATCGACGTCAAGACCTTCGAAAACACGTGGAAGATGCTCAAGGGCGACGATAAGTCCATCGACATCGTTTCCGCCGGCGCTTACGCTTTCGTGGACTCGGTAAAGGCCGGCGCCAACGACAAAGAAGTCATTGTTACCACCACCCAGCCGGTCTTCCCCCTGGAGGGCCTTTTCTTCGGCCTGATCCACCCGGCAATCAACACGCCTGAAATTTTCAACACGGGCTTCGCAGGCAACATGCACCCCGAGTGGATGGCCGGCCCGTTCAAGATTGAAAACTACGACACCACCGCAAAAACGGTGACCATGGTTCCCAACGACAAGTGGTGGGGACAGAAGCCGGTCCTTGACAAGGTTGTCTGGCGCCAGATGGAGCCGAGCGCCACGATTGCCGCCTTCAAGAATGGTGAAATCGACGCAGCCAACGGCCGTACCCTGGGCCGGTACAAGCAGCTCGAAGGTACCAAGGATTCCGATATCCGCCGCGGCCAGCGCCTGTTCGCAGGTGGCCTCAACCTGAACGCCAAGCGCCCGGCCCTTACCGATGTGGCCGTACGCAAGGCAATCTTCACCGCAGTGGACCGCAAGGCCATCCGCGATGTCCGCTTCAACGGCTTGAACTGGTCCGAAGAGAGCTCGGGTTCCATGATGCTCATGCCGTTCTCCGAGTACTACCAGGACAACTACCCCGTGAAGGACACCGGCGCTGAGGCTGCCAAGAAGGTCCTGACCGATGCCGGCTACGCCCCGAACGACAAGGGCATCATGGCGAAGGACGGTGTTCCTGTTTCCTTCAAGATCACCAACTTCGGCGACGACCCCACCACGGCCGCAACCTCGCAGACGCTGCAGAAGCAGCTCCAGGCTGCGGGAATGGATGTTGCCATCGATCAGCGCGGAGACGCCGACTTCGGCAAGGTCATCGGTGGCCGAGAGTTCGACGTAACGATCTCCGGTTACACCGTGGGCGCAGACGCTACCGACGCCGTGAAGCAGTTCTACGACTCCACCACCAACGAGAACGGCCTGGGCGACGCTGAGCTGGATGCCGAGATCAAGCGCCTGGCAACCATCGCAGATGACAAGGAGCGCAACAAGGCGGCCATGGACGTAGAGAAGAAGCACATGGAGAAGTACTTCTCCATGGGCACCGTCCTCAACGGCCCGGAGATCCAGTTCGTCCGCACGGGCCTGGCCAACTACGGCCCGTCACTGTTCAAGAGCCTGTCCAACGTTCCGGACTGGACCACTCTCGGCTGGGTAAAGGGCGCCAAGAAGTAACGCTCTGCAGTAAAGCTTGAAACACACGAAGGCCGGGATCTTCCTGAACCTGTAAATGGTTTGGGAGGTCCCGGCCTTTGCCATGCCATCCCTCTCTCACATCCTGCTGCCTTTTCCCGAACGTTCTCTCACGTCCTGATCCTGGGAACAGCGCACCGGCGGGACACTTACTGAATTAGCCTTGGGGCATGACTTCCAGGCCGATCCGTACCGCCATCGCAGGTTTTGGGTTATCGGGCAGCGTGTTCCATGCGCCCTTCATTGCAAGCAACCCTTCGTTTGACCTTGCCGTCATTGCCACAGCGAACGCGCAAAGGCAGGCAAGTGCGGTTGAACGCTACCCGCAGGCAAAGGTAGTCAACACGCCAGCGGACATCCTGGCGCTGGCCGACGAATTGGACCTCATCATCCTCGGCACACCGCCAGCGACCCACTATCCGCTGGCGAAAGCTGCGCTGGAAGCCGGGCTCGACGTCGTCGTCGATAAGCCGTTTGTTGTGCACAGTGCGCAAGGTGAGGAACTGATTCAACTCGCCGCGCGAGCGGGCCGCGTCCTCACTGTCTACCAAAACCGCCGCTGGGACGGAGACGCGCTCACCTTGAAGAAACTGCTCGACGCCGGGACGCTGGGTACCGTGACCAGGTTTGAAGCGGGGATGGAGCGCTGGGCGCCGGAGATCGCCAAAGCGTGGAAGGCAAGCGCTACTGCCGAGGACGGCGGTGGGGTGCTGTTCGACCTTGGTGCACACGTACTGGACTTGGCCGTCCAGTTCTTCGGGCCCGCGTACGTCACCTATGCGGAGATCAGTGCACGTCGTCCGCAGGAGAAGGCCGACGACGACGTCTTCATCGCGCTCCAGCACCAATCCGGCGTCGTCAGCCACGTGACCCTGAACCTCAACAGCCACCTCCATGGACCGCGTTTCCGCGTGCTGGGAACGAAGGGTGGATTTGTAAAGTTCGGCACCGATCCGCAGGAGCCCTTTGTTCTGGGCGGTGGATTGCCGACGGACGCGGAGTACGGCGTCGAACCTGCCGAAAATTACGGCACCCTTGAGTCCGACGGCCAGCGCCGAACCATCACCACCGAGCGCGGAGCCTACCCGGAGTTCTATCGCCTCCTCGCCGAAAAGATCGACGACGGCGGTGCGGCATCCGCACGTCCCGCACCAGTGGATCCGGCTGACTCGGTGGAAGTGCTGAAGCTGATCGAACAGGCGCGTGCCCTGAGTTCCTAAACGGGGACCTGTTCAAGCAGGCCCGGCAGTCACGTCCGCACTCGCCACCAAGGAATAGATCGCTTTCAGGTCCTGGTCTCCCTCAAGCGGCTGGCAGCTACCGGTCAACTGCACGACGTCGGCGGCTACTTCGTGGTGGAACACCGTCACTGCCGTGAATTGTGCCAGGGAGCCGGCTTGCGGGTGCGTATAACGGGCCTCCCGGACATGCCATGGGCGGCCATTGATGACCACAGGCTCGGTCCCCAGAAGTACGGCGTCAGGCAAGTCAGCCAGGAAGGCGTCCACGGAAGCAGCGATGTCCTGCAGTTGGTAGCCAGGCAGGCGGCGGGATACGGAAATCACCACATTCGGCGTGTAGCCGCCCTCGGAAGCGGGTCCCATCAGCGCACCCACGGCGTCGGGGACCACCTGCTCCGTCCAACCTGCCGGCGGGTTGACGCGGATAGTGGGGTAGGCGGGGAATGCCTTTGACGGGAAAACTTGCTGTGCGGTCATCGTGAGAGCCCTTCCGGCGCTGTTTTAGGGAAGTTCAGGGAACGGGAATGCTTATTTGTTGAGAAAATCGACAAAGCCGGTGACGGAATCCACAAATGCGGACGGACTGAGCGTGACCTGCACGCCAGCGCCAAGTCCCAACTCCGCCGTGATCTTGGCACCAACGCCCAAGGTGAGTCCGTCCTCGTCCAGGGAAGCGTTGAAGAAGTGTCCCTCGCCCGCACCGGCGGCAACTGTTTCCGACGTCGCGAGTTTTTGGCCGAGGACTTCAACGTACTGGGATGCGGTCAGTTCGGCGCCGACACCTGCACTGGCGCCTGCACCCGTCACATCACCGGTTTTGTTGACGTTGATTTCGCTTTCTCCAGCGCTTGCCCAGGCGCCGCCACGGATTTCCGTGCCCTGCCCGAATCCGAACAGGCCGCCGGCGATTTCCGTCTCGTTGCCGACGGTCATTTTCTGGCCCGCAAACGCTTCGCCGCCGGGGGAGAAGAGGAACGGGCTTTGTCCGGTGATGTGGGCGCTTGCTTCCGCACCAGTCATGACCCTGGTAGTGACGGTGTTGTTGATCCAGCCATCGAAGAAGTCGCTCTTCGCAGTGGTGATGTTCTCCACGCCCACGAACGCTTCACCGTTTGCTTCAAGGTGTGCCGGGCCGAAGCCAATGGGAATTTTTCCGTCAAACTTGCCGTCGGCGCGCCACCCGGCGAACGTCTCGTTGGTTACGGTGGTTTTGGCAGGTCCCCGTTCCGCCTCGGCGGTGAACGTTACTCGAGCGCCGGATGAGACCTTCCCCGAGGCGTCAATGCTGATTCCATCAGGACCAACCGATACGTGGGCCTCTGCTGTGCCTTCAGTTCCGACGGCTCCGCTGCCCTGGACAGTGATGGGCCCATAGGTCCGGGGGCTCATGGTGAAACCGGGTAGGCCAGACGGGTCCTTGCCCTCTGAAGCACCTGAAACACCTGAACCACCCCCGCCCCCGGGGAGACCAAGGGACGCCTGTTCCTGCTGCTCCGCGTTGAGGCGAAGGGTGCGCGCGTTGGTCTTCAAGCACAGTGCTGCTGCTGCGAGCCTTCCATGGAGGTCGCTGTTCCATTGGCTACGGAACTGCTCGGCATCGTTTCCGCGCCAGTAGTGGCCGTTCTGGATCATCGTGCTGAGCTGCCGCTGAAGATTGGTGATCTTCTCTGCTTCGGAGTCCATGACGGCCGATAGTCGCCGCAGGTCTTCGACGTCGGCGCCAACCAGTCCCTGTCCCATAACGCTCCCCCTGTACGCCGTGGCGTGTCGATCGCCGACGGGCATGAAGTGCTGCGCCGGGCATCCCATGAGCATAATCGCCTGCCCGATGAAGCTGCCATGGGGAGAACTATCGGATGTGGAAAACCAGCACCTCCATTGCGGCGCCGAAAAAATTCTTGAGGAAGGCGTAACCTCAACCGCTTCCGGAACGATGTAGAGGGTGTGCGGGCCACGTCCGCACGCTGATCATCCGGCAGCGACCCAAACGCTGCCGGGGCAATCCCCACATCGTTTGTCGGAGGCTTTTATGTCCTTGTTCACTGTCCTTGCCACTAGCAAAGTCGCCGCCGGCGTCCTGGCTGCCGGAGCTGTAGCTGCTGGCGGAACCGGTGTCGCTGCCTTCAATGGCGCGCTTCCCACCGAAATCCAGCAGAGCGCCCACGACCTCGTCGGTGCTCCTGCGCCCCTCGCCACGAAGGCAGCAGACGCAGCCGAAGCTGGCCAGGCCAAGGCGACTGACGCCGTTGAGACCGCACAGGCAAAGGCAACTGACGCTGCCAAGGCTGGCGAAGACAAGGCAACGGACGCTGTTGACGCTGCGAAGTCCAAGGCCGAAGACGCCGTCGCTGCAACGCCTGAAGCTTTCGGTCTCTGCACTGCCTTCATCAATGGCGGACTCAAGGCTGACACCAAGGTCCCCGGTTTCAAGTCCCTGGTTGTGGCCGCAGGCGGCGAAGCCAACGTTGAATCGCACTGCCAGGCCGTAGTCGACGCCGGCAAGGCTGCCGGTCTCAAGGCTGACGGTTCCGCTGACGCTGACGCTTCTGTTGCAGCCAAGGTGCCGGCCGTTCCTGCTGTCCCGGCCGTACCGGGAACGGACGGTGCCCCTGCTGTCCCGGCTGTCCCGGCTGTCCCTGCAGCACCGACCGCCCCCGCGCTGCCGACGCAGGTGCCCACCGATGTTCCTGCCGCTCCCGGTGCAGGCCTCGATTCGGTCCGCTAAGCACTCAGCGGTTACGGTTTAAGGGTGGGGCTCCTTCGTTTAGTACGGGGAGCCCCACCACTTTACGGACGGTGGCGTACGTAACAGACGGCAGTGGCAACGGATGTCCTGAGCCCGGGAAACAACCGGGGAGGGTGCTCCAGAGAGGCCGCTGCGCTGCGCGGGATGGAGGCATCCACGGGTGCTAAACCCATTAGCTGATGAATATGTGCAGACGGACGATGACGATCCCGCTCTGCTCTTCACCGATGCCTACAACCAGTTCTCCGGCCCAGTTTTCGGCTACCTACGCGCCCGCGGTGTGGACGATCCCGAAGCCGTGACGCAGGACGTCTTCCTTGCCCTGTATCCGAAGCTGGCGAACCTTGAGGGTGGTCTCCAAGGGGCCAGGACCCTGCTGTTCTCGATCGCCCACGCGCGCATGGTGGACCATTATCGCAAGCGTGAACGGACCCCGGATTCAGCTCCGTATGAGGCTGAGTTGGATGCGCGGAGGGCGCCCTCGGCGGAGGAGCAGGCCTTTGGCCGCGGCAGCCTGGGTGTCACGGAACTTCTGGAGGACCTCGCTGCAGATTATCGCGAAGTCCTGGCATTGAGGGTGGTGGCTGATCTCTCCGTGGAAGAAACGGCGGCCATCATGGGCAAGTCCCAAGGGGCAATAAAACAACTGCAGCGCAGGGCATTGGGTGCACTGAGGAAAAGTGCACTACGAAGGAATGGCACACCATGAGTGAAGACAGCACCCCGGCCGGACGGCGGACGGCTCGCACCGAGGGTTATACGGGCGAGCAGGCAATTGACCGCCTGTTGGCCGATTCCGGACTCGGCGATGCCCGCGACATCCGTGCCGACCTTCTTGAACTGCGCTCCCTCGCCAGCACTGCTCCGCTGCCCTCAGCGGCCGTGCGCGCGTTGATGATCAGTGACCGGGCTGCCGGCGGCAGAAGCACGACGGCGGAGCTCGCCTCCACCGTGGCAGGTGTACCGACGGCAGTACTTACCTCGGTCCAAGGATTCACTGACCCGACCTCTACTGACGAACTCGCGGCCCGCCGTCGTCGTAAGCGCCGCACCGCGATCGCCGGGCTCGCCGTGGCAGTGTCATTGGCAGGCGGTGCTACAGCCGCGGCCGCCTCCGAGGGTGGCATCCCGGGCGCTTTCCAACACCTGGGCTCGACAATCGGTTCAGTAGTTTCGCAGCTCACGCCGGGATCAGGCAATGGATCGCGGCAGAATCCTGGTTCCCCCTCCGAGCAGGAGCGTGGCCGCACCGTGACTCCGGCCACCCCATACCCGTCCGGCCGCAACCCGGCGGGCAGTGGCACCTCGGGAAATGGAGCCAACCCAGGCCAAGAGCCACAAGGCGGCACCAATGGCGCGTCCGGACACTCCAATTCGCCCAAGGCTCCCAACGCGGGAACGCCCGAAACACCCAAGCTCCCCGGGAATGGTCAGCCCGGAAACATCAGCATCCCGACTCCCGCGGCACCCATCACGCCGCCGGGCATCGAGGCGCCCAATGTAACCCCGCCGACCCTTCGGCAATCGGATATCCCCGTTCCGGTTCCCACCCACGTTGTCCCTGAGGAACCAGTCGCCCCCGGCAACGACTAAGCACGGGTCTGCCCGCCCAGCATGGGTTTGCCGCCCAGCACGGGTCTGCCCGCCCCAACACGTGCAAAGCCCGCTATCCCGTTGCTGGGCAGCAACGGGATAGCGGGCGAGCGACTTGTCACCGCCGCAAGGGCAAAGCCTACGCCGTAACCACGCTGTGCCAGTCGGCGACGAGGGGCAGGTTGTGCGCCTCCGACACCGAGTGGTGTGCCACGTGGCCTGCAGCGATATTGAGGCCTGCGGCGAGGGCGGGGTCGCGGTCGAATGCGGCCTTGACGCCCAGGTTGGCCAGTGCCACGGCGTAGCGCAGGGTGACGTTGGTCAGTGCGTACGTGGACGTGTTCGGAACAGCGCCAGGCATGTTGGCAACGCAGTAGAAGATCGAGTTGTGGACCTTGTACGTCGGTTCCTGGTGGGTGGTGGGGTGTGTGTCCTCGAAGCAGCCACCCTGGTCCACGGCGATGTCCACCAGAACCGAACCCGGCTTCATTCGGGACACGAGTTCGTTGGTGACCAGCTTGGGAGCCTTGGCGCCCGGGATCAGGACGGAGCCGATCACGAGATCTGCGTCGACAACTGACTTCTCGATCTCGTAGGCGTTGGATGCCACGGTCTTCAAGCGGCCCTGGTAAAGAGCGTCGAGTTCCCGCAGGCGGTTGATGTTGATGTCCATGATGGTGACATCAGCACCGAGGCCCAGTGCCATGGCGGCAGCGTTGGTTCCGGCAACACCGGCACCGAGGACAACAACTTTGGCGGGACGGACACCCGGCACACCGCCGAGGAGGATGCCCTTGCCGCCAGCCGGAGCCATCAGCGAGGAAGCGCCGACCACCACGGACAGGCGGCCCGCGACCTCGGACATCGGGGCGAGCAGCGGGAGGGTGCGTCCTTCCTGGACCGTCTCGTAGGCGATTGCCGTGACGCCGGAGTTGATGAGCTCGGCGGTGAGTTCAGGCTCTGCGGCGAGGTGCAGGTATGTGAAGAGGATGAGGCCCTTGCGGAAGCGGTGGTACTCGGCCTTGATGGGTTCCTTGACCTTCATGACCATGTCGGCCCGGCCCCAGACGTCGTCCGCGTCGGCAACGATCTCGGCGCCCGCGATCGAGTATTCCTCGTCCGTGATTCCCGAGCCCAGGCCCGCGCCCCGCTCAACCAGAACGGTGTGTCCGTGAGTGCGGAACTCGTGGACACCTGCGGCCGTGATGGCTACGCGGAACTCGTTGTTCTTGATTTCTTTGGGGACGCCGATGATCATTTGCTGGCTCCATCGTTAGCGGCTTTTCGGCCGGATATTTGCTGCGGGCTGTGATTCCAGAATAAATCCGGCTGTGAGGCAGGCGACATGGACCTCGCAGCTCGGCGCAAGTGAAAACCCCGTAAATTCAAGGAACAGCTCAAATCAAGCTCGACATTTGTCGAGGGCTGAGACGTCAGGTGTCGCCTTGTGTTGGTACGCTTTCTTGATGCAGCAGGACGTCGAGGAGATCGTTGAACGCGTGGCGCTCAAGCTAGGCAGGGGGCTGTCCCTGGAGGACCTCGACGGCGTCCTCCTGGCCTACAGTTCCAACCAGTCGCACGCCGACCGCGTCCGCGTGAACTTCCTGTTGAGCAAACGCGTGCCGAGCGATGTCAGTGCTTGGCAGCTCTCCCACGGCATCGCGACGGCGGTGCGCCCGGTTGTTGTTCCGGCGAACGACGAGCTGGGCATGCTCGGGCGCGTTTGCGTCCCACTGTTGGTGCGCGGTTTTCGGGTGGGCTACTTATGGGTGCAGCAGGACCTTGAGGAGCAAACCGCGACGGCGATACTCGCCGAATTGCCCGGCGTGCGTGACGAACTGGATCTGTTGGCTGGTTTGCTGCTCGATTCCAATACGGCCGAGTCAGAGTTTCGCAGGAGGCGGGAGCAGGAGTTTCTGGCGGCCTGCACCGGCGAGTCGAACGCAGTGGCAGCGGTGGCCGGTTGGAAGGAGATCCAAGGCCGCGGTCCGTGGCAACTGGTGACCATCCTGGACGCGGACGGCGGCGGAACCGACGTCGACCCCATCGCCGCCACGCTAACGCACCGAACAGCAGCGCTGCAGTCCACCATTGGTGTCAACGCCGCGCTGTTCAGCGCCGGGACGGAGACGCATTCCGTTGTCCTGTTCCGCGAATCCGGTGGCAGGGCGGATCACGCCCAGGTCCTGGTGCACTATCAATTGGAGCTCGCAAAGCGGGCGGGCCGCAAAGTGGACCGGGTGATCCTGGGCATCAGTGAGCCGTTCCAGGTTATCCGGCAATTGGCAGGCGCCTACAGGCAATCGAAGGTGGCAGCGCAGGCCGCAGCCGTGGATCCGCCCCTCGGGGAACTGGTGGAGAGCCGGGCGGTGGGCGTTTATCAACTCTTCGATCGTCTTCAGGCGCCGGGCGGCTGGGATGATACGGGCTCCGTTCATTTCAGGACTTTGGAGGACCAGGATAAGAACGGCGAACTCCTGCCCGTGTTGGAACTGCTCTATGACAACGACAGCTCAGTGCAGGACGTTGCCGCGAAACTTCATCTGCACAGGAGCAGCATCTACAACCGCCTCGGCCGCATCCGCCAGCTCATCGGAGCTGATCCGTTGAGCGGTGGGATCAGGCTCGAGTTGCACGCCGCACTGAAGGCCCAGAGGTGGGCCTCGCGGCCCCGGATCTAGGCCCCGGATCAGGTGCGGAAGGGAGCACAAGGGGCAGACACCCTGGTAGGTGCCTGCCCCATCTTGTTGCTGCTATTCCTATTGCGATGATTCCTGGTGCCGTGAGTCCTTAGGCTCGGCGCAACCGCTGGCAGCTCCAGCGGCCCATCCGACTGCGGAACGTGGCAGTGCGGCTGCTGCTGCAGTACCGGCCGTGCCATCCGACGTGCGCGCTGGTCCTGGGAAGCCGCGTGCTCATTTCAAGATCCCTGTGGCGCCGTCAAGTACGGAGTCCAGATCCAAGGGTGAATCAGTGGACGGTGTGGTGGTGCTGGGGCTGCCGGTCGGCTTTGGCGCCGGAGTCTGTGTTGGAGTGGGCGCCGGAGTCCCCGTTGGAGTCGGGGTGGTCGTGGCCGGTGGGGTGGTAACCGTGTCCGACGGGACCGGGCTCGGGGCCGGCTGGGTTGGGACAGGAGTGGTCACGCCCGGCACAGGAACAACAGCTGACGGGACTGCCGAAGGAACCCAAACAGGATCCGCAAGTGAAACCTGCGGAGTCGGAAGGGACGACGGCGACTGAGCGGGTGCCTCTTCTGACGACTGCGTTGCAACAGTTGCCGGCAGTCCGGCCTCGCTGGTGGCCGACGAAGCGGTGGCGGTGGAGGTGGACGAGGTGGGTGCAGGGGCGGCCGAAGTTGACTGCCTGCTGTCGCCACCCGTCTTTGCGTCACTGGCTTCCTTCGTCGGCGTTTCCTGCCCGAAGAAGGGAAGCTCGAAGGCCTGGCTCATGGTGCCAACAGTCAACACCAAGCCCAAGGCTCCAGCTACAACTGCCATGCGCTGGCCCATTGTTTTAACCGAGGCCGCCTTGGTGAGCACGGCGTGTGGTTCGTGGCTGAAGGACGACCCACCCCGAGATGACCCACCCCGTGATGACCCGCCCACGGATGAAGCTCCGAAGGTAGGGGCGCTTGCCAGGGTTTCGGCAGCGGGTGCCGCCTTACGGGCATTACTGCTCTCGGTTTCCTGGGCGCGAAGGGCTTTCCGGCTTGCGAGACCAGCAGCGGCGGTCGCGGCCGCGGCGAGCTGGGCAGGGCTCGTTGCCTGAACGACCGGGATCGCAGCGGTGGCTGGTTCGGGTTCGTGCGCGGCGGCGGTGGGCGCAGCGGCAGGGATGGGCGCTTGAACGATCGGGATGGCAGCGGTGGCCGGCTCGGGATTCGCAGGCGGTTCGGACGCGACCGGTTCGGGCGCCTGAACAGTTGGAATCGCAGCAGTTGCCTGCTCCAGGGGAGCAGAACCCGCCGGAGCAGAATCCGCCGGAGCAGAGTCCACCGGTGCTGTTTCTGTTGGAGCAGTTTCAGCGGGAGCTGTCTCAGCTGAAATAACTGCCTGGGCTGCCCGTGCACGCTCTGCCGCGCGAGCGGCCGCGCGCGTGGTGGGTGCCACAGGGGTGGGAGTGGAAGCAGTGGCGGGTTCCGGCGTCGTGCCTTCTAAACCTTCTGCTGGCGCGCTGGTGGAGGATCCGCTGGGTTGGGCCCGACGGCGTCCGGTTGGCTGGGTGCGCTCGCGCGCTATTTGGGCGCGGCGCGGCTGATCCATGGTTGGGGACATGGTGGTTGCCTCTCAACGCCTGCGAGGTTAGCTGTCGGGTTCGGACGAGGCCGTCCGGCCGCACATGGCGGCTTCACCCCAAGGGCCTATGGAAAATCAGGCCCGGGAACTCTGGGTCCCCCGTCTCTGCCGCGAGTCTGGCGGATCCCGGTTTGCGGCAGAGCTCGGCGTCAACCCGGAAGCGGCCCAGCGGAGATACGGGTCGCTCTTAGACCGTACATGAGCGCCATACTAAAGTCACATTAATGTAACGGGCGGGACGCCTTCCAGCGCGAAGGTCCCTTAGGACTTAGGCTCCGGTGCCGGAGCCGGGGCTGGCAGCTCGTGCTCGATCCTTTGGACTTGGTGTGCGTAATGGGTTTCGGGTCGGAAGATTTCGTCCGCCACTCCCAGCATCCCACCCGTGGCGCCGCGCCGGACTTTCCCCTGGCTGTTCTGGCGCGAGACCCAGAACCATAGGGCCGCAACGAGGGCAGGTGCTGCCAGCACTGCCACTAGAACGGCCAAGATATCCATGGCCCAAGACTAGCTTCAGCCGCGAGCGGCAGGTAGAACATAGTCGTATGGACCTCCCAGTGATGCCGCCCATTTCGCCCATGCTTGCCAAGTCCGTTCCTTCGATCCCTGATGTGGGCCATTTTGAGCCCAAATGGGACGGGTTCAGGACCATCGTTTTCAAGGACGGGGATGAGATCATCCTGGGCAGCCGCAACGAACGTCCCATGACACGGTATTTCCCTGAGCTGGTGGAAGCCCTTCAGAAGAATCTTCCGGACAAATGCGTGATCGACGGCGAGATCGTCCTCATAGCTGGGAACAGGCTCGACTTCGAAGGCCTTCAGCAGCGAATCCACCCCGCAGATAGCCGTGTACGGATGCTTGCCGGGAGCACCCCGTCCTCCTTCATCGGATTCGACATCCTCGCGCTGGGAGACGAGAACCTCATGGACAAGCCGTTTTCCGAGCGTCGAGCTGCCTTGGAGCAGGCACTGGCCAAGGCTGAGGCGCCCGTGTACGTTACGCCGGCGGTGACGGAACTCGACCAAGCCCAGGAGTGGTTCGTGCAGCTGGAAGGTGCTGGGCTGGACGGCATACTTTCCAAGCCGCTCGGGGGGACGTACCAGCCGAATAAGCGCGTCATGTTCAAAACCAAGCATGAACGGACCGCGGACTGCGTGGTGGCTGGATTCCGCTGGCACAAAACGGGAAAGGTTGTCGGATCCATGCTGCTTGGGCTGTATAACGACGCCGGTCAGCTGCAGCACGTGGGGGTGGTGGCTTCGTTCCCCATGGCCAAGCGCGAAAGCCTGGTGGCGGAACTTGAGCCATACCAGACGGAGTTCAGCGAACATCCTTGGGGTCAGTGGGCCGATCAAGGAGACGCCGCAGCTACGGGTTCCCGAATGCCGGGCGCGCAGAGCCGGTGGAGCGCCGGCAAGGACTTCTCCTTTGTTCCCCTCCGGCCCGAGCTGGTTATCGAGGTTGCCTATGACTACATGGAAGGCGACCGGTTCCGGCACACCACCCAATTTCGTCGATGGCGTCCGGACCGGACTCCGGAGAGCTGCACCTACTCCCAACTGGAGGAGCCTGCTGACTATGACCTCGGGGAGATTCTGAGGCTGCCATAGCCCGGGGCGTCCGTCAGTTGCCGGTTATCACGTTGTTGAGCCGCTATCCCGTTGTTGAGCAACGACGGGATAGCGGCTTGGCGACGAGCTACTCTTCGTGCCCTTGGTCGCTGCTCATGCTGCCCTCGGCCGGCGGGGTTTCGCCCGGGGGAACTCCGCCGCCGGGCTCAAGTCCCGTGACGTTGCCATCCAACGGATCGGGATTGGCGGAGGCAGCGGGGTCGTCGTCTTCGTCCTGGCGCATATCCGGATCGGTGTGCACATCGCCTGTCGTGTCGGCTGGCTCGGGGGCGTCGGAGACTCCGAAGGTCCGGGGATCGTCCTCAGGGTCATAGCTGGTCATGGTCACCCTTCCTAAGCAAACTTACTATTGTGCCTGCCCGGCCAGCCTAGCCTCCAGATCGCAAACCCAACAAGGGGCATCCCAGGCTGCCGCCGCCGTCCTACGAATACGCCTAGTTGGAGCGGGACGTTGCCGAAACGAAGCTCATGATGGCATCCGCCACGGCCTTCGGCCGCATGTGCTGGGCGACGTGCCCTACTCCGGGGATTTCAACGAGGCGCCCCTGGGGTACCGCCCGGGAGAGCCTAAGCGACCACTCCGGCCCTGCCACATGATCGCGGCTGCCGCGGAGCACCAGCACGGGAATCCGGACTTTGGCCAGCTGCTTCTCCGTTGGGTAGCTCATCATCACGGGCAGCTCCGTCATGTACCAGCGCGGACCGCATTGAAGGTAGTCCGTGATCACGATCCAGTTGGACGATGGGCTTTCGCGGAGTACTCCGTCCAGGAACAGTGCGAGCGACTGCTGTGCCACGTTCTTGTGTCGTGAGTCAACCACGGGACCCATAAGGACAAGGTGCAAGGCGCGTTCGGGCGCGTGGAGGGCCGCTTCAATGGCGAACTGCACGCCCATCGAGTGGCCTACCAGGATGTACGACTCGATGCCGCAGGCCTTCAGTGCTTCTGCGATGAACGCGCCGTAGTCTTCCACGGACAGTTGCCGCCCGGGCTTGGGAGTACCGGCAAAGCCTGGGAGGTCCAGCGAGTAGGTGGGCGCGCCCGCTGCCAGGACGCCGTGAAGGCGCGCAAGGTAGCGATGCGAGACGCCGATGCCGTGGATAAGGATGTAGGCCGGCTGGTCGCTCCCGTGCGTCCCTGGAGGCGGCGTTCCTTCCGTCCAGAGAATCCGACCCCCTAGGCCGCAAGCCTCGACGTCGGCAGACAGTAGCGTGGTCCGCGTCCCTCGGCGCCCCGTCAAGGCCGGGCCTGTTCCAGGAATACCGGAGCCCCGGGGCCGGTTAGCTCGTCCTCAGACACTGGCCGTCCTGAAACAGCGAGAAGCAGGGAAATGGCTGGTCCTTGAACCTCCGGGCCGTCGCCGTGCTGGAAATCGGTGTCCGTGGCAACCAGTCGCCAGCCTGCGGCTATCTCCTTGCCGCCGCCCATCCTTGTTGTTGTCTTAACCTGGTAGCCAAGAGCCAACGCGACCTGCTCGGCCGGGTAGTTGCGTGTCATGCCCAGGGGGCGCCGGATGTCTTCGCCATGGACGAATGCTTCCACCAATCGGGTGGCAATCCCCGCCGGCGGCCCCGATGTCCGGGACACTACAGCACGTAGCGCGGTCAGCGTGCGGCCGGGATCCTTGGCCTTTTCCCGTTCCACGCCCACGGCGTTGTCGCGGTCGAAGTCGAAGCGGGCTTCAATCATTCGCCTGATGAAGCCCAAGCGGGTGGTCTTTGCGCTGTCCACAACGTGCGCCAGGACGTCATGGATGTCCCAGCCCGGGCAGAGTGAAGGCGTCTCCCAGAGTGGCTCGGGAAGGGGTTCCAGATCGTGGATCAGCGCACGACGCTCATCGTGCACAACGGGCCAAATGACGGAGCGGGGACTCGAAGCCATACCGCTATTGAAACAGCCCTGGGTCGGATTTGGGGCTGTTCGACCCGCCCGCGCGCTAATCCCGGGTGGCGTCGTCCGATTCGGCGGGGTCGCTTGTGGGATGTGAAACGTCAGGGGTGCCGGCAGCATCGGCCGCCTCCCGGCGTCGGGCGATTTTGGATTCTGTCCACATGGCGACGGCCACGAACACTACACACGCAAACATGAACGTGGCAACGAAGTTCAATCCCATGGCCGATCCCAAGGGTGCGGCAAGGGCCATTGCGGCCACCCCGGCCACGATATGCCACCCTTTGAAATTGCCCACCAAACAAGCGTAACCCCGGGCTAATCAGGTGCTGGCCCGTTGGCTGGGATCGTTGCTTGATCCTTATCACTCCGACGCTTTTAGCCGCCGGGCGCGTCATTTCCGGGGCCATCCCGGCTGTCATCTTCGATGGTGGCTTCGGCCTGCTTGCGCTTCTGGGTTTCCAGCCACGCGATGATCGCAGCCTGACGGATCCGCCGATGCGTGCCGCGGTATTCCACGGGGATCTCTCCGCGGTCGGTCATATTGCGCAGGTAGGTGTGGGAAATGCCTGCGAGCTCCGCGGCCTGGGACGTCGTGAGCATTTCCTCCACGCTGCTGACCGTGACGGTTTCGCCCCGGCTCAGCCGAGCAAGAAGATCGACGACGGCGTCCCTCGCCTGATCGGGGAGGCGGTGGACCGTGCCATCGACGAACACGGTGATGTCGTCGCTGTCTTGGAGGGAGCGTGCGAGATTCCGGGCGTCGTCGGCGGGGAGGCCAGCTGTAACGCGGGGAGCTATCAATGCCATGGCAGAAGCCTAGCGCGGTGCCGGCTGGTGGCTGCGCTGGACCAAAAGAAGACGTTGACAGGAAACAGGTAACGCGCGTAACCTGAATCACACGTTCCAAGTAACGCGCGTTACCAAGTCCCGTCCTAACAATAAGCATCACCAACCGAAACAACACCCGGAGCATTCAATGGCGAAAAGCACCACCCCCAACAAAGCCGCGGCTGTGCGGCAGCGGGGAGTCACCATGAATGACGTCGCCAAGCACGCCGGCGTCTCCCGGACCGCAGTCTCGTTCGTGCTGAGCAACCGCGAAAACGCCAGCATCTCCGAGGAAACCCGAACCCGTATCAACGACGCCGTGCAGGCACTGGGCTACCGCCCGAACGCCGGAGCACGTGCGCTGGCATCCCAGCGCAGTGATTGGTACGGGCTTGTCACCGAGATCGTGACGGCACCGTTCGCCGTCGACATCATCAAAGGTGCCCAGGACCAAGCCTGGCTTGATCGTCGGTTCCTGCTCATCGCGCCCTCCGACCAGGCCGATGCCGTAGGACCCAACAAGGGCTTGGAAGATGCCGCCATTGAAAAGCTGCTGGAACAACGCGTGGAAGGACTGCTCTACGCAGCCACCTTTCACCGAGGCGTGCACGTTCCGCAGAGCGCCAACGAAGTACCAACTGTCTTGATCAACTGCTTCGACGCTGACGGAAAGCTGCCCTCGATCGTCCCTGACGAGCGTGCGGGTGGCAGGGTCGCCGTCGAGCGCTTGCTTCAAGCCGGCCACACCCGGATCGGAATCATCAACCTTGACCCGGTCATTCCCGCAGCAGTCGGGCGATTGGAGGGTGCCCGCGAAGCACTGGCCGTCGCAGGACTTGAGCTGGATCCGGAACTGGTGGTGTCCGGATACGCAACGGCCGACGGCGGCTACGAAGCCGCATGCCGGATCCTGGACCGCTATCCCCAACAGGACAGGCCAACCGCGCTGTTCTGCCTCAACGACCGCATGGCGATGGGCGCCTACGACGCCATCAAAGAACGGGGCCTGACCATCCCCGGAGACATCGCAGTGATCGGCTTCGATAACCAGGAGCTGATTGCGGCCTACCTGAGGCCAAAGCTGACCACCGTTGCGTTGCCGTTCCAAAAAATGGGAGCCCTGGGAGTCCAGACGCTCGCCGCTCTTACAGCAGGACAGCCGATCATTGCCGACCAGCAATTGGTCGACTGTCCGCTGCTAGAACGCTCTTCGGTCTGACCGCGAAATCAACCTCGAAGAGCAAACCCCTTACCCACCCCTTCACCTTGGACGATGAAGATAGGAAAGAGATAACCATCATGACACAACCCCGATTCCTGAGGTCTGCCCGCATCACGGCGGCCGGACTGGCGGTGGGCGCAATGCTGCTGACCGGCTGTGCCGCCACCGTCAACAAGACCGCCGGCACGGACGCCGCAGCAAACGCGAGCGCGTTCCTCACCATCCCGCGTGAGGACATGGGCACGTTCGTGCAGAACTTCAACCCGTTCGCACCCACCGTCAACCCGATGGTCCAGCAGTCCATCTACGAGTCCTTGCTGATCTTCAACCCGGCAAAGGGAGACACGGTGCCGTGGCTCGCAACTGAGTGGAAGGCGGCCGACGACGGCAAATCGATCACCTTCACGTTGCGGGACGGCGTGAAGTGGTCCGACGGCCAGCCCTTCGTCGCTGACGACGTGGCTTACACGTTTGAGCTGCAGAAGAAGATCAAAGGCGGTTACGAGTACCTGGACAGCGTAACGGCTGATGGCACTAACAAGGTCACGTTCAACTTCAATAAGCCGTGGTCGCCGGCGCTTTACGACGTCGGTCAGCTCAGCATCCTGCCCAAGCACATCTGGTCCGCGCTGGCGGACCCGGAGAAGGATGCCAACGCCAAGCCCGTGGGCACCGGCCCCTACACGGAAGTGGACAGCTTCCAGGCCCAGTCCTTCGTACTGAAGAAGAACCCCAATTACTGGCAGCCGGAAAAGCAGAAGATCGCCGGCATCAAGATGCTTGCTTTTGCAGGGAACGACGGCGCCAACCTCGCCGCTGCGAACGGGGACGTCGACTGGGCCCCGCAGTACATCCCGAACATCGAAAAGACGTTCGTCTCCAAGGACAAGGAGCACCGCCAGTACTGGTTCCCGGCAACCGGCGCCATGATCAACTGGCAGCTCAACACCACCAAGGCTCCCTTCAACGACGTTGATGTTCGCAAGGCACTGAGCATGGCCGTTGACCGCGACCAAGTCACCAAGATCGGCATGAGCGGCTACGCCAAGCCAGCGGATTGCACTGGCCTTTCCGGGAACTACGAGAAGTGGAAGAACTCCGAGGTCAAGGACAACTGCACCTGGACCAAGCTTGATGTGCAGAAAGCCAACGAGCTGCTGGACAAGGCTGGCTACGCGAAGGGTGCTGATGGCAAGCGCAAACTGAAGGATGGCTCGCCGTTCGAGTTCAAGATCTCCGTGGGCGCTTCGTCTTCCGACTGGCTTTCAGTAGCCAACGTGATTTCGCAGAACCTCGCCGAGGTTGGCGTCACGGCAAAGGTTGACTCCCCGGACTGGGCAGCCGTGGTTGCTGGTTACGAGACGGGCGACTTCGATTCCGGCATCGTATGGAGCGCCAACGACCCCAGCCCTTACAAGTACTTCAACACCTCCATGGGCACGGCAACCGTGAAGCCGGTGGGAACCAAGACGTTCGACAACTACCACCGCTTCGGTGACACCAAGGCTGATGCCCTGTTGGCCGACTTCGCAGCAGAGGCCGACGAGTCCAAGCAGAAGGACATCGCCAACAAGCTCCAGGAAGAGTACAACGACGTCGCACCGCTGGTGCCGCTGTTCTCCGGCCCGGAGTGGGGTGCCTTCAATGACACCCGCTTCACCGGCTGGCCCACCGAAGGCAACCCGTACGCAACCCTCTCGGTACGGTCTCCCACCACAGTCCTGGTGCTGACCACGCTGGAACCGCGTAAGTAATCCTTCACACTGCACGCCCGGCGGCGAGCCGCCACCTGATAGCCCCCGCCGGGCGTGCCCCAAACTTTCCGCAATTCCCGAATGGAGGGAAACCGTGCGCTTTATCCTGCGCCGCCTGGGTTTCTACCTGATCGCCTTCTGGGCATCCATCACCCTGAATTTCCTGCTCCCGCGCTTCATGCCCGGCGACCCCGTCTCCCGCATGTTTGCCCGCTCCCAGGACAGAATGCAGCCCGAACAGATCGAGGCCCTGCGCAAGCTTCTTGGCGTGGACGATCGGCCCATTTGGGAGCAATACGTCGACTACATGCACAACATCTTCACCGGCCAGATGGGCGTCTCCATCTCCCGTTTTCCAACACCGGTCACGGAGGTTATCTCTGCCCAGATCGGGTGGACCCTCCTGCTGGGCGGAACCGCACTGGTGATCGCCGCCGTCGTGGGTAACCTGCTGGGCATCCTGGCCGCTTGGCGGCGGGGTGGCGCGATCGACTCGGCACTGCCGCCGGTGCTTGTGTTCATCGGTTCGTTCCCCTATTTTTGGCTCGCGATGGGGGCGCTGTACCTGTTCGGTGTGGTGCTGGGCTGGTTCCCGATCCGCCACGCGTTCACGGATGGTTTGGAACCCGGGTTTACGTGGGAGTTCATCGGCGACGTCGGTGCGCACCTTGTGCTGCCGGCGCTGACGATCGTGCTGGTTTCCATTGGTGGCTGGATGTTGGGCATGCGCAACACCATGATCGCCACGAACTCCGAGGACTACATCACCATGGCCGAGGCCAAGGGTCTCCGGCCGGGCCGCATCATGCTCCGTTACGCAGCGCGGAATGCAATGCTGCCTTCAGTCACGAGCTTCGGCATGGGACTGGGTTTCGTGGTGGGAGGTGCGCTGCTCACAGAGGTGGTGTTCGCATATCCCGGCGTGGGGTACCAACTCCTCAACGCCGTCCAAGGCCTGGACTACCCCCTCATGCAGGGCCTGTTCCTGACCATCACCGCCGCCGTGCTGCTGGCGAACTTCCTGGTGGACATCCTCTACGTCCGCCTCGATCCGCGCGTGCGCAGCAACTAGAGGACTGATCATGACAACCGCACTTCTGAAGCAGCCAACTCCAACCGCTGTCCGCAAGCCCAACCGCAGCTTCGTCCACGGGCTCCTCACCAATAAGAAAGCCATGCTGGGCATGACCGTGATGCTCGTGTTCATCGCACTAGCGTTGCTGGCACCCGTGCTCTTCCCTGGCGATCCGTCGCGGATCACCGGGATGGCCTCGCTGGAACCCTCCCCCGAGCACTGGCTGGGCACCACCGCCAAGGGACAGGACGTGCTCGCCCTGACCGTCCACGGCTCACGAAGTTCACTGTTCGTCGGGCTCACCGTAGGCTTCGCGTCCACGTTCGTCGGCATCCTGGTGGGCCTTGCTTCCGCCTACTTCGGCAAGTTCATCGACGAAGCACTCTCTTTGGTGACCAACGTCTTCCTGCTCCTTCCCGGCCTGCCGTTGCTGGTCATCCTGGCCGCATTCCTGCCACCGGGCCTTGGCACAGTGATCCTGGTCCTCGTGGTCACAGGATGGGCCGGTTCGGCACGTGTGCTGCGCTCGCAGGCATTGTCCATCCGTTCAAAGGACTTCGTGGCAGCGGCGGTGGTGTCCGGCGAGCGGGCGGGCCGGATCATGTTCCGCGAGATCCTGCCGAACATGGCCTCGATCGTCATGGGTACGCTGCTGGCTTGCGTCATTTACGGCATCGGTGCGCAGGCTGGTCTCGAGTTCCTGGGCCTGGGCGATGTCAGCACGGTCTCGTGGGGCAACAACCTCTTCTGGGCCGGAAATGAAGGCGCCCTGCTGACCGGTAGCTGGTGGGTCTTTGTTCCCTCCGGCGTTTGCATCGCCTTGGTCGCCTTCGCCCTGGCACTTATCAACTACGCCGTGGACGAGGTTACCAATCCGCGGCTGCGGAAGATCAAGACACCCAAGACCCCTGCAACCACAGAAAGGAGGGCCGCCAAGTGACTGTCTCCCAAGTCTCCTTCGGCTCCCATGAGCCCGTCCTGGACGTCAAGGACCTCACCGTGAAGTACGTGGGCGATACCCGCTCAACCACCGCCGTCGATCGCGTTTCCTTCAGCATCGGCACCGGTGAGGTGTTCGGGCTGGCTGGTGAATCGGGTTGTGGGAAATCGACCATTGCCAACTCGATCATGCGGCTCCTGAAGGACCCGGCCAAGATCGCCGGGGGCAGCATCTCCTTTGGCGGCAAGGATGTCCTGGCCATGAGCCCTGAGGAACTGCGGCGTTTCCGGTGGCAGGACGTGGCCATGGTGTTCCAGTCGGCCATGAATTCGCTCAACCCGGTGCTGACCATCGGCGAACAGATCGTGGACATCTTCACCACGCACGCCGGTTACTCTCGCAAGGAATCCCTCCGCCGGGCGGGCGATCTGCTGGAGCTCGTCAGGATCGACCCCTCGCGCCTGAAGTCCTACCCTCACCAGCTCTCAGGTGGCATGAGGCAACGGGCAGTGATTGCCATGGCCGTTGCCCTCAAGCCGTCGCTGCTGATCCTGGACGAACCAACTACCGCACTGGATGTGGTGGTGCAGCAGGAAATCATGGCCCAAATCAAGGAACTCCAGCGCGAACTCGGGTTCTCCGTCCTCTTCATTACCCACGACATGTCCCTCATGGTGGAGCTCTCGCACCGCATGGCCGTCATGTACGGCGGCCGGATCGTGGAGACGGCCAAGGCCCAGGACGTCTACGCCAACCCCCGCCACCCCTATACACAGGCGCTCATGGGTGCGTTCCCGCCGCTCACCGGTCCTCGCGTTGCGCTCACGGGACTGCCCGACGGCGTGAAGTTCCGGAACATCCCCGATCTCACCGAGGTGGCACCAGGCCATCTGGTGGCCCCGTTTGGCGCCGACGCTGAAGCACTTGTTCTGGAAGGAGCAGCACGATGAGCCACTCTGCACTGTCCCCCACACGGCCGGACGTTTCCACCCAGACACCCGCTCTCGAAGTCCGCGGCCTGGGCAAATCGTTCCCCATCGGCGGCCTGTTCTCCCGGCAATCCGTCCGGGCCCTGCACGGCGTGGACCTCACCATTGGCCGCGGCGAAATCGTGGCACTCGTTGGGGAGTCCGGTTCCGGCAAGAGCACCCTGGCCCGCTGTGTTGCCCGGCTCGAAAAGCCGAGCTCCGGCGCGATCCTGGTTGACGGCGTCGACGTCCTCAAGCGCGACCGATTCCAAGCGTCCCGTGCCTTCCGGTCACAGCTGCAGATGGTCTTCCAGGATCCGTTCGGGTCGCTCAATCCGGCCCACAGGATTGAGCACTTCCTGCGGAGATCGCTGGCCATCCATGGGAAGGGCGGCTCGGAGTCCGAAACCCAGCGTCGTCTTGAGGAACTCATGACCACCGTTGGCCTGCAGGCCGACATGCTCAACTCCTACCCGCACGAACTCTCCGGCGGTCAGCGCCAACGCGTAGCGATCGCCCGGGCGCTCGCCGTGGAGCCGCAGGTCATCCTTGCCGACGAACCGACGTCCATGCTGGACGTGTCAGTGCGGATCGGCGTGCTGAATCTCATGCGGAAACTCCGCGACGAGCAAGGCATTTCCATGCTCTACATCACCCACGACCTCGCCTCGGCACGCTACCTGGCCGACCGGACCGCGGTGATGTTTGCCGGCGAACTCGTGGAGGAGGGGGAGTCCCTGGACTTGCTGGCCAACCCGGCCCACCCCTACACACAACTGTTGGTGTCAGCCGTTCCGGACCCGGCGCGCGCAGGTTCCTACGATCCTGTCCGCCGCGCTGAGCTGCGGCAGGCTGTCATGGCTTCCACGGGCTGCGCTTTCGACGGCGATCCCCACCAGGCCTGCTCCGCCTCCGAGCCTGTACGCCATCAGGTGGGCGATGCCGCAAACCGCCACTGGGTGCGCTGCCACCTCTACCGGCCGCGGGCTGGAGCGGGCGGACACGCGCTGGCAACCGAACCCGTGGCGACTGAACCTCTGGCGACTGCACATACAGACAAGAAGGCTTCCGCATGACTGAACTGACCCACCCGCTCGCCACCGTTCCGCGTGACGAGCTGGTTGCCCGCGCTGAAGCCGATCCTCTCCGGCCGCGATTCCACTTTGTTTCCCCGGCTGGCTGGCTCAACGATCCCAATGGCGTCAGCCAGTGGAACGGCGTCTACCACCTCTTCTACCAGTACAACCCGGAGGGAGCGTTCCACCACCGCATCCAGTGGGGCCACGCCACAAGCACCGACCTCGTCACCTGGACGGACCAGCCAATTGCCCTGGAACCGTCGGCGGGTCCGGACGCGGACGGGTGCTGGTCCGGTGTGTTGGTGAACGACGGCGGCACGCCCACCTTGGTGTACTCGGGACGACTCGACGAGCGTGAGCTGCCCTGCGTTGCCACAGGATCTGCTGACCTCATGACCTGGACCAAAGTGTCCGAAAACCCGGTGATCGCGGCCCCTCCGGCCGGCGTCGACATCACCGCATACCGGGACCACTGCGTGTGGCGGGAGGGCACGGTGTGGCGGCAGCTGGTTGGCTCGGGCATTCGGGGGCGCGGTGGGACGGCGTTCCTGTACGAGTCCGCGGACCTACGGACCTGGACGTACATCGGCCCCCTCTTCATCGGCGACGCTTCGCAGGGCGACCCTGCAGATACCGACTGGACCGGGACCATGTGGGAATGCGTGGACCTGTTCAGGGCGGGGGAGGGTGCTTTGGGTGCTGCCTCGCTCGGTTCTGTTCAGCCGGACGAGGATCCTGATGTGCTGGTTTTCTCTGCCTGGGACGACGGCGATACCCGCCACCCGTTGTATTGGACCGGACGCTACTCCGGGGACACGTTCGAGCCCGCTGCCCTGCACCGGCTCGACTATGGTGGGCGGTTCTTCTACGCTCCGCAGTCGTTCGAGGATGAATCGGGCCGGCGCATCATGTTCGGTTGGATGCAGGAAGGCCGCAGTGATGCCGCCATGGTGGAGGCAGGATGGTCTGGCGTCATGAGCCTACCGCGGGTCACCACTTTGGCCGATGACGGAACCCTGGACTTTGCGCCGGTTCCCGAGGTTGAGAAGCTCCGGCGAAACCACGTGAGCGTACCGGGCAAGAGGCTCGTCGGGGGCGGTACGCCTGTGGATACCGGTGTGTCCGGGAACCAGCTGGACCTTGAGTTGGACGTTCAGCTGGCACCGGCTTCTGTGCTGCAACTGGGCGTCCTCGGATCAGGAGACGGTGCTGAGGAGACGGTCATCGAACTCAGCTGCTCCCTTGAGGGCGAAAACGGCATCCTCCGGCTCGACCGCACCCGGAGCAGCCTTGATCCTGGCGTGGATGTGGAGGACAAGTCCGGCGCCGTCCCAATGCCTGACGGACGTGTACGCCTGCGCGTCCTGGTGGACCGGTCCGCCGTCGAGATTTTCGCGAATGGAAAGCCGCTCACGGCCCGGGTATACCCAACCCTGGGCGGCGAGCGCGTGACGCTGACAGTGGAAGAGGGCGCCGTCACCTTGGCGAGCTTTGATGCCTGGACCATGGCCGACTCCTGGGGAGGCCCGCGTCCCCTCTTCCCCTAGCACCACCCGCCCAAACCATCCTTCTCTCACATCCCGAGCGCTTTTCGCCGATCTTCTCTCACATCAAAGGAGGTTTTGGCGAACGCTCTCTCACCCCTGAGATCAAAGGCGATCTGAATGCATAAGAGAATAGTTGCCGGCCTCACGGCCGCGGTCCTTGGTGTTGGCTTGGCGGGGACGGGGGTCACTGCTCCGGCGGTGGCCCTCGACCCCGCGCCTGTCACCCTCAACAGCACCACGAGCCCCATTCCGGATGTCGTCGGAGTCAGCGGTTCGTGGACCCGGACAGCGCACGGCGGGTACACCGCCGTCGCGCCTTCCGGCCAGAATGCGGCGGCCACCAGCGAGCAAGTGGTTGCAGGAACCGCCCGATATACCGCCTCGGTGACGGTCGACGCCGGGAGTCCCTACGGTGTGGGGGCGCTCCTCTTCCGGGCAACTCCCGACGCCGGTGCCGGTTACGCCGCGACGATCGACCCCAACCTGGACCGCGTGAGGTTGTTCGACCTCGCCACCGGAGACGATGTTGTAAGCCCCGTGTCCCTCCCGCTGAATTCGGGGCAGGCCTACACCGTGGATGTCCATGTGGATGGACCTCGCATTTACGTCGCCGTGGATGGGATCAAGCGGATCGACGCCACGGACTACCGCTACGAGTCGGGGCGGGTGGGCCTGCACGCGTTCAACGGGAGCGTGGCTTTCGGAACTCCCGGCGTACGGACCATAGATACCAACCTGAGCGGATGGGCTGTCACCGCCAACGGCTGGCAGGCCTCGGCCACCGGTTTCCGCGGTGTTGCGCCATCGAACAGCAACATCCGGGCCATCGCCACCGGACAGTTACCCACCGACGTCGACTTCTCCGCCGACATTCAGGTCAGCTCGCAATACGGCGTGGGCACATTGTTGTTCCGCACCAACGCCGCGGGCACAGCGGGTTACGCCGCGGAGGTGGACCCGAACGCCGGACGTTTGCGCCTTTACCGGGTCTCGGACAATGCCACACTGGGTACATTCAGCACTGCCATAACCCTCAACCAGGTCTATCGCCTGCGGGTCACGGCCATGGGCAACCAGTTGGCCGTCTACTGGCAGACCGACTTCCTGGACCCGAACGGCGCCACACCCGCTATCACCGCCACGGATTCCGCCGATGCGTCGGGCCACGTCGGGCTCGGCTCCTTCAACGGCACCGCTGTGTTCCAGAGCATGACCCTTCGAGGACTTGAGACTTCGTTGCAGGGTTGGCGTCCGGCCGCCGGCTCCTGGGAGCCCGATGCCAAGGGGCTCCGAGCGGACGCGGCGGGTGCCACCGCGGCGCGGTTCATCCCGGCGGTGGCTTCCGACGTCGTTGCCTCCTTGGACCTGACCGTCACCTCGCCGGCCACCGCCTCAGTCGTGGTCCGCAGCGCTACCGACGGCACCGGCGGCCTGGAACTGAGGATCGACCCCGGGGCGGGCACGGCGACGCTGTACAACCGGGCCACGTCGGCGTTGCTGCACTCCGGATCGTTACCCCCAACCAGCTTCAAAGCCGGCCAACTCAACCGCGTCCAGCTCACTGTCCAAGGCAGCGAAGCGTCCGTCTTGATTAATGGCACGCCTGTGCTAAATGGCGCGGTTCCGGCCTCATCCGGGCAAGGTGTCGCCCTGCTGACCACCGGAACGGCCTGGTTCCAGAACGTCCGTGCAGACGATACGGATCAGTACATGAACGGTCTCTACCAGCCCGGCTACCACTACAGCCAGAACTCGGGTACCAGTTCTGATCCCAACGGACTGGTCTATTTCGACGGTGAGTACCACCTCTTCCATCAGGACCGCGGGCGCTGGGCACACGCCGTCAGTGCAGACCTGATGCACTGGAAGCAACTGCCCATCGCCCTCCCGCGCATGGCAGCGGGGGAGTCTTGGTCCGGCTCGGCGGTGGTGGACGCCTCCGACTCCAGTGGCCTCTTCGACGGCGGGTCCGGGCTTATCGCCTACTACACCAGCTTCAACCATGATGCTTGGAACGGAAACCAGTCCATCCGCGCCGCCTACAGCAAGGACAAGGGGCGAACTTGGCAAACAATCCAGGCCGATCCTGTAGTAGAGAACCCGGGAGGCCCCGACGGCGGGTGGGACTTCCGCGACCCCAAGGTCACGTGGGACGCGGCTTCCAGTAAATGGGTCATGGTGGTGGCCGCTGGCGACCACATCCGCTTCTACTCCTCCACAGATCTCATCCACTGGACCTTCTCCAGCACCTTCGGCTACGGCGACTGGGTACGTGGTGGCGTCTGGGAATGCCCGGACTTCTTCGAGATGCCTGTGGAGGGACAGCCGGGCGTGAAGCGGTGGGTCCTGTGGTGGAGTACTGGGGCGGTCCGGGCCACGAACGGTTCGGCAGCCCAATATGTGACGGGCACATGGAACGGCGCAGCGTTTACCCCGGACACCACAGCTTCGCAGGTGCTGCAAGCCGATCACGGCCGGGACTACTACGCAGCCATGAGCTTCTTCGGCGCGCCGGACAGTCGTCGGATCATGCTGGGCTGGATGAGCAACTGGGACTACGCGTTCAGCCCGCCCACAGGCCGCTGGAATGGCCAATTGTCCATCCCCCGCGAGCTCAAACTCGCTGACGTTCCCGGCGCCGGGCTCCGACTGACGCAGACTCCCGTTGTGGAGGAAGAGTCCCTGCGGACGTCCACCTGGCAGGCCTCTGATGTGACCATCACGCCAACGTCAGCCAATGCGCTCGCCGGCGCGGCGGGGAGATCTTTCGAACTCGAGGCGGAGGTAGGGATTCCTTCTTTCGGAGGGGCAACCTCCTTCGCGTTCGGGCTAAGGAAGGGCAATGGCGACTCGGGCGCCCAAGAGACGACGGTGAAGTACGACGCCGGTGCTGCCGCACTCACCGTGGACCGCGGCACTGCCGGGCGGGAGGACTTCACCCGGTACTTCGCGGGTTCGACGGCCGACAATTCCTCGGCCCCCTGGAGCTCCACCGTGGTGGGATCCGAGCGCCGCGTGAAACTTCGAATCCTGGTGGACGCGTCCTCCGTGGAAGTCTTCGGTGGGGATGGCACCGCGGCCATCACGTCGCTGATCTTCCCTGACCCTTCCTCCGCAGGCTTGTCCTTCACAGCCACCGGAGGGAATGCGCGGCTGGTGTCCGTCAAAGTACACCAACTCAGCGACACGGCCCGCCTGACTGCCGCCCCGCCGTCGAACATTTTGCCTGCTGCGGGTGGGACGGCCCGGCATAACCTCGGCGCCTATTCAGTGGTCCCCGGCGGAAAATGGGAGAGCACAGGCGCGGGCTTGGCAGGTACGTTCGACAAGGATTCGACGGCCATGAGCGCAGCCGCGTTCGCCAACGTGAGAGTGCAGGCAACAGTGCGGTTCGGCGGCGAACCGTTCAACGGCGAGCTCCTCAACCGGGACCTGGCTCCGGAGAAAGGGTACGGCGGTGCAGGCTCGGTGTTGCTGAGATCCTCCGCCGACGGATCCAGCGCCTATTACGTGAACCTGGACCCCAACCTGCGCGAGGTACGTGTGTTCAAGCTGGTCGACGGCGTATTCACCGTCATTGCGAGCACGCCCGCAGCCTTGGGCCATGGAGTGAGCTATGGCCTGGACACGTCTGCTGTCGGCAACAGGATCACGGTCTCCGTGGACGGCGCGCAGGTAATCGACGTGACGGACTCCGCGTTGGCTTCAGGCAAGGTTGGCGTCAACGTGTTTGATGGACGGGCCGCGTATCAGGATGTGGTGGTGACAGCGCTCCCTTAGGCCCGGCATTCAAGCTGGTGAGCCCGATTCGATGACTCCCTGCAGGCCAGACGACTCCTACCGTCTAGTGCGCAGCGGACCATCGAATCGGGCAGCCAAGCCCGCAGGCCAAAGCTACACCGCGTCCAAATCCGTCTCCAGCAACGCCACCAGTGCGTCCAAGGCAGCGTCGGCCCCGTCGCCCTCCGCCCGCAGCACCACGACGTCGCCCTTGGCGGCACCGAGCGTCATGAGCGAGAGGATGCTGGCGGCGTCGAGGGCTTCATCGGCGGGTTCGCCTTGCATGGCAATGGTGACCTCCACCGGCTGCTCACCTGCGGCTTCGGCGAACAGTGCGGCGGGCCGGGCGTGCAGGCCGGAGCGGCTGGCGATGGTGGCTGTGCGTTCAGGCATGGGTTTCTCCTTTGATGGAAATTGGCAGGGTTTAGAGGCCGAGTTCTTCGAGCACGGGGAGCTTGGCCCGGACCCACTCGCGCGCCTCGGTAGCGCTGGGCGCGGTGAGGGCCAGCCGGGCGAGTTCCTGCGCCTGCTCCAGTGTGACGGTCTTCAGCACAGTCCCGACGGCGGCCAATGAGCGCGCGGTCATGGACAGTGTGCTGACGCCGAGTCCGGTAAGTACGACGGCGAGGGCAGGGTCCGCGGCTGCCTCGCCACAGACTCCCACGGGTTTGCTGCCGCCTTCCCGGCCGGATGCTTCCTGCTCTGCACCCTCCACTGTGAGCTGCACCAGCCTCAGGACGGCGGGCTGCCATGGAGTGTTCAGCTCCGCGAGGGGCCCGAGTTGGCGGTCGGCGGCCATGGCGTACTGGGTGAGGTCGTTGGTGCCCAGTGAAGCGAAGCCAACTTCGCGGAGCACGGAGGCGGCAGTCAAGGCAGCCGAGGGGACTTCCACCATGACACCAGGGGTTTGGATGCCGGCAGCAGCGCACAATGAGGCGAACCGTCCGGCTTCGGCGGCCGTGGAGATCATCGGGGCCATGACCCAGACGTCGGCCTCGGATTGAGAAGCTGCCCGGGCAATGGCTTCCAGCTGACGTTCCAAAACGCCGGGCGTGGTGAAGTCTGTCCGGTAGCCGCGAACACCAAGGGCGGGGTTGGGCTCGGTGGCGTCGGTGAGGAAGGGGAGGGGCTTGTCTGCGCCGGCGTCGAGGGTTCGCAGCACTACTTTCTTGCCGGGGAACGCGTCAAACACAGCCTTGTACGCTGCGGCTTGTTCGTCGACGGAGGGCTCGGTATCGCGCTCGAGGAAGCAGAACTCGGTGCGGAACAGGCCAACCCCCTGGGCGCCGAGGCCGGCTGCTGCCACGGCATCCTTGGCCCCACCCACGTTGGCGAGGAGCGGGACCAAGTGGCCGTCCGCCGTCGTGCCGTTTCCGTCGAAGGCGGCCAGCGTTGCCGAGGTTTCCGCCCAGGCGGTCGCTGCAGCGCGCTGCTCGTCCGAGGGGGAAACTGCCACAAACCCTGCAGCTCCGTCCACGAAGACTTCGGAGCCGTCAGGAATCAGGTCAACGCCGTGGGCGGCAACCACCGCTGGCAGGCCGAGCGAGCGCGCGATGATCGCCGTGTGCGATTGCGGCCCGCCGCCCGAGGTCACCAGGGCAAGCACCTTCTCGGCGTCAAGAGTGGCGGTGTCCGCGGGAGCGAGGTCCTCGGCCATCAAAATGAAAGGAGTCTCCGAAGCCGGGATGCCGGGGGCGGGGACGCCCCGCAGCTCAGCCACAATGCGGGCGCGCACGTCCAGCACGTCCGTTGCGCGTTCGGCCATGTAGCCGCCCAGGTTGTGCAGCATTTCGGAAACGGAGGCGCCGGCTTCCCAGATGGCGCGTTCCGCGGATGAACCTGCGTTGATGAGCTTGGCCGCGGATTTCAGGAGCATGGTGTCCTTCGCCATGAGCGCCGTGGCTTCCAGGACGGCCTTGCCATCGCCGGAGGCAGAATCGGCCCGGCCCTTGAGCTCGTCATGGACAGCTTGGGCTGCGGTTTTCAAGCCCGCGACGGCGTCCTCCGGACTCACGTCTGCGGCCAACCGTTCACCCGACGGCGGTTCACTCACCGGTTTGGGCATCTGGCGGACGGTGCCAATGATGCGGCCAGGGCTTACCCCTACTCCTTGGAAATTCTGCACTGAATCCTCTGTTCCTTGGTGTTGGTTCAGACCCACCGGCGACGGCACCACGAGCCTGTGAAATTAGCCTACAAAATTCTGTTGTGAGCCACTTCATATAGCAACGCTATAGGTGCTAGGGTAGCGGTTATGAGTTTCGATGACCAGCTTCCGCCAAAAATTCGGTTGCTCCGTGCAGCTGCTGAATTGCTGGCAAGTTCGGAGGGGTCAGCGGTCTCTACACGCCAGATCACAGCCTTGGCCGGGGTTACGGCCCCAACGCTCTACCACCACTTTGGAGACAAAGAAGGACTGTTCGACGCCGTCGTTTCCGCTGGCTTTGAAGAGTACGTGGCAGGGGAGCGGGACTTTGCACCGTCCGGGGAGCCTTTGGAAGATGTCCGACGGATGTGGGACAACCACGTCCAGTTCGGGCTGAGCCAGCCCCACCTGTATTTGGTGATGTTCGGCAATATCAGGCCGGAAAGCCGCCCAGCCATCGTGGCCGATGCTGAAGCGCTTCTGGAAGAAATGCTGAACAAGGCCGCCATCGCCGGTCAGATCAATGTGCCGCCCCGCGAAGCGGCACGAAGCATCCTCGCGGCCAACGTGGGTGTAACGCTCATGCTCATCGCCGAACCGGTGGAAGAAAGGAACCTCGAGCTCTCAACGATGACCCGGGATTCCATGATTTTCGCCGTCTCCACGGATACCGCCCGTGGCGCCGCAGCGGAGGACTCCGGTAAGTCCTCCGTGGTTGTTGCGGCAATCGCCCTGAATGCGGCACTGCAGGCCTCGCATTCAGACCAACTTTCCAGCTCTGAATTGAAGCTCTTCCTTGAGTGGCTTCACCGCATTTCCAGCAGCTCCTAAGGCTGTTCTCTCTCGATCTATATCGACTGACCCCGCGCCGCTGCGGGACACACGTTAGGAATTCACATGGCAACAGAGACCGTTGCGAAGCCCCGCACCAGCCTGCGCGTTGGCGTCCAAAAGTTCGGAACATTCCTCTCCGGCATGATCATGCCCAACATTGGCGCCTTCATCGCCTGGGGCCTCATCACGGCCCTGTTCATCAAAGAAGGGTGGATTCCAGTCGCGGAACTTGGCGGTTTCGGGACCAACGCTGAGGGAGTAACCAACCCCGGCCTCGTTGGCCCCATGGTCAAGTACCTGCTGCCACTGCTGATTGCCTATACCGGCGGCCGGATGGTCTACGACGTCCGCGGCGGCGTGGTGGGTGCTATTGCCACCATGGGTGTCATCGCGGGTACAAGTTCCCCGATGTTCATCGGCGCCATGATCATGGGTCCGCTGGGTGGCTGGACCATCAAGCAACTCGACCGCCTTTGGGATGGCAAGATCCGTCCCGGCTTCGAGATGCTGGTGAACAACTTCTCCGCAGGCATCTGGGGCGCAGCATTGGCCTTGGGTGGCTTCTACGGACTTTCGTGGCTCGTCAAGATTTTCACCGATGGCGCTGGGCAGGTGGTCCAGTTCCTGGTCAACAATGGCCTGCTCCCGCTGACCAGCATCTTCATTGAGCCAGCAAAGGTTCTCTTCCTCAATAACGCCATCAACCACGGCGTGCTGACTCCCCTGGGAATCCAGCAGTCCCTGGACCACGGAAAGTCCATCCTGTTCCTGCTTGAGGCCAACCCCGGCCCGGGCATGGGTATCCTGCTGGCCTACATGTTCTTCGGCCGCGGCGCAGCAAAAGCTTCGGCACCGGGCGCAGCGATCATCCACTTCTTCGGCGGCATCCACGAGATCTACTTCCCGTACGTACTGATGAAGCCGATCCTGATCCTCGCTGCCATCGGTGGCGGCATGACGGGTATCGCAACACTGGCCATCACCAACTCCGGCCTAGTGGCTCCGGCAGCGCCAGGTTCCATCCTTGCAGTTATCGCCCAGACGTCGCGTGACAGCTACGTCGGCGTGATTCTGGCTGTACTCCTGGCGACTACCGTTTCCTTCCTGATAGCTGCAGTGATCCTGCGCACCTCCAAGAACAAGGGCGAGGACGACCTTTCCGAAGCCACATCCCGCATGGAAGCCATGAAGGGCAAGAAGAGCTCTGTCTCCTCGGCCCTGGTGGGTGACCATGGTGGCCGCAGCGACGTTGCCGTGCTGACCCGGCCGGTGCAGAACATCGTGTTCGCTTGCGACGCCGGGATGGGCTCCAGTGCCATGGGCGCCTCGGTGCTGCGCAACAAGATCAAGGCAGCCGGCTTCCCGGACGTCAAGGTCACCAACTCGGCTATCGCCAACCTGAGTGACACCTACGATGTTGTGGTCACCCATCAGGACCTTACGGAACGTGCCCAGCCGCGAACTTCCAGCGCGGTGCACTATTCCGTGGACAACTTCATGAACAGCCCCAAGTACGACGAAATCGTGGACTTGGTCAAGACGAGCAACACGGAAGGCCCTGCGGCAGCCCACGCCGACGGAGCGGTCGAAGCTGAAGCAGCCGCGACGCACGGTGCGCACGCAGCTGAGCCAGCCGCCGTCGTCGGGGGTAAAGCAGTCCTGCTCCCCGAAAGCGTTGTGCTCAACGGATCGGCGCGCGACCGCGATACCGCGATCGACGAAGCCGGGCAGCTCCTGCTTGACCGCGGCGCCGTGGACGTCAGCTACGTGCACGCCATGCACGAACGCGAGGAGTCCGTGTCCACCTACATGGGCAGCTTCCTGGCAATCCCGCACGGCACCAACGATGCCAAAGAGCACATCATGCACTCGGCAGTTTCCATCATTCGGTACCCCGAGGGCATCGACTGGGGTGGCAAGCAAGTGAAGTTCGTGGTCGGCGTCGCTGGCCTCAACAATGAGCACCTCCACATCCTGTCCTCGATCGCCAAAATCTTCACCAACAAAGCCCAGGTAGCCCAGTTGGAGGAAGCAACCACGGTTGAGGAAGTGCTGGAGCTGTTCGGAAAGGTCAACGCATAGTGAAGGCAGTCCATTTTGGGGCAGGCAACATCGGACGCGGCTTTGTGGGGTTGCTGCTCCACGAGGCCGGCTATGAGGTGGTGTTCGCGGATGTTGCGGACGCCCTGATCAGCCAGCTCGCTTCCGCGAGCAGCTACGACGTCCATGAGGTGGGGGAGAACCCGGCGGTTAAAACCGTTGACCGGTTCCGTGCACTGAACTCGAGCACGCAGGAAGCCGCCGTTGTTGAGGAAATCTCGACGGCGGACCTGGTCACCACCGCGGTGGGCCCACACATCCTGAAGTTCGTGGCACCCGTGATCGCTCGTGGGCTCGCTGCGCGGGAGCCCTCACTCCCGCCCCTGCAGATAATGGCCTGCGAGAACGCCATCAACGCGACGCACCTCCTTCAAGTGGAAGTCCGGGCGGCTTGGGACGATTCCGCGGCTGACTTGGATTCAGTCGCTGTCTTTGCCAACACTGCCGTGGACCGAATTGTCCCGAATCAGGAGCCGGGCCAGGGCCTGGATGTCACTGTGGAGACGTTCCACGAATGGGTCATCGACCGCACACCGTTTGGTGACCACGTCCCCGACATTCCTGGTGCTACCTTTGTGGATGATCTTGGCCCGTACATCGAGCGGAAGCTGTTCACCGTGAACACCGGGCATGCATCTGCTGCCTATTTCGGCTACGCGGCGGGCCTGGAGAAGATCTCCGAGGCCATGGCTGATCCGTCCGTGGCGGCGAAGGTCCGGGCGGTGCTGGAGGAGACCAAGGAACTGCTGGTGGCCAAGCACGGATTCGTGGAGGCCGAGCAGGAAGCGTACGTGCAGAAGATCCTGTCCCGCTTCACCAACCCGTACCTGCCCGATACCGTGGTCCGCGTCGGCCGGGCACCCCTGCGGAAGCTTGGCCGGCACGAGCGGTTTGTGGGCCCCGCGGCTGAGCTCGCCGAGCGTGGTGTCACGCCGGTAGCACTGTTGGAGGCGATGTCGGCCGCCCTTCGTTTCGATGACGGATCCGACGACGAAGCCGTGGAACTCGCAAACATGCTCTCCGAGCTGGACGCGGCTGCCGCCGTCGAGCGCATTACCGAACTTCCGCCGTCGCACCCGCTGTTCCCGGCGATCCAGAAGCTCATAGAGGACCGCAAAGCCGAAGCCTAGTTCCTCTCTCACATCCTGTGGCTTTTTCGGCGATCTTCTCTCACATCCTGCGGGTTTGTGGGCGATCTTCTCTCACATAAGAAACGTTCGACGTCGGCACCCAGCCTTGGGTGCCGACGTCGACGTTAATACTGCTCTGCCGAGAAGACCGGCAGCCATATCTTCTTCTCTGAACCAGTTCAGTGGGATGTGAGAGAGCGTCTATGGGGCTGCGGCGTGGTGGGCATCGCGAAGCGGGCACAGCCCCATAGACGCTCGGCTACTTTCTCAGTGCCGCCGTTTCGGATTCCGCCATCGCCTTCCATTCGGCCACGCGCGCCTGATGCAGCGGGGATTTGCGGACCACGCCGTAGGCGATGCCAAGGATCGCGAACCAGATCGGCGTCACCAGCAGGGCCGTGAGCGTGTCCGGCTGTGTGGTGAGAGCCCAGACCAGGAACGCGAAGAATGCGAAAACAACCCACACCATCGGAATGCCGCCGGGCATCTTGAACGGGGAAGCCGCGTGTTGCTCGGGGCGGCGCTTGCGGTACACGAGGTAGCTGGCAAGGATGATGGACCAGACGAACATGAAGCAGACCGCGGACACCGTGGTGACCATGTCGAACGCCGCGCCGACGTCCTTGCCCGCGTAGAGGAGTACGACGCCGGCCAGCAGCAGGACGCAGGACAGGAACAGCGCATTTTGGGGTACTTTGCGGCTGGAGAGCCGGCCGAAGACCTTGGGTGCGTCGCCGTCGTTGGCCAGGCCGAACACCATGCGCGATGTCGAGTAGATGCCCGAGTTGGCCGAAGACATGGCAGAGGTGAGCACCACGAGATTGACCACGGTTGCCGCCATGCCCAGGCCTGCCAGGGAAAACATGGCGATGAACGGACTGTGTCCTGCCTTGAACTCGGTCCACGGGGTGACGGACATCAGGATGATGAGGGCGCCTACGTAGAAGAGCATGACGCGCAGGGGGATGGCGTTGATGGCGCGGGGAAGGTTGTGCTCGGGGTTCTTGGTTTCGGCTGCGGCGGTGCCCACCAGCTCGATGCCCACGAATGCGAAGACGGCGATCTGGAAGCCGGCAACGAAGCCCATGAATTCCTTGGGGAAGAACCCGCCATGGCTCCACAGGTTGGTGAAGCTGGCTGTGCCGGCGTTGGACTGGAAGCCGGTGAAGATCATGACCAGGCCAACGACGATCAACGCGACGATTGCAACGATCTTGATGAGTGCGAACCAGAACTCGGTCTCGCCGAATGCCTTCACGGTGGGGAGGTTTAGGAGGAGCAGGATGATGATGGTCGCAATTCCCGGGACCCACAGTTGAACACCTGGCCACAGCTCATTGGCATAGCCGGCAATGGCGATAACATCCGCAACACCCGTGACTACCCAGCAGAACCAGTAGGTCCAGCCCGTGAAAAAGCCTGCCCACGGGCCAAGGAGGTCGCCCGCGAAGTCGCTGAAGGACTTGTAGTTCAGGTTGGACAACAGGAGTTGACCCATGGCCCGCATGACGAAGAACAGCATGAAGCCGATGATCATGTACACAAAGATCACGGAGGGCCCGGCAACCGAGATGGTTTTGCCTGAGCCCATAAAGAGGCCTGTGCCGATGGCTCCGCCAATGGCGAGGAGCTGGATGTGCCGGTTGCTGAGCGAGCGTGATAGGTGGGGCTCGCTGTCCCGGCTGGAGGCGTGGAGTTGCGCCTTTGTCGTCTGGTCGGACATTAGTTCAAGAACCCTTCGAAGAGCCCACCAAAATGGTGACGGCCGTTACAAATCTGTTTCGATAAAGCTATAGCTAATGTCTGACAAATGGCTAATCGGCGCTCATGGCGAAAGCTCCCCGCCCTGGAAAGGGGGGAGCTTTGGCCGGGGGTGCGCTTAGGCGATCTTCCGCCGGTATGCGGTCATGGCGAAGGCGAACGCCAGGACCAAGATGCCGAAGCACCAGGCCAGCGCAATCCAAATGTCGCTGCCCACCGGCTGCTGCGCGAACAGCGCGCGGATGGAGTTCACGATCGAGGTCACTGGCTGGTTCTCGGCGAACCAGGCCACCGGGCCCGGCATCGTCGCGGTCGGCACGAAGGCCGAACTGATGAACGGCAGGAAGATCAGCGGGTAGCTGAACGCGCTGGCGCCGTCGACGGTTTTCGCGGAGAGCCCGGCGATCACGGCCAGCCAGGTCAGGGCGAGCGTGAACAGGACCAGGATGCCGGCGATTGCAAGCCAGGTGCCCACGGATGCTCCGGTGCGGAACCCCATAAGGAGGGCCACTCCGACGACGATCGCGACCGAGACGAGGTTGGCCACGAGCGAGGTGAGCACGTGCGCCCATAGCACGCTCGACCGCGCGATCGGCATGGACTGGAAGCGCTCGAAGATGCCGCCCTGCATATCCAGGAACAGGCGGTAGGCGGTGTAGGCGATGCCGGAGGCAATCGTGATCAGCAGGATGCCGGGGAGCATGTAGTTGATGTATGACTCGTCGGATCCGGTATTGATCGCGCCGCCAAGCACGTACACGAACAGCAGCATCAGCGCGATCGGCGTGACCGCGGTGGTGATGATCGTATCGGGGCTGCGCAGGATGTGGCGCAGCGAGCGGCCGGTGAGGACGCGGGTATCGCCGAGGACGTGGGTGCTCATCGGGATGCCTCCTGTTCTTTCTGCTCTTCAGCCGTTTCGCCGACGAGTGCCAGGAAGACGTCTTCGAGTGAGGGCTGCTTCTCGACGTACTCGATCTCGGCTGGCGGCAGCAGCCGCTTGAGCGCGTCGAGCGTGCCGTTCTGGATGATCCTGCCCTTGTGCAGGATCGCGATGCGGTCGGCGAGATGCTCGGCCTCGTCGAGATATTGGGTGGTGAGCAGCACTGTTGTGCCGTTCCGGGCGAGATCCTTGATGGTCTGCCAGACGTCGATGCGCGCCTGTGGGTCCAGGCCGGTGGTCGGTTCGTCCAGGAAGATCACCTTCGGGTTGCCGATCAGGCTCATGGCGATATCCAGGCGGCGACGCATGCCGCCGGAGTAGGTGGCCACCTTACGGGACCCGGCATCGCTGAGGTTGAACTGCGCCAGCAGCTCATCTGCGATCCCGCCAGGGTTCTCCAGATGGCGCAGTTTGGCCATCAGGACCAAGTTCTCCTTGCCGGACAGCACCTCGTCCACTGCCGCAAACTGCCCGGTTAGGCTGATGGACTGTCTTACCTGGAGCGACTCGGTGGCAACATCAAAACCCTCGACGGCGGCAGTGCCGGCGTCCGCTTTCAGCAGGGAGGACAGGATCTTCACCATGGTGGTCTTGCCAGCTCCATTGGAACCGAGGAGGGCGAAAATGCTGCCCGACGCTACTTCAAAGTCGACGCCCCGGAGCACGTGGAGGTCCTTGTAGGACTTTTCGATGCCCTGGACGCGGATGGCTGTTGCAGTCATGATTCCGCCTCCTTTGCCTTATCTACTGCCTTGGTGAGGCGTTCCCTTTCCTTGTCGATCCAGCGCTTTCCGCCGTAGGCCTGGGCAAAAGCCTCGGCGAACTCGACGGGGTCCTCGCCGACGATCTCGCTCACGGGCGTTCCGTCGATGGCGGCCCGTTCCCAAAGATCTGCGAGATCCGTGAACATCTGCACCATGGTGTCCCCTTCGGTAACCCCGCCGTAGTACATGAGGTACCGGTTGAAGGCTGTGGCTACTGTGAGGTAGGGCTCGGGCAGGGCATCCAGCCGCGCCTTGGCCTGCTTGTACTGCTTCTTCTGCTCGAGTGATCCGGTGACCATTTCGATCCATTTTGCTGCCATGTCAGTTTCCTTCCTTGCGGAGCTGTTCAAGCCGTTCGGACAAGAAGCTCCAGGTGTTCCAGAATTCGTCCAGTTCGTTCTTGCCCTGCGCGTTGAGCGTGTACACCTTGCGGGGTGGTCCCTTTTCCGATGGCCGCTTTTCGACGTCCACCAGCCCCTTTTGTTCGATCCTGACTAGCAGCGCGTACACAGTGCCCTCGGCGATGTCGGTAAATCCCTGCGCCCGGAGCAGCGTGGTGATCTCATACCCGTAGGCCGCCTTTCCGGTGAGGAGCGCCAGGACGATGCCCTCCAATGTGCCTTTGAGCATCTCCGTCATTTGCTTACCCATCGAACACCTCCTTCACTACTCAGTATTACTAGCTACCACTACATAGTAGAACTAGGTACCGGTACTTAGCAATACTGAGTTCCAGTCCAAGTGGCATGCTGGGGTGGTGACCACAGACCCTGCCGCCGCGCCCGCTTTGATGACTGCCGACGTCGACTCTGGAACCTTCAGTCTTCGGCGCGCTACCAAGGCTGATTTGCCGCGAATCCTTGCGTTGTTGATGGATGACCAGTTGGGCGCTACCCGCGAAAATCTGGACGACCTTGCGCCGTACGAGCGTGCTTTTGAAATGATCGACGGCGACCCCGCCCACCTTTTAGTGGTGGGCGAACTCGACGGGGAGGTTGTTGCCACTTTCCAGCTCAGCTATCTCCCGGGCCTGTCGCGCAGGGGATCCTTGCGCGCCCAGATCGAAGCCGTCCGCGTGGACGATGCGCTCCGCGGGCAGGGGGTGGGTGCGCTCATGATCCAGTGGGCCATCGACCAGGCGCGTGGGCGGGGATGCTCCCTGGTGCAGTTGACCACCGACAAGTCCCGCGCGGCTGCCCATCGCTTCTATGAGCGATTGGGCTTTGTTGCAAGCCATGAGGGTATGAAGCTCACGCTTTAACCCAACTGAGTCGCATCTGTGCGCGTTTTCAGGGCTCTAAACGCGCTCACCTGCGACTCACTTGGGTGCTGCATCGCTTGACACTTAGGTACCCTAACTATTAGGCTACCTAAATATGAATCGTGCATCCGATCCCAACCTCACCGAGCTCGCGCAGCAATTCCGCGAGTCATTGCGCTTGGGCGTGTACCTGTTCCGCCGCCTGGATCCAGAAGGTGAACTCACCGCAGCGCAGCTCAGCCTGCTCTCCATGATTTCCGACGGCGGACTCCGCGTGGGTGACATCGCCAAGAACCTGGGGATCAAGGTGCCGAGTGCCACCGAGCAAATCATCAAGCTCGAGCGCGCCGGCCTGGTCACCCGGCAGGCTGACCCCGACGATTCGCGCGCAGTCCAGGTGGTCATCACCAAAGCCGGGACCGCCGCCGTCGAATCTGCCAACCAGCGGCGCAACGCCATGGTGGCCGGGATGCTCCAAGAGCTGAGCACCGCCGAAATCGAGCAACTCGCCGCGGCTCTGCCCATCATCAGCAAGATCAACAGCTCATTCCAGAACTAACCAAAACCAAACGCACCGACAAGGAGCCCTTGAATGTCACGCCAGCTGGCTGACGCTTCAGAAAGCGCCGAAACAAGCATCGAAACCACCCTCGAAGCCGAGAAGGCTTCATTCCTCAAGCAGCCGAAGGCCGTGTGGGCCACGGCGCTCGCAGCCGTGTTCGCGTTCATGGGCATCGGGCTCGTGGACCCCATTCTTCCTGCGATCGCCAAGAACCTGGACGCGTCCACCAGCGAAGTTTCCCTGCTCTTCACCAGCTACTTCCTGGTGACGGCGATCGCCATGCTGATCAGCGGCTTCGTTTCCTCGCGCATCGGTGGCAAGAAGACGCTGCTGATCGGGCTGGCCGTAATCGTGGTGTTCGCATCCTTGTCCGGCCTGTCCGGCAGCGTTGAGCAGTTGGTTGGTTTCCGTGCTGGTTGGGGATTGGGTAACGCCCTGTTTGTCGCCACCGCGCTTGCCGTGATCGTTGGTGTGGCCAGTGGTGGTACCGGAACGGCCATCATTCTCTACGAAGCGGCGCTCGGCCTGGGTATCTCGCTGGGCCCGCTCCTTGGGGCATTGTTGGGTGGGTGGCAGTGGCGCGCACCGTTCTTTGGAACCGCGGTCCTCATGGCTGCCGCTTTTATCGCCCTGCTGGCCCTGCTTCCCAAAACACCCGCCCCGGCAAAGAAGTCCCGCCTGCGGGATCCGCTTCTCGCGCTGGGACACAAGGGCCTCAGCACAACCGCAGCAAGCGCCCTTTTCTACAACTACGGCTTCTTCACCATCCTCGCCTTCACGCCATTCATCCTCGGCATGGACGCATACGGTATCGGGGGAGTGTTCTTCGGTTGGGGCGTTGCCGTGGCCGTGTTCTCGGTGTTCGTAGCTCCCGTGCTGCAGAAGCGTTTTGGCGCTGTAAAGGTCCTGACCGGAACGCTGCTCGTGCTCATGTTGGATCTGGTTGGACTGGGACTTGCCGCGGGGCACTCGGTGACTGCCGTCGTCGTGCTTGTGATCGTGGCCGGTGCCCTGCTGGGCATCAACAACACGATTTACACCGAACTGGCCATGGGCGTCTCCGATTCACCGCGACCCGTCGCATCCGCAGGCTATAACTTTGTGCGGTGGATGGGTGGTGCGCTGGCCCCGTTCGCCGCCGCCCAGCTGGGCGAGCACTTTGGGCCGCAGGTGCCCTTCTTTGCCGGTGCTGTTGCCATGGTGATCGCGATTCTCGTTGCCTTCGGAGGGCGCGGGTACCTGAAGTCGCACGAACCTCACTTGGTGTAGACACCCAACTACGTAGCATTAGTGCGCGTTTTGAGCGTTCAAAACGCGCACTAATGCGACTTACTTGGGCTGAGGTGACAGCGGTGCCACCGGCGCGCCCTTGGGAACGAAGAGCGTCTCAGCCTGCTCCAGCGACATGCCGTTCGTCTCGGGAACCTTGAACATCACAAAGAAGAACGACGCCGCAGCGAACGCCGCGTACAAGGCGTACGTCAGTGGCAGCGAACCGGCCGCCATGATGGGGAAGCTGAGCGTGATGGCAAAGTTGGCGATCCACTGCGCAGCTGCCGCCAGTCCGAGCGCGCGGGCCCGGATGCGGGATGGGAAGATCTCGCCAAGCAGCACCCAGACGAGTGGACCCCAGGAAGCACCGAAGCTGATCACGAAGACGTTGGCCGCAACCAAGGCAACTGGCCCCCAAGCGCCCGGGAGACTGATCTCGGAGCCCGTGCCAACAGCGGAAGAGAAGGCCAACGCCATGACGCCGAGCGAAACGGCCATGCCGATGGAGCCGGTCAGCAGGATGGGGCGGCGGCCAATGCGGTCCACCAGCGCGATGGCTACCAGAGTCACCAAAATGTTGGTCACCGAGGTGGCAACCGAGATGGCCAGGGAGTCCTTCTCCTGAAATCCAACCGCTTTCCACAGCGTGGTGGAGTAGTAGAAGATCACGTTGATGCCAACGAATTGCTGCAGCACCGACAGGATGATGCCGATCCACACTACTGCCTGCAGGCCGAATCTCTTTCCGCGCAGCGAGCCCTTCTTGGTGGACAGCTGATCCTGCTGGATGGACTCGCGGATGTCGCGGATGTGTCGCTCGGTATCGTCGTTGGGGATGAGGGTATCGAAGATGTTTCTAGCCTGGTCTTCCTTGCCGTTGAGCACCAGGAAGTGTGGCGACTCCGGCAAACGGAAAGCGATCCAGCCGTACACGGCGGCCGGCACGGCGCAAGCGATGAACATCCAGCGCCAAGCTTCCATGCCGAGCCAGAACGTGCTGCCGGCGCTGCCAGCGGAATTGGCCAGGACGGCGTCGGACAACAGTGCCGCGAAGATACCGGTAGTGATGGCGAGCTGCTGAAGTGACGCCAAGCGACCACGCACGTGCCGAGGGGAAATCTCGGATATGTAGGCCGGGGCGATGACCGAAGCAAGGCCGATGCCCAAGCCTCCAACCAAGCGCCAGAAGATCAGGTCCCACACACCAAAAGCCAGTCCTGTACCTACGGAGCTCACCAGGAAAAGGAGGGCGCCGATCTTCATGGCCGGAATTCGGCCGTAACGGTCTGCGACTTTGCCGGCCAGGTAGGCCCCCAGCGCGCATCCCAGCAAGGCGACGGCGACAGCAAAACCAGTGACGGCTTCGCTCATCAGGAATTCGTCCTTCATGGCGTCCACGGCACCGTTAACCACCGAAGAATCGAAGCCGAACAGGAAGCCGCCCACCGCTCCAGCGACGGCCAGGCCGATCACTTTCCTGGACACTGGGGGCACGCCTTCGGTGCTGGGATTGGACATGGGTCTCCCTTGGGAATGGTGGTGTGGGATTCACGGTGCGGGACGTCGTCGGCTGTTCCGACGGGGACGCCGGTGCACACGCGCTACACAGTGTGGCACGCCCCATCCGCCAAGTTCCAGTCAAGGAGATTCAGATGACGTGGATTCACTAAATTAACGCACGTGCCCTGTTTGGAGGCTGGGAGTCAGCTGAGTGCCTGTTTAGGGCGGGAAAGGCGGCCTTTGGGGCCACTACTTGAACGCAAAGCACGACGGCGGCAGGTGCGTCGCGAGTCAAACGCGCGTTCCGTCGTCAGTCCCTTAGGGAGTGGGCGTAAGACGTTAGGAGAGCTCTTTCAGTGCCTCCGTCAGAAGGCTGCCCGGCCTGCCGAGCCGCGTGTGAGCGCCGTGGGAGGCCACCAGTTCTCCGGCGATGATGACTTCGGTGACGTCGCTGGAAGTTGCGCTGAATGCCATCTGCAAAGGTCGGGACCCGGCGGTGCGGGTGGATGCCGGATCAATAACCATGAGATCGCATACTGCGCCGACTTCAAGGCCTGATGCGGCAATGGGCGTAGCCATGGACCGGGCAGCCCCTTCGGTTGCGGCCCGCAGGAGTTCCTGAGGTGAGAACCTGCCCCGCTGTCCTGTGCCCAACCGCTCGCCGTGTTCCAACGTACGCATTTCAGTCCATGGGTCGATCACCGCATGCTGGTCCGTGCCCAGAGCAATGGCTGCCCCGGCGCCGGCAAGCTCACGCGCGGGACCGATCCCGTCTGCGAGGTCGGCTTCCGTACTGGGGCACATGACCACAGTGGTGCCTGCGTTTCCGAGCAGGGCGATGTCTTCCTGCGTCAGGTGCGTGGAATGGACGGCGGACAGCCTGCTGGAGAGGAGTCCGTGGCGTTCCAACAGACCCGCTGGCGTGGTGCCGTAGGCCTCCAGGCATGCCTGGTTCTCGGCAGGTTGTTCACTGAGGTGGATGTGAAGGGGGATGTCTTCGGGCAGCTGCCTGGCCACAACTTTCAGGTCCTCCTCGGGGACAGCCCGGACGGAGTGAAGTGCAGCTCCGACGCTGACGAGTTCCTTAGGAAATTGCTCGGCAACAACCGCCCGGAGGGAGTTTAACCGATCGAGCCAGGCGTGCACATCCGCGTCCCCGAACCTTGCCTGTTCGGGATTGAGGGGCGTACCGATTCCTCCGGCCAGATACAAGGTGTCCAAGAGCGTGACGCGGATCCCGCTGGACATGGCCGCACGGGCCAGCGCCAGCTCCATGGCATGGGGTTCCGCGTAGGGCGTGCCGTCTGGTTGATGGTGGACGTAGTGGAATTCGGCCACGCTGCTGAAGCCCGTGACCACCATTTCAGCAAAGACAGCAGTGGCGAGTTTCTCGTATTTCTCCGGAGTCAGCTCGGATGCGCTCCGGTACATCTGCTCCCGCCACACCCAGAAATCTCCGCGGCCTTCATGGGTTCGGCCGCGCAGGACTCTGTGGAAGGCGTGGGAGTGGGCGTTGGCAGCGGCCGGGAAGGTGATCCCGCTCAGTCTCATGTCATTGGGTTGTGCTTCAGTATCAGTCGTAATGCTGGAGATCCGACCGTTGTGCGTTTCGATCCGCACGCCTGAGGCAGCGGCCAAGGCCGGATAGCCTTCTTCCGGGTGGTCTGCCCTGACGATGGCGGTTTCGCACCAGAACGCGTTCATAGGAGTCCTTCCAGTACATCCGCGAGGGCAACGGTTCCTGCCGAAGCATCTTTGTCGGCCACGTATTCTTCGGGTGAATGCGAGATTCCGCTGGGATTGCGGACGAAGAGCATGGCCGAGGGAACGTATCCGGCCAACACCCCGGCGTCGTGCCCTGCGCCGGTTGCCAGCACGGGGGCTCCGGGCAGGAGCCCGCCGATGCGTCGGCTCAGCCCCGGGTCAAAGTGCACGGTGTCGCTGTAGGACTCTTCGGTGAGAGTTGCCGTGCATCCTTCAGCTGCGGCGACTTCCTCTGCCGCGCCGTAGATGGCTTCGATCAGGCGGGCTGTAACGGCGTCGTCGGGATGGCGGGCATCAAGCCAAAGATCGACGCGCGAGGCGATCACGTTGGTGCCGCCGGGAACGGGCGACAAGCGGCCGACCGTGGCCCGGGCATCCGGTTGCTTGGCGGCGGTGTCGCGGACAGCCAGAACGATCTGGGCGGCAGCGACCATAGGATCGGCGCGGTCTGCCATGAGGGTGGTGCCGGCGTGGTTTCCTTGGCCGCTGACGCTGATCTTCCAGCGCCCGTGACCCAGGATCGAACTTCCAACCGCAATAGCCGGGCCGCCTTGCCCCAGTCCCTTGCCTTGCTCCACATGTAACTCAACGAAATCGCCGATCCGGGCCAAGGCCTCAGAGTCGGGGCCAATGTGCCGGGGGTCCAAGTCGTTGGCTCTGGCAACGTCGCCGAAGGTGTTTCCGTCCGCGTCGCGCAGGTTCAATGCCTTGTCGACGTCGATGGCGCCGGTGAGGAGTCGGGAACCCAAACAGGCCACGCCAAAGCGGGACCCTTCTTCTTCCGGGAAGACCGTTATGGCCAGTGAACGCGGCGGCTGAACTCCGCGGGATTTGAGGATGTCGACGGCGGCCAGCGCGGAAGCGACGCCAAGGGGTCCATCGAAGGCACCTCCGCCGGGGACGGAGTCGAGGTGGCTACCGGTGACTAGGGCGCCATTCTGGGGCTTGCCCCACCAGGCCCAGATGATCCCGTTGCGATCTGTCTCAACGTCCAGGCCGCGTTGTTTGGCCTGCTCGATGAACCACTGCCTGAGATCCAGTTCGGGCGTTGAGTAAACGGCCCTGGAGTAGCCTCCGCGCACCGCATCGCGGCCCACATCCTGTATTGAGGCAAGGAGCTGATTGACGGTTTCCACGTGTTCCTCCGATTGATGAAGACTGCCACCAAGTAAAAACCAGATGCCACCACATGGCAAGGGATTGGGCGACTATTAACAGGCCGGAAGCATGCGGAGGCCCCATTGGGGCAAATGACGTCTCATCTCCCGGATTGTCAAGTAATCTCCCGTGAAGTCTTGCCATTTGATGAAAATTGATTTTTACTAAGTGGCAAGACATGGTGATTTAGACCACTTGAAAGCAGGTCATGCAGTGGCAGCAGATTCCTCCACCCGGACAGTCGAAAGGGCGTTGGCTCTCCTTAGCGCAGTCTGCACTGATGGCTCCATCAGCCTGAGTGACGCCGCGCGGGTGGTTGACCTTTCTGCCAGCACCGCGCTCCGCCTCCTTCGCACACTGGAAGGCAGCGGCTTCGTGACGCGGGATCCGGGCGGTAATTTCCGTCCGGGAGCCAGCGTCATCCAGTTGGGAGCCCTCGCCTTAGGGCAGGAATCCTTGGTGTCACTTTGCACGCCGCACATGAAGCGGCTCGTCGCCGAAACCGGCGAGTCCTGCTATTTGAGTATTCCCGGTCCTGGGGAAACCGGGATCTACATTGCCATCGTCGAAGGTACGCGCTCTGTCCGGCACACCAGTTGGGTCGGCCGGAGCATCCCCTTGGAAGGGTCCGCTGCCGGCAAGGTACTGACTGGCGGACAGAATGGCCGCGGTTACGCCATCGTGCGCAGCGGCGTTGAAGACGACATTACGGCGGTTGCCGCGCCCATCGTGATCGGTGGCCGAACAGTGGCAGCCCTCAGCATCGTCGTTCCCAGCTACCGCCTGGATGAGGCTAAAGCCCAGACATTTGGCGAGGAACTGGTGAAGGTAGCGGACAACATCCTCGTGGAACCCGACGGAAACCATGAAGTGCCCCAGGAAAGCATGGAAGAGAAATGATCAAATTTGAAAATGTCACCAAGGCGTACCCTGACGGTACTGTCGCCGTCGATGGCCTCAACCTGGAGGCTCCGACCGGAAAGCTGACCATTCTGGTGGGCCCGTCCGGCTGCGGCAAGACCACCTCGCTGAGGATGATCAACCGCCTCATCGAACCCACCAGCGGCACCATCTACCTTGATGACGAGCCCACTTCCGGCATGGACGCAGCGTTGCTCCGGCGCAGGATCGGATACGTAATCCAGCACGCAGGGCTCTTCCCGCATAAGACCATCGTGGACAACGTCTCCACCATGCCGGTCCTCTTGGGCGAGAGCCGCCAGAAGGCGCGCACCAAGGCCCTGGAACTCATGGAGCGAGTGGGTTTGCCCGCGAGCTTCGCCAAGCGCTATCCCTGGCAGCTTTCCGGCGGCCAGCAGCAACGTGTGGGCGTGGCCCGAGCACTGGCATCGGACCCGGCGTTCATGCTCATGGACGAGCCGTTCAGTGCCGTGGATCCTGTGGTGCGCGGGCAGCTGCAGGAGGAGTTCCTCCGGCTCCAGCGTGAGATCGGCAAGACCATCATCATGGTCACCCACGACATCGATGAAGCCCTCAAGCTCGGCGACCAAGTTGCCGTGATGCGGGTCGGCGGCAAGCTCGCACAGATGGCAACGCCGTCAGAGCTACTCACCTCGCCGGCGGATGAGTTCGTTGCGGACTTCGTGGGCAGGGACCGTGGTTATCGCTCCCTGGGCTTTACGAAGACCGCGGGCAGCGTTGCGATCGGTGAAGAAGCTGTGGTTCAGCTCGGCGCTTCCGGAGAGGAGGCCCGCGCCAAGGCTTCGGGGGCTTGGGTGTTGGTAGTCGACGGCGGCCGGAAACCACTCGGGTGGGTCCAACCCGAGCTTCTTAACGGTGAGCTCAAGCGCGAAAACCTGAATCTCAGCGGCATCCCGGCAGCTGCCTCGGGAACGATGCGCCAACTGCTGGACGCCGCACTTTCCTCGCCCAGCCGCCGCGGTGTGGTTGTCAACGAGCATGGTGAGCTGCTCGGAACCGTGACGGCCACAGACGTCGTAAAGGCCATCGAGGCCGAACCACACCTGGAGACGGCCCGATGAACTTTGAGTGGCTGGGCCGCCAGTTCGACAACATCGTTTTCCTGCTCGGCTGGCATGTCCTGCTGGCCGTCATCCCCTTGGTCCTTGGTCTACTGATCGCCTTGCCCCTGGGCTGGTGGGCGCACCGGAGCCGTCGGATCTATCCGCTGCTGGTGGGAGTTGCAGGACTTCTTTACACCGTCCCGTCCCTGGCACTCTTCGTCCTGCTGCCACTTGTCCTTGGCACCAAGATCCTGGACCCGCTGAACATCGTGGCGGCGTTGACCATCTACACGGTGGCGCTGCTGGTGCGAGTAGTGGCAGATGCCCTGGACTCCGTGCCTGAAGACACCGTCCAAGCTGCCAAGGCGATGGGCTACCGCGGTTATCAGAGCCTCATGAAGGTGGAGCTGCCAGTGGGCGTTCCGGTCATATCGGCAGGCCTTCGCGTGGCCGCTGTATCCAACGTCAGCCTGGTCTCCGTTGCCGCGCTGTTGGGTATCCCGCAGCTCGGGTCCCTGTTCACGCAGGGCTTCCAACTCCGCTTCTTTACTCCGATCATCGTGGGCATCGTCCTCTGCGTGATTCTGGCCATGATCCTGGACGGGCTGATCATCCTTCTCAACCGGTGGCTGACACCGTGGACCCCCAAGGTGGTGGCATCGTGAACTACTTGTTCGACCCCGCGCACTGGAGCGGCGCAGACGGCATCCCGACCTTGATTGGTGAGCACCTCCTGTATTCCCTGATCGCACTGGCCATCGCTGCGGTTATCGCAGTGCCGCTGGGCATCTACATCGGAGTAACGGGCAAAGGCGTGTTCATGATTGCTGGCTTGGCCAACGCCCTGCGCGCCCTGCCGAGCGTCGGCCTGCTGATCCTTTTGGTCCTGCTGATCTCACCGGCCTTCCCATCGAGAATGGGCTACATCCTGCCAAGCCTTATCGTGCTGGTACTCCTTGCAGTGCCGCCTATCCTGACCAACACTTATGCCGGTGTGCGCGCAGTGGATGCTGCCGCCGTCGACGCCGCCCGGGGCATGGGCTTCCGCACCATGAAGATCCTTACGGATGTCCAGCTGCCCTGCGCACTTCCGCTGGTTTTATCTGGTGTCCGAAGCGCACTGCTGCAGATCATCTCGACTGCGACCATCGCAGCATACATTTCGCTCGGCGGCCTGGGCCGGCTCCTGATCGACGGCAAGGCCCAAAATGATTACAGCCAAATGGTCGCCGGCGCCGTCCTCGTTGCTTTGCTGGCACTGTTCTTCGACCAGCTCCTCGCCTTCATCACCCGCCGGGTCGTCTCACCAGGACTGACACGGCGAACCATCAAATCGGCTCCTGTAGCCGAACCCGTGAAGACCCCCGTCACGGTCTAACCAACACCCGGCGCTGGATTCGGCGCGTAAGTTTCACCTCCATCCACCCCACCTGGCTGCTGCATGCCTTGTAAGCGCCATCTCAGGAGAGCTGACATGAAGAAGTACTTGACCGGTTTCACCCTTGCCGCCGTTGCGGCCATCACCTTGAGTGCCTGCGGCGGCGGGGACCCTATGAGCACGTCCAACACTGCGGCAGCAGGAGGCTCCGGCGACAGCATCATTGTCGGTTCGGCTGACTTCCCCGAAAGTCAGCTGATCGCCAAGATCTACGCCGAGGCCCTGAAGGCCAAGGGCGTCAACGTCACGGAAAAGCCAAGTATTGGCAGCCGCGAGGTCACTATCCCCGCACTAAAGGACGGCTCCATCGACCTCATGCCGGAGTACGGCGGTGCGCTCCTCCAGTACCTGGATTCCGCCACCAAGGCAGTCTCGTCCGAGGAAGTCACCAAAGAACTGGCCACCAAGATCCCCTCTGGGCTGACTGTTCTGACTGCTTCTGAAGCGCAGGATAAGGACGTCCTCACCGTAAAGAAGGACATCGCGGACCAATACAAGCTCAAGACCATCGAGGACCTCCAGCCGGTTGCCAAGGAACTCGTCCTGGGCGGGCCGCCGGAGTGGAAGACACGCCTCAACGGCGTTGCCGGACTGAAGTCCGTGTACAACCTTGAGTTCAAGGAATTTTCAGCGCTCGACGCCGGTGGGCCGCTGACGCTGAACGCCCTCCTTTCTGGCCAGATACAGGTCGCGGACCTCTTCAGCACCGATCCGGCCCTGGCGGAGAACAACCTGGTGGCGCTCGAGGACAACAAGAACCTCTTCCTCTCAGAGAACATCCTGCCGGTCATCAACCAGAAGAAGTCCACGGATACAGTGAAGGCAACCCTGGATAAGGTCTCGGCTGCACTCACCACAGAGGACCTCATCAAGATGAACGGCCGCGTGGCGAAGTTCGAGGACATCGGCGAGATCGCCAAGGAATGGCTTAAGAACAAGAACCTGGGCTAATCCCACTGACTTTGCGCTGATTTTCCAGGATTCATAGGAGTAAAGAATGACTGCCGATTTCACTACTGGTGCCCGTCCGGTTAAGGCCGCGCGGGGTACTGAGCTTACTGCCAAGTCGTGGCAGACCGAGGCGCCGTTGCGCATGTTGATGAACAACCTGGATCCCGAGGTTGCTGAGCGCCCGGATGATTTGGTGGTTTACGGCGGTACGGGCCGTGCCGTGCGTTCCTGGGCTGCGTTCGATGCGATCACCCGGACCCTGGAGACCATGGAGAAGGACGAGACGCTGCTGGTGCAGTCGGGTAAGCCGGTGGGTGTGTTCCGCACCCACGAGTGGGCTCCGCGTGTGTTGTTGGCGAACTCGAACCTGGTGGGGGACTGGGCGACGTGGCCTGAGTTCCGCCGTCTCGAGGCCGAGGGCCTGATGATGTACGGGCAGATGACTGCAGGGTCCTGGATCTACATCGGCACGCAGGGCATCCTGCAGGGCACGTATGAGACGTTCGCTGCGGTTGGGAACAAGCTCGCTGCGGAGGGCAGGCATCCGGCACCGGCCGCGGAAGGCTCGGCGGCTGCTGGTTCGGTCGAAGGCCCGCTCGCGGGGACGCTGACGTTGACTGGTGGGTGTGGCGGGATGGGCGGTGCCCAGCCGCTGGCGGTGACGTTGAACGACGGCGCGTGCCTGATTGTGGACGTGGACGAGACCCGTCTGCGCCGGCGTGCGGGCAAACGCTACCTGGATGAGGTGGAAACGGATCTGGATGCTGCGATCGCGAAGGTCCAGAAGGCCAAGGCCGAGCGCCGCGGCTGGTCCGTTGGGTACGTGGGCAACGCCGCGGAGGTGTTCCCGGAACTGCTCCGCCGCCACAAGGCCGGCGAATTGACGATCGATGTCGTCACCGATCAGACCTCCGCGCATGATCCGCTGTCCTACCTGCCGGAGGGCATCACCGTGGCGGAGTGGCACACGGAGGCTGAGGCGGATCCGGAAGGGTTCACCAAGAAGGCCCAGGCGTCCATGGCCCGCCACGTCCAGGCGATGGTGGAGTTCCAGGACGCCGGTGCCGAGGTGTTCGATTATGGCAACTCGATCCGTGATGAGGCACGCAAGGGCGGGTATGAGCGGGCGTTCGAGTTCCCCGGCTTTGTCCCGGCCTATATCCGTCCGTTGTTCTGCGAGGGTCTGGGCCCGTTCCGTTGGGTTGCCCTGTCCGGGGACCCGGAAGACATTGCCGTGACGGATGCGGCGATCAAGGAACTGTTCCCGGAGAACACGCACCTGCACAAGTGGCTTGACGCTGCTGCGGACCGGGTGGAGTTCGAGGGCCTGCCGGCACGTATTTGCTGGCTCGGGTATGGCGAACGGGCCAAGGCCGGGTTGTTGTTCAACCAGCTCGTCGCCGAGGGCAAGGTCAAGGCCCCGATCGTGATCGGCCGTGACCACCTGGATTCCGGTTCCGTGGCGTCTCCGTACCGTGAGACCGAGGCCATGGCCGACGGGTCCGACGCGATTGCTGACTGGCCGCTGCTGAACGCCCTGATCAACACCTCCTCGGGCGCTACGTGGGTGTCGATCCACCACGGCGGCGGTGTCGGGATCGGCCGGTCCCTGCACGCCGGGCAGGTTTCCGTCGCCGACGGCACCGACCTCGCCGCGGAGAAACTCGAACGGCTCCTGACCAACGACCCCGGCATGGGCGTCATCCGCCACGTCGACGCCGGCTACGACCGCGCCGTCGAAGTCGCCAACGAACGCGGCGTCCGCATCCCCATGAACGAAGCCTAGTAACCCAACTGACTGGCAATAGTGGTTGCCACGAGCCTTCACAACAACCACAACTGCCAGTCAGTTGGGTGCTGGCACCTGGTCGCGAATGAAAGGATCGGTTCATGATCGTGATCGATGGAGTGCAATTAGAGTTGGCTGACGTCGTGGCAATTGCAGTTGGCGGCCAGAAGGTGGTTCTAGCTCCTTCGGCGATCGAACGCATGGCTGCCTCACAGCGCTCAGCCCGCGCAACGGCACAGGCACGGCCTGTGTACGGGCGGTCCACGGGTGTTGGAGCCAACCGCTCCGTGACCCTGGATACATCGGATGCGTCCGCCGACCAGCACGGACTCAACTTGCTTCGGAGCCATGCCGTGGACGCCGGACGTGCCCTTGACCGGGAAACGGTGAGGGCCATGCTCGTGGTCAGAGCATCGCAACTGGCCGCGGGCGCTTCCGGGATCAACCCCGCTCTGTCCGAAGCGGTCGTGGAGATGCTGAACGCAGATACTTTGCCGGAAGTGCGGGAGTTCGGCGGTATTGGCACGGCAGATCTTCCTGCGCTGGCCGGAACTGCGCTAACACTCTTGGGTGAGCGTCCCGCGATGGATGGCAAGCCGGTGCCTGTGCCATTGGCTTCCTGGCCCACAGAAGATGCGCTTCCCTTCATAAGTTCCAGTGCCCTGACCATCGGGCAGGCCATCCTTGCCCACCAGAAACTGGCCACCCTGATGGAGAACCTGACCACGATCAGCGCGCTCTCCTTCACGGCCATGTCAGGGAATCTGGAGGCATTTGCCCCGGAGGTAGCAAAGGCCAGTGAATCGGACGCAACAGCGGACGTGGCTGCTATTCTGCGGGAATTGGTAGCTGGATCAGGCAAGCCTGCAAGGATTCAGGATCCGTATTGTCTGCGCATGCTGCCGCACTCGCTGGGTGCGGTACGGGAGGAACTGGAGTCGCTAAGGATCACACTGGAGCGCTTGGCTGTAGCGGGCCATGAGAATCCTATGGTCTTTGGCTCCGTGGAAGACGGCACCAACGGCGTGGCACACCACGGCCTGTTCCATATGTCCACGCTCGCCCGGCGTATCGACGGCCTGCAGGTGGCACTTGGTGCTGCATGTACAACGACGCTTGGCAGAGTCAGCCGTCTCAGCGATCCCGCTTTCACAGGTCTCCACCGATTCCTTGCAGGCGATGACGCAGGCCAGTCCGGCGTCATGATGCTGGAGTACGTCGCCGCTGCAGCGGTGGGCCGTATTCGCGCCAACGCCCAGCCGGTAAGCCTGCAAACCGTGAACCTTTCCCTGGGCGCCGAGGAAGATGCAAGCTTCGCGACTCTCGGTTCTGCACAGTTGGAGTCCACTGCGCACGCGTTGGCAACCGTCGCCGGCGTCGAGCTTGTTTGTGCGTCCCGGGCGCTCCGCGCGCAAAGCAGGCATCCGGAGGAATTCAGCAGCCCCAGGCTGCGGGCCATGATGGAGGTAGGCTTCACCTTGCCGTCCGACGTTCAGGACCGCGACTTGCGGGACGACCTTGAGCAGGCCCAGCGCCTTGTCCAGGAGTCTTACTGATCTCCAAGCAGTGAAGGACACCGACTTCGAACGACCATGGCTCCAAAAACAATAACGGCAGGCGGTCCGATGACCGCCTGCCGTTTCTGGTATTCGAGGAGCCGGTACCGCCTAGTGGGCGGGGACGGATTCCTTGGCTGCCGCCTTGGGGTCCATGAGCTTCTTATTCGGCAACGCGAAGCTGATGAGGAAGGCGATGAGCATGAGGCCAGCTGCCGTGAGCATCACAGTGTCAATTGCCTGTGCGAAGCCCTCGGTGATGGGCCTAGTGAGCGTGCTGTTGGCTGCGTGCAGCCAGCTGGTGTCGTTCAGGGAATCGTTGTTGGCGCCATTCTTGAAGAAGTCGAAGAGCTTGGCGTTCGCAGGGTCTGCCGCCACGGCCGGATCCTTCATGACCGCTTGGTAGTCCGGGCTGGAAGCAGCGGACTTCATGCCATCGGCGATCTTGTCCGCGGCCAGGCTGAACAGCATGGAGATGAACACGGCCGTGCCCACGGCCCCACCCATGGAACGGAAGAATGCCGCCGTGGAGGTTCCGACGCCCATGTCCTTCGGCGGTACCGATACCTGCATGGCAAGTGTCAGCGGCTGCATGCAGAAGCCCAAGCCGACTCCGAAGAACACGGCAATGAGTCCGGGAACCCAAAGGCCTGTGTCCACGCCGAGCACAAGGCCCATGACAGTGGCGGCGCCGGCCAGGATTGCCGTACCCAGGATGGGGAAGATCCTGTAAACGCCCGACGACGAGATGGTACGCCCGGCGCTGATGGAACCAAACAGGATGCCCACGGTGAAGGTGATCATCATCAGACCCGCTTCGGTGGGGGTGAGGCCTTTCACCAACTGCAAGTACATGGGCAGCATAGCGATGGCGCCGAACATGCCGATGCCGATGATGAAGTTCAGCAAGGATGACAAACCGAAGGTTGCGTTCTTAAAGAGACGCAAGGGGATCAGCGCGTAGTCCCCGGCCCGCATCTCGGCGAGCAGGAAGGCAACGATACCGATGACGCCAAGGCCGTAGCAGATCCAGGATGCGCCCGATGCCCAACCCCAGGACCGGCCCTGCTCAGCCACAAGAAGGAGCGGAACGATTGCCAGTGTGATGGCTGCGGCGCCCCAATAGTCGATCTTCTGCTTCACGTGCCGTGCTGGCAGGTGAAGGAACATAAAGACCACCGTGAGTGCGGCCAGGCCAATGGGAAGGTTGATGAAGAATACCCAGCGCCAGCCGTCGAAGCCCAGGATGCTCGATGTTCCCGCGAAAGCGCCGCCGATGACAGGACCGAGAACGGAGGAGATACCGAATACGGACATGAAGTAGCCCTGGTATTTGGCCCGGTCCTTCAAAGCAACGATGTCGCCGATGATTGTCAGTGCCAGCGCTAAAAGGCCACCTGCGCCCAGGCCCTGCACGCCACGGGCGATGGCAAGCTCCGTCATGGAATGGACGGACCCGGCATAGAGGGAACCGGCCAGGAAGATCAGGATGGCTGCCAAGTACAGCGGACGGCGCCCGAAGATGTCACTGAGCTTGCCGTAGAGCGGCGTACTTACAGTAGACGTGATGAGGTACGCGGTAGTGGCCCATGCCTGGAGTGACAAGCCGTCGAGGTCGTTGGCGATGGTGTAGATGGACGTCGACACAATGGTCTGGTCCAGTGAGGACAGGAACATGCCGAGCATGAGTCCCACCATGACGGTGAGCGTCTGACGATGCGTCAGGACCTCGCCGGCGGCCCGGACGGGCGCAGATTTGGACATATCTTCTCCAGAGGTGGCAGAAAAGTAGATTTTAAGCAGGATAGTTGCTTTCAGTAACTATCCTAATGCCTGTTTGATTCCCGGAAGAAGAATGTTTCTTGAACAACCCTCGTAAGACGGCCAGTCCGGGGCGTCAGCGTTCCACGAGAATGCCATCGGGATCGCTGTAGATCATTACGCCGGGTTGGATCCTCACGCGGTCAATCACCAGCTGGACATCAACCTCACCTACACCCGTCTTTGCGCTTTTCTTCGGGTTGCTGCCCAGCGCCTTGATGCCCAGCGGCAGGCGCGCAAGGGCTTCTCGATCCCGGACTGCTCCGTTAATGATCACGCCTGCCCAACCATTGGCTACGGCACTTTCGGCGATCATGTCTCCCATGAGGGCAGTCCTCAATGATCCCTGACCGTCAACAACCAGAACGGCTCCTTCGCCGGGCGTCCCAAGGACTGTCTTCACCAGGGCGTTGTCCTCGAAACACCTGATGGTACGTACCTGTCCGCTGAAGTGCGTGTGACCGCCAAGGTTCTGGAACTGGACTGCTACCGATTCCAATTCCTCGCCGCGATCGTCATAGAGATCAGCCGTATTAATCTGCTCGCTCATGTCCTTCTCCTCCATACGTTTGAGGCCACACTAACGCGTACGGCACGTGAGCGGCACGGCACGTCGTGGGCTATGTGGATAACTGACAACAACTTAGATCCCATGCCCTTCACGCGCGCTAATCTGAATCCAGACGTTGAAACTAGGGGGAACCTGCCATGAGCCTGTCCGACCTGCCCGGTCCAATTCCGGATCCTGCCGTTGTGCGGGGCGGTACGGCCACCGCCCTGGCCGAGCCTGTGGACCGTGTCCGGGCACTATGGATTACAGGCGTTGTACTCATCAATGTGGGCATCAACGCGGCGTTCTTCGGCCCCATTCAGGTGCTGTTGGGCCAGCAGGCGGCTCACTTTGATGAAGAACAAAAGGAAGCGATTCTGGCTCTTGTCACGGGCTGCGGCGCCGCCGTTTCCTTGGTGGCCAATCCCTTGTTCGGGGCGTTCAGCGACCGTACCGTCTCCCGCTTCGGACGTCGCGTTCCGTGGGTCCTCGTGGGAGCAATCCTGGGCGCGGTAGCACTCGTAGGACTGGCGGGAGCACCGAACGTCGCCGTCATGACGGTGCTGTGGTGCTTGGTGCAGGCCGGATGCAACGGCGCCTATGCGGCAATCACCGCTGCGATTCCAGACCGCGTTCCAGTGCCGCAACGCGGCACCGTCGGTGGTTTGGCAGCCATGGGACAGACAGTTGGCATCCTGGCGGGCGCGGTGATTGCCGCCGTCGTAGCTGGAAACTTTGCTGCCGGCTACCTGGTGTGTGCAGCGGCGCTGCTTGCCGGCGTCGTGTTGTATCTGTTCAAGAATGACGACCAGCCGCTTCCAATCCAGGCGCGTCCACCGTTCAGTCTTGTGCGGTTTTTCCAAGGTTTTTGGATTTCGCCGGCGCTCTATCCCGATTTCGCGTGGGCATGGCTCACGCGGTTGCTGGTGAACATTGGCAACCACATGGTCACGCTCTATCTACTGTTCTTCCTCAGCGATGCCGTGCATGTGAAGGAAACCGAGGGCATCGAACCAGCGTTCGGAGTGCTTATCCTGACTGGCCTGTATGCGGTCATGGTGATTATCACCAGCGTGATTGGCGGAACATTGAGCGATCGGATGGGCAAGCGGAAGCCTTTGGTCATCGCCTCGTCCGTCATCATCGCTATTGCGTCGTTGATTCTCGGGTTTGCGCCGACGTGGGCCGGCGCCATCACGGGCGCGATCGTCCTCGGCGTCGGCTTTGGAGCATATCTGGCCGTGGACTTTGCACTGATCACCCAGGTCCTGCCAACGGCGCTGGACCGTGGCAGGGATCTGGGTGTGATCAATGTGGCGAACTCGCTGCCGCAGGTGGTTGCCCCGCTCATCGCTTTCCCGTTCGTCACGTACTGGGGCGGCTACGTCTCGCTGTACGTAGCCGCCGCCGTCATCGGACTCCTTGGGGCCGTGTTCGTGGTCAAGATCAAGAGTGTGGCATAGGCCTAGAAGACGGCGGTCAAGCCTCCCCAGCCCCAGCCGACGACAGGTGACTCCTTCCAGCGGAAGCCGGAGATGCCCTGCCACCAGTAAAAGTATGTGTCACCCAAGTACATTGTTAGGCGTCCGCCTCCATCTATCCCGTATACATCGGAATAGCCATCCCCGTTGAAGTCGCCGGGCATGCCAAAACGCGCCATGGAATCCCAACCCCAACCAATGGAGCCGGCAAAGCCGCCTGGCATCCCGTACTCGTCAAACCACCCGTTGCGATTTGTGGTGCGGACTTGTAGATCACCCCAGGATGAGCGGCTGAGAACCACCAGGTCGGACGAACCCAAGAAGTGCCCCGCTCCAACCGAATTCAAACCATTCCATCCCTGACCGATCTTGCGAGGTGTAAGCCATCCACCACGACCGCTACCTGGATAAAGAAACATATTTCCCGCCGCATCTTTCGCGAGGATATCGTTTGACCCGTCGCCGTTGAAGTCTCCAGGGGCTATTAGTTCGTTGAACCCTTGCCAGCCTTGCCCAATCTGGAACGATGCCTTCCAGCCTCCAGCGCCATTTCCCTGGTAGAGGAACAACCGTCCTTGTCCATCGCGGGCAAGGACATCGACGGTTCCATCGCCATCGAAATCACCAGGTGAAACGAGAAGATTGAACACATTCCAGCCCCATCCAATTACTTGGGTTGGCTGCCAGTTGCCGTGGCCATCCGTGGGGTAGAGCAGGAGCCTACCTGCGGAGTCTCGGGCAAAGACATCAAGAGTGCCATCGCTGTTGAATCCGCGCGCCCGGGCTGCTGCCGCGATTCTTAGCGGGTTCTGTGCCTTTATGGTCAACTCTGAGTCAGCGTCATATGTAATTGTGACCGCTGCGGCGATCACATGTCCAAGGTCCGACTGTGCGGCACGATATGAAGGACCGTTAACACCAGCAATAGGCGTGCCATCACGGGTCCAGGAATAAGAGTACGTCGGAGGGCCTCCTGGACCGAAAGTTATCATGGGAGCATGTTCGACCTTCAGTAGCCCGCCAACGCTCGGGTCACCACCCAATTGCGGAGTGTAGTTGGTGAACACGTCACCAGTTCGGACCGCCGAAGAAACAACAGCATCAGCCGGCAGCGCCGGAGCCGCCACAAGGCCAGCAATAATGGACGCCGCCAAGGCCGAAAGAAGCCGCCGCTTGGATGCGGTAATACGGGATCGAGTGCCAGGCTCCAAAGGATTCCTCCAAGGAAGAGGCTGGCCAATACGGCCAGCATGAACAATATGAAGGGATGTTGCACGGTCGGGTAAGGCATCACGCAGGCAGTTAGGCCTGAAAATCATTCGGACGAGGCCCTCGCCCTACGCCTAACGCCGGACTCTAGAAAACAGCGTTGAAGCCGCCCCAGCCCCAGCCGACTACAGCGGAGCCCTTCCACCCGCCTGAGCCATTGCCGTAGTACATGCGCATCTGGCCGGAGGTGTCGATGCCCCAGACGTCGTTGGCGCCATCGCCGTCGAAGTCGCCGGCACCGCCGAGCTTGGTGATGGCGTTCCAGCCCTGGCCGATCACACGGCTGGTGGTCCACCCGGCATGACCATTGCCACCGTAGAAGACAAGGTTTCCGGCGCCGTCGCGGGCCAGGACATCAGGCTTGTGGTCGCCGTCGAAATCGCCAGGGGAGAACACGGAAGTCATGCCGCCCCATCCCCAGCCGATGGTTGAAGCAGCCAGGAATCCGCCTTGGCCATTGCCCGGGTACAGCACGAGCTCACCGGAAGACTTGCGGGCAAGGAGGTCGTTGTTGCCGTCTCCACTAAAGTCGCCCGCGGCGAAGATGCTGCTGAAGATTCCCCAGCCCCAACCGATCTGCTGCCTCGGATACCAACCGCCATGCCAGCCGGCCGGATAAAGGAAGAGCGAGCCGGCGCTGTCACGGGCGATGACGTCATTTTCGCCGTCGTTGTTGAAGTCGCCGGCAGCGAACATAGTGTTGAAGATGTTCCACCCCGAGCCGACTTCATATGCCTGTTGCCACGTGCCATTTCCGCCGGTAGGGAACAATCCGAGGCGTCCCCAGGAGTCCCGGACGTACAGGCTCATGGTGTACTGATCCCAATACTCGGCACGGTAGAAGCCGGACGTGTGGGGACGATCGATGTCTACGGGAGTCACGTAGTTGAAGTCCAGAGCGTCCAAGGCCACAGCCGCAGTTCCGGAGGCGGGGAGGTTGCCGGGATTGTGGATCAAGGAACCATCGCGCCAGTAACCAACTTCCTGACCAGCTGCGGTTTGAATCTGCATGTACTGGGCAAGGTACGTTCCCGGCGGGGTCCCCTGTGCAAAGAAGAGGTCGAACGAGTACGTCGAATCAGCGGAGCTGTAAGAGCCCTGCGTCATCGTCGTGTGCAATTTGCCCGTTGCAGTATTCCGGAACAGGACGTAGACGTCAGTGATTGGACCGGATGCCTGAAGGGTGACACGTGATGTTGCCTGCCCTCCAGCGCTGATCGCGTCTGGCGTCGTAGAGACCGCTACAGGTACCGGTGCGAAGGCGTCATCGGCGTGGGCTGCAGGTGCCAAACCCAGCCCGCCGACCAAAATAGCGCTGCCCATAAATGCGGCCAGCCAGCTGCGCACGCGGCGCAGAGGAGTGCTCCCCATGGTTCCCCCAAATTAGGCCGGTCGCAGATGGCCGGCGGGTGTAAGTGACTTGAGAGTACATGGAGTCGCCGACAGTCTGGGAATTTGCTGACAAAAATTCGCGCAAAAGACAAGTCAAGCCGAAAACGCAACCAAAATCGGCTTAGAAAACCGCCGTGAACCCACCCCAGCCCCAGCCAACAACTCCGGCGCCTTTCCAGCCTCCGATGCCGCTGCCGTAGTACATGTTCAGTTGGCCGGCGGCGTCGATGGCCCAGACGTCGTTGAAGCCGTCTCCGTTGAAGTCGCCGGCCCCACCAATGCGGGACATGACGTTCCAGCCAGTGCCAATAGCTCGGGCAGTTGTCCATCCGCCGTTGCCGTTGCCGCCGTAGAGCCGCAGGTTTCCACCGCTGTCACGGCCCAGGACATCGGGGTTGCCGTCGCCGTCGAAGTCGCCGGGCGAGAAGACCTGGCTGAGGGCGTTCCACCCCTGGCCTACGGCGCCGGGGGATTTAAAGCCGCCCGTCCCGTTGCCGGGGTAGAGCACCAAGGCGCCTAAAGGCGTGCGGGCGAGGACATCGTTGGTGCCATCGCCCGAGAAGTCGCCTGCGGCGATGATCGAATCGAAGACGTCCCAACGCCAGCCGATCTGCTTGCGCGGAAGCCAGCCGCCAGTCCCATTGCCGGGGTACAGGAACAAGGAGCCATCGTGGTCCCTTGCGATGACGTCATTGAAACCGTCTCCGTCAAAGTCGCCGGCGTTGAAGACGATATCGAACACGTCCCAACCAAAGCCGATGGTCCGGGCAGCTTGCCAGTGGCCTGCGCCATCAGTGGGGTACAGGAGCAGGTTCGCCGCAGCATTCCGCGCGAACAGGTCCATGGAGGCCCCGGCGTCGAAACCTGTTGTGTGCGGTTTGTTCCGAACCACGGTGCGGCCGAAGACCGTAAACGGACGCGTGGCCGTCACAGGATTGCCCACTTGGACTACTGCCCGGAAACCAACGACGGCGCCGCGGTCCGCTGCCTGAAGAGTGTAAGTCTTCGTCGTGGCACCGCTGATCACCGTACCTTTGCGCACCCATTCGTACCTGACGCTTACGGGTCCCGCGAGTGTCCCGCTGGAAACACTGCCCTCGTTAAAGACGCCGGTGAGCTTCTCGCCGACGATCAACTTGCCTTGGAGTGTAGGAGCGGTAGCTGTGATGGGTGACGTGGGCGTCAGCGGGAGCGACGATGCCGACACAGCCCGGTAGCCTGACCGCGTGGCCGTGACCCGTACTGACAGCGTCTGGTCTAGGTCTGCTTCTGCGATGCGGTAAGTGTTTTGCGTGGCTCCAGGGATCGGCTGGCCGTTGCGCAGCCACTGGTAGGCGAAGCCAGTGGGCGGCTGGGTCCAAGATCCGTTGTCCGTGGTCAGCACTTGGTCGTAGCGTGCCACGCCTGTGATGCTTGGGGGTTTGATATTTGGATTGTCCACGAGCGGAAAGTTGGGATTGTTGACGGCGAAGTCGACGCCGTCCAAGGCTCCCGGCCGCTGCGTCGGTGCTTCCAGCCCTTGCGAGAGGAAGAGGATGTTGCCGTCGCGGCCGTAGCGGACAACCCCCTGGCCCAAGGGGAGCATGATGTTGACGCTGAGGAGTTTGTAGCGCCCGGTTCGCTGGAAGGCGCTTCCGTCCACCGGCACTTTGGCTTGGGCGCTGTAGGGCCCGGACAGCTGGCTGGTAGGTCCGTAGAGGGTGGCCTGCTCCAAGGTGTCCTCGTTGACGTAGGTGAAACCTACTTCCTTCGCAGGACCGCTCAGTGTGAAGGACAAGGAGATAACACTCCCTGGACCCACCGTTGCCGCTGACGTCCGGACCACCACGGTGGGAAGAGGGGCGGTTGTTCCTGCAGCTGTAGCGCGGGGCGGTGGGACTGCGATGGCCAGCGCGGAGCACAGGAGGATGGCTAGAAGGATGTAAAAACCCGTCCGTACTGAATGCACAAAAGCCGCTGGGCGCACGGAAGAAAAAGTCGTCATGGTATCCCCCTATCCCTAGAACAAGGCGTTAAAACCGCCCCAGCCCCAGCCGATGGTTTGGGCGCCGTTCCAGCCGCCGTCGCCGTCGCCGTAGTAGGCCAGCAGCTGGCCGGATCCGTCCACTGCATAGACGTCTACATTGCCGTTACCGTCGATGTCGCCGGCGGCGCCAATGGCCGCCATTCCGTTCCAGCCTTGCCCGATCACGGCCATGCCCGCCCAGCCGCCAGCTCCATTGCCCTTGTACAGGCGCAGGGCACCTGAGGTGTCGCGGGCCAGGATGTCCACGTTGTGGTCACCGTCGAAGTCACCGGGTGTGATGATCTTGTTGACCACGTTCCAGCCGCTGCCTACAACAGACCGGTTGAGCCAGCCGCCGTCGCCGTTTCCGGGATAGAGGTAGAGCAAGCCACCGGAGTCGCGGGCGAGGATGTCGTTGTTGCCGTCCCCATCGAAGTCGCCAGGGGACACTATCGAGTTAAAGCCATTCCATCCCGCGCCTACTTGGCGGCCGGCGAAGAACCCGCCATCCCCGGTTCCTGCGTAGAGGAAGAGGTTTCCGGCCGAGTCCTTTGCGAGGATGTCGTTGGTCCCATCCCCATTGAAGTCGCCCGGCGAGACCACGGTCCCGAAACCATTCCAGCCGGGACCTACGGTCCTGGCGGATTCCCAGGCGCCGCCAACGCGGGGATACATCATGAGGGTGCCATCTGTGCGGCGGGCAAGCAGTTCGAAGGTGCCACGCCCGGTGAAGCCGTTGGCCCGGTTGGAGGCGGAGATCTCTACAGTCTCGGCGCTGCCAACTTCCATGGGATCACAAGGATAGTTCGAGGCGACGTACGCGGCGATGGTCTTGCCGCGGTCCTCTTCGGTGAGCTTGTAGTTCCACCACTCCCAGTGGTCCTCGGCATGCACGCCGTCACGGGTCCAGTAGATGTGGTAATCGGGTCCGGCGGCCGCGCCGCAGCCACGGTAAGAGTCAGGATCGATCTCCACGGTTAGCGTGGAGCCAACAAATGGCGCACCGTGAACCACGGGATCTGTGGGGTCCGTGGTTGCCATGGCAGGTGCCGGGGCGAAGGCGACGGCGGCAATAAGCGCGGCCGCAATCCCGGCTACCGCTCGGCGCACGCCTGATGCACGGCATGATAGAGCGTTCATTTTGTCCTCCCCAGACTTATGCGGTTAATGGTACCGCGGCTGGGACTCAGCTAGAAGATTGCTGTGAAGCCGCCCCAGCCGTTACCCACCACCTGGGATGTGCGCCATCCCGTCCGGCCATCGCTGTAATAGATCACTAGCCGGCCCTGCTGGTCCACGCCGTAAACGTCCGGGAAGCCATCATTGTCGAAGTCACCCGCCGCACCCGCGGCTTTGAGGGCATTCCAACCAACACCGATAAGCCACGACCGCGTCCAGCCGCCGGCCCCGTTGCCGCCGTAGAAATACAGGTAGCCGCTGCGGTCACGGGCCAACACGTCCACCTTGCCATCGCCGTTGAAGTCGCCAGGCGTCAGCAGGGTGTCCATAACCTGCCAGCCCTGCCCGACGGCGGTCCTCGCCAGCCAGCCTCCGGAACCATTGCCCGGGTACAAGTAGAGGGCGCCGCCGGGTTCCCTGGCCAGGATGTCGTTGTTGCCGTCCCCGTTGAAGTCACCGGGGCTGACGATTGAGTCGAAAATGTTCCAGCCCTTGCCGATGGTCTGGGCCGGCTTCCAACCACCGGTTCCGTCGCCGGCATAGAGATAAAGCGTGCCTGCTGAATCCCGTGCGATCACGTCGCCCTTGCCGTCACCGTTGAAGTCGCCGGGGGAAAGGACAAGGTTGAAGACGTTCCACCCCCAGCCCACGGTGCGGGCGGCATCCCAAGCGGCGCCTGTCCGCCCATACAGCATCAATGAGCCGTCACTTCCGCGCGCCAGGAGTTCGAAGCTGCGGCCCGTGAATCCGTTGGCCCGGTTGGGCGCAGCGACGGGGCCGGTCTCGTCGCTGTGGAGGGTTTCGCCTCCGCATGCGGTTTTGCTGGCTGTCAGGTGCGCGGCCATCCGGGCGCCCGTGTCATCCTGCTGCAGGAGATAGCTGCGCCCGGTTTCGCCCGCCACCAGGAAGCCATCTCTTGTCCAGTAGACGGTGAAATCAGGGCCCTTTCCGCCGCCGCAGCCGTAGAAGGTATATGGGCCGATTTCGGTTGTTAGCGTCTTGCCGACAAACGCGTCACCAATGACAACGGGGTCCGGCCCGTTGCTGGACGCGCCCGACGCCGGCAGGGGGCTAAGCGCCACGACCGCCACAGCGGCGGTCAGCAGCGCTGCTGCCATCCGGCGTCGAAAATTCCCCATGGTGGTCTTCCTCCCGTGTGCTCACCCAAATCTTCCTGCAGTGTATGTGCGGCAACCGCCCTTTCCCGGGAACGGCATGGATGCGTTCGAAGAAGGGCGCTCTCAGGAAACGGTCATTTTGCTCACGTATCATTGGTGCGATCGGCCTGCCGCGGGTCCTTTGACCTGAGCCGGCCGTTTCCTTGCCAGCCTGCCAAGAGATCGCCGGAAATGCCCGAACCGTTTTCCCTGGAACCGTACTCCCTTGATCTGACGACGGGGTTGCCCCGTATGGCTGCCGCACCCACCACGCCGCGGCAGCTGCTGCGCTATGCCCGCATCCTGAAGACCGCGGCGGGCTTTGCCCAACGTCAATTCGACACGTTGAGTTTGTCCGACATTGCCGCTAAAGCGGACGTGCCGCTGGGCACCCTGTATCGCTACTTCCCCTCCACAGCGCACCTGATGTTGGCCGTGTACCGGCAGCAATTGCGCGAGCTTCGGGATGGCGTGCGCCAGAGGAAAGGCAAGGGCCATGCACTTGCAGGATTGATGATGGAGATCTTCCACCTGAGGGTTATGCAGCCCGGGGTGGAGCACTGCCTCATCCGGCCTGCCGGCAAAGACAGCGATACTGCCCAGTTGCTGCGGGAGATCGACCTCTTGTCCGAAGAAGTCGTGGGTTCCTTGAGCAAAGAGCCCGGAAACGATGCCCCGAAGGCCAGGATTCTGTTGCATCTGGTCAGTGGTCTGGTCCAGGCCGTCCGGTGTCGTCGCTTGTCGCTCTTTGAGGCAGAGAAGGACCTCAAGAAGGCGTGCAGCCTCGTGACCGGGGAATGACGATATAGGTCTTCCGGTCTAGACCACCGACCCTTGAGAATGCGTTTTTTCGCGTGAACTGGGTCACTTTTTGAGCTGCCTAAACGTTTTACTCTCGAATCGTCTCTCTTGGTATTGAATCTTGTACCCTGCGCGCTTCCTTACGCTGGAAACACCGAAGCGGCTAGCAGCCCATACCTGCAGATGCACCTTCCGGGCCAGCCACCCTTGGTCCGAACCAGCAGTTCTGTTCCTGCCCGAACCATGCCGTGGGTCCACGGCTAGCCTGAGGAGACAAAGACGTGTCCATTGAGACAATCGCTACTGACAACGACGCCTTGGTACTGAGCGAAGAAGAGATCTTCGCAGCACACGAGGGCGGCAAGCTGACGATTTCCAGCACCGTTCCCCTGAACAACAAGCGTGACCTTTCCATCGCGTACACCCCGGGCGTCGCCCAGGTCAGCCGCGCAATCCACGCCAACCCCGAGCTTGCCCGCACCCACACCTGGGCTGAGCGCCTGGTAGTTGTGGTCAGCGACGGCACCGCCGTCCTGGGTCTGGGCAACATTGGCGCCAGCGCCTCCCTGCCCGTCATGGAGGGTAAGTCTGCCCTCTTCAAGTCCTTCGGCGACCTCGATTCCATCCCGCTGGTCCTCAACACCACCAACGTGGACGAGATCATCGAGACCCTGGTCCGCCTCCGCCCGAGCTTCGGTGCAGTGAACCTTGAAGACATCTCAGCGCCCCGTTGCTTCGAACTCGAAGAGCGCCTCATCGAAGCACTCGACTGCCCGGTCATGCACGATGACCAGCACGGCACCGCCGTCGTGGTTCTCGCAGCCCTGACCAACGCTGCCAAGGTGACCAAGCGCGAACTCGCGGGCCTCAAAGTGGTTGTCTCCGGCGCGGGTGCCGCCGGCATCGCCATTGCCGAGATTCTTCTTGCCGTTGGCATCAAGGACGTCATCCTGCTCGATTCCAAGGGTGTGGTCAACGCTGAGCGTGCCGATCTCGTGGCCGATCCCAGCAGCGTCAAGGCCCGCATGGCCCAGCGGACCAACCCGCGCGGCATCAGCGGTGGTCCGGGCGAGGGTCTGACGGGTGCCGATGTCTTCGTCGGCGTGTCCTCCTCCAAGCTGGACGAAGAACACCTGAAGCTCATGAACGATCAGTCGATCGTGTTCGCCCTGTCCAACCCGGACCCGGAAGTTCTCCCCGAGGTTGCCCAGAAGTACGCGGCTGTTGTCGCCACCGGCCGGAGCGACTTCCCGAACCAGATCAACAACGTGCTGGCCTTCCCCGGCATCTTCCGCGGCGCACTCGACGCCAAGGCCCGCCGCATCACGCCCGCCATGAAGATCGCTGCTGCCAACGCCATCGCTGAACTGGCGGCGGAAGACCTTTCCGCGGATTACATCGTTCCGAGCCCGCTGGATGCCCGCGTGGCACCGGCTGTCACCGCGGCTGTTGCCGCAGCAGTGGCTGAGTAGCGGTTACTGACGCAAGAACAACGACGACGGCGACGCCTCCCATGCCGGGGAGCGTCGCCGTCGCTGTTCGTTAAGGAGCAACGCGGGGTCACCTGCGGCCCATGTTGCCCCGTGGGATGGGCCGCAAGTGACCCCGCGTTGCAAGTGGCGGCGGAGGGGCCGCACCTAGACTGGGGCCATGAACGCCGAACTCGTTGTGACCATTCTGTGCGGCCTGGCCATTGCGGTTGGGGTCGCCGGGACCATCATGCCTGTCCTCCCGGGCAGCATCCTCATTGGTGCGAGCCTGCTCGCTTGGGCCATTTGGGGCGGTGTGGGAACCCTCGGCTGGGTGATCTTCGCGATCGGCATGGTGTTTGTGGTGGCCGGGATGGCTGCCAGCGCCGTATTCACGGGGCGAAAACTCAAACAGCATGGGATTCCCAACAGGTCTGTTGTGGTTGGGATAGTTCTTGGCGTGGTGGGAATGTTCGTGATTCCGGTGGTTGGGCTGGTGGTGGGGTTCGCCGTCGGGCTCCTGCTGAGCGAGGTCCAGCGGACCCGTGACTTCCGTACAGCTGTCCGCTCAAGCGGCGCCGCGCTCAAGGCCACGGGCATAGGCATTCTTGTGGAGTTCGGGCTCGCATGTGCGGCTGCGAGCACGTGGGTCATCGGAGTTTGGATCAACGCGGTGAATGGTTAAACTCCGGCGCTGGGATGGCAAAAGATGACAATCCCGGGCCGTGGGATTGTCATCTTTTGCCATCTCAGCGAAGCGCTAGCGGAGGGTGGGTACCCGCACCTGGGCCGGGCGGAATGAAGCGCCGGCTCCCGGGAACAAGGGGACGTCGATCCGCGCGTGGGTATGGATTTCCTGAACCGTATCCTTCGTGTGCTGCGCGATCTCGGCAAGAGTGGTGACCCACATCCCATCGAGGTCTTTCACCCGTTCGATCAGCTGCTCCAATGCGACAGCCCTGGATGGCCTGCCGGAGATGAACGGGTGGTTGGTCAGGACGAAGCAGCTGCCTTGGGCGTGGTGCGCCTGGGCCTCAAGAGTCCACATTTCCAAAGCCTTGGCCGGACTTTCGATGACCCCGCTGCCCGTGATGCCGGGGTAGAATGCGTACTGCTCCCAATCATCCAGGGCCCAGTCAACGGGAATTTCCACGATGTCCCGCGGATCGTCCTCGGCCACTGACATGCGGTAGGGGGCATCGCCGTCGAGCAGGCTTGAGTCGTAAAGGAAGCCGCGGTCCGCCAGCAGTGCGGGCGACTGCCAGTTCAACTCCCACCACGGAGCCCGGTAGCCCACGGGCCGAACACCGGCGACGTTAGCCAGGGCTTCCAATCCACGGTCCAGGTAGCTGGCTTCGGTTGCGGCGTCGATGCCCTGCATTGGCTCGTGAAGGTAGCCGTGGTGGGCTATTTCGTGCCCACCGTCAGCGATCCTGCGCACCACATCGGGGTAACTCTCCGCAGTGAATCCAGGGATGAAGAACGTTCCCTTGACGTCCTGGCGATCCAGGATTCGAAGGAGCCGCGGGACGGCAATCTTGGGGCCATACGACTGGTGGCTCATGAGGGACATGCGCCGGGTGCTGGACGGATCTTGGGCGATGGTGCAGGACTCAGCGTCAACGTCGAAGGTGAAGGTCGCTGCGGCTTTGAAACCTTCCGGCCAGGTGATCGGGTGGAGGGAGTCCGCAAAGGCGGGCTGGCTCATGCTGTGGTCCTTTCAACGGCCGGGGCGGTTGCGGGTTGGGTAACGGACACGTGGTTCGAATCGGCAAGGATATACTTTCGGTGCGCCCGGGGCCCGAGGATTGCGTAGGCTGCCGCGCTGGTCAGTCCGCCGGCCAGCCACGAGAGATCCCAGCCGCCAAGTGCCACGGCGATGGGGCCTTGCATTACTGGGATCAGGCCGTACATGAACAGCCAGGTGGAGAAGATGCCAGCCAGCAGGGAGACGATGCCGGCCCAGTTGATCACTGGGAGGCGGTTGGTGCCGACGCCGTCGAAGAGCCGTTCAACCTTTCCGGGCCAGCGCTTCTCCAGCCAGAAGTAGTGCACCAACATGACGCCGCCCCAAGCAGCTACCCATGCCACCAGGCCGATCAACCAGGCGTCCAGTACCGAGGCGAAGTCCTCCTGGAAGATGAAAAACACGACGGCGAGCAGCGAGAAGACGCCGACGAACAGGTTGAGCTTGCGACGATTGATCTTGATGTCCAAGGCCTGCGTAGCCACTGAGAAGGTGTAGATGTTCAGGATGTTGGTGGCGATGGGGCCATGCAACACCATGAGGAGGACGGGGAGGGCAAGGACGCCGAAGTTCTGCACGATCAGCTTGCCGGGGTCGATCTCGCCGCTGTTCGTGGCAAGGCTCGCACCGAGGACACCGAGCCAGACCACGGGAATGAACTGGCCAAGGACCGAAGCCAGGTAGACCTTGCGCTTGGGAACCGAGGTGCTGACGAAGCGCGAGTAGTCCGCGGCGTACGTGAACCAGGTGATGCCCCAGCCGATGCCGATGGCGGTCATGACTGCACTCATGGCCGCGATCCGTTCGGATCCTTCAAGAATGTTGCCGGCCGGACCTGCATAGCCCCAGTCGATCTTCATGCCGAACCAGGCCACTGCGGACATGACGGCCAGGATGATGATGGTGGGCGGGACAGTCCACTTTTCGAAAGCGGCGATCGCCTTGTAGCCGAACCAGGCGATGGCAACCTGGGCGGTCATGATGAGAGTGGCCACGCCGATCTTCCAGGCGTAGTTCTTTGCGGTGGGGTCCACCCAGCCCAGCGTTCCGAAGAGCGCCATGACCAGGTCCAGGATGATCCACGTATTGACCGCGCACCATCCGATGACCAGGAGGGCCTGGATGGCGGCGGGGAGGTAGTTACCACGGCGACCGAACGCGGCCCGGGCGAGGACCATGCCTGTAGCGCCGGTCCTTTGGCCAAGGAGGACGAAACAGCCAAACAGCAACATGCCGATCAGGTTGCCCAGGACCAGGACAAAGACGGTGTCGGCGAAGCCGAGGCCGAGGTGGATTCCGAGTGCGCCCAGTACCCAGTTGATAGGAGCAAGGTTGGCGCCGGCCCAGATCCAGAACTGGCCTGAGACCTTGCGCGTGCGGTCTGACTCGGGGATGGGCTGCAGCCAGGCTTCGCTGTCATGGGCCGGCGCCGTTGCCGGGTCTGACTGCGCTGAGCCTGACTGCTGTGAGGCAGGGGAGAGGTTGTCTTGCATGAGGGAGAGCCTCCGTGTGTGAAAGGGACTCTTTCAGCGTATGTGCCACAGATCACAGCAACAAGATACGATGTGTCTAAAGAAACTGTATTCGATAGTACGGAGTGTCATGTCCATCCTTCTCGGTCAGGCTTTGGAACGTGAAAGCCTCAAAGCCGCCGAACCGCGCCTGCTTAATTCGGTGGCTGACGCCCTGAGCCGCCCCGTCCGTTGGGTGCACTCCAGCGAGGTTCTAGACATCGCTCCCCTCCTCAGCGGCGGCGAACTGCTCCTCAGCGGAGGCCAGGCGCTGGCCCTTGAGAGGCCCGGGCGGCAAGCCGAATACGTCCGGGAGCTGGCGGCCCGTGGCATAGCCGCACTGGCCCTGGAAACCGGACCGACACTGCCCGAAGTTCCGGGTCCCATGCTGGAAGCCGCCGAAGCCGCTGGCCTGCCCGTTATTGAATTGCGCCACGTTGTTCCGTTCGTGGCCGTCATGCAGGAGATCAACTCACTCCTGGTCAGCGAGTCCGTCGAACAGCTTCAACGCGGCGACCAAGCCAGCCACGCGATGGCAGCCGAACTCGCCCATGGCGGCGGACTTGACCAACTTCTGGCTGTCTTGGCAGAAAGGACAGGTGCCAGCGCGCGGTTGGTATCGCCGTCGGGCCTTACCCTGGGTTCGGCAGCGGGTTCCGCAGCGGCTTCGGCCCCAGGCACAGCGTCGCCGGAGGAGGACGGCGGGCTCATCACTGTTGATGTGCCCGTGCGTGGCGTCCTTGCCGCCCGCTTGGAGCTGCGAGTGCCCGACGACGGCGACAGTGGCCTTGCGCGCGTGGCGGGCGAGCGGTCGGTGGACATCCTTGGCCTGGCCCTGTTGCAGCGGATGCCGCCAGGATTGAAGGAGTTGGCGGGCATTGAACTGATGCGGGCCATCAATTCCGGCAGCCAATCGTGGCAGCTCCAGCAGCTCGGGCCGGCGTCGGGTTTTCCCGCCAACGGCCAGGTTGCTGCGCTGGTGATCCGCTCCACAGGTGCAGGGCATCTCCGCTCGGCCTTGGATGCAGTGCTGCGTGCGAACGTGCCGCACAGCGCAAGCTATGCAGATAACGCGGAGCTGATCGCGCTCGCTTCCGTTGGCGATGGCGCTGCTACCCGAGTGGCCCTGATGGACGCGCTCAGGGCATTGGAAACGCCGGCCGGATCCGCGATAGCGCTTGGCCCGGTGGGCAGGGGGATCGATGAAGCCCCGTGGTCCTTGGCCGAGGCGCGCCGGACGTTGGACCTGGATCTGGTGGGAGGTGGCGTGGTGGATGCGGAGGCATTCGCCGTGGAGCGCCTCGCCGAGGAACATCTGGACCCAGCAACCCGCGAAGGGTTCGTGCAGCGGCAGTTGGGTGCCGTCGTCGAGCATGACCAACTGCGGCGATCCGAGCTGTTACGGACCCTCACCGTGTGGCTGGACACCGGCTGCAACACAGCCCAGGCCGCACGCGAACTGCACTTGGAACGGCAGTCCATGCACCACCGGTTGCAGCGGATCTTCGAGCTGTGCGGGGGAGATCCCCGGGGAACGGGAAGGCTCGCCGCGTTGCACCTGGCTTCGAGGCTGGCTCGGCTGCAGAACCCTTAAACGCCAAAACGACGGCCCGCTGCGCACACGACGTTTTAAAACGTCGACTGCGTAGCGGACCATCGAAATGGGGCGCGCAAGGCGTTATTTCAGCACAATCGTCCTGTTCCCATTCAGGATGATCCGCCCTTCGCAGTGCCAACGAACGGCGTTGCTGAGGGCCTTGCACTCCGTGTCCCGACCGGCGGCTACGAGATCTTCCGGTCCGAACGTGTGATCCACCTCAACCACCTGCTGGGAGATGATCGGGCCCTCGTCCAGCTCGCCGTTGACGTAGTGGGCGGTGGCGCCCACGGTCTTCACTCCGCGGGCGTAAGCCTGGTGGTACGGCTTGGCACCCTTGAAGCTCGGCAGGAACGAGTGGTGGATATTGATGGCGCGCCCGTCGAGCTTCCGGGCGAGGTCGTCGCTGAGCACCTGCATGTACCGGGCCAGCACAACGAGTTCCACGTCCAGCTCGTCGATGATGTCCAGCAAACGCGCTTCCGCCGCAGGTTTGGTAGCAGCGGTGACAGGGACGTGGAAGAAGGGAATCCCGTGCCACTCCGCCAAGCCCTGGTGGTCCGTGTGGTTGGACACGACACCCACCACATCGATCGGCAGCTCACCGATCCGCGCACGGAACAGCAGGTCATTGAGGCAGTGCCCAAACTTGGAGACCATGATCAACACGCGTCGCTTGGACCCCTGACGTTCCAGCTGCCAGTTCATGTTGTACTTCTCGCCCACAGGGGCAAACGCTGCACGCAAAGCATCCACTGTGGTCTCGTCGCCGGAGGACGCGAAGTGAACCCGCATGAAGAAGTGGCCCTCGGCGCGGTCACCGAACTGCTTGTTGTCGATGATGTCGCAGCCATGCTCCAGCAGGAAGCCGGACACAGCATGGACGATTCCGGGACCTTCAGGGCAGTCCAAGGTAAGGACGTGCTCCACGGTGGTTCCGGCAGAGGAATCAGTAGACGATTCGGTTTGGATGGCAGTCATGGCTAGCACTCCACTACGTTGACGGCGAGTCCTCCACGGGAGGTCTCCTTGTATTTGGATTTCATGTCGGCGCCTGTCTCGCGCATGGTCTTGATGGCTTTGTCCAAGGACACTTTGTGGCTGCCATCGCCATGCAGTGCCAGACGGGCAGCGTTGATCGCCTTGACGCTGGCGATTGCATTGCGTTCGATGCACGGGATCTGCACCAGTCCGCCTACGGGATCGCAGGTGAGGCCCAGGTTGTGCTCGATGCCCACCTCGGCGGCATTCTCCACTTGCTCCGGCGTCCCGCCCAGAACCTCGCAAAGACCAGCGGCGGCCATGGAGCAGGCCGAACCCACTTCGCCTTGGCAGCCCACCTCTGCACCGGAAATGGAGGCGTTGATCTTGAAGAGAATCCCGACGGCGGCCGCCGCGAGCAGGAAGCGCACGACGCCGTCGTCGTTGGCTCCGGGAACAAACTTTGTGTAATAGTGCAGCACCGCAGGCACAATTCCTGCGGCACCGTTGGTCGGTGCAGTGACAATCCTGCCGCCGGCCGCGTTCTCCTCATTGACCGCCAACGCAAACAGGTTCACCCATTCCATGGCGAGCAAGGGGTCCGCTGAGGATTCGCCGTTCAGCTGGGCGTCGGTCTCGGAAAGCTTCTTAAACAACGACGGCGCCCGTCGCCTGACTTTCAAACCTCCGGGCAGGATCCCCTCGGCCGAGCAGCCGTTGTCAACGCATTCACGCATGACAGCCCAGATCCTGAGGAGGCGCTCGCGGAGCTCCTCCTCAGACCGCCATACGAGTTCGTTGGCCAGCATGACATCGGAAATCGACATGCCCTCGCGTGAACAAATGGCCAGCAACTCGTCAGCAGTGGTGAACGGGTAGGGGAGCACGGTGTCATCGGCTACTACTTTGTCCGTGCCCGTGGCATCCCCATCCACCACAAAGCCGCCACCGATCGAGTAGTAGCTGCGCTCACGCAGTACTGCCCCGGTGTGGTCAAGGGCCCGGAACGTCATGCCGTTGGGGTGTGCCGGAAGGGACTTGCGGCGGTGGAGGACCACGTCCTCGTCCCAGTTGAAGTCCACCCGGTGGTCGCCGCCCAAGCGCAGTTCGGCGTCGAGGGCTGCTGCTGCCACCTGGTCGTCAGCCGTTTTGGTGTCGACGGTTTCGGGTGAGTGGCCCTGCAGCCCCAGCACCACGGCTTTGTCGGAGCCGTGGCCCCGGCCGGTGGCACCCAAGGAGCCAAAGAGCTCTGCCTGGACGCGCACCGTGGCCGGAAGCTGGCCGGACGATTCAAGACCGTCCGTGAACTGCTTTGCCGCCCGCATCGGGCCGACCGTGTGTGAAGACGACGGCCCGATGCCAACAGAAAACAGATCAAGCACACTCAGTGCCATTAGGGGACCTCAGGGGAGGCGTACTCCCTCATGGCGTCAAGGAGCCAGCGTCCCAGGAAATCGGCAAACGAGGCCCGGGGAAAGATCCGGTAGTTCTCCTCTGAGGTCTTCCACAGCATCACGGGGATGTGTGCGAGCTCCGTCGAGACGGCTGTGCCGGCCTTGAAGACACGGGGGTGAAGGTCCAACGAGCACGTCTTTTCGAGCACAGCGCGGGCGTGGCTGCCGTTGAGCTCGAACGTGGTGCGGTTGGCGGACAGGTCCACTACCTGACCTTCATCGCTGCCAAGTGCCGTGGTCAGGTCGCTGACCAAGGAACCGCCCAGTGAGTCGTGGGACTCCTCCGGAGCAACCACGAGGAACTCGGTGGGGCCGAGCCAGAGTGCGTTGACTGCGCCTGCCCCCGTCACTTCACCGCAAGTGGCCGGCAAGCCGCCGGTGATGGACGCAACGCGGGCGCCGGCGTCGGACGTTCGCTCAACCCGGATACCCACCATGGCCTGGTAGGGAATCTCCTTGAGCGTCACCGTGCCCGGCACTGAGCCGGAGGTGAAGGCGTCAGCCAGGTGTTCGGCCGGGCTGCGGCGGGCACCCCGTACGCGGTCGACGTGTGCGGTTTCTGCTGGTGTTGCTGTTTCAGCCATCTTTGCGGGTCCCTTCAGCATCGAAAAGTACGGTTTCGCCGACAACCACGTCCACCAATTGGTCTCCCACCGAGGCCACGAGGGTCTCGCCGATGCGGTTGCGGCCGTTTTGGATCAGGGCCAGGCCGAAGGAACGGCCCAATGCGGCACTGTGGTAGCTCGAGGTGACGAAGCCTTCCATGGGGACGGGTCCGTACGCCGGGTTGACGGGGATGCCCTTCTCCACAAGCTGAGTGCCTTCCGGCAGCCTCAGCGAGTGATCCACGGGAAGGACGCTCACCAGGTGCTTGCGGTCCTCGCGTTTGGCGTCCGCACGGAGGTAGGAGCGCTTGCCGATGAAGTCCTTGGCCTTGGAAACAATCCAGTCCATGCCAGCGTCCTGGGGGGTGACCGTGCCGTCGGTGTCCTGCCCGACGATCGGGTAGCCCTTCTCAGCGCGCAGCACGTGCATGGTTTCCGTGCCGTAGGGGGTGATGTTGAACTCAGCACCCGCAGCGGCAACGGCTTCCCAGGTGTTCAGCCCGTACCAGGACGGAACGTTGATTTCGTAGGCCAGTTCACCGGAGAAGGAGATACGGCAAACGCGTGCCTGCACTCCGGACGCCAGCGTGGTTTCACGGAAGGTCATGAACGGGAAGGCTTCAGCGTCCAGGCCGCCGTTTTCGGCAAGTTCCGGGGCAACCTTCGCGATCACTGCACGGGACTTTGGACCGACGACGGCGATGGTGCTCCACTGCTCCGTGACGGACGTGAAGACCACATCGAGTTCCGGCCACTCCGTCTGGTGCCACTCTTCCAGCCAATCCAGCACCTTGGCAGCGCCGCCGGTGGTAGTGGTCATGAAGTAGCGGTCCTCGTCCAGGCGCAGGGTCACGCCGTCGTCGAAGATCATGCCATCCGGGGTGCACATTACGCCGTAGCGGGCGGATCCCGGAGCGAGCTTCTTGAAGGCGTTGGTGTAAACGCGGTTCAGGAATTCGCCGGCGTCCGTGCCACGGATTTCGATCTTGCCCAAGGTGGTTGCGTCCATGAAGCCCACGGAATCGCGAACCGCTGCGCACTCACGCAGGACTGCCGTGTCCATGTCCTCACCGGACTGCGGGTAGTACCAAGGGCGCTTCCACTGTCCAACATCTTCGAACAGGGCACCCTGGGCGACGTGCCACGGGTGGATGGAGGTCACGCGGGCGGGGTCGAACAGCTCACCGCGCTGGCGGCCAGCCAAAGCGGCGAACGCCACCGGGGTGAACGGTGCGCGGTAGGCGGTGGTGCCGATCTCGCCGACGCCGGGAACGCTTTCCGCGCCGCCGAACTTCAACGCAGCAGCGATCACGCCGATTGCGTTGACGCCGGAGGTCTTGCCTTGATCGTTGGCGGTGCTGATGGAGGTGTACCGCTTCACGTGTTCCACTGAACGCATGCCGGCACCGGTGGAGCGCAGGACGTCAGCCACGGACTGGTCACGCTGGAAGTCGACGAAGTGGTGGTGCCACTCGCCCGGTTCGCCGGTCTGGCCCGGGACAAGCCACAGCTGGCGGGTCGGGGCGCTCGCCACGGGTGCCTGCAGGTCCACCGGGGTGGTTGCAGACTCAAAACCAGCAGCGATGGATGCTGCCGCTCCGGCCGAGATGCCCTCTGCCAGGCAGTCCTGGAGTTCGTAGCTGCCGCGGCCTGCGCCAACAACCTGCTGGTCCCGAACCACCGTGGAAGGAACAAACGCGGCGAGTTCATCGTCCCAGCGCAGCTTGCCCTGGCGCTGGCTGTGGAGGTGCACCACAGGGCTCCAGCCACCGGAAACAGCAAGCAGATCGGCCGCGATGTGCTCGACGCCCGAGGTGAGTTCGCCGTCGTCGTTGATGCTGCGGACGGTGACCCCGCTGAGACGGCCATTGTCATCGGCGCTCGTGTCGGCAACCGCGCTGCCAATGAGGACCCGGATACCGGACTCGACGGCGGCCGCGGCCTTCGCGTTGATCTGCGGACGGGCATCGACGACGGCGGCAATCGCCACGCCTGCTGCCTTCAAGTCCGCGGCGAGCAAGTAAGCGGAGTCGTTGGTGGTGGTGATGACGACGCGTGAACCGGCTGCGACCGCGTAGCGGTTCAGGTACGTGCGGACGGCCGAGGCGAGCATGATGCCCGGGCGGTCGTTGTTCTCAAAGACCAGCGGACGCTCGTGGGCACCCGGTGCCAGGACAACCTGCTGTGCGCGGATGTGCCAGATACGCTGACGCGAAACGCCCGGAGCGGCCGGAACGGTCAGGTGATCTGTGCGGTTCTGCGCTGCGATGAAGTAGTTGGAATCGTAGGAACCGAAGGCGGTGGTGCGGTTCAGCACGGTGCATTCTTCGGCGGAGACCAACTCGGCTTCCACATCGGCAACCCATTCCAGGGCAGGCTTGCCCTCGATGGTTTCCTGCAGGTCTTGGGCCGTGGAGCCGGAGAGCAGTGCACCACCCAGTTCGGGCTGGTCGTCGATCAGGATGACGCGGGCGCCGGTGCGGACTGCTTCACGGGCGGCTGCAAGGCCTGCAACACCGCCGCCGACCACCAGGACGTCCGTGTGGACGTACTTCTTGTCGTACTCAGCCTTGTCCTCGGCAGGGTCAAGCTTGCCCAAACCATTCAGCAGCTCAACGTTCATGCCGTCCACGAGTGAAACGGCGGTGGCGGGGAGCATGGATTCGGCAACGTGGCCCGGGAAGCGGGGAGCGATCTTGACCAGGGCGTTGGACTCTTCCACGCCGGCGGCCATGATGCCGCGGGGGCGGTCCTCGTAGAGGGAGTTGCCGGCGTTGATGTGGCCGTTGGCCAGCAGCGCGGAGGCGATGGTGTCGCCTGGGTGGCCGGTGAATTCCTGGCCGTCCACAGTGAAGCGCCAAGCGATGCTGCGGTCAATGCGTCCGCCGGTGGCGAGGCGTGCGTTCTTGCTGGTCACTTCTAGACTCCTTCCGAGGAGGTGGGGGCGGCAGCGGCCGTCGAGGTTGTGGGTGCGCCGGGAGCGAGGCCTGCTCCGCCGGCCTGGCCGTACTCGCCGGTTGTATCCGGGCGGGGCTGGCCCATGGCGTAGATGGAGTGGATGTCGTAGCTCACGGTGTCGCGCAGCATGTTGAACCACTGGCGGCAACCGGTGCTGTGTACCCAGCGTTCGGCAAAGGTGCCCTTGGTGTTCTCGCGGTAGAACAGGTATTCAGCCCATTCGCGGTCCGTGAGGTCGTTGGGGTTCTCCGGGTAGGCGATGTGTGCCTGGCCGCCATAGTGGAATTCGGTTTCGTCGCGTGGCCCGCAGTTGGGGCATGAAATGAGAAGCATGTCTTTTCCCGTCCTTACTAGTGGGCCACGGCTGCGGCGCCGTGTTCATCGATCAGGGCGCCGGTCTCGAAGCGTTCCAGGGCGAAAGGCTTGTTGAGCTTGTGCGGGGCACCGGTTGCGATGGTGTGCGCGAAGGTCAAACCAGCGGCAGGAGTGCCCTTGAAGCCACCCGTTCCCCAACCGCAGTTGACGAACATGTTCTCCACCGGGGTGAGGCCAACAATCGGCGAGGCATCCAGCGTGGTATCCACGATGCCGCCCCAGGTCCGGAGCACGTGGGCCCGGGCGAAGATCGGGAAGAGCTCCACGGCGGCTGCCATCTGCTCCTCGATCACGTGGAACGATCCGCGCTGGCCGTAACCGTTGTAGGAGTCCACGCCAGCGCCCATCACCAGTTCACCCTTGTGTGCCTGGGACACATACACGTGGACGTGGTTGGACATGACCACCGTGGGGTGGACCGGCTCGTGCAGTTCAGACACGAGCGCCTGGAGCGGGTGGGACTGGATCGGGAGGCGGAAGCCGGCCATCTCTGCGAGGACCGAGCTGTGGCCGGCGGCGCAGAGGCCTACCTTTTCGGTGTTGATGTTGCCACGGGTTGTCTTGACGCCGGTAACCCGGTTTCCGTCCTTGATGAAGCCGGTGACTTCGCAGTTCTGGATGATATCCACGCCGAGTTCATCGCACTTGCGGGCGAAGGCCCAGGCCACGTGGTCGTGCTTGGCGATGCCGGCACGTGGCTGGTAAGTAGCACCCATGACGGGGTAGCGGATGTTGTCGCTGGTGTTCAGGATGGGGCAGAGTTCCTTGATCTGATCCGGTTCCAGCCACTCAGCGTCCACACCGTTTAGCCGGTTGGCGCCTACGCGGCGCATGCTTTCGCGGACGTCACCCAGGGTGTGGGCGAGGTTCATCACGCCGCGCTGGCTGAACAGGAAGTCGTACTCCAGCTCTTCCGGCAGGATTTCCCACAGCTTGAGGGCGTGCTCGTAAATCGCAGCACTCTCGTCCCAGAGGTAATTGGACCGGATGATGGTGGTGTTACGGGCCATGTTGCCACCGGCCAGCCAGCCCTTTTCAAGGATGGCGATGTTGGTCATGCCGTGGTTCTTGGCCAGGAAGTAGGCCGTTGCCAGGCCGTGCCCGCCGCCGCCGACAATAACGGCGTCGTAGCTCTTCTTTGGTTCCGGGTTGCGCCAGAGGAAGTCGGGGTGTTCGGGGAGGTGGTCCGCGCTCACTGGGCTGCTCCAATCATTTCTTCGAGTTCAGTTGCGGCGTCGTTGCCGTTACTGAGGTGGGGGTAAAGCGGGAATTTGTCGGCCAGCGCGGTCACGCGGCGGCGGAGTTCGACGGCGGTGGCTTCGTCCAGGGTGACGTCACCTTCGGTGCCTGCTGCGGTGCCGCCGCTATTCGCTGCGGCGATCAACGCCGTCGCAATGATGTCCGAGACTTCCGTGAAGTCCTCAGCGCCGAAGCCGCGGGCGGCGAGGGCGGGGGTGCCGATGCGCAGGCCCGAGGAAACCATCGGCGGGCGGGGGTCGAAGGGGACGGCGTTGCGGTTGACCGTGATGCCGATGTGGTGCAGCGTGTCCTCGGCCTGCTGGCCGTTAAGGACGGAGTGGCGGAGATCGGCGAGCACCAGGTGGACATCGGTCCCACCGCTGACCACGGAAATGCCGGCTGCGGCCACGTCTTCCTGGAGGAGGCGATCGGCCAGGATCTTGGAACCCTCAAGTACACGGCGCTGGCGTTCCTGGAACTCCGGTTCGGCGGCCATCTTGAAGGCCACAGCCTTGGCGGCGATGACGTGCTCCAGTGGACCACCCTGCTGGCCGGGGAATACGGCGGAGTTCACTTTCTTGGCGATCTCGGCGTCGTTGGTGAGGATCACGCCACCGCGGGGACCGCCAAGGGTCTTGTGCGTGGTGCTCGTGACGATGTGGGCGTGCGGGACCGGGCTCGGGTGCAGTCCAGCTGCAACCAGGCCGGCGAAGTGGGCCATGTCCACCATCAGGTAGGCGCCCACGAGGTCCGCGATGCGGCGGAATTCTGCGAAGTCCAACTGACGGGAGTAAGCGGACCAGCCAGCGACGATCAGCTGCGGCTTGTTTTCAATGGCGAGGCGCTCCACCTCTGCCATGTCTACGGTGTGGGTGTCTTCGCGGACGCCGTAGGGAACAACCTTGTACAGCTTTCCGGAGAAGTTGATGCGCATGCCGTGGGTCAGGTGGCCGCCGTGGGCCAGGTTCAGACCCATGATGGTGTCGCCAGGGGTGATCAGTGCGTGCATGGCCGAGGCGTTTGCCTGGGCGCCGGAGTGCGGCTGGACGTTGGCGAATTCTGCGCCAAACAGGGACTTCAGGCGGTCGATGGCCAGCTGCTCGATCACATCAACGTGTTCGCAGCCGCCGTAGTAGCGCTTGCCCGGGTAACCCTCGGCGTACTTGTTGGTAAGGACCGAGCCCTGTGCTTCCATGACGGCCGTGGGGGCGAAGTTCTCAGAGGCGATCATTTCCAGCGTGGACTGCTGGCGGATGAGTTCCAGGGCGATCGCCTGATCGACCTCCGGGTCCGCCTGTGCGAGCGGGCGGATCAGCGGTTCAACCATGGTGTTCTCCTTCGAAAGCTTGTCTAGTGGCCGACTGTTAGGCAACTGATATATTAGAACTATTGCCATAGTATGTTGAAGATCACAAGGTCGTCAACAGGTCTGCGGCAATCCATTCAGCAAACTGGATTGGCGACAACGGGAGAGAGCAATGAGCGCAGCATTGGAAGCACTGGAATCAGCTCCGCAGGGTTCGTCCCTGGCGGAGAACGCCTACCTGCTCCTCCGCGACAGGCTCATCATGCTGGACATCAAGCCCGGTGACCCCATCAACGACGGTCAGATTGCTGCGGAACTCGGCATTGGACGTACGCCCGTCCGCGAGGCCATCAAGCGCCTCGAAAGCGATCATCTAGTGGTTTCCTATCCACGGCGTGGGACGTTCGCCACCGGCGTGGACATTACCCAGCTCGCTGAGGTCTCCGAGATCCGCGAGCTACTGGAGCCACTCGCCTCCAGGAAGGCTGCCCGCATGGCCAGCCCTGCCATGCGTTCAGAGCTTCGCGCTGTCGCCGGTGCAATTCGTGATCTTGAAGGCCAGGACAATTCCTCCCAGGAACTCATGCGCTACGACATCCAGGTTCACCGCCTCATCTACAAGGCCTCGGCGAATGCGCACCTGGAAGACGTCCTGATCCGGTACGACAATCTCGCCACCCGCATCTGGTGCTACATGCTGGAAAGAATGCCCTCCGTCTCCGGCCACATCTCCGAGCACGCAGAATTGCTGACAGCCATTGCCGACGGCGACGAAGACCGCGCCTCCGAGCTCGCCCTGCACCACGTAGTCAGCTTCGAGGAGACGATCCGCAAGGTCCTCTAGGCGCGGCCCTCCCTCACGTCCTGCCGCGTTCGGCGCGGTCCTCTCTCACATCCAACGCCCTTTCGGCTGACGTTCTCTCACGTCCTGCCGCGTTTGGCGCGGTCCCCTCTCACATCCAACGGCCTTTCGCCTGACGTTCTCTCACATCCCGTCGCGTTTGGGCGGTCCTCTCTCACGTCCTGCCGCGTTTGGCACGGTCCTCTCTCACATCCAACGGCCTTTCGCCTGACGTTCTCTCACATCCAATGGCCTTTCGCCTGACGTTCTCTCACATCCAACGGCCTTTCGGCTGACGTTCTCTCACATCCCGTCGCGTTTGGCGCGGTCCTCTCTCACGTCCCGTCGCGTTTGGCGCGGTCCCCTCTCACGTCCCGTCGCGCCGGCTGAATAGCTGTCCCGTACTAAAGGCTCGACGTCGGCACCCACCCCGGGTGCCGACGTCGGGCCTTTCTTCGTGAAAGTGAGAGAGCGTTCCGACATGGGCCGCACGATGTGAGAGAAGATCCGGGGAAAAGGGTTTGGATATGAGAGAGGATCGCGGCATTTCGGCGCTCAGTGCAACCGTGTATCGCCCATTGCAACAAGTGTAATCAGAGTCGCGCCCACCGTAGCCGCCCAGAAGCCGTCGAATTAGTTTCAAAAACACTCTTGACCGTGATGCGGCACACACGTAGTCTGATGCAACAGCGTTGCTTCTAATGCAACCCCAATTTTCTTGGTGGACACATGAGTAATGAACTTTCCTCTGTGGCAGCCGCGGGAGACCGGTCCAATGGCGGACGCAGTACCTCTCCCGAGTCAGGCCCCAATCACACAGTCAGCAAGGACACGCGCCGACGCGTCGTCACTGCAAGCTTCATCGGTAACTTCGTCGAGTGGTTCGACTACGCCGTCTATGGATACCTGGCCGGTATCATCTCCACGGTCTTCTTTCCCGAATCCGATCGTCAAACGGCTCTGCTTGCAACGTTCGGTGTTTTCGCCGTCAGTTTCTTCGTAAGGCCGCTTGGCGGATTCATCTGGGGCCATATCGGAGACAGGCTGGGCCGGAAGCAGGCGTTGTCGCTCTCGATCGTCTTGATGTCCGTGGCCACATTCTGCATCGCACTGATCCCCGGGTACGCCACTATCGGCGTCATGGCGCCGATCCTGCTATTGCTCGTCAGGGTTGTCCAAGGCTTCTCTGCTGCAGGCGAGTACGCCGGCGCGTCCGCCTTCCTGGTGGAGTACGCACCGTCGAATCGCCGCGGGCTCTATGCCGCCGTCGTACCTGCCAGCACCGCAGCGGGACTCTTGCTGGGATCCTTGCTGGCCGCCCTGCTGAGTTCAGTCCTGACCGCAGAGCAGCTCAACGAATGGGGTTGGCGCCTGCCATTCCTGTTGGCGGCGCCTATGGGCTTAATAGGCAGATACATCCGGACCAAGCTCGAGGACACCCCTGCCTTCCGTGAACTGTCCGAGAAGGAGACTGTGAAGGCGCCGGCGCTGGCGATGTTCAAGACCTACCGGAAACAGCTCGTGATCGCTACGGGCGCAGTGCTGCTGAACGCGGTGGGCTTCTACGTGATCCTCAGTTACATGCCAACTTACCTGTCGGTTGAACTGGGCTTTGGGGCGGCGGAATCGTTCCTCGCTACAACGATCGCCCTGGCCAGTTACATCGGCTTCATCTTCCTGACCGGTATCGCGTCGGACAAATTCGGCCGCAAGCGCATGCTTATCACGGCATCTGTTCTGTTTGTGGTGCTGACCGTCCCTGCGTTCATGCTCCTGGATACGCGTAACTTCCTGGTCATCGTCCTCGTCCAGATCCTGCTGGGCGGAATGCTCACCCTCAACGACGGCACCCTGCCGAGCTTCCTGGCCGAACTCTTCCCAACGAAGGTCCGCTACACGGGATTCGCCGTTAGCTTCAATCTTTCCAACGCGTTGTTCGGCGGCACTGCTCCGTTCATGGCAACCCTCCTCATCGGCATGACCCACAACCAACTGGCCCCAGGCTGGTACCTCGTGGCTGCCGCCCTTGTTTCCCTCATCGCAGTCCTGTTCGCCGCCGAGACTTCCAAGAAGCCACTGCAGCAGGACTGAAACCAACCACCCATTGAAAGGAACCACCATGACCATCACCGAGAACGAGCCCATCAACGACGTAGCCAAGCTCGAGCGTCTCAAGGTCCTAAACAACGGCGAGAAGGTCTCCCTGACCTTCTCCGACGCAGAGTTTGAGCGTCGCCTTGCCGGACTTCGCAGGATCATGGCCGAGAAAGACCTCGACGCCGTCATCCTCACCAGCTACCACTCCATCAAGTACTACTCCGATTTCCTCTTCACCTACTTCGGCCGCTCCTACGGCATGGTGGTCACCAAGGATGACACGGTCACCATTACGGCAAATATCGACGCCGGTATGCCTTGGCGCCGCAGCTTCGGCGACAACCTCGTGTACACGGACTGGCGTCGTGACAACTACATCCACGCCATCCAGGAAGTCCTGCGCACCCGCGGCATCAACCCCCGCCGCCTCGGCGTCGAAGACGACTCCCTGCCGCTGGACAACCGCAACAAGATCCAGGCCGCATTCTCCGGAGCAACGCTGGTGGATGTCGCCCAGGCTGCGATGCGCCAGCGAATGATCAAGTCGGACGAAGAAATCGCAGTCATCAAGCACGGCGCCCGCATCGGCGATCTTGGCGGCGAGGCCATCCGCAACGCCATCACGGCTGGAATCACGGAGTACGAGGTCGCCCTGATCGGCACCGAAGCCATGGTCCACGAAATTGCCCGGACCTTCCCGGACTCAGAAATCCGTGACACGTGGGTCTGGTTCCAGTCCGGCATCAACACCGACGGCGCGCACAACTGGGCAACCACGCGCAAGATCCAGGAACACGACATCCTGTCATTGAACTGCTTCCCGATGACCAGCGGTTACTACACGGCACTGGAGCGCACCCTGTTCTATGGCGAACCGGACGCGCGCTCATTGGAGCTGTGGAACATCAACGTGGAGGTTCACAAGCGCGGCCTGGAACTCATCAAGCCCGGCGCAGTCTGCAAGGACATCGCCGCCGAGCTCAACGAGATCTACGTTGGTCACGGGCTGCTGGCCAACCGCACGTTCGGCTATGGCCACTCGTTCGGCGTCTTGAGCCACTACTACGGACGCGAAGCAGGCCTTGAACTTCGCGAAGACATCGACACCGTGCTGGAACCGGGCATGGTGGTCTCCATGGAACCGATGATCACCGTCCTGGACGGCCAACCAGGCGCCGGCGGCTACCGCGAGCACGACATCCTTGTGGTGGGCGAAGACGGTGCGGAGAACATCACCAAGTTCCCCTTCGGCCCCGAGTACAACATCATCGGAGCCTAGGTGGCGCGGCCGGTGGACGCAGTGCACGGCGTCCACCGGCCCCGCCCGGGAACGGTCCGCCAGCTTCGGCCAAATATAGTGAACCCATGACTCCCACGGAATCCAACGACGTTTCAGGCAACGGCGAAGCCAAAGGTACCTCGGTCATTGTCAACGCCATCGCGGTCCTGCGGAGTTTCAGTGCCGAAGAGCCGCTATTGGGGGTCACTGAAATCGCAGGGCGAATTGGCCTGCACAAGAGCACAGTTTCCCGCATCCTGGCCACGTTGGAGCAGGAGCACTTGGTGGAGCGCGACGTCGATTCGCGCAGGTTCCGCTTGGGGCTGGGAATGATCGCCATGGCGGGCCCACTCCTGGCGGAACTCGAAGAGCGGCGCGTGGCGTATCCGGTGCTACGCGAATTGACCGAACGGACGGGGGAGACCAGCGCGCTCATGGTCTGGAACGGCACCGAATCCATGAGTGTGGAGCAGATTCCCAGCCGGCACCAGGTCAAACATTTGGCCCCGTTGGGTGTCCGCTACAACGAGGCACTCAGCTCTTCTGTTCAGGTCTTCCTGGCCGCGGAGGACAAGGATCGCGTCCGTAATCTGCTCCGGAGCGGTACGATCACTCTTCCGGGCCTCGACGAGGAAGCCATGGAGGCGTACTTGCAGCGACTGGAGGACTCCACGAAGCGCGGCTGGGCAGTGAACTTTGGCGAGACGTCCATCGAGGAAGTGGGCGTGGCCTCGCCTGTCTATGACCACAGGGGAAACATTGTGGCGTCCGTGCTCATCCCCGCACCAAAGTTCCGGGTCTCGCAGGACACGCTTACCAGTCTCGGCGAAGCTTGTGCCGAGGCCGCCGCCAAAGTCACCACACGCCTTGGTGGCCGCGCCCCGCGCTGAGCCTCCCCCGCGCTGAGCCATCTCGCGGAAACAGAACGGCGACCGTCTCCGCGAAGGGGACGACCGCCGTCGTTCGTTGAACCGACGTCCGCGAGGTTACATCCTCCGCCGTGCCGTCGTTGTCTCGTCCATGGCATCCCTGCCCAGCCAAGCACCGAGGCCGATCATGGCCACGCCAAGAACAAAGTGCAGCCAGTTGTCAGCGGTGTTGAACGGAACAAAGTTGGCGCCCGTTTCCTGGTTGATGATCAGGCCGTAGATCCAAAGAACGAGATATACGGCGCCGCCACCAATGAGGAACAGGCGAGCCATACGAGCTGTCCTGGCCATGGCCAAACCGGCTACGCCAAACAGCAGATGGACGATGTTGTGGAGAATGGATACTTGGAATACTCCAAGCAGCATGGCGCCGGATTCATGTCCCGCGAAGGTCATGGCGCCGTAATTGGTGGTGATACCCGGGATGAAGCCCAGGACACCCACCAGCAGAAATACAATGCCAACGCCCATGGCGGTGTTGTGAAGCGTCAACCCCATCGCATGATGGTGTTCGGTGGGGTGCGAAGCGGTGGTCATGAAGTCCTCCCTTTCACGCTGTTAAACGGCTCTTCTCATGGAGAACCGTCCCGCGGCAAGGGGTGTCGGAAAACCTTGCCGACGCCGCCATAATACTCCTGAAATGCCTCCAATTGCAGGGGAATGGCCAGTCAGCTGACAGTTAGCATGGGTTCATGAGCCAGGCTCCCAACGGCGATTTCCAATCGATCTTCCATGACACACGGGATCTCACTCCCTTCCGCGATGGATACGTTCGCACACCCGTCCGCGGATTGGCCGACGGCGTGGGTGAAGTGCTGTCCGGTGTCCTGACTGGCCGGGATCCTGCCCGCCTTTCTGTGCTGGGCGATGTTCCCCGGTTGAAGCGCCTGTCCACCAAGCAGGCCAAGGCAATGCATGAGGCCGTCTTCACTTCTACCGAGCCTGATCGGCTTATCTCCCTGGGTCGCGTCTACCCGGGGTGGGCGGGCTTGTGTTACGTGATGGCGGGACTATTGGCGTACAAGCACGGCGGTTATCTGCGGGCCTCCGAGTTGCTGCGGCGCGGCTTAACAACAAGGATCGACGACGACGCGAGCCAGTTCTCGGCCCTCTACCTTGGGCAGGTGGTCACCCGGGTTGAGGTAGCCGAACGCATTGAAGTTCCGGTCTTGTTCAGCGAGGAGTCTGTGTTCCTCGCGCTGGCCCATTGCCTTCGCGAGATGGGAATGATCGAGTCGGCGCTGGAAGCAGTGGTGGGTTTGCCGCCGTCGTTGCCTTCAGCCCTGGCACGCTGCACCGCAGCGTTTGCGCTGGACCGGCACAGGGACGTAGTGATGTGCACGGAGGGGTTGTTGAATACGGATGATCTCTCGGCAGCCTTGCTTCTGATCCGGGCTAGGTCGCAACGGGCTCGTGGCGATTTTGAATCGGCCCAGGCGGCGCTGAAGGAGGTCCTTCGCCGGAGGAAGACCAGCCTCGCCTTGCGAAATGACGCCCTGACCGATCGCGCCCTTCTCGCCTTGGACCAGGGGCGGCGGACGCTGACTCCCCGATCCAAACGCCCTGCCCCGCCAGCCGAGCTGGAAGCCTTGGAAGTGATCCGCAAGGACGCCGAGATGCGTCGTTTGTGGGAGAACGACTTCAGGGAACTCAGCGGGGAATAAAGACCATTGTGGAGGAGCTGATGCAAGCGTAGCCTTGTAATCAACCAAGTGATTGATAAAGCATTTGGTTGACAAGGAAAGGTCGCGCAGGGTTATGGATTCAGACGCTCTGGACAAGGCGTTCATGGCCCTTGCTGATCCCGTCAGACGGGGAATTGTTGCCCGGCTGTCCCGGGGAGACGCAACGGTCAATGAACTGGCGGAGCCCTTTGCGATCACCAAGCAGGCAGTTTCAAAACACATCCAGGTCCTGGAGCACGCAGGGCTGGTGACCCGGTCCCGTGATGCCCAACGCAGGCCGGTGCACCTGGATGCAGCCGCCCTCGAAGAGCTGACGGCATGGATAGACCAATATCGACTGATCGCCGAGCGTCGCTTCCGGCTGCTCGACGAACTCCTGGCTGAGTCCCGCCCCGGGGTCCTCCCAGGGCTACAACAACAAGATGAAGAGGAATTGAAATGAGCAATCCAACGGCAATCACTGCTGATGACGGCGTTCCGTTCGTCGATACTGTCCGCGAATTCGATGCACCAGTCAGTGCAGTGTTCAAGGCACACGTGGACCCGGATCTCCTGGCCAAGTGGCTTGGTCCGCGGGACGCGAGACTGAATGTCACCGAATACAACGCCACCACGGGCGGTAGCTGGCACTACGAAAGTGGCCACGAAAACGCGATGTACGGATTCCGTGGGGTCTTCCACACCGTGGACACCGACGAGCTGATCATCATGACCTTCGAATTCGACGGCGCCCCGGGCCAAGTGGGCATCAGCACCACCAGGTTCGAGGAAATTGACGGTCGCACCAGGATCGTCGCCCACGAGGTCTACCCATCGGTGGAAGCGCGTGACATGGCCCTCGCCACAGGGATGAATTACGGCGTGATCGAAGGGTACGAGCGACTGGATGAGGTACTTGCCGCCTAAGCCCGGCTCGCCACGAGGGGAAGGAGTTGCTCCGTCAACAACACTGCTCCCAGCCCAATCATGATGATCCCGCTGGCCAGCGTCACCACGCGCGCGGCGCCTGGACGTGAAGCGAGCAGCCTCCGCGAGGTCAACGCGACCCCGGTGTACACAAGGCCGGCGAGGATCACGAACGTTAGTCCCAGCAACCCGGACTGAACAGGAACAGGCAGTGCGGCTTCGGGGCTGACGAATTGCGGCACCAGCGCCACAAAGAACAGCAGGCCTTTGGGGTTGATGCCACTGGTGCCCATGCCTTGGAAGAACGTCCGGACCTGGTTTCCGGACTGCACGACGGCGCCTTCCGCACTAAAACTCGCACCTCGCCATGACCGGATGGTGGTGAAGCCGAGCCACAGCAGGTATGCAGCACCGGCAATCGTGAGCCAGCCCAGCAGGCCGGGTACTCCCGCCAGCAGGGCTGCCAGTCCGGCCGCCATCAGCGCCGTGTGAATCACATATCCGCTGCAGAGTCCCGCTACGGCCGGCACGAAACTATGCTTCCTGAGTCCAGCTGAAATCGAGTAGGCCCAATCGACGCCGGGGGTGCAAGCCAAGGTGACTGACACAAGCAGGAAGGCGAAGAACAATTGCGGGTTCACGGTCTCTCCAGAGTTTTCGTTGGTAGGAAAACTCTAGGGAAAATCGCCTGATAAGTGTTCCCTGATTTATCCCAGAAACTTGTTATCTGGGTAAGATCATTGCGTGATTGACCACATTGACAGAAGTATTTTGCGCCACCTCCAAGAGGATGGTCGAATGACCGCCACTGCCTTGGCATCGAAGGTCGGATTAACAGTGGCTCCGTGCCATCGAAGACTCCGGGACCTGGAGTCTTCCGGGGTCATTCGGGGCTACCGTGCGGACATTGATCCAGCAGCGGTGGGGCTTGGTTTCGAGGCAATCGTGTTCGTCACGCTCCGTCAGGTGGAACGCACCATCATGGCGGAGTTCGAGGAACGTGTGGCTTCAAGCCCCAACATCGTTGAGGCACAGCGGCTGTTCGGCTCTCCCGACTATTTGTTGAAGGTCATCGCGGCGGACCTTCCTGCCTACCAGCGCTTCTACGACGACGAACTCGCGGCCCTTCCGGCTGTTGAGCGTCTCACGTCCACCCTGGTGATGAAGAATCTGAAAACCAACGTAGGTCCACCGGTCTGATGGCAACACAGCGGATGGACTGCCTGTGAAACCGGCAGAGCGGCGACTCCGCAAAGTAAGCTTGGCCGCCGTCGCTGGGCGCGCTTGGACTTCTCCACTACCTACGGCCGGGGAGCGGGTGTTTCCGCTGTATTCGTAAGGCCCCGCGTGCGGGCGTCCTAGCTAATACCAGTACCGGCGCCCAGCCAAGATGGGGCGATTGAGCGCGCCGAGAATAAGCAGGATGAGGCCGATGGCCAGCACAATCCAGCCTATGGTGACGAGGATGCCAATGTTGAGTAACCAGCCGGCAATCAGAAGAACAAGTCCCAGGACGATCATTTCTTTCCTTTCGCGTTGTCGAGCAGACTAGTCATTAAATAAGCACCCTGACTAAATCAAGATTACCTGAACCGGCAGGAAATGGGGATGCTGCTTTGTTTGCCGAGGCGGCAGGTGCCTTGGACAGGGTGGTGCGCTTCAGGCCGGTCTATTCCGTGATTTCGTGGATGCTTGCTCCCTTTGTCCTGGAGCGTGACAGCATGCTCGATCTTGGCTGGATCGACCACGGACGTGTTTGAAGGAGGTGCCATTCGCGTCGGTGCTGCACTTGAACGAAGGCTGTAGCTTTAGAGCCATGGAATGGTACGAGAACCGGCGGCAATTGCCACCGCCCTCAACGCACCAAGAGGTATGGTCGCCTGCCCGTCCATCGGGTAAGGGGATGGGTGTGGCCAGCCTGGTCATAGGCTTGGCATCGCTCGTTCTTGGTTGGACGGTTCTGTTTCCGTTAGTCGGTCTGGTGCTGGGCTTCTTAGGGATCACGTCTGCCCGGACCGCTAAAGGTATGCCCATCGCAGGTTTGATCCTCAACGCAGTAGCGCTTTTAGGCTGGGTTCTGCTGGTGCTGATCGTCGTCCAGCCTTGGGATTTCTCCGTCCCACCGCAGAAATGACTTCCAAAACTACCTGATAAGGAGACCAGCTACTAGGGCGATAGCCAAGGCTGCGATGACAGCAAGCATGAAATACTTCATCGCTTCCATGGAGCTCTTTTTCACGGTGGCGCCGGCCAAAGGCAACGTCTCCTGCCAAGCCTTGATTGCTTCGAGCCCCCGGTAGTAGGCGTATTCCATGGCGACACCTCCAGCGACGCCGGCGGCTGCTCCTATACCGTCCGCGGCGCTCATGGCCGCACCAGCAGAACCCAACCGACCCAGGTTGTCATTACCGGAGTTCCCGCCTGAGGCCGTGCCAAGTTCAGCCAACTGTGCCCTGGAAGGACTGGGAGACATTGATGCTCCAACGCCGACAATGTCGTGTTGTTGGCCATGAGCCTGCACCACCATGGTTCCCCAACTGGTGAAGCGGACCGAAGCATGGCTTACCGGCAGAGCGAATATCGTCCGCAGCTCAGCGTTCTGCATACTCAAGACGCCGGAGGGATCCAGGCTCAAAATGACGGGAACTGTCGCAGCCCCATTCACTTTGCTCTTGCGCCAGTAAAGCAGCGACTTGAGGGGTTGAACCGGGGACTGTGTCTGAGGACTATCCATGCTCTCCAGAATAGGGTCAGACAGGGTCTGGAGCCCGGACGCGGCCCACCGAGACCCCCTGATTCTAAGGAATATGGTTGCAGTAATCCCCCGCCGTCATCGTGCATTCCACCGTGCGGGTCATACGCGCATCCTCCAAGTCGGCAACTGCAAGGAACGCGTCAACACGTTTCGTTGGCACGGTGATCCACCGGCTTACGGACGTGTCCGCGTGGCGGCGAGAACATAAAGGTGCCTTCTCGATAAGTGGTCCTCAGCGATCACATCTTGAGGAGGCCGTCGTTCCCCTATGAACAGGATGACTCAGAGGATCGGACGGTAGTAGCCGTCGACGAACGCCGACTCAGAGTGAACTAAATCGAGCAAGCCTTTCGAGTAGTCAGTGCTTGTTTCGATTTGGTCGACCAAGCCGGCAAGGAGCGTTAGTGCTGCGGCGGGGGTCTTGGGTGCGAGGTATTGTCTCTTCACTTTGAGCGCGATCGCAGGAAGCGTGACGTGACCGTCAAAACGTCGGTTCCATAGCCTCCCATGATGTGCGGCGATGTTCCTCAGGAAGGTGATGTTCTGAACAGCCTGGAGCAGCTTCGGCTCGTCTTCAAGCTGTAGCGACTTAGTAACGGGTTCGAGGACGCTCTTGTCGCGCAGCGCGCGTAAGAACCGGGAAAAAGTCCCGAGCGAGACCACTTCGATGGCTGCCCAGAACGGAACGGGGTCTCCCTTGTTGACGTGGTGCCTTATGAAGATCTCGTCGCGTGCTTGAATCTCTCGAAAACTCTCCAGAACCTTGTCGCGGTTCCTGACCTCCGCCTGCCAGCGCTTTCGCCCATTCACATCAGAAGCAGCTGGCTCCGGACCGATCGGAAGGTAAAGGTCCTCCTTGAGGTATGCGTCTCCGCCACCTACGACCTTCGCGACATGGAAAGCGACACGGCTGCGTAGAGTCGGTTCAACCACCCCGACCCCATCGAGTATGAGGTTCCGGAGAACGCGGTCAAGATCGTAGATATCCATGAGCTGCACCGCAGTCGTCCCGGCGACATATCTTTCCGCCCCGGCTTCGTAGAAGCAACGCCCGTATCCGCTCACGCGGTAGTAGTTGCTCGAATAGAGGAACATGGCGAACTTGCTGTTTTGAATGCCACCGAGATCGAGTCCTCGATCCACGTGCTTTTGCACTTGACCGTTTAGGTCGATCCAGTCCTTCAATTGGTGCCCCCAAAGAAACGAAGAACCCACCCGGCTGTCGCCGAGTGGGTCCGAATGTTGAGTTGATCATATGCCAACCCGCCGACGCGGCGCAAACTGGAAACGAACATCGCGACGCCGTTCCCGGTCTGACCGTGGCGTGCTTGCAGCCTCGAACTAGCTGCGAAGAATATGTCGATAGTTTGCCGTTAGCCGGTCCCTCACCGTACATCAGCGATACGGCATCTGGGTCCGCGTCGAATCTGAATCGCTGCATGTACGTAAGACCCGCACGATGAAATGCACGGTGACGGGGGATTACTGCAACCATGTTCCGCGTGACTGGAATCTCAATCGGTTATGCAAGGGTCTCGACTAACGACCAGGACCTCTTGAGTGTCCATAAGGACGACCTCCCGAAAGCCCGCGACTACTTTCTGAGTAATGTCGCGGAACAATCCGATTTCGTCGTCGACGTCGAGAAATTGCTGCATGATCACGTTATGCACTGCTGCTAGGTGCGTGGCAGCCATGTTGAAGGCGATGGGGTGGACCAGATTCCCAGCTGCCTGGAAGTCCTCTTGCCAGCCGCCAATGAGGCAGCGGATATGGTCAACGTCCAAGTTCAGCGTTCTGGAATGCCTGTCCTCCGCGGCCGGATGGTGGCCATCCGGAGTCCGGGCCACCCGCGCCGCCGATTCCCGAACTTGCTCAATCCTGCTCCTCGCATTTTTCATCAGTCCCTGGGGCGCGGCTCTCATAGCTGAAGCCGCGCATTGGAGCGCGCGCAGGTGCCAGGTGTTCCAGTCGTGACGGAACCGGTCGCGGCGTCCGCGCCGTAGTAAGCGCCCGCCTCAGTTCCCCAGAAGTTGTAAGCCCATTGATCTGCCCTCATACGAGGTGGGTGCCGCAGGCGCTCCCTATGTGCATAATTCGATACGTCCAGGGGCCTACGCTGGGCCCTCCTTCAGCAGCCCGGTAGTCCGGTAAGGAATCACTTCGCGCAGGAACATGCTGGTGGACGTACGCACGATTCCCGGGCAGAGCCTGATTTCCTCAGAGACGCGGTACAGGTCATCCGGGCTCTTGGCTACCACCCTGATGATGAGGTCGGTATCGCCCGCGGGAGCGTGGCATTCGAGTACCTCAGGGATCTCCCGTAGCGCGGCAATGGCTTCATTGAGGTGGCTTTGATCGAGTTCGGCGCTGACAGCAGCGGCCACACCCCGGCCAAGTGCCGAGGGCAGCACGCGGCTGCTGTTGGGGCGCAATGCTCCCGATGCCGTCATCCGCTCCAGTCGGGACTGGACGGTGCCGCGTGCCAGGTGCAGCTTCTGGGCCAGAACCATGATGGGGACGCGGGGATCCTCATCAAGTGCGGCAATGATCCTGCGGTCCGTCGCGTCGAGTTCCTGCAAAATGACCACTTCCTGACTGCGATTTCAACTCTGATTAGTCAGATCGACTACTCAATGCCATGTCTATTGCACCTACTGTATGCGTACTGCTGAAATGGTGACAACGAAGCAGGGCGAGGCTACCGCCGGATCCCGCAGGCAGCAGGCACCTGGAACACCACCCGGACCCCTGTACAGGTTTCCCGCAAGGAAGCAGCCGCTGATTGACTCTTGTTCACAGCATTGTCATTCTGCACCCGCCTGTCCTAAGGGGCAGCACAGCAAGAGCCCCTGAGCCACCGGATCGTTGCGGTAGCTGAGGGGCTCTTGTGTTGTGCGCGGACGCATAGGCTTGGATCATGACGTCTGCAGGCCGCTTCGCCCCGAGTCCTTCCGGGGAACTGCATGTAGGCAATCTCCGGACGGCGATCCTCGCCTGGCTCTTCGCTAAATCCACTGGCCGCGACTTCCTGCTCCGCGTTGAGGACCTGGACCGGGCCCGGTCCGGCGCGGAGGCTGAGCAGCTCCGCGACCTGGAGGCCGTCGGCGTCAGTTGGGACGCCGCCGTCGTGCGTCAGACTGAACGAGGGCCGCTGTACGAGGACGCAATTGCGCGCCTGGCTGCCGAGGGCCGCACCTACGAATGCTTCTGCACGCGCCGGGAAATCCAGGAAGCGCCGTCTGCGCCGCACTCTCCACAAGGCGCGTATCCGGGTACGTGCCGCACGCTGTCCGAGGCCGAGCGCGAGATCCGCCGGGCGTCGCGTCCGGCCTCGATCCGCCTCCGATCGGAGGTCGCTGAGTGGGCTGTTGAGGACCAGTTGCACGGCAACTATGTCGGTGTGGTGGACGACTTTGTGCTGCGCCGCAACGATGGCGTCACGGCCTACAACCTGGCAGTCGTAGTGGACGATGCCGCCCAGGGAATCGACCAGGTGGTCAGGGGCGATGACCTCCTTCCGTCCACTCCGCGGCAGGCGTACTTGGCCACCCTGTTGGGCTTGCCAGTGCCGGAATATGCCCACGTTCCACTGGTTGTAAACCACGACGGCGTGAGGCTGGCGAAGCGCGACGGTGCAGTAACCCTGGGCGACCTCGCCGCCCTCGGAGTAACAGCGGTGAGCGTGCGCGACCTCCTCCTTGAGTCGTTGGGACTACCGGCTGGTTCCTTGCAGGATGCCGTGCCGGAATTCGACCCCCGAAGGCTTCCAAGGGAGCGCTGGGTGTGGAAAACGCCCAGGGGCTGAGTGCAGGCAAAGTAGGCTGTCTGGATGCATTCACAGGTGATCGCCCCAGGTTTCGAATCCGTAGCCGAACTGTTCGGCCGTTTCCTTGAACAGGACCCGGACTATTCTGCGCAGGTGGCGGCGTACCATCGGGGTGTCAAGGTGCTGGATATCAGCGGTGGGCCCCACATTCGTCCCGATTCGGTGACAGGTGTTTTCTCGTGCTCCAAAGGCATGGCAGGCCTTGTGATGGCTCTGCTCGTTCAAGACGGCGAACTGGATCTCGACGCGGAAGTGGGCAAATATTGGCCGGAGTTCGGGGTTGAGGGGAAGGCCTCCATCACTGTTTCCCAACTCCTTTCGCACCAGGCCGGACTGTTGGGCGTCGAGGGAGGCGTGAGCCTTGAGGAAGTCAACAATTCGGAGCTCGCGGCGGCGAAGCTCGCCAAACTTCCGCCCCTGTGGAAGCCCGGGGCGGCATTCGGTTACCACGCACTGACAATCGGAGTTTTCATGGAGGAGCTGTGCCGTCGAATCACGGGTTCCACGCTCCAGGAGGTCTTCGAACAGCGGATCCGATCCGTGACGGGTGCCCACTTCTACCTTGGCCTACCGGATGCTGAGGAAGAACGCTTCGCGCCTTTCCGCTGGGCGGCCGACCCCGCCTTGCCTTGGGTAGACCCTGCCAGCCACTTCGGTTTGGCGGCCAATGCTGCAGAGGGCGACATCCTGGATCTTCCGAACATCCGCGAAGTCCGCGCCGCGGGTATGAGTTCGGTAGCGGGCGTTTCCAGCGCTGAGGGGATGGCCAGGATCTACGCTGCAGCGGTGACGGGGTTGGCGGCAGGCGGTCAGGCCGCCGTCGCACCCTTCCTGACGGAGGAGACCATCCGCAGGGTTTCCGCTGAGCAGGTGTTTGGGATCGATCGCGTCTTCGGCGAGACCGGTTGCTTTGCCACTGTTTTCATGAAGTCGCACAGCCGTATGCCGTTCGGCAGCTGCCGGGCGTTCGGGCACGACGGCGCCAGCGCGTCTTTGGGGTTCGCGGACCCGGTGTATGAACTTGGCTTTGGATACGTCCCACAACAGGCCGAGCCGGGAGGGATTGGATGCCGCAATCTCCTGCTCAGTTCAGCCGTCCGGGAGGCAATTGCAGGGCTTTCGTAGTCCCGCCAGTACCCTTTTGGCCGGGGGCTTAGGCTAGCCAGGCGCTCAGGCTGATTAGGAGCCCGCTGTCTGTGAGAGTTGCGCGGCTGGAACCCCCGCTGCCATGCCGGCCCACAGGGTGTCAGTGGTCGCAGCGACAACGTCCTCAACACTGTTGCCGTCCAGCTGCTTGCCTGCCGCCAGGAGCGCGGCGCCATGCAAGCTTACGAAGCACACCATGGCCAGGGTTTCCGTGTCGCCCGGGGCCAAGGCTCCACCATCCTGTGCCTCCGAGATAAGGGCGCGGGCCACGTGGATCCCTTGCTCGCCGATGTTCCGCAACTCAGTGCTGGACCCGGGGTGATGCTTGGTGGAGTACATGACGGTCAAGAGCGCCGGGTGGGAGACCGCGAAGTCCACATAGGCGTTGGCCATCCTTGCAAAGCGCTGACGAAGGTCATCTCCACTGCCGGCCTCAACTATGCGCTGGTTCATCATCTCAAAGCCAGCCAATGCCAAGGCATCGATGAGGGATTGCTTGTCGCGGAAGTGTTTGGCCGGCGCCCCATGGCTGACATTGAGGTCCCGGGCCAACTGCCTCAGGGAGAGTCCGTCGACACCCGCTTGCTCAATGGTTTCCATGGCGCGCTCCAGCAGAGCCTCTCGCAGCTTGCCGTGGTGGTAGGGCTGGTCCGTCATATCGATAGTCTAGCGGAGAAGTAGTCATTGACAACAATGTAGTCAGTGCCTACGATGTTGGCATTGACTACATTGAGCGGGCTTCATCCGGAGCTGGCCCTTACAGATTGGAATTGCCATGACCATGACCTATTCGGGTACGACTGCATTGATCACCGGCGCCAGCTCCGGGCTTGGCGCCGAATTCGCAAGCCGTTTGGCCGCTCGAGGTTCCAACCTGGTCCTCGTAGCCCGCCGCGCCGACCGTCTTGAAGAACTGGCCGGGAAACTGCGTGCCGAGCACGGCGTAGCCGTCACCGTGCTTCCCATGGACCTGGGCCGTGCTGGTGTTGGCAAGGAACTCGTGGAGGAAATGGCCAAGCGCGGAATCACCGTGGACACCCTAATCAACAATGCAGGCTTTGGAACCCGAGCAGCGTTGGTGGAGGAAGACCCTGAAGTCATCGCCTCCGAGATCGCACTCAATGTGGCTGCATTGGTGGATATCACCCGGGCATTCATGCCGGGCATGCTCTCCTCGGGCAAGGGCGCCCTGGTGAATGTCGCCAGCACCGCAGCGTTCCAGCCCATCCCAGGCATGGCCGTTTACGGGGCCACCAAGGCGTTCGTCCTCAGCTTTACCGAGGCCGTCGCCCACGAGGCCAAGAGCTCGGGACTTCGTGTGCTTGCCCTCTGCCCGGGCGCCACCCGCACCGAGTTCTTCGACGTGCTCGGCAGCGAATCCGCGGCAGTCGGACGGATGCAGACCTCAGCGCAGGTTGTGGAAACAGCCCTCAAAGCGCTGGACCGCCCCGGAACTCCGGCAAGCGTTGTGTCCGGGTGGGCCAACCGGATCGCAGCAGGTCTCGCCCAGCGCTTGCCCAGGGCGCTCGTAGTGGGCATCGCCGCCCGCGCTGTGCAGGAGTAATGCCAGTGCAGGAAAAGTGCGCGGCAGCGGGGCAGGAGTAGTGCCTGTACTTGGGTAGGCGCCGTGCGGGAATTTTACGGATAGCCTGAAGAAAGGTCCGATCCCTGTTCGGTGCCTACATCAATCCGGAGGCCAGCATGACCGAACCACGCTTCACCGTTGAGACGGCGAAGATTCTCGCCGAGGTGGCCCACAACCGCCAAAAGGACAAGCTCAAGCGCCCTTATCGGGAGCATGTCCTGGCGGTCGGTGACGCGCTCGCCGACTTCGACGAGGACATCCAGATTGCTGGCTACCTTCACGACATCGCCGAAGATACTCCCATCACGCGGCAAGCCCTGTTGGACATGGGGGTCTCCGAGCGCGCCCTCGCCATCATCGATGGTGTCACGCGCCGCTTCCACGATGACCCTGACGATTATGAAGCAGGGATCCGGTTTGTGGCCGAGGACCACGACGCCACCTTGGTCAAAATTGCCGATAATGCCCACAATTCCCTTCCGGAGCGAGTCCAAGCGCTGGCAGAGAAATGGCCCGACAAGCCGCCCACGACCCGCTATGCCGACGCCCGTCCGGTGCTCTACACGGCCGTGCCGCGGGAAGAAGTGGAGCTGATCCTGCAAAGGGTCAACCCGTACCTGCTCCCGGAGCTTGACGAAATCGTTCCTGACTAACCGCGGAGTCAGCCCTCCATGAGGCGCCGACGATGCTTGAGCTCCTTGGTCCATTCCTTGGTTTGCCTCGCCGCGAAGGGAGAGGCGCCGCCGTCGAGGTCGCTGATCAAGGAGCCAGTTGCTTTGAGGGCGATGTCCACGGAATGCTGTGCCGCCCGATCAGTCAGCCCAAGCTTCGAGGCCCAGGCGAGGAAGTGCCTGCGGGAGATGCCGGTCTTCTTCCCACCGACGGCCAGCGCCAGCGTCTTGTCGCCGTAAACCACTGTGGAGGGAATGTCGTAGACCGGGGCGATGGTGAATTCGCGCGCGCCAAGAACTCCAGGCGCTTCCACCATGGAAACGTTCTTGGCGTGCAGATCCCCGTTCCCTGTCAGCCAGGCAAACGCGAGTTGGATGACCAGATTCCGGAGTGCCGGAAGGCGTGCAGGACAATGGCCGGCCAGAGCCGCACAGACTTCGCTGAACGGAACGCTGTACTTGTCCGCGGGGTACAGGCCCAGGATCTGGGCACCGTCCTCCACTGCCAGTCGCAGAGGCGAGCCGTCGGCAGCGGTGATCCGATCAAAACGCTCCACGAGAAGGCCCGCCCTACCCGAGACGTCGTGCACCAACTGCACGTTGCTTACAGGAATCCGCAGCCGACGCGCATAACGGAACATCAGGAACTCGTTTTCCACCACGGAGGGGAACTCCGGGGCGTTGAGCTTAAGGATGTATCGCTTGCCCGCCTGCGCCACGGGGAGTGAAATCATCCCGGCAGACAACTTGTCCTGCACACCCGCCAGCGCTACGGGATCGATCAATCCGGAATCGCCCAGCAACGCATCGAAGTCCAGCGGCAGTTTTGAATCAAGCACGACGGCGGCGCCCCCTTCCGCCAGCGCCTCGCTGTGGGGGACCGTCTGGACATCGCCCACTGCGTCGCCGCCCGCTGCCATGAGGAGGGCGAGTTCGTCGTCGGCGCTCGCCTTGACGCTGCGTCGCAGCGAGTTGAGCCGCCGCCCCTCAGGCAGCAGTCCGGTGAAGTAGGGCGGTACTGCGCCGCTGGGTGTAAAAACAGGCGCGGCACTCACAGGGAGCGTCGTTGCCACGGCGGGTAGGCCGGCGTCGAGGTACTTCGGAAGGTAGCTGAACTTGGTGCCGCCCTCATGCCGTTCGAGGCGCGCCGCAAGGATGCCTTGTTTGTAGACGTCGGCGATGCGGTGGAAGGTCATTGTGCTGTCTCAGAGGCTGCCTCAGAAGCGGTAGGCCTGCCGGCTTGGCGGAGCGAAAGCTCCAGGCCGAGGGTGTCCAGCACCGCCAAAAGGGGCTCAAGCTGGACTGTGCTCTTGCCAGTTTCCACGAACCGGACGAACCGTTCGGAGACGCCCGCGAGATCGGCGAGGTCCTGTTGGCTCAGGCTCAACGAGGCACGGCGGGCGCGTACTTCAGAGCCCAGAGTTGCCATGAGGCTGTTGGCTGGCATGAGGCCCTCCCACTTCGCGAATCGGTACGAACGTGCCGATTCACTTAGTGTGCGCCCATAAGGAGTGAGAAAACAAGGCGTTCCAACGAAAAACCGGCACGAACGTACCGGCTCTCTTAGTGCCCATTAGCCCGCCGCGGCCTCCAGCCGACGCAGCGCCGCTGCCCGTCCCTTGTGGCCAGAGCGTTCGTCCAGGGCGATGGAGACGCCCAGGGCCAGGACCATGACCAGCATGCACAGTGGTACGGAAACGCCCGCTGCGGCCAACGCCACGCTTCCCGCGAGGACGGCCGCCACCATTCCGGTGCTCCACAGGACGTGCTTGTCCGGCCCCAGCATTGCCGTATAGAGCAGTGTCAGTGAGACCTTGAATATTGCCACCGGCACCGCGATCCAGGCGATCGTTGCCGCCGCGCTGATGTGAGCTTCATGGTCTATGAAGTAAGCCGCCACGTGGAGTCCGGCCCCCGTGGCAGCGATGGCGGCGAAGATGATCATGTGGCCGTAGCCGAACAGGTAGGAACGATGCCGCTGCAGGTGCAGCGACTTCCCTGACGGGAGGATGAAGTAGATCCACCACATGCCGAATGCCAAACCGGTTCCTCCAAGGCCCACCACTGCAGCTTCGAGGGACCAGCCGTGAAGCGCCACGATTGCTCGGAGAGTTTCGATGGCTCCGATGAGGCATTCGCCCAAGGCAATGATCGCCAGCAGCCCGTATCGTTCGGCAATGTGGTGTGCGTGCCACGGTGTTGACGCTTTCCGCTCCGCAAGCCTGGGCACGGACATCTCCAGGACGAACAGCGGCGCAGCAAGCAGGAACGTAGTGAGGACATCGGTATCGACCACCAACGCCAAAATCCAGCCTACCTGAACCACCGCCAGGTACCTGGCGTAGCGCAGGCAAATTTCCTTGCGCCCGGGATCCTGGCGGGCGGCCCGCAGCCACTGGAACACCAGCGCCAGCCTCATCACGATGTAACCGATCAGGATCGCAACATTGTTGACGTGATCGCCCTCCAGCAGGGAATGGAACATCGGTTCGATGCCCATCGCCAGAATGAGGACGCCCAGCATCTGCACCATGGTGACTACCCTGAACACCCAGTCGTCGGTGTCGTAGGCGCTTGCGAACCAAGTGAAGTTCACCCAAGCCCAGATAACGGCAAACATGGCGTAGCAGAAACCAAGAAGACCCGCTCCAAAGTGCGCTTCAGCTACATTGTGGGCCAGCTGATTGGCAGCAACGCTGAACGCTATGACGAACGTGAGGTCGAAGAACAGCTCCAACGGGGTAGCGGTGCGGTGCTTCTCGTAGGGATCGCGGCCGCCCATGCGGGACAAGGCATGGCGAAGTGGATTCGTGGACATGGGTCAAAGATTACCGGTGCCACACCCTCACACCGAGTTCGCGGGAAAACGCCCACATCGCCCGGAACATCCCTGTGTGTCAGGCTGCTGTGTGACAGTTTGTGTGTCGCTCGTGGCCTGACGTGCGGGGCGGGGAAAGGTCCGTTATGGATTTTGTTGTCCCGTTGCGTGCTTCGAAGCGGAGTCACTTCAC